>JADLAC010000089.1 GCA_020848435.1 Burkholderiales bacterium | reverse complement strand
CTTGCTAAACTCTTTCATGACCTGCCCCCTCAATTGCGGCTCTGCGCCGCCGGTTGAACAAACCCCAAGCGTAACCCGCGTCAACTTGAGGTGCGGCAGGTCAATACATGCACATGATGTCTAGCTGCCTCGTGCCTCGCTCGCAAGCACCAACGCGCCGCTGCGCCAGCGTGCGCTATCGCGGCACGTATTGAACGCCGCCGGGCACCTGCGGATAGACCGCCTGCGGCGGCACGGTCCCGGTAGGGGCGGGGTAATAAGCGCCCGGCGGCGGGGGTGGCGGCGCGGCCGGCCGTGCGGTCATGCTGTCGGCGGCACCGACCGCGATCCGAATGCTGTTGCCCGGGTGGTACGGCATCGTGGTGGTGATGTCGCGACCGGCATAACGGTAAACCACCGAGTAGCCGCGCAGGGCCTCGCGGGTCACGCCATCGACCACCCGGCAGGGCTGTGCTTGTGCAAGTGGTTGTGTTTGGCCCAAGACGGTGGCGCCCGCAACCGGCGCGGGTGCAGGCGGCGCGCCGCTCATCATGCGATCACCGATCATCGCGCCGCCGATGGCCCCGGCCGCGGTGGCCGCCGTGCGGCCCGAACCCTGCCCGACCTGATTACCGAGCAGCGCGCCGGCCGCTCCGCCCACCACCGCACCGGTGGTCGAGCTGGGACTATTGGGGTTGGCAACCCGGTCGGCGATGACGGTACCGGCGACGGCGCCGACCGCGGTTGCGGCATCGCGGCCGCGGCCCGAACCGACCTGGCTGCCGAGCAAGGCGCCCGCCACGCCGCCGACCGCGGGTGCAATCATGCCGCGATCCTGGGGCGGCACGGGTTGCTGCGGCGGCACGCCGCCCATGGGTTGGCCAGGTACCATGGGCTGCGGCACGCCGGCGACGACTTGCGGCGCGGCGCCGGGTGGTGCGCCGGGCCCGCAGTCGCGCGCGTCGTTGACCGGCCCGTACAACGGCGTGACCGCCACGACCGGTGCCACGTCGATGAAATCAACGGCGCCGGCGTATGGCGATGCCATTGCAGTGAGGAGCAAACACCGGGATGCGCGCTTCATAACATTACTCCTTGGGTCTGCACGACAGCGGCGCAATCCGTTCTGGTACGCGCCGCGGAGGATGCGACGGCATGAGACGGAGCGGATCGAATCGAAGCAACCCGACCGAACCTGTCGACATACTACAAGTTTCGTCATCGCCTCAGCAACCCGAAAAGCGGGCGAGACACCGGCATGCTGAGGGCCATGGTGAAAACTCTTGTCCAGTGTGACCGAATGCACGCGCTCGACCTTGGACTGCCGGCAGGAAGATCAGCGAAGCGATCGGCGTACCGAGCGCCGCCGCGACCAAGCGTGCGAGTGCCATTCACGCTCGCGCGCGCAGCGCCACGACCAGCAGCCCGCTCACTTCCTTGCCGATTTCCATGCGCAGCCACGGATGCTCGATAGCGACGAGCGCAAGCCCGGCCGCGCGCAGCGCGCTGCGCACGTAATGCTCGGCATGCGCGTAGCGCCCGCTCGAATTCATGCGATAGCGCACGCCCGCGCTCGCGGCATCGAGCGCCTCGACCGTGAAGACGAAACGCCCCCCGGGGCGAAGCGCGCTCGCCGCCGCTTGCGCGACCTCGTCGAGCTCGCCGAAATAGCACAACGTGTCGGCGCAAGTGATCGCGTCGTAGCCCTCGGGGTGCTCGCGCATGAAGCGCGTCAGCTCGGCTTCGAACAGCGCGTCGTAATGTCCGGACGCACGCGCCTGATCCAGCATGCGCGGCGAAAGATCCACGCCGTCCAGGACGCGCGCGAGCGGGCGCAGAAGCGGGCCACACAACCCCGTCCCGCAGCCCGCGTCGAGCACCACCCCCGCGCTCGCACGCGCGCTCAGGCAGCCGCGCAGCGCGTCCACCACCAGCGCGGGCGCTCGATACTGCAAGCGCTGCAAATGCACGTCGAAAGTGGCGGCAAACGTATCGAACACCGTGCGCACGTATTCGTCGGTGGCGCGTGCGGGCGGCGCGCCCTCCGCAACGCTCGCCAGCAGGTGACGCGGCACCGGGTTGTCCGGCTCCGCGGCGATCCACTTCTCGTAATACTTGCGCGCCTCGTCGAAGCGTCCGAGCTCGCACAGCGCCATGCCGACGAACTGCCGGGAGTGGGACAGGCTCTCGTCCAGGGCGACGGCCTTGCAGAACAGCGTGTGCGCTCGCGCAATGTCGCCCGCTCGAATGTAGATCCGGCCCAGGTTCTCGTAGGGCAACGGGAATTCGGGCGACAGCTCCAGGGCGCGCTCGAAGCAACGTATGGCAGCTTCGGTATCGCCCGCGGCGCGCGCGATGTTGCCGAGGTTGTTGAACACGCGCGGGTCGTTCGGCTCCAGCTCGAGCGCGCGCTGCAGATGATCCGCTGCCTCCTCGAGCTCGCCCGCCTCGCACAGCAGGTTGCCGAGATTGTTGTGGGCGCTGGCGAAATCGGGCGCCGCGGCGACCGCCTTGCGCATGAGATCGAGCGCCTCGCCGCGGCGTTCGCGCTGGCGCAGCAGCAGGCCGAGGAAGTGCAACGCATCGGCGCTTGCCGGCGCCGTCTCCAGCACGCGCTGGTACAGCGCTTCGGCGTCATCCAGCAAGCCGCCGCGATGCAGCGCTATCGCGGCGCGTATCGCCTCCTCGACCGTGACCTGGGTGGTTTCACCGGATGCTTCATTCATGGGTGCTGCTTCCGTTTCGTTGCTCGCGGGTAATCACCTCAGCTACCCCACACGCCGACTGCCGTATCTCCTCGCTGCTGAGCACACACCAGCAACCCGTCCACGGGAACGCCGCCTTCTTTGCGCAAGTGACACGGTTCAAGCGTGACACAGGTGAGATCCGCCGCGGCCAATGCGCCCAGCACGTGGCTCCTCGCATGCGCATAGCGGCCGTGCGGCGCCAATGCATATCCCGGATCGGCCGCGATGGCGCTCCCATGCTCGACCGTGAAGACGATCCGTCCCGATGCGGTCAATGCGGCACGTGCGGCTCGCATGGCGGGATGAAGGTCGCCGAAATAACAGAACGTGTCCGCGCACACGATGAGATCGTATGCCCCGGGGTACGCCTGCATGTGGCCGGTGAGCTCCGCCTCGAACAAGCGATCGTACAGGCGCAGCTTTTCGGCGTGACGCAGCATCGCGGGTGACAGGTCGACGCCGGCGAGCGTTGCCGCGTAGGGCCGCAGGAAGGCCGCGCACAGGCCAGTGCCGCAACCGGCATCGAGAATGGAGAGTGCAGCGCGCGGCTCGCCGGCCTGGTGTCTCACGCTCTGCGCCACCAAGCCGGGCGCGCGATAGTCCAAATGCTCGAGGTGCGCATCGAAGCCGTCCGCCATGCCGTCGAATACGTCGCGCACGTAGTCGTCGGAGGCACGATCCGGCATCGCGGCGCCCGCGCAAGCCGCGAGCAAATGCCGCGCAACGGCATTGTCGGGATCTCTTTCGCTCCAGCGCCGATACATTTCGCGCGCCTCGTCGGCACGGCCATCGGCGCACAACGCCAAGCCGAGCAGCTTGTAGGCTTCGGGATGGTCCGGATCGTACGCGACCGCCGCGAGGTGGGCGGCGATCGATTCCTTCATCCGGCCCTGGCTTTTCAGCACCACACCCAGAGTGGTGTAGGCGTGGACATGGCGCGGGTCGAACTCCAGCGCCTTGCGACATGCCGCCTCGGCAGCGTCGAGATCGCCGCGCGTGCTCAGGATAGCGCCCAGGTTGGCGTGGACATTGGCGGCGCGCGGATCGAGCGCAAGCGCATGACGGTAGGCGCGTTCCGCTTGTTCGATCCGCCCGGCCACGCGCAGCACGTTGCCGAGGTTGTTGAATGCGTCCACATAGTCGGGTGCGACCTGGGTCGCGCGCTCGATCAAGGCGATGCCCTCGTCGCGGCGCCCGCGCTGGGACAGGAGCATCCCGAGGAAGTGCAAGGCATCCGGCTGAACCGGGTTCGCGCTCAGGACTTGGCGATAAATGGCTTCGGCCGCGTCGAGCGCACCCGAGCGGTGTTTGGCTACGCCAGCTTGTACGCGCTCGCGCTGGCGCCGCGCCACTCGTACCGCCTTCACGCAACCCGCCGCCGCCCCTGGCCCGGCGCGGGGCCCGCGACCGGGTGCCCAGCGAATTGGGCGATTGCATCCATTGCCTGCCCTCCTGAGCACGTATGCCATGCGATCGCTGCGTGGGCGGGGTCGATGCCACTCGCCGGCTCGCGTGTCGATTGTGCTAGTCGGCCCATGGACCGGCGAGCGCCTTGGCGGGCAGCGCGAGTGATTGAAAGCGCAGCAGGCGCGCCGCGTTTCGGTTGCGATAGCTCGCGAGCGGCATCGGCCCGCGCTCCAGGATCGCTTCGGCGGCGCGCTCGGTCAGGAATACCTCGGCGCACGCCTGCATGCGTTTTTCCTCGCCAGCCTCGACGATGTGCGCGGGCAGGTCGCCTACCTCGAGCTGGTCGCCGCACGCCATGTCCCATCCGTTCGCCTGGAACGATTGCCCCAGCAGCAAGGCGCAGGCGAGTGCGGGATTGCCCCAAAGGTAGTGCTCGTGCGCCGCGGGGGCGTCAAGCTCCTCGAACGGAAACGAATCGATCGGGTCGGTCTTCGCCCCGTAGGGCAGGCGCAGCAGGATCCGCGGCAGCGCGAGCCCGAGCCAAGGCGCGACCGCGCTCGTGCGCAGCGCACGCCAATCCTCGGCCGCCTCGTCGTCCGGTGCCTGCCATTGGCGCGGATCGCCCTGAGCTGCGAGCGAGCTCGCGCCGACGATGGCCGGGCTTGCCTCGGCGACGAAGGGGCCGCCGGCCCGCGATGCGATGACGCCCAGCATGCCCAATGTGCGCGCATCCGTGCCGCTGGGCTCGAAGCGGTACAACCCCACCAGCAACGCCCAGTTGCGGGCGTCGCTATCTCGGCCGGGGTCCTCCACCAGACGGCGATAAAGCATCATGTGCTCGGGAGAGCCGTCGGCCTGTGCCACGTCGGCATCGAGCTCGGAGCGCGACACATCGAGCAGATACACCTCCAGCGTCTCGCCCAGCTCGAGCGTCGTGACGAGCCAGTACACGCCCCGCCATGCCGACTCGATCGCCTGCCAGCGCGGCAGGTGCAGCAGGCCGTGCATCGCCTCGGCCGCGGCCGCGTCCACTGCTGCGAGGTAATGCTCCTGGAATGCCGGCGCGCCGGGCTGGATGTGCGGCGCGACGGCACGGCGCAGCAGGGCATCGATCGGGCTCGGCGTGGCGGCCGCGGTGCGCTCGCCTGCGCCAGCGCCCGGTTTGCGACCGAGCAAACGCTCGACCATCGCCGCGGCGGCTTCCGTACCAGGGGCAGGGGCAGGGGCAGCGCCAACCCCCGGCGCCGGCTCGGCCGCGGGCGGCGCGACTCCCAACTCGGCCGCGGCCTGGTCGAACGAGTTCGGATCCAGCAGGCGCCGGCGCAAATCCTTGAAGCGCGAAAAAAGCGGCAGATCGCGGTACAGCCGGTCGGGGTGGAAGTCGTCCACGGCACGAAACTCGATCGGCTCACCCGCAACCGATACAGACGGCGGCGACAACGCTACGCGCGGGTGCAAGCGGCGCATGACCTGTTCGAAGTTGTCGAGGTCGATCTTGAGCAGGCCGCGGGACGAGAGCGCGTTCGTATCGGGCTGCGAGCCCGGTTCACGCCCGCTGAAATCGCCCATCACCAGAATGCGAAAGACGGCCTCGTCCTCGGATCGAGCGCGCCGGCGCGCGCCCGGTTGACTGAAGCTGAAGTCGAATTGCATTCGTCCTGGCATCGCCTGCTCCGTTCGTCGACCGCGGCCCGGGGGAGCGCACGTGCGCATTGTAGTCCGATGCGCGGCCGGCCGGTCGCGCTGGCGCGTCGCGCCAAGGCATCCGGCGCAGCGCGGGTCGCATCGCCGGCGTCCGCGCACCGCATGCAGCGCGTCGCTACTGCTCCCGATGACGCTGCGAGCGCGGGTTGTTGGTTACGCGGCGAACGGCGCGCGCAGTTTCCTTGCCTTTTGCAGCAGGGCTCAAGACAATCTGGCTTGTCCTGCGCGCTCCATGGCAGAGACATTCGCGATCAGGAGAAATGACATGGCGCTACACGTGTGCAACGGTGCCTTGCTGCAATGTAGCTTCGGCATGGCGCCGAGCACCTTCGTCGTGCTGCCGATAAACCGCGTGCTCACCAGCAACCAGCCCGCGGCCAACATCATGGACCACAAGCCGATGGTGAACGTCATGCCCTTCGGTGCTTGCAGCAGCCTGGCGAATCCCACCGTCGCCTCCGCAACGGCAGCCGCGCTCGGCGTGCTGACGCCCATGCCCTGCGTGCCGAATACGCCCGCACCGTGGGCACCCGGCTCGCCGACCGTGCTGCTCGCGAATCAGCCCAGCCTCAACGATACGTCCAAGCTGATGTGCGTGTGGGGAGGCGTGATCTCGGTACAGTTCGCGGGCCAGACGACGCACATGATTCCGTAGCTCGACCCAACGTACGGCTCGGGCGCGACGCTTTCGACGCCGCGTCACTTGCGCGACGATTTCAGGACCTTGTCGATCGCTTCGCGCACCTCCTTGGGCGCCCTCTCCTTCTCCTTGCGATAGCGCTCGAGCAACATCCCCTGGCGCGCCGTCGCGGCGCTCAAGACGCTGCGCACGTATTGCAAATCCTGCGCGTCCGGCAGCTCCGTGCGTTCCAGGCTCGCTATGACCTCGTTCAGGCTGTCCGGATTGTCGAAGCGGCCCTTTTCGATACTGTCCTTGAGCTGACCGAGCCGGGTGGCGAAGGTCATTTCGTGGGTGAAGCGCTGCATGTCCATGCGTGCCGCGCGCCGCAGCACGCCGCTGTGCGCCGGCATGGAGACGGCCACCAGCCATCCCAGGGCGACGGCGGGCGCGCGTGCGCCTGCTTCGAGCGCTTGGCCCCATGAAGCGGCTGCATTGCCCGAGCCGGGCACGAATTCGGCCGCCGGGATAGCGGCAACGATAGGGATGAGAAAAGGATCTTCGAGCAGCACGCGCGACAGCCCGGCGCCGATGTAACAATCGACGTGGCTCTCGAAGGCGACTTCCCGCAGCTCCGGCTCGGTCAATGCGCCGAGCTTGCCTTTGCCGAATTCCGTCGCCACCAGCTCGATCAGCGCATCCTGCAGGCAAACCGTGGTCTTTTGCACCCAGGTTCTGCCGATGTCCGAGGCCATGAGCTGCTTGCTCTCGGTGAAAAGGATGTTGTAGTACTTGCCGTAGCCGATGGGATAGCCTTCCTTGCCCCAGGGGCCGAGCCACTGATCGACGACTTCGTAGAACGTATAGCTGGTCGGGGGACGCGGCCGGTAGGCGCGAATCGCTTCCAGCTCGCTGCGCATCCTTTCCGTGAGCAGAAGCGACGGCTTGGCGCTCTTCGGCGGCAGGTCGACCTCGACGCTACCGCCCGTTACGGTGTACTTGGGCATGGTGGTCCGATGCCTGTCCGGATCAGCTCGCGTATAGCGCCACCCGGCGCTGCGCGGCCGACAACAGAGCTTCGAGCCGCTGGTCGATCCCTCGGCCTGCGCTTGCCTGCAAGGCCTCGCGCGCCCACGGATGCAGCGGATCGACCAGGAATCCCGCGCCGAAGAGAAACATGAGCTCGGTCATCAGGACGACGGCCCAGCGATCGATCAGCTCGAACGGTTTGCAGGCCTCGACCGCCAGCCGGGTGAGATCGTACAGCGCGTCGTCGCCCAGCTCGGCCACCTTGCGCGGAAACATCGCGGCCAGTTGAATCAGCAGATCGCGCTGCGAGCGGCTCGGATTCTTGCACAGATCCTCGACCGACCTGCCGTCGAGGCTGTGCAGCGCGGCGACATACAAGCTGTCGTTGGGACCCATGACGCGCGAGCGCCAAGTTTCCGCTTGCTCCCAGACGCGGCCGATACGCTCGGATGCGCGCGGCGGATCCTCGGCCGCGAGCGCGGCCGCCGCCCAGCCGACCTGCGGGTCGCGTTCCCAGTGGCTGCCGAAAAGCAGCATGAGCCAGAGATAACGCTGGACGTCGGCGCTCGCTTGCAAGTCGTGCTGGCGCGCCCTTTCTATGCCCAGCCGAACCGTCTCATCGAGCGCGCCATCGCAATGAAGCTCACGCAGCCGCGGGAACTGCACCGCGAGACCGGCCAGCAGCCCGCGCTCGAATTGCGCCTCGGCGGCTTGCTTGAATGCTGCAACCTGCTCCTTGCGGATCGTGATCATGCCGCGCGCCGGTGTCGAGCTCGTTCGCCGTTCACGCAGCGCGGGCGACCTGGCGCGAGCTCGTCTGCAGCTCGCCGTCGACGTGCGCGAAGCTCAGCGCCATCGAGGGCGCGTCAGCCTCCGCGACGAAGCTCGCCACGGGGCCGAACATCTCCTTGACTTGCTGCGGGCTGCACGTCGGCAGGAAGACGCGCAGGACGCGCGGGTCGTAGTAGCGGAACAGCATCGGCTTGCCTTCGGGGCCGTACACCACGTTCAGCGTGCGCAAGTGGAACCACAAGGGACGGATGTCGGTGCGCGCTACCGCGAATATGCCCCAATGGTTGCCCCAGCCCTGGGTCAGGAGCCAGTCGGTGAAGGCGCCGTCGCGCTGCACGCTCACGAGATAAGGGGCGACCTCCGCCATGTCTGGCGCGAGCTCGCCGTGCATGAGGCATTCGAATTCGGGGCGCGGCTCGGCGTACAAGCGATCGAGCAGGCTCGGCACGCTGGCGCCGTCGAGCAGTGCATACACGCGATCTTCGGGCGTGGTCCACAGCAACTGTTTGAGCGCGTTCAGCGCTTCCTGGCCCAGCATGGTCGTCCTTCGTCGTCTACTCTCGTCCGCGGCGCCGCCGCGGATGGTCAGCTCGGTCAAAGATCGCAGAACGGGGCGCCGTTCTGCGCCGCCTGCTTGAGCGTAACCGCCTGCGCGCTGTAGTTCTTCGCCGCGGGCGGCTTGGGCTTGAGCGGCGGCTCGTCCTTCTCGCCCGGATTGGCCTTGTCCGCTTCCGTCGCCGCCTCGGGCGCGGCGGGCGAGGAACCCGAGCCGCTGCCGGCGGAGCCGCCGCTGTTGATGAACACCATGGTGCCCTTGATGAACACCCCGGCCGGGCCGATGTCGATGAAATTGCCGCCGACCTTGAGCGAGATCTGGGTACCGGCTTCGAGCACGATGTTCATGCCCGCCTTGAGATGGATCTCCTGGCCCGAATCGAGCGCGCTCTTCTGGCCCACCTTGAACTGCAAGTTCTGTTCGACCTTGAGCGAGTCGATGCCGGCCACTTTTTCGTTGCGATCGCCCTTGATCTCGAGGTGCTGGTCCTTTTCGATCAGCTCGTGCCGATTGCGCTTCACGATCAGGTGGGAATCCTGCCCGATCCACGACAGCCGGTCCTTCTTGATGCGGACGTCGAGTTGCTTCTCGCCGTGGATGAAGATCTGCTCCTCACCCTTCTTGTCCTCGAAACGCAGCTCGTTGAAGCCGCCGCCGCCTTGCGACGAATTGGTCTTGATGGTCGACTTGGTCTTGTGCTCGGGCAAGGCGTAGGGGGTCTTCGCTACGCCGTTGTAGAGCACGCCCGTGACGACCGGATGATCGGGATCGCCTTCGAGGAATTCCACCACCACCTCTTGACCGACCCGAGGGATGAAAAAGGCGCCCCAGGACTTGCCCGCGATCATCTGCGCGACGCGCGCCCAGCAGATGCCGCCGGCCCGGTCCCAGTGGAATTGCAGCTTGACCCGGCCGAACTCGTCGGTATCGATCTCGCCGTCGCCGACCACCAGCGCGGTTTGCGCGCCCTGCACCGCGGGCTTGGGCGTCAAGCGCTGCGGGCGGTAGACCTGCTCGGCCTTGACGGCCTGGAATCGCACGCGATACTCCGCACCGCCTCCGCCGTGCGCACCCGTCGCCGCGTACTCGTTCACCGTCGCGCCGATGTCCGCAGCGATGGCGAGGTATTCGCCGTTGTGACCCGCATCGGGATGATCCGCGAGCTTGAAGCGATAACCGACCTGCAGCCCGCGCGCATTGCCGGCGCCGTTGAGCACCCGGTAGCGTGCCTGCAGCTCCTCCATGCGCACCGCCGCGTAACCCGTGGTGCGCTCCTTGATCTCCTTGTCGCCGGACGTATCCAGGCCCTCGGTCGGATAATCGTAGACCTCCAGGTCGCCATAGGCGTGCGAGCGAGGATTCTCCGCCACCCCTTCGACCGCGAAGGCCTTGAAGAAGTCGAAATCCTTGTGCACGAACTTGCCCGATTGGACCGCAGTGACCGCCGACCACTCGTTGATGTAATCGTAGTCGGTCATGGCGCGTACATCGATTTCTCGAAAAGGAAAGGTACCGAAGCTCGAATGCGCGACATGCGCGCTGGGCGAATCGGCGAGCGCAAGCTGGTGCTTGCCGTTCTCGTGCAGGAAGAAGTAGTAGATGCCTTCCTGCTCCATCAAGCGGCTGACGAAATTGAAATCGGACTCGCGATACTGGACGCAATACTTCCACGGCTCGTGCTTGTTCGAGAGCTTGTCCGCGATCTCCCCGCCGTAGATGCCGAGCACCTCCTTGACGATGTCGGGCACCGACTTGTTGTTGAATATCCGGCAGTCCGAGCGCCGGGTGGCGAACCACGCCCACGGGTGGACCAGGATCCGATAGCCGTAGGCGACGCCGCTCTTGAAGGCCGTGGTGCGCACCTCGCCGAGCTCCGTGAGACTGGTGACGAAGCCGTTGATGTAGCGCGGGGTCGCCTCGTCTTCGGTAGCGAGCAACAAGGTGACATTCGTCCCCAGCAAGTCTTCCGGCTTGATGGTCGCGCGCTCGCTGACGAGATCGACGCTGTATTCGAACAGCCGGCCGAGCTCTTCGCGCCCCGTGACGCGTTCCAGCAAGACGGCGTCGGCGTCGAGCTTGGTCGCAATTTGCGCCACACGATACTTGCCCGTGGCTTGACCCATCTCACTGCTCCCCTAACGGCCGCGGCCCGCCGGCGCCGGCGCCAGCATGCGACGGCGCTGAACGAGCCAGCGCCGCGCGCTCAAGTGCGCGTTCGATACGCCATTGTATCCGTTCGCCATATGATCGAGCCTCATTCCCGCTACGTTTCTTCGACCAGCGCGCGCTGCCCTTGCGGCTGCGCGCCGGGCGTTTCCTGCCTCTGCGGCAAGTCGATGAACGCGCCGCCGACGATGCGATGATCGTGACGCTCGACGACGAATAGCCCCGGCGCGCGCTCGTCTCGCAGGATCCGCTCCGCCTCACGCAGCGGTCCGCATGCATAGTCGTTGCACGTGGCCGAGCGCATCGAACGCGGCAGGGTACAGCCGGCGGCGGCATGATATAGGCACGAGTCCTCGTAGGCGCGCGCGGGAAGGTAGCCGAGATACGCCGCGACGACTTCGTCCGCTGACATCTCCGGCTGCGCGGCGGCAAACCGGCCGATCGCCTGCGCGTCGAGAAAGGCGAAGTTGCGCCCGCCGTGATAGCAACAGTAGCCGCGGCAGGCGGCGCACACCGCCGCACCGGGCGGCTCGGCGTGGGTCTGGCTTTGTGCGCGGGTTTCATCGTGTGCGCAATCGCACGACTCCTCTTCGACCGGCGGGCCGGCGCGCGACGCGCAGAGCTGCGTCAGGTGGTCTTGCAGCGCCGTCCGGCGAGCGGCAGCGGCCGTCGCCAGCGCCTCGCGCCGATGCGGTACCACGATGATCGCAAAATCGCGCGGACTGTTCCGCCCCGAAAGCTCCCCGGCCCGCGAGCGGTAATGCTCGAGCTCCCCGTCCAGGTGACGGCGCCGGCATGCCGGATCGCCACAGACCGCGCCCGAGTAGTGCTCGAGCAAGCCGAGCGTGCGGCCGCAAAAGCGGCACGCCTTCGCCCGCCCGATGCTGGGATGAGGATTCACGCCGCGCAGCGCCTTGGCCGCAGCGGCCGCGGCCGTGTCCCGCATCCGCCGCGATGCGCCGGGTGTCGGCGGCGCACGCGCGCGCGCGCGTGCTCAATCGAACGCATAGCCGAAATCGCCGTCCGTCACCGTCACGTTCACCCGCGCGATCGGTTTTCCCTCCATCATGCGTTTGAGGAACTCCTCGCTGATGCGCGGCAGCACGGTGTTGGTCAGAATGGCATCGATCATGCGCCCGCCGCTCTCGAGCTCGGTACAGCGGCTCGCGATCAGCTTGACCACCGAATCGTCGTAACTGAACGGCACCTTGTGGTTTTCGCGGATGCGCTTGGCGATGCGTCCGAGCTGCAAGCGCGCGATGGCACCGATCATTTCGTCGTTCAAGGGATAGTAGGGAATGACCACCAGCCGGCCGAGCAACGCCGGAGGAAATACCTTGAGCAGAGGCTCGCGCAACGCCTTGGCGATGCCTTCCGCGTCGGGCATGAGCTCCGGGTCCTTGCACAGGCTCGTGATGAGATCCGTGCCGGCGTTGGTCGTGAGCAGGATGAGCGTGTTCTTGAAGTCGATCACGCGTCCCTCGCCATCTTCCATCCAGCCCTTGTCGAACACCTGGAAGAAGATCTCGTGCACGTCGGGATGCGCCTTCTCGACCTCGTCGAGCAGCACCACCGAATACGGCCGGCGCCGCACCGCCTCGGTCAGCACACCGCCCTCACCGTAGCCGACGTATCCGGGCGGCGCGCCCTTCAACGTGGAGACGGTGTGCGCTTCCTGGTACTCGCTCATGTTGATCGTGATGACATTCTGCTCCCCGCCGTAGAGCACTTCGGCCAGTGCCAGCGCGGTCTCGGTCTTGCCGACACCGGAGGTGCCCGCGAGCATGAAGACGCCGATCGGCTTATTGGGGTTGTCGAGCTTCGCCCGCGATGTCTGGATGCGCCGCGCGATCATGTCGAGCGCATGGCGCTGGCCGATGATGCGCTGCTCGAGCGTATCGGCGAGCTTCAGGATCGCCTCGACCTCGTTCTTGACCATGCGTCCCACCGGTATCCCGGTCCATCCTTCCACCACGGTGGCCACCGCTTGATGGTCGACGGTCGGCAGGATGAGGGGCCGATCGGCCTGGAGCTTGTGCAGCTCCGCCTGGGCGTGCTTCAACTCCTCGAGCAACGCCGCGCGCTGCTCCGCGCTCAGCGTCGGGGCAGCGCCCTGCGCTGCTGCGGGGGCCGCCGCCTGCACCGGCGCTTGGCCGGCGGCGGCATCCGCGGCGGCTTCCAGGGCGCTCGCCGTGCCTTCCACCTTGCCCGATCCACCGCGCAGCCGGCCGCGCAGGTCGAGGATGCGCTCGACCAGGTCCTTTTCCGCGTTCCAGCGCTCGGTCAGCGTCTCCAGGCGCTGCTTCTCCTCGGAGAGCCGCGCCTTGGCGTTGCCTTCGCGCTCGGCGGTTTCGATGCCGACCGCGGTTTCGCGGCCGATGATGTCCAGCTCGTTTTCCAGCGCCTGGATGCGCTTGCGGCAGTCGTCGACCTCGGGCGGCACGGCATGCTGGCTGATCGCGACTCGGGCGCAAGCGGTATCGAGCAAGCTCACCGCCTTGTCCGGCAGTTGCCGCGCGGGAATATAGCGATGCGACAGCCTGACTGCCGCTTCGAGCGCCTCGTCGAGGATCTGCACCTTGTGGTGCTTTTCCATGGTCGAGGTGATGCCGCGCATCATGAGAATACCCTTCTCCTCGCTCGGCTCGTGCACCTGCACGACCTGGAAACGGCGCGTGAGCGCGGGGTCCTTCTCGATATGCTTCTTGTACTCGGCCCAGGTGGTCGCCGCGACCGTGCGCAAGGTGCCGCGCGCGAGCGCGGGCTTGAGCAGGTTGGCTGCGTCCCCGGTCCCGGCGGCACCGCCCGCACCCACCAGCGTGTGCGCTTCGTCGATGAACATGATGATGGGCTTGGGCGAGGCCTGCACTTCCTCGATCACGTTGCGCAGGCGCTGCTCGAACTCGCCTTTCATGCTCGCGCCGGCTTGCAGCAGGCCGACGTCGAGCGCGCGCAGCGTCACGTCCTTCAGCGGCGGCGGCACATCGCCGGCGGCGATCTTGAGCGCGAAGCCTTCCACCACGGCCGTCTTGCCCACGCCGGCCTCGCCCGTCAGCAGCGGGTTGTTCTGGCGCCGGCGCATGAGAATGTCGATGATCTGGCGGATCTCCTCGTCGCGCCCGCTCACCGGATCGAGCTTGCCTGCGCGCGCCTGCGCGGTGAGATCGACGGTGAACCGGGCGAGTGCTTCCTGCTTGCCCATCTGCGCCGGGGCCATGGCCCCGCTCGCCTCGCCGGGCTCGGCGCCGCCGCCCACGCGCGATCCGTCGCGAGCGGCCAGGCCGTCCTCGGGCGAGCCTTCGACGATCTTGGCCAGATCGTCGGCGAGCACGTCGGGCTTGATCGCCTGGAACTGTTTCGAGATGCCGTAGACGGCATTGCGCAGGCTCGTCGTCTTCAGGCAACCGACCAGCAGGTGGCCTGTGCGCACGGCCCCTTCGCCGTACTTGAGCGTGCCGTAGACCCAGCCGCGCTCGACCGCATTCTCGATGTGCTCCGACAGGTCCGAGATGGAGGTGGAGCCTCGAGGCAGCGCATCCAATGCGCTCGTCATGTCGGCCGCGAGGCGAGAGGCATCGATGGCGAAATGGCGCACGATGCGGTGCAGGTCGCTGTCCTGGTTCTGCAGGATTTGATGCAGCCAATGCACCAACTCGACATAAGGATTGCCGCGCAGCTTGCAGAATACGGTCGCGCCTTCGATGGCCTTGTAGCCCAGCGAATTGAGCTTGCCGAACAGGGCGACCCGGCTGATGTCAGACATGTAACCTCCTTGGTTTTGGTCTCAAAGCGCGTCCCGCGTTTGCGCCGCGGAGCGTCGCGGCGATTCCCACCGACAGATCGCTGCGCCGCCGGCGGGGCCTCAATGTCCAGCCAGGACGAGGTCGTCCGCGTGACCCTCGCCCAGGCGCGTGCCGAGCCAGCTCGTCCAGCCCAGGCGTCCGTTGTAGCCCAGCAGCAGCGGCGGCACTTCGTCGGCCTTGAGGACCAGGCGACAGTCCCACTTCAGCTCGAAGCCCACGTAGGTACGCACCCAGTCGCTCAAGCGCGCGTAACTCGGCCCCCCGGGCAGAAAGCGTTCGTAATCGCGGTAGCACAATGGGCCGACCACGAGCCGGAAGCGCGATTGCAAGTCCCACACGCGCGCGCCTGCGACCGCCGTCTCGCCCAGGCGCGCAACATCTTCGCGGCCCAGCCGGGTGCGCAGGACCTGCGGCAGATCCATCCAATGCGCCACCAGCTGCTGGATCGCCACCGGCACGCGCAGGTAACCGCGCAGGATCGAAACCAGACCGTCCGCATTGCGCACTTGCCGGCCGAGCAAACCCGCGAACGACAGCTTGGCGGCATCGGGCACCGCATCGCGAGCGCGCATGCTGCGCGCCGTGAGCCCGATGAACGCGCCGACGTAGAGCGCGAACCGGTCCCGATCCGGCCGGTCGAGGCTCACCGTGGGTTGCGCCCGCGCCCAGGCGCGGTAGAACAACGCGATCAGGCGATGGTGGAAGAGATCCAGAAAGCGCACGAAGGTGGGATCGGCGGCGTTGCGCAAGCGGTCGCGGGCGAACTCGGTCAGATGCAGCGGCAGCGGCCCGTTCGGACCGAGCAATCCGAAGAAGCTCTCGATCAGGCGCGGAGGCCGGCCCTCGCGCGCTGGGATGAAGCCGGCCAGCGTCGACGGTGCGAAGGCGAGCGAAGGTGCCTGGCAGAACCGAATCGGCTCGTCTTGCGGGCGGCGCGCCTCGCCGATGCGCGGCTTGTCGGCAAACGCGCACTCGATCTCGCGCAACGCTCGATAGAAATCGAACCGGTGCGGATCGGCGGCGAGCGCCTGCAACAGCGCTAGATGACGGCTCTCGCCCCGATGCTCGGCGGCCATCGCACCACCTCTCCGCGTCCGGTCACTTTGAGCACGACTTCCGCGAAGCTGTTCAGCGACACGTGCCGGCCGAGAAAATGCCGCAGCACCGACCCGAACAACAACGCACCCATGCCACCGAGCGAGCTTTCGTCGATCTCCAGCGTGACTTCGATGCCACGGCCGAACGCCACCGGGCCGCGCGTGGGTAGCCGCCGCACGACCTGCGCGCAGGCAGCGCTGCGCAGCCCCGAAATCTGCTTGCGCGTATGCGCTTCGAATTGCGCCGCGCACAGCGTCAACAGCTCCCGCAGCGCTTCCGCGCCTTCCCGCGGACCCGTATCGACCAGCGACAGATAGTTCTGCGACAACAGTCCGATCAGCCGCCAGGAGGATTCCCCGGCGAGGTGAGCCGACACCGGCAGGGACGGGCCCTTGATGCAGCGTATCGATTGAACCGGCCCGGTGGTGTCGAGCACGAAGTCGCCGCGGGGCGAGCCCAGCGGCATGCGCAGTGGCAGATCGCGGTTGGTGCACAGCGTCTCCACGCCGAGCTGGCGCAGGTCGGCCGAGAACGGCGCTTCGCGGCCGTCGACCAGGGAGATGAAGACCTCGCTGCCGACGTAGCTCGTGCGCGGACCGACGCGACGTTGTTTGTCCGAGAGCACACGCGGCTCGCGGCGCAGCGTGAAGTAGGCATTCGTATCCTGGTCCAAGCGCTGGTCGTAGAGCGCATAAAACGGCAGGAACTCGCGCTGCGTCTCGATGCCCTCGCCATATCCGGTGACGGCGTTGACGCGGAAGACCTCGAAATCCATCGGCCGCGTCCGATCGGGCACGACATGGTATTCGGCGCGCAAACCATCGGTATGTATCCTGTCGGTGCGCTTGGGAAACAGATTGATCGCGGGCACGCAATGCAGCGCGAAATCGGCGTGCGAGACGCTGTCTTCGAGCGTGCGCTCGTGGTGGGCGAGCGCGATGGTGAGTTCCACCTCGGAGACCTCCGCCTGGCGCAGGCAGCGCTCGAGCTGCGCCAGCTCCACGAACAAGTAGCGCTGCGGAAACGCCATGTATTCCTGCAACAGCCGATGTCCCTGGAAGGTACGCGGGCCGGGCGGCAGCAGCGCCTGGCTGTCGCGAAAGCCCAGATCGCGGATGCAATCGCGCGTAAGAAAACGCCCCAGCAGCCGCCGCTGTCCTGGAATCGAAAAATAGGCGCCGCGTGCATCGGCGAGCAGGGTTTCGTATAGGCGATACGCGATGTTGTCCGGACCGCATAGGTACAAGGGCAGCGTGCTCAAGGCAAGCTGACTGAACTTGAGGTTGCCGGACACGCTCAGGCGCAGTCGCAACACGGCCTGCGGCGTGCGCGCGAGCGGCAAATCGGGCGGGAAGTCCCCGGCATACGCGCGGTACGACGCCTGCGTGACTTGCAACGGCCAAAGCGTAAGCGAATGCGCCGTGCGATATTGGCACGCGGTCGCTGCATCGAGGCTGCGCTGAGCGTTGAGCGCGGCTGCGCGTGGAATCTCGTAGCCTTTCGCGAGCCCGGCTTCGCTCAGGTCCGGTTGCACCTGCGCCACCACCATCGAGGGCATGGGCACCAGGTAGTCGGGATAGACCATCTGCAGCAACTGCTGGGTGAAGCGCGGAAACTCCGCGTCGATCCGAAGCTGCACGCGCGCGGTGAGGAAGGCGAAGCCCTCCAGCAGCCGCTCGACGTAGGGATCGGCGCACTCGATCCCCGACAGCGCTAGCCGGGCGGCGATCTTGGGATATTCCTGCGCGAACTCCGCACCCATCTCGCGGATGTATTGCAGCTCCTGGTTGTAGTAGTCGAGCAGCCTCGGATCCATCAGCGCCGTCCCGCCTCGTGCACCGTCGTCTGACCGCTTTCGAGATCGACGTCGGAGTGCAGCAGCAACGCGATCGGTGCGGGCTGCGCCCACAGCCTGCATTCGATATCGAACGACAGCCGGTTGTGCGTGTTCTCCTCGCGCTCGATCAGGCGCGCGCGTACCCGCACGCTGTCTGCCAGCAAGCGCGGCTCGAAATTCAGAATCGCCTGGCGCAAGGCGTTTTCCATCGCGCGAATGTCGATACCGGAGGCCGTGGTGCCGGAAAAGGCGGGCAAGCCATAGTTCACCACCGAGCTCGCCACGTAGGGATGGTCCTCGAGCGCCTTCGGCGCCGCCATCTGCGTGGCATTGAACAGCCAATTGAGATCGCGCAGCGTACACTCGCGCAGCCGGCTCAGCGTGAGCACGCGCCGCTCGGGCGCTTCGGCGCGCTTATCGGGCTCCTCGTCGATCAGCCGATCGAGCAGCGAGGGCTGCAGACGATCCTTCGGGAGAAGCTCTGCCATGACTGTGCCGCGAGCGAACCGAGCGGCGGCAGACGCCTACTCGATCCCCATGACATGGGAGCGTGCGAATACCGGCACGATCAGGCACCGTCCGAGGCTGGCGAAGCTGCCGGCCCGCATCGAGCGCCTACGTACCCATGCCGCCACGATCAGGCCTCGCCCGAGGCCGCGTTATCGGCCTCGCCGGCGCGAAGCGCCTCGCCGATCCGGATGCGGCGAACATCCATCAAGGGATACTCGCCCGTATCGGTGGCGAACATCCGCTGTCCGGCGCCGAGGTAGGTCGCATCCGAGGTCTGCATCCAATCGGTCTTGCGCGCCAGCCGGATCGCTCCCTCGGCGTGTTTTTCCGAGCCCGGATAGCGTGTCGGAATCAAAGCCACGGTCTCGCCGCCATTGGCGAACGTGAGACGAACCGGCATCCAGACGACATCGCGCAGATCCTCGGGCGCATCGACCTGGATCGCGTGCAGGCGCTCGAAGGGCACCCAGTAGTACTTGCCGTTGATGATCGCCTCGCACACCGGGCCGAGCCGGCTGTCGGCATCGGCGATCCAGGCGAACGCTTGCCCGTCGATCTGTCCCGAAACCGCGGCTGCCTGCTCGAGGGCATCGGCGCGCAGGCGCTCGGCATCGGCGTGACGGCCTTGCGCAGTGTGCCGCAGTGCCTCGATCAGGCGCGCGATCCAATCCGCGGGATCACCGAACACGAGCGGAGTCTTGTTGCCCGCGAACACGCTGTCGCGGAAGACCTCGCAATCGAGCGCGGCGCGATAGGTCTGGACCATCGCCAGCGCCTTGGCATCCAGGTCGGCGATCACGGATAGCTGATTCGCGGCCCGATCCCACTGTCCCATCACCGCGAGCAACTGGAACAGCAATACGCGCAGCTTCGCATCCGAGGGTGTACGCCGGACCTGTGACTGCAGCTCCGCCAATGCCTCATCCAGCCGGGCTTCGCGCAATAGATCAGCTAACTGCATGAGCGCCTTTCAGGGCCGACCCGCGCGCGAGCCCGCCTCAACAGAGCGACCGCCCAGGGATCCCGCGGCATTCAACCCGGCCGCGGGTGCAACCGGCCTCAGAGCGTAATCGATTCTCCGCCGGATCGAACGACGCCTAACCGAACTTGACGTTCTCGGCGATGTTCCAGCCCAGGGTGGCGGGACCGCCGTCCGGCGCACCCTTCGCATCCTGCTTCTGGTACTCCACCTTGACCTTGGCGAAATTGAGCGTCACGTTCTCGGTCAGCCGATCCTCGCCGCCGCTGCCGCCCGTAGAAACGGCCGATACGAGCACCTCCTCCATGGTGATCTTCAGATACTCGAGCGGCTTCTCGCCCGCTTTGCGCACAGTCAACAGCGCCTTGGGGAAATGCTTGCCGTTACAACATGCAAGCTGCAAGCCGGTGGAGGAGAAGTCGATGTACTTCGTAAAGTTGAGGTCCTGCACGTTGACCTTGCCCGCGCCCGCGCCGCCGCCGGTATGCGCGCTGCCGGAGTTACTCATGCCCCAGCTCCAGGCGAGAACGTCGATCGACTCCTTGTGCTTGTGGTCCTTGGATTCCCCCTTGAGATCGCCAATCTTGATGAACATGTCCATTGCCATAGCTGCCGTCTCCTTGTTTCGCGTGTTATGACTCCGCTACACCTGCGACCGGTATGCGTTGCGGGCCGCAGCCATATTCCTATTGCATGTTCATGCTGGCAAGGTAATTTATCCGCCTCCTTTCACCGATGGCAGCTTCGATACCAGGCGCAACGATACCGTCAAGCCTTCGAGCTGGTAGTGCGGGCGCAAGAAGAACTTCGACGTGTAGTAACCTGGATTGCCTTCCACTTCCTCGACCACCACCTCGGCGGCCGCAAGCGGGCGCCGCGCCTTGGTTTCTTCCGACGAATTGGCCGGATCGCCGTCGACGTATTGAAGGATCCATTCCTGCAGCCAGCGCTGCATGTCGTCGCGTTCCTTGAAGGAGCCGATCTTGTCGCGCACCATGCACTTCAGATAGTGCGCGAAGCGGCAGGTCGCGAACAGGTACGGCAGCCGCGCCGCCAGGTTCGCATTCGCGGTTGCGTCAGGATCGGTGTACTCGGCCGGCTTTTGCAGCGACTGCGCCCCGATGAAGGCCGCGAAATCCGAATTCTTGCGGTGGATGAGCGGCATGAAGCCGTTCTTCGCCAGCTCGGCCTCGCGCCGGTCGCTGATCGCGATCTCGGTCGGGCACTTCATGTCGACGCCGCCGTCGTCGGTCGGGAAGGTATGGCAGGGCAGACCCTCCACCGCACCGCCCGACTCCACCCCGCGAATGCGCGTACACCAGCCGTACATCTTGAAGGCGCGGTTGATGTTGGTCGCCATCGCATAGGCCGAATTCGCCCAGGTGTAGCGATCGTGCTGCGAGCCTTCGACGTCTTCCTCGAAGTTGAACGCCTCCACCGGGTTGGTCTTCGCCCCGTACGGGGCGCGCGCCAGGAAGCGTGGCATGGCGAGCCCGATATAACGCGAGTCTTCGGATTCGCGTAGCGAGCGCCACGGCGCGTATTCCGGCGAGCCGAAGATCTTGGTGAGGTCGCGCGGATTGGCCAGCTCGCGCCACGATTCCATCTGCATCACGGTCGGCGAGGCGCCGGCGATGAAAGGCGAATGCGTAGCCGCGGACACCTTGGCGATCTCGCCTAGCAGCTCCACGTCCGGCGGCGTCTGGTCGAAGAAGTAGTCGCCGACGAAACAGCCGAACGGCTCGCCGCCGAACTGGCCGAATTCCTCTTCGTACGCCTTCTTGAATATCGGGCTCTGATCCCAGGCCGTGCCCTTGTAGCGCTTGAGGGTGCGGGCGAGATCCTGCTTGGAGATATTCATCACGCGGATCTTGAGCTGCTCGTCGGTCTCGGTGTTGTTCACCAGGTAATGCAGACCGCGCCAGGCGCCCTCGAGCTTCTGGAAATCGGCGTTGTGGATGATGAGGTTCACCTGCTCGGTGAGCTTGTTGTCGATCGCCGCGATGATCGCCTCGATCGACTTCATGGCGTCGGAGGAGATCAGCTTGGTATCCGCCAGCGCCTGCGCCGCCAAGGTCCGAACGGCATTCGCGACCGCATCCTTGGCCTGGTCGGTCTTGGGTTTGAACTCCTTGTTGAGAAGCGCGGAAAACTCGTCGAGTTGCAGTTCGCCGCCTGCCGCTTGGGACTGGGTTTGAGCTTCAGCCATATGCCACCTTGTCGGATAGGTTCGTCGTCAATGACGGTCAGCGGCGCTGCTACGCCTGTCCGCCCTCTTCTGGCTTCGGTGCCGCGGCAAGCGACTGTAGCAGCGCGGGATCCTGCAGCACCTTGGCGATGAGCTCCTCGGCGCCGGTCTTGCCGTCCATGTAGGTGAGCAGGTTGGAGAGCTGGTTGCGCGCCTCCAGCAGCTTGTTGAGCGCATCGACCTTCTTGGCGATCGCGGCGGGCGAGAAATCGTCCATGCTCTCGAAGGTGATGTCGACGCTGATATTGCCTTCGCCGGTGAGCGTGTTGGGCACCTGGAAGGCAACCCGCGGCTTCATCGATTTCAGCCGGTCGTCGAAGTTGTCGACGTCGATGGAGAGAAACTTGCGGTCCGCCACCGGCGGCAGCGCCTCGGCAGGCTTGCCCGAGAGATCCGACATCACGCCCATGACGAAGGGCAACTGTACTTTCTTTTCCGCGCCGTAGAGCTCCACGTCGTACTCGATCTGTACCCGTGGCGCGCGATTGCGGGCGATGAATTTCTGGCTGCTCTGGGCCATGGCTTGTCTCCTGGTTTCGATGTACCTGCTACTGAGCGACGGGCCAAGCGTCTACACGGCCCGCGCTATTGCTCCGCTGCCGGCTGCGCCGCGGGCAGACTGCCGGCGAGCTTTTCGATCTGGCCGTAGGCTTCCGGCGCGAGGTCCTGGATGATATCGATGAAGCTCAGATCGAGCAGCCGCTGCGCTCGCCGGATGAGCAGCGGCGCGGGATTGCTCGGCTCGGATCGCTCCAGGAACTCGCATACCTGGTCCAATATGCGTTTTACATCGGCGCGGCTGCGCAACGCGCCGACCGCCGCGCCGCCGCCTGCCGCCACGCTCGTATCGCCGCTCCCGTGCGCCTCCTGCGCTGCCTCGGTAGCTTCGCCTTGCACGTCAGCGCGTGCGATGCCGCTGCTGAGGAATGCGATGCCGTGGGCGATGAGCGTATCCAACGCTTCGACATCGGGGGTCTGGCCACCTTGCGCATTGGCACGGAAGACCGCTTCGATCGCACGCAGATCGTCCCGGATCTGTTGCAGCCGATCGACCCGTGCCTGAGCAAAATCGCTGCCGGCCTCGCGCAACGCCGCCCGCAACAGGTCCAATGTCGGCACGGTCTCGCCTTGGACCGGGGTCGAGCGCTCTTCGACGATATCCAGGTCGCGGAAGCTGTAGCGCCCGACCGAGCGCGCTTCAACCACGTACGCCTTGCGTGCCAAGCCGAGCAGCCCCGCCGGATCGCTGATCGAGGCGAGCGCGTTGATTCGAAACACCGGGTCGTATTCGTCCTCGGCTTCGAGCTTCGGATGGACCGTATCCCAGTAGCGCTCGAGCAGGCCGCGGATGAGGCCGATGCCGGCACCGAGACCATCGACGCCGGCCATGGCAGTCTCGGCCCGAACGAGTTGGATCGCCACGCGCAGGTCCTTGGTGCGAGTGAACAGCTCGGTCGCGAGCTGGCGCACGCTCTTCCAGTCGGGCTCCTCCGCGGGAATGAGCTCGCCCCCCGAGTAACGTTCCTCCTTGCCGGCGGCGGCGCGCTCGAGCTCTGAAAAGCTGGCGTCATATTCGAGATTCTCCCCCGCGGGGTCGTCCGCGCTGACAGGCGAGAGTAGCTGCTCGATATCGAGATCTGGCATAACCGATCACACACTCCCTGGAGCACGCGAGCGTCAGCGCGCCTCAGCCGCTAGCCCGTTGTCCTCCAGCGTATGACAACTCGGCGACTGCAAGCTTGGGACACTCGAACCAGTCTACATCCCGCCCGTTACGCTCGCAAGAATAAGAATACTTCCGCACGCACGATCGAAGCGCGCTGGCGCCGCATCAATCGGACGACACGGCATCCGCCTTGCTGCTGTCCCAGCCGAATTTTCGCCACCCGCCGTCGAAAAATGCGCATGACAGTTGGGCATCGGGTAGCGCTCTGGTGACCAGCAGGACACGCTCGCTCGCCTGCGCGCTCGCATTGAACCAGACGCAGTGGCGGTGGCCGACGTTCACCTGTTCCTCGCGCAGGATGGCGCGCGCGTCGCTCAAGCCGTCATTGCTCCCGGCGGCCACCTTGAACGCCGTCACCGAGCGCTCGGCGAGCGGCAGCGTATCGTCGGCCGCATCGGCTCGTACCAGCGCTGCTGCCGGAAAGGACAGGGCTTGCAGGCTGCGATCGAACGCATCGAGCTGCACCTCGGCGTCGAAAGCGGCCGCGGCCGCGTGCTCGACGCGCTCATACCAGCCGCTGGCCGCGCCCATGGTGTCGAGCACTTCGATGTCGCTCGGCAGCTCGGCGGCGACCGTGAGCGGAAAATAACGCCCGACCCGGTCGACGCTCGGCTGCACCAGCCCGGCCCAGGCCGACGCGCCGCAGGTGCCCGGAGCAAGCAGGAAACGCCACACCGGTGCCTCTCGGTACAGGCCCTCCCAGCGAGCGCCGAAGGCGCTCCGGTTGTGCGCGAGGCAAGCCTGCAGCCAATCGTCCCACTGCTGAATGAAATCCTGGGCGAGACGGCGGCTGACGAAGTCGCCCTGGCTCGGGATCTTGCCGTAGAAGCCCGTCTCTCCGGGCTGATCCATGCTCAGCTCCCGGGACATTGAAACTCCTCCAGCGCCCGCAGACGGAACGGGTTGTAGAAGCTCGCGGCACGCAGCTCGAAGGCGACCGGTGCGCCGCCGAAGTTGTAGGCCAATTGCAGCCTGTCGGGCTGGGCACCGGGCTGGGGATTGCCGCGCTCGACCAGGCGGAACAAGGCCCACGTCCCCTCGATCGAGAGCGTCGCGCCGCTCGGGTAGGCCTGCAAGCGCACGCTGCCGCCAGGACGCTGGCTCGGCCAGCCGATCTTGACCGCCAGCGCTGCGACCCGGTCGAAGCGCATCACCTGGTTGTCGACCTCCAGCGTAACGTGGCTCACCCGTTCGTCCATCGACAACACGCGCAGCTCGGCGCTCGCCGCGGGCGTTTTCGATCCCGGCCGGAAAAACGCATCGCGAATGACCGCCGCGCGCTGAAACTGGGCGATCACCGCCGAGGGGAGCGCCGGACCCTCTTTGCCGCGCGCGCGCCAGGCCGGGCCTGACGTGTCGACGAGCTGGGCGACCTGCGACTTGAATACCTCGTCGAGCTCCCCGCCGGGGGAGAACACGCGGCTGAAGTCGTCCGCGGTCACTTCGGACGCGCTGTTTTTGGCGAAGGGATAGCGGCCTGCAATCGCCTTGCGGCAGAAATCGGCTGCCGCCCGCACTGCTTTCATGACGCTGTCCAGGCTGGCCTTGTCGCCTTGCGACATGCCGGCAGAAGCAGCGCTGCGCAGGGCCTCGCGTACGGGCGAGGGCAATTGCGCCGCGTCGCCCTCGAGCTCGCGTGCCGCCAGCGGCGGCTTCACGGGTTCGCCGCGGCGCTCGGCTTCTTCCATCGCCATCAACTGGCTATGATATTCGCGCAGCTTCGATATGATGGCGTCGATCTGTGCCGGCGCGCCCTCCTTGCCGGCGGCGAGCGCGCGCAGCTCGCGAAAGTGGTCGTCGACCATGGTTTCGAGCCGCCGGGGCGCCGCGGCATCGGGCTTCACGGCGCCGCCGAACAGGCCGCCGAGCGCCTTCTTGGTCGAATCCACCACCGCGTCCGTCACTGCCTTGGCGCCCGCGGCTTGGATCGACGCGTCGGCCTCCGCCAGCGCCGTTTCCTTGGCCGCCGCGACGACGAAACGCTTGAGCGGCGAATCGCTCCCCGACAACAGCCGGACCAGTTGGACGGTCTGTGCCAGGTTCTCGGGCCGCTTCAGACGCACGTCGCCCAGGAAGTCGTTCCAGGTGCGAATGTAGTCTTCGAGATAACGCCGGCGCACGTCTTCGAGGATCGGTCCCGAGGCGCCGGCAACCGGTGTCTCTCCCGCTTTGCGACCCAGGACCCAGGCCTCTTCCCGTGCCAGGCGCTGCGTGGTTCGCTCCGCGGCCGGGCGGAATGCCTTGTAATAGCCATTGACCGTGAAGAACCCCGGCACGCCCTGGGTCAACGGTTTTCCCGACCGGCGCTCGAACACCTGGGCCGTGTTCGGTCCGGCCGCGTCGGAGAGCGAGAACGCAGGCAACTGGCTCGCCTCGGCCTCTTGCTGCAAGCGCGCGTAGATGCGATCGATCAGCGAGGCACGCGAAAGCTTGGCGCGGGCATCGGCGACGAGCTGAGCTTCCTGCCGGCGCACCATGTCGAGCGGGCGGTTGGCGAGCGCGGCGCGCAAGTGCCCCTGCAAGGTGCTCGCCAACTGGCCGCCGTCACCGCCCGGCAGGCTGCGTTCCCAGTCCAGGGCGAGCAACGCCTCCAATCCCTTGGGATCGAGCACCTTGTCGGTGTAGAGCATGAGATACGCCTTCAGTACCTCGTACAGTGCGACCGGGTTGTCGACCTCGCGGATGAGCTGCTCGAGCCGCAGCGCGATCCGCGGCAGAAATGCATCGCGCAGCGCATGCTCATACGCCCGCCGCGCTTGTGAGCCGAGCTTCTCGCCCTGGTAGAGGCCGAACCCCAGCGACAACGGCACCGAATAGCCGGGATCGGCGTAAGGCTCGCCCAAGGCACGCATGGCGGAGAGCACCGCGGATACCGCCGGCAGGTCGCCCACCTGCGGCGGCGGCAGCTTCTCGATCTTGTCCTGCACGCTCTTGGTCTTCGCCTCGAACTCGGCGATGAGCGCCTGGTTGCGCGCATAGCTCAGGCCCCACAGCGAGAGCAGCCCGATCGATACCAGGGCAAGCGTCGCATAGCCGGCGTACAACAGCGCGCGCAGGCGCCGCTCGAGGGCCGCATTCGCGCCCACCAAGCCCGCCTCCGGGAAGATCAAATCCTTCAGCAGGGCGGTGAGGAAGAAGCTGCGGCCGCTCGCCACCGACGGCGGCAGGATCTTGCGCTCCAGCTTGAAGCTGCGCGCCAGCGTGCCCAATACCCGATCGATCGGACTGCCTTCCTGCGTGCCGCTGGTGAAATAAACGCCGCGCAACATCGGCTGCTCGGTGTAGCGCGAGCCCGAGAACACCGCGCCCACGAATTCGCCCAGCAAGGGACGCAGGCCGCCGAACTGCTGCGGAAAGTTGTAGATGAGCGCGCGGCGCTGCTGGTCGCGCTCCTGCTGCAGCCGATCGACCAGCAGGCCGTTCAGGCGCGTATCCAGCGCCTGGAACTCCGCGCCGAACAGCGCCGCATAGTCGATGCCGGCCGTGGCCTGCGGCGTATGCGGGAAGGTCATGCCCCAGACCTGCGCGCGCTCGTCGCGGCCGTAGGTCGCGAAGAACTCGTTGAAGCCGGCGAGCAGGTCGCACTTCGTAACCATTACGTACAGCGGGAAGCGCACGCCCAAGCGCGAGTACAGCTCCTGCACGCGCTGGCGCACGGCATCGCAATAGCGGATGCGCTCGGCCTCGCTCCAACTGAGCAAGTCCGACACGCTCACCGTGATGATCGCCCCGTTCAGGGGGCGGCGCGGGCGGTGTTTTTTCAGCAGATCGAGGAAGCCGAGCCACGCCGCCGCGTCGGTCTTCTGCTCGCTTTCTTGCGTGGTATAGCGGCCCGCGGTATCGAGCAGCACCGCCTCCTCGGTGAACCACCAATCGCAGTTGCGGGTGCCGCCGACGCCCTTCACGGCGTGGCCGTCGGCGCCCTCGCCCACGGCGAAGCGCAGGCCGGAGTTGATCAGCGCGGTCGTCTTGCCCGATCCGGGCGCACCGATGAAGACATACCACGGCAACTGGTAGAGGAACTGGGATTCGCCGCCGCGCCCGGAGAACTTCGCCTTCTTCAACACGCCGGCCGCTTCCTCGAAGCGCTGGCGCAGGAGCGCCACCTCTTCGACCGACTTGTCCGGCGCGGCAGCGAGGCCGCTGCCCGCGCCCGCGATGCCCTCGAGCAGCTTCTTGTTGGCTTGGCGCGCGGCGATCAGGCGGCCGAGCTCGATACCGAGCCAGACACCGGCCACCGCGAAGATCACGATGGCGCGCACGGCGGCGCGCTCGAGCGGACGCACGTCGAACACCGCGATCGCCGGCCCGATGAACCAGATCACCAGGGCGACCGCAGCCACCATCAGGACGCCGAGGAACCACCTGTTCTTGAATAGCTTGCGCACGTTGCTTCGATCCGGTTCAGGGCATGCTCGTGGCTTGCGTCCGAGGTTCGTCGCTGCTATGGCCAACGCTGCAAGCGCGGCTCATTGCTCGCTCACCTTGAGGATCACCTCGACCCTGCGGTTGCGGGCGCGGTCGGCCGGCGTGACATTGGGCGCGATCGGCTCTGCATCGGCGCGGCCTTCGGCCTTCATCCGGCCGGGATCCTTCACGGTCCTGGCCATGAGCCGCAGCACCGATGCCGCCCGATCCTGTGACAGGTGCCAATTCGACGGGAAGCGCGCCGAGCGGATCGGCTGGCTATCGGTGTGGCCGGTGACGAGCACCT
Organism: Burkholderiales bacterium; assembly: GCA_020848435.1. Lineage (GTDB taxonomy): Bacteria > Pseudomonadota > Gammaproteobacteria > Burkholderiales > WYBJ01 > WYBJ01. The sequence continues at coordinate 134,209 of JADLAC010000089.1, read as the reverse complement.
GTCCCGGCACGCTGTTGAGCGCTTCGGCGATGCGCCCGAGCAGTGGCTCGGCGGCGCGATCCACGGTCGCGGATCCGGATTCGAACAAGCCGTCGCCGCGGATACGCACCAGGCTGGTCGTTTCGTCTTCCTGCACCTCGACCAAGCCCTGCTTGATCTCCTCGGTCAGGAACTTGCTCAGCCGCGGCGGCACCGGCTTCGGCACCACGGCCACCTGCGGCGCCGGTGGGGCCGGGGCCTTCAACACCGCCAGCGCGGAAAAGAGCTGGTCCGAGCGCTGGTTCAGGCTGATGTTGAGCGCGATGAATACCCCGGCCAGGACGAGCGCAGCCACCGCAGCCGACACCCACAAGGGCAGGAACCGAACCGTGCGTCCGATCGTCGTCTGCAATCCCTGCCAATGAACCGACAGCGCGGTCTCGGCGTCGCCGCGTTGCTTGCGGATCATGTTGTATAGCCGCTCGCGCACCTCCTCGAGCTGCGCGCGGCCGTTGTCGGCCACCCGGTAGCGCCCCTCGAACCCGAGCACCAGGCAGACGTACATCAGCTCGAGCAAGTTCAGGTTCTTGGCCGGATCCTCGGCCATTTTCCCCAGCAGGAGAAAGAACTTCTCGCCGCCCCACACTTCCTTGTAGAGTGTGACCAGGAGGCTGGTGCGCGCCCACTGCCCCGACCCACCCCAGGGCGTGAGCGCAATCGATTCGTCGACCAGCGTGCACAGGGCGTACTTGGCGACCTGGATGTGCTCGTGCGCGACCGCGCGCTCGCGGGCGCTCTTCTCGAAACCGCTCATCTGGCGCAACAGCAGATCGCGTAGCGCGCCGAGATCGCCGTAGCTCACCGAGGAGCGTAGCTGCGGGACGAGCGACAGCAGAGGATTGGCCGCCGCCACCAGCGGATTGATGCCCGACACCGCCGCCAGATCGAGCGAGCGCGATTCCGCCGCCTCCACCGTCGCCTCGGTTTGCAGCGCGGAGCGCTGAAATGCCTTGCGCGCCTGCGGCCGCGCCATGATGGTGGCTTCGGGATCCTCGTCCGGCAGTCTCGACTCGCTCACTGCACGCCTCGAATGTCAGTCCTCACGCCGAACAAGCGCGTCACGAGGCGCGGATTGCCCAGAGCTGCAAACTGAGCTCGGGAAAATCGCCCGCCACGTGCATCACCATCATCCGGGAGGTCTCCAGGTCCTTCCAATAGTCGACCGGGTCGTTCGGCCTGCGCGCCTTGTCCAGCTCGAAATAGGTATAGCCCGCGTGGTACGGGATCTGGCGCGGCGCCACCGGCAGGGGCCGCAGCGGAATGCCCGGCAACTGCGATTCGACCAGGGGCCGGATACGTTCCTTCGACCCGATCTGCGCTTCGCGCGGAAACCTGGCACGCAAGATCTCGGCGGGCACCTGGGCGTTGACCGCGAGCACGAAGATGGCATTGCGCAACAGATCCACGTCCTGGATGCGGCCGACGTAATAGCCCTGGGTGATGTCTTCCAGCGGCACCGCGATCGCCGAAGCCTCGAGAATCGCGGTCAATCCCAGCCGCACCTGCTCCATCACCGGCTGAAACGTCTCCCACAGCGCGCCGTGGCGATAGGCGCCGAAATCGGGCGTGCGCTTATCCTTGCGGGCGAAGGTGGCGAGCTCGCCGGCGAGCCCCACCAGGTAGCCGTAGAACACTTCAGGATGCAACGGCACGCGCTGCGACAGATGCTCCAGCACGGGTTGCATGCGATTGCACAATTGCAGCAGCAGGAAGTCCGCGATCTCGGCCACGCCTTGCGTCCCCGGCCGGGAGATGCGCTCCGCGAGCGCCTGCGCACGGTGCCGCAGCAAGCCGTGCACTTCCTTCACGCAGTCGAACAACTTGGCCGTGGCGCGGCAATCGATCACGCTCGGATAGTATTCCTCGTCGAGGATCACCCGCCCGTCCGGGCGCTTTTCGATCACGCGGGCGACGCCCAGGCTGGTATACGCGGCGGAGAGGTCGTGTTGCAGGCGCAACGACAGGTTCAGCCGGCCGACCTTCAGCTCGGCCGTGCTGTCGAGCTCGCTGATCGCGTCGCGCGCTTCGAAGTCGGCGGCGAAATAACGCGCGAGCGCGTTGGTGGGCGTGTTTTCGAGGCCCATGGATCCCGACCCCGGCCGATGCACGGGCAGCGCCAGCACGACCAGTGCATCCTTCACCGCATCGGGAATCTCCAGCGGGGTCGGAATATCGACATCGCGCGGAATATCGAACGGCGTGCCGTCGGGCAGGATGCCGCTGGCCGCAGCCAGCCCGAGCTTGCCGAGCTTGCCCAGCTCCTGGTCGAGCTCGATGCGGGCGAAGCCGTAGCCGTACGGAAACATCTGCCACGCCGCCTCGCGCAATAGTTTCTCGAGGTAGCGCTCGGCTTGCTGAAAGTGCTGGGGCCGCAGGAACAGGCCCTCGGTCCAGGCGACGCGGTTGCTATCGGACATGCAGCGGCTCCGCGACGGGCGTGAACGGTGGCAAAGCGCTCCTCAACTGCGGACCTCGAGCTCGAAATGACCGGGACATGGGCGCGAATGCTCGTTGTGATTCCTCGCCTCACGTTCTGGTAGAACGCGCAAGGCGCGAATGATGACATGTTTTTGCGACCGCGCCAGCAGGCAGCGCGAAAAATCGCCGGGGCAAGCCGCGCGCATGTGCAAATGTGCCGGGCTCGCCCTGCCTCGGGGCGCACAGGCGCGAGCATCGGTATGACCCGATGCTCGCGTGCGCGGCGGCGCCCTGAAATCTCCACTACCGATCAGGACAGCCCGCTCAATGTCCGGTGGGGCGGCGCCGGGGGCATCGCGGCAACCCGCCCGATCCACGCTCAGGCGCGAGCCTCAAGCGGGCTCGATGGCACGGTCGGCGCAAATCCGTACAGTGCTTGCGGATTGGTCACCAGGATGCGATGGCGCGTCGATTCGTCCGGCGCCCAGAGCGCGAGCAGATCGAACAGGTGCGCATCGTCGGGCTTCACCTTCGGCCCGGGATGCGGCCAGTCGCTGCCCCACACCAGCCGCTCGGGGATTGCCTGCACATAAGCCTGGGCGACGCGGGTGGCGTCGGGATAGTCCGGCGGGCCGATCTCGGTATTGATATAGGCGCCAGAGATCTTGACCCACGCCTGGCCTTTCTCGACCAGGCCGAGCACGATCGGCCATGCCGGGTGAGCAGTGTGGGGCACCTTGCCCATGTGATCGAATACGATCCGGGTCGGCAGGCGCGCGAGCATCGCCGCGTTGCGGACGATGTCCTCGACCGGCATGTTGAGCTGCACATGCCAGCCCAGGCGCGCGATCCGCCTGGCCAAAGGCTCGATCATGTCCACAGACACCACGGCCGTTGCCGGATCCGCGAGGGTAAATCGGATGCCGCGGATGCCGCCGGCATCGAGACGATCCAACTGCGCATCGGTCACCTCGGGGCGCAGCACCGCGATACCGCGCGCGCGATCGATGCCGAGCTGGCCGATCGCGTCCACGGTCACGCTGTTGTCGACGCCATAGTTGCGCGGCTGAACGATCACCGTGCGCTCGAGCCCGATGCGCTGCTGCAGCAGGCGATAGTCGCTCACAGTCGCGGCGCGGATCTTCTCGACGTTGGCCGGAAAGCGCGGATCGTAGATGTGGATATGGCAATCCGACGCGCCGCTCGGCGCCAGGGTCTTCGGCGGCGCGTCGCCGCTGGAATTGGGCACAGCCTGCGCCACGCCGGGTGTATGTGTGCCCATGGAACATCTCCTCCGTGCTCGGAAATCGCCAGTGCCCTGAGGCCGAAGGTCGTCGGACGCTATGCGCTGCACGTCATGATACGCGGCGAGCGCGCACAATTCTTCTCGGCGCAGCGATCGCCGCGGCATGTCCGGGTGACATCGGCACAGGCGTGCCGCCGCATGTTCCCGGGAAGTCGAGGCGGCAGCCGGTTTGTCGAGCGCTGCTCGCTCGATCCGTGCTTAAGCCGCGCGCGCCTGCGGCGCTTCGATGCCATGATCGATCGCATTGCGCACGAGATGGGTCGCGCACCGTACCTCTCCAATTCTTCCTTTACGGCGGCGCGAACGATTATGCCCGAGACGCAATTCGTGCTGCAACGAGAACAGGCTGGATCCCCGCGGCCGGACGAGTGGCGACGTTCTCGAAGTCAGTGATTTGGCTGATGCGGCTGCGCACCAGCCGCATGTGCGCTTGCGAGCTACTTGCCACCGACGATGAGCGCAGCCGACAGCGGCTCGGCTTCGCTATGCGACGCGGTTGCTTTCAACTTGTCTTCCAGCTCGCTGAGCTGCTCGTCCGACAGATCGGTGCACTTGATGATGTCGTTGCGCGCGGATTCGATCGCCCGCAACAGCTCGTCGAGCTTGACGTGGATTTCGCGCGAGTCGCGCGCCTGGGTGTTCTGCACGATGAACACCATGAGGAAGGTGACGATGGTCGTGGTGGTGTTGATGACGAGCTGCCAGCCCTCGGAGTAGGCGAACCAATGCCCGCTCAAAGCCCACAGCAGCACGCCGATCGCGCCCAGAATGAAGCCCCACGGCGATCCGGTCGCGATGGCCGCGCGGTGCGCGAATTGCCGGAACTGCTCGTTCAGCCGCGCGATGACGGAGGCATTCGAATCGATACCGACCAGAACCGGTTTCAAGGCGTGTCTCGATAGCTTCTTGCCCGCGAACGGCACCCGCGCGGGGCGCATGATCAGCCGACGCATTGACTACGACTTTTGACGAGGTCAGCAATCTGCATTCCCGCCATTGCCGGGCGTCGCAGTCGCGTCGATGGCACGAGAATCAAGCTGGACTGGATATAATGCCCGAGCGTTCCACACGACGCAGTTCCTTCAGATTGGCCGGGATGGCCTTTGCCGGGGCGCGCGAATTGCTCCGAATGCACGATCCACCCACTGGAGGCAATCATGGCTCAGGTGAAAGTCGCGGTACTGGTCGGCAGCTTGCGCAAGGATTCGTTCAATCGCCGCCTGGCCCATGCGGTGCAGAAGCTCGCACCGGCCGGATGGGATTTCCAACACCTGCGCATCGACGACCTGCCCTTGTATTCGCAGGATTTCGACCAGGACTATCCGGCTCAGGCGGCGCGTTTGAAGACCGCGATCGAAGCCGCCGATGCTCTGCTGTTCGTCACCCCGGAGTACAACCGTTCCATCCCCGGCGTGTTGAAGAACGCCATCGACATCGCCTCCCGGCCCTGGGGCAAGAACTCGTTCGCCGGCAAACCCGGCGCGATCATCGGCACCTCGATCGGCGCCGTGGGCACCGCGGTGGCACAGCAGCACTTGCGTGCTGTCTTGGGCTACCTCGACGTGCCCACGCTGGGCCAGCCGGAGGTCTTCGTCCAGTTCAAGGAAGGACTGATCGAGCCCGACGGGCGCATCGGCAACGAGAGGACGCAGAAATTCCTGCAAGGCTTCGTCGATCGCTACACGGCCTGGGTCGGTCGCTTCGCGGCGGCATGACGCGAGGGAGCCTGCGCGGGCCGAGTTGACATGAGCGGCGCCGGTTCAATCCGCCGGAGCCGCTGGCCGCTTCGCATCGACCAACTTCGAGTGCGGCGAAGCTTCGCTCGATGACTGGATCAAGCGCCGGGCGCTGGCCAACCCGTCGAGCGGCGCAAGCCGCACCTTCGTCGTCACCGATGATGAGCTAGATTCACAGACGGGCGAACGTTCCCTACTGGACCCGAGGCGCGCCGCCGGCCGGATCGGCCTTCGCGGCCGCTACCGTATCCCACACGGCGATGAACAAGGCCGCGATCACGGGACCGATGACGAAGCCATTGAGACCGAAGATGGCGATGCCGCCCAGGGTCGAGATCAGCACCACGTAGTCGGGCAGCTTCGTGTCCTTGCCGACCAGCATCGGTCGCACGACATTGTCGACCAGGCCGATGACCAGCACGCCGTAGAGCGCCAACCCGATGCCCTGCCAGGTCTCCCCGGTTACCAGGAAATAGATCGCGACCGGACCCCAGACGAGCGCGGTGCCGACAGCGGGCAAGAGCGAAAGGAACGCCATGACGACGCCCCAGAGCAGCGCGGCCGGTATGCCGAGGAACCAGAACACGAGCCCGCCGAGCGCGCCCTGCAACGCGGCCACGACGATGTTTCCCTTCACCGTCGCCCGGATCACGGTCGTGAAGCGCTCCGATAAATGGCGCAGCAAATCTTCCCGCAGCGGAATCGCGTTCTTGATCCGAGCCGACAAGCGCCGGCCGTCGCGCAGCAGGAAGAACAGCAGGTAGAGCATGATGAAGAAGCTGACGACGAACTCGAGCGTGTTCTGGCCGATGTTGAGCGCCTGCGAGGCGAAAAACTGGACCCCCTTGGTGAACCCGGCCGCGAGCTTATCCTGTACTGCACCGAGATTGTCGAGGCCCGCCATCTCCAGCGCGCTCGCGGCCCAGCCGGGCAACGCCTCCATCATTCGCCGCAGGTAGCGGCCGAGGTCGAATTCGCCCGCCTGCACGCGCTCGTACAGCCCGAAACCCTGCTGCAACAAGATCGCCGACAGGATCGCCGCCGGCAGAATGACGATCACGACGATGGCGAAGAGCGTCGTGAGCGCCGCCGAGCTGGCGCGGCCGCGCATGGCCAGCTCGATGCGCCGGTACAGCGGTGCGAACACGATGGCGAGCACCGTCGCCCAGAATACCGCGCCATAGAACGGCCATAGGATGAGCGCGAAGGCGAGCGTGACGATCGCCACCAGCAGCGGAAACAGCCTGTCGCCGTGCATGCCGGCCCTAGCGCCTCAGATCGATGCCGTTACTCGGCGCCCGCCGCTACCTGGACCGAGCGTGCACAAGACCTCACGCGGCGCTGACGCGCGTATCAGTGATGGTGCTTGCGTTCGTACTCATCGGCTTCGGCCTTCGTGCGATGAAGGGTACCGTCCGGATGCTCCGCAGGCGAATACACGCTATAGAGCCGCAACGCTTCGGTGCGCGAGGTGTTCACGACGTTATGCTCCGTGCCGGCCGGAATCACGATTGCGACGCCGTCTTCGAGTGCATGCTGCTCGCCGCCCAGCACGGCCTCGCCGGTGCCTGCTTCGACACGGATGAACTGGTCGCGGTCGTGATGGGTCTCGAGGCCGATTTCCTCGCCCGGGCGCAGCGTCATCACCACCAGTTGGCTGTGCGGCCCGGTAAAAAGCACCTCGCGGAAATTCTCGTTCTCCAGCGTCTTGTCTTCGATGTTGATGCGGTATCCGGCCATGCGCTGCTCCTGAATTGTTCGTTTTCGCTCCCGTGCGAGCAATCGATACTATGCCACGAACCCGGCGACCAAGACGCCTGAACCCCGTCGAGCAGTGCGGCGCGCGCCGGGCATGGTTTATGCAACTCGCGGTCTTGATTCGCGGTCCCTCTCGGTGTTGCGCGGGAGTATCGATCGACCATGTACAGCGCGTGTGCGGGCGCCGTTTTGCTCGTAAAGCTCATGGCACTGAACCATAATCGGGTGGCTGCTCTCATCGGCCATGCCCGACACTGAAATGCGCCCCGACAGCAAGCTGTTCGAGCTCTTGATTGCTCGCGTGCAGGACTACGCGATCTTCCTGCTCGATCCCGAGGGCCGCATCATGAGCTGGAATCCGGGCGCGCGGCGCATCAAGCTCTACGAAGCCGAAGAAATCATCGGCCAACACTTCGAAATCTTCTACGGCGAAGAGGATCGAAAGCGCCAGTGGCCGCAGCAGGAGCTCAAGCGCGCCACGATGGAGGGACGCTACGAGGACGAAGGCTGGCGCATCCGCAAGGACGGCACCCGTTTCTGGTCCAACGCGGTGATCACCGCGCTGCGCGACGATAACGGCCAGCTGCTCGGTTTCTCCAAGATCACGCGCGATCTCACCGAGCGCAAGAGACAGGAGGAGCAACTACGCGAAAGCGAAGAGCGGTTTCGCCTGCTGGTCGAGGGCGTCGAGGATTATGCGATCTACATGCTGAGCCCCGACGGCATCGTGACGAGCTGGAACCTCGGAGCGCGCCGCATCAAGGGTTACGAGGCCAGCGAGATCATCGGCAAGCACTATTCGCGCTTCTACACCCCGGAGGACATTGCGAGCGGCAGGCCTTGGTCGAATCTCGCGCTCGCCCGCCAGCATGGCCGCACCGAGGACCAGGGCTGGCGCGTACGCAAGGACGGGTCGAGATTCTGGTCGCAGGTCGTCGTCACCAGCCTCTACGACAGCGACGGCCACCTGCGCGGCTTCGCCAAGGTCACCCAGGATGTGACCAAGCAGCACCACTCGGCCGCGCTGGAAACCGCGTCCAAGCGGGTCAACGACTTCATTGCCATCCTGGCCCACGAGCTGCGCAACCCGCTGGCCCCCATCCGCAACGCGGCGCGGCTGCTCGAGCAAGTGAAACCGCAGGACGAAAGCTTCCCCATGCTGTGCCGGGCCATCGACCGCCAAAGCGCCCAGCTTTCGCGCATCGTCGACGATCTGCTCGACATCAGCCGCGTCACGCGCGGCAAGCTCGATTTGCAGAAGAGCGACGTCGACATCGTCGAGGTGGTGACGCGCGCGCTGGAGGCTGCCCAGCCCGGCATCGATGCCGCGGGCCACAAGCTGGAAGTCGATATGCCGTCCAGCGAGGTGTACGTGGACGGCGATGCGATGCGGCTCACCCAAGCGCTGACCAATGTCCTCAATAACGCTGCGCGCTACACCGACCCGGGCGGCCGGATCAGCGTAAAGGCATGGATTCGGGAAGCAGAGGGGGCGCGGCAGGTCGTCATATCGGTGCGCGACAACGGCCGCGGCATCGACCCGGACCTGCTCGGCGCGATCTTCGAGATGTTCGTGCAAGGCCACGACTACGTCGACCGGGCCGGTACCGGCCTCGGCGTAGGGCTCGCACTCGCGCGCAGCATCGTCGAGCTGCACCACGGCAGGATTGAAGCGCGTAGCGAGGGACTCGGCCACGGCGCCGAATTCCTCGTCTCGCTTCCGCTCAAGGCGGAAGTGTGGCCGCCCGCGCGGCAGCCATCGAGCTCACGGCCGGCGCAGTCGCACGTGCGACGGCGCGTGCTGGTCGTGGACGACAATGCCGATGCCGCCGCCATGCTCGCGGCGATCCTGCGTCATCTCGGTAGCGAGGTGCACGTCGCGCACAGCGGCATCGAAGCCTTGCGCGAGGCGGAGCTCTTGCGTCCCGACGTCATTCTGCTCGATATCGGTATGCCCGGCATGAACGGCTTCGAGGTCGCCCGGCGGCTGCGCGCGCAACGCCCGGAACGCCAGCCGCTCATCATCGCGGTGACCGGCTGGGGCAAGCCCGATGACGAGGCCCGCTCCAGGGAAGCGGGCTTCGACCTGCACTTGGTGAAGCCAGTCGAGGGCTACCAGCTAGAGCGCATCCTGGCCAAGCGCTCGATGCACTGATCCGTTGCTTGCGGCGTCATTCGAGCCGGATGTTCGCCGACTGCACGATCTTGCGGTACTTCTCGGTGTCGTTGCGAATGAACTGGCGCAGCTCCGCGGGCGTGCTGCCGGCGATCGAGATGCCTTGTTCGCCCAGGGTGGCGGCGAGCTTGGTGTTCTTGAGCGCTTCGACCACCTCCTTGTGCAAGCGCTCGACGATCGCTGCGGGCGTCTTCGCGGGCGCGAACAGGCCGTACCAGACACCGATATCGACGCCTTGCAGGCTCTTGTTCTCGGCCAGCGCCGGGATGTTGGGCGCGACCGGCGAGCGCTTGGCTTCGGTCACGCCGAATGCCTTCAGCTTGCCCGAATTGACGTGCGGCAACGCGGTCGAGATGGCCGCGACGGCGAGATCGATCTGGCCGCCGAGCAAATCCGTCATGGCGGGCCCCGAGCCCTTGTAGGGGACGTGCGCGATATCGACGCCGCCCCGCATCTTGACCAGCTCGCCGGCCAGATGCAGCGGCGAGCCGATGCCCGGGGATGCATAGGTGAGCTGGCCGGGACGCGCGCGCGCGATGGCGAGCAGATCGTCGAGCGTACCCGCCTTCAACTTGCTGCCGCCGACGAGCAGCATCGGCGCCGTGCCGACCAGTGAAACGGGCGCCAGGTCGCGCTCGCCGTCGTAGCTGACATTGGGATTGAGCAGCTTGGCGATGCTGATTTCGCTGCCCGAGCCCATGAGCAGGGTGTAACCGTCGGGCCGTGCGCCGACGACCTTGGCGGTGCCGATCGTGCCGCTCGCCCCGCCCACGTTCTCCACGGCGATGTTATGCCCCAAGCGCTCCGACAGCGGCGCCGCGGTCACCCGGCCCACCAGGTCGACGGCCCCGCCGGGCGCATAGGGCACGACCATCACGAGCGAGCGTGCGGGATAGCTTTGTGCCGCGCCGAGCGCGGCCGCGATTGCGAGCGCCATGCCGGCGCCGGCTTGCGCGATGAGACGACGTTTGCGCAAAATCATGTCAGTCCTCCTACGAAAAACGCGGACCACGTCTTTCCGCTTTGCGGTATTCAAGTGCTGATGTTTTTCCGACCGGGAAACGTGGTCCCCGCATCACGTTTCGATCTCGATGCAGGTCTCAGGCGGTCGCGCTGAGATCCAGCCGCAGCTCCTTGGTCTGGATGTGAACCCGCGCCAGGCGCGGGCGCCTGGCGATAGCGCGCAGCAGCCGCACCAGCGGCTGGTCGATGCGGTATTCGGTCGGGATCGGGCCGGCCGCGAGCATCTCGTCGACTTGCGATCCGGCAAAGGAGTAGCGCAGCAAGCGTTCCTCGTCGCCGATGTCCGGATACTTCTTGCGCAGCCCCGGCACCGCGGGCTCGAGCGGCGGGGGCGTGAGCGCGATCGCCTTGGAGCCGTTGGCGACGATCTTGTCGAGGATGCCCGGCTCCACCGGCGCGAGCAGCTTGCCGTAATAGCCCAGCGCGTACTTCTTCACCTCGTCCGGCACGATCCGGTAGCGCTCGCCATGGACGACATTGAGCACCGCCTGGGTGCCGACGATCTGCGAGAAGGGCGTGATCATGATCGGCCAGCCGAGCTCGGAGCGTATGCGCGCGCATTCATGCAGCACCTCGGGCAGCTTGTGCGACAGCCCGGCCTGGGCGAGCGAGAAGCGGAAGTTGGATTGCATTCCCCCGGGCACCTGGTGCTCGTAATGGAACGCGTCGTACTCCAGCGGTATGCCGACGGGCTTGCCTTCCTGCTCGGCCATCAGGCGCAAATGCTCGCTCAAGTCGTCGATGATGGCGTCGTCCAGCTCGACCTTGAAGCCCAGGCTGCGCAGGTTGCGAACGATCGTCTGGGTCGCCGGCTGCGCCTCGCCGTTGGCAAGCGGCGCAATCGAGGTATGGACGCGGTCGACACCGAGCTTCACGCCCTCGAGATAGACCAGCGGCGCGAGCCCCGTCACGCAGTGGCTGTGCAGCTCGAGCGGCATGTCCTTCGGCATGACCGCGCGCAGTGCCGGTATCAACGTGCGAATCCGGTCCGGGGTGAGCAAACCGCCCGCGTCTTTGAGCAGTATCGCATCGACCCCGGCGCGCTCGATCAGCTCGCGGGTGTTGGCCGCGAACAGCGCATCCGTATGCACGGGACTGTGGCTGTACGCGAGCGTGCCGACCGCGTACACCCCGATCTTCTTGGCGAACCTGAGCAACGGAATGATGTTGTCGAGATCCGCCAGCGGATCGAAGATCCGAACGCGCTTCATGCCGTTGGCGGCGAGGCGTTCGAGCCAGAGCAGGCCGATATCATCGGGCACAACATTGAAGCCCGTGCCGCTGCGGCTGTGGACCGCGCCGTACATGGGCGTGCGGGTCACGCTGCGGCACAACAGGCGCACCTTTTCCCAGGGGTGCTCCTTCAAGTAGCGCACCGCCACGTCCACGTGCGCGGCGCCGCAGGGAAGATCCACCGCCTCGAATCCCGCACGGTCCAGCCGATCGGTCATCGACAGCATCATGGCCGTGGTCATGCGCGTCGCCCACAAGCACTGGTGGGCATCGCGCAGGGTCGTATCGATCACTCTTACTTCGCGCATCGGTCGTCTCTGCAATAAGAATGAAATACGGGGACAGACGGGGCAAGACCCAATTCGCCCGCGTTGCGATCTTCAGGTGCTGATGTTCCGCGGCCGGAAAACGTGGTCTGTCCCGCTTCTGCCGGCCGGATCATTCGGCGCTCACCCCCGCCTTCCTCACGATTTCGCCCCAGCGCTTGTATTCCACTTGCACGTAGGCCGTGAACTCCTCGGCGGTATTGCCCACGGTCTCATATCCGGCCGCGTTGAGCTTCTCCTTGACCTCGGGCAAGCGCAGCGCGCGTGCGAGCTCGGCGTTGAGCTTGGCGATCACCGCTTTCGGCGTCTTCGCCGGCGCGGACACGCCGTACCAGTCCATGACTTCGAGGCCCGGATAACCCGCCTCGCGCGAGGTGGGTACTTCGGGCAGCGCGCCGATGCGCGTCTCGCCGGTGACCGCGAGACCGCGCAGGCGCCCGGCCTTGACGTGCGGCGTGGTCGCCGTCGGGCTCATGAATGCCATGGCGATGCGTCCGGCCACGAGATCCAGCGTGGCGGGCGCGGCGCCCTTGTAGGGAACGTGGGTGATCTGGGTGTCGGTCAACATCTTGAACAGCTCCCCGGTCATCTGCGAGGACGCGCCGGCCGATCCGAACGCGAGCTTTCCGGGATGATCCTTGGCGTAGGCCGCAAGCGCCTTGATGTTCTGCACCGGCAGCGCTGCCGGCACGACCGCGAGCAAGGGCACCGATGTCAGGTGCGTGACGTGCACGAAGTCGCGCAGCGGGTGATAGCCGAGCTCCTTGTACAGCCAGGGTGCGATCGCCATGGTGCCGATGTAGGCGAGCACGATCGTGTAACCATCCCCGGCGGCTTTCGAAGCGAGCGCGGTGCCGACATTGCCGCCGGCACCGCCCCGGTTGTCGATCAGCACCTGCTGCCCCAGCGCTTCCGCGACCTTGGGGCCGACGGTGCGGCACACGAAGTCGAACCCCCCGCCGGGCGCGGCCGGAGAGATGAAGCGGATCGGTTTGTGCGGATAAGTCTGCGCGCAGGCAATCGTCGCGGCCATCGATAGGACGGCGGCGATGCCGGCATTGATGTGCTTGCATACGCTCACGGCCTTCGCTCCTCCATGTTGCTCGACGCCGATTTCTTCATGCGCGCGCTGGATCGGACCGCGGCGACGCTGCGACATCGAATCGAGCGCCCGGCCCCATGAAGTGTTCCTCGACCCAGCGCGTGGTGATACGCGCCTGTGCGAAATCCGGGTGCGCCAGCACGGCCTGGTGAAAGGGAATAGTGGTATGGACGCCCCCGACCACGAATTCATCGAGCGCGCGCCTCATGCGCGCCGTCGCATCGCCGCGGTCCGCGCCATGGACGATCAGCTTGGCAATCATGGAATCGTAGAACGGCGGGATGAAATAGCCGGGATAGCAATGCGTATCGACGCGCACGCCCGCACCCTGCGGCGGCTCCCAGGAGGTCAACCGGCCGGGCGAAGGCATGAAGTTGTCATGGGAAGCCTCTGCGTTGACGCGGCATTCGATGGCATGGCCGGTGAAGCGCACGTCGGCTTGGCGCATCGATAGCGGCAGGCCGCTCGCAACGCGCAATTGCTCCGCGACCAGGTCGATCCCGGCGATCATCTCGGTCACCGGATGCTCCACCTGGATGCGGGTATTGACCTCGAGGAAATAGAACTCGCGGGTATCGCTATCGAGAATGAACTCGACGGTGCCCGCGCTCGAGTATTGCACGCGTTGCGCCAGCCGCACCGCCGCCTCGGCCATGCGGGCGCGCAGCGCGTCGTCGAGCACCGGCGAGGGCGCCTCCTCGATCAGCTTCTGGTGGCGGCGCTGGGTGGAGCAATCCCGCTCGCCGAGATGGACGACGTTGCCATGGACATCGCCGATCACCTGGATCTCGATATGCCGCGCGCGCTCGATGAAGCGTTCGATGTACAGCGTCGGGTCGCCGAAGGCGGCGCCGGCCTCGGCGCTGGCGCTGGCGAACGCAGCCGCTACGTCGCCGGCGGCGCGCACGATGCGCATGCCGCGCCCGCCGCCGCCCGCGCTCGCTTTCAACAGGAAGGGATAGCCGGCGCGCCGGCCGAACTCGATCGCATCCTCGGCGCGTGCGACGCGATCGGTGCCAGGAACCGTGGGCACGCCCGCCTGGACCGCGATGCGCCGCGCCTGCAGCTTGTCGCCCATCGCTTCGATTGCCGCCGCCGACGGCCCGACGAACGTGACGCCATGCTCCGCGCACATGCGCTGGAAGGTCGCGCGTTCCGCCAGAAAGCCGTAGCCGGGATGCAGTGCGTCACAGCCGGTGCCGCGCGCTGCCGTGACGACGGCCGCCATGTTGAGATAGCTTTCAGCGGCCGCGGCCGGTCCGATACAGACCGCACGATCGGCGAGCCGCGCCGCCAGGGAATCCCGATCCGCCGCCGATACACCGACGACGGTTTCCAGGCCCAGCGCGCGCGCGGCGCGGATGATTCGAACCGCGATCTCGCCGCGGTTTGCCACGAACAAGCGTCGCATGCCTACTGTCTCGAGCCCGACGCCGAGGGCGCCGCGATCGCCACCTCGCCACGGATGCGAGCGAGCGCCTGTTGCCGGCATCGCGCACGCCGGTCACGTGCGTCGCGTTGCAACGCGATCACTTGGGCTGGATCAGCAGGAGCAATTGACCATGCTCGACCATGGCCGCGTTCTCGACCAGGATCTTCGTCACTCGCCCCGCGCTGCCGGCCTTGATCGAATTGAACAGCTTCATCACCTCCACCAGGCAGACCGTGTCCTCGGCACCGACCTCGTCGCCTACTTCGACGAACGGTCTTTCGCCGGGTGAGGGCGCACGGTAGAACGTACCGAGCATCGGCGCACGCACGGCGATCATGCCGGCAGGAATCGTTTCCGCCGCGGAACTCGGCGCAGCTGCGAGAGCGGCCGGCGCGCTCGCCTTTGCCGCAGGCGCGCTCACGCTCGCCTGGACGCCCGCAGGTGCAGCGCTGGCAGCGAAATTCTGGGATGGCGCTTGCGCCGGCAGGCCGGCCGCGCCGGCTTTCTGCACGTGCAACTTCAGATCGCCAACCTCCAGGCGTACTTCGTCGTAACCGGACTCGTCGATGATCTTGAGGATCTTGAGGACGTCGTCTTTGTTCAAATCCATCGGACCTTCCCTTCGGTCACACCGCCGCCGAGAGGAGCTCGTGGCGGACCGCGACCAATGCTAGCATCCGTACTATGCGGCGCAAAATGCGCAAATAGAAAACCACTATAAGGATTGGTCATACTGCGTACGAGCAGCACGCGCGCCTGCCGGCCGATCAGGTGCCGGAATAGAAGCGCCACTTGCGCAGCACCGCGATCACCTTGCGCACAAGCTCGCAAGCCGTAGCCTCCTCGTCCAGGGCGCGCAAAGCCGCGCGCAAGTAATAGGTCGGATTATCGCGGCGGATTGCGCGCAAGGCATCCAGGGCTTCCTTGCACCGCGCCTCGTCGCTGCCGTCGCCGATGTGCCGCTCGAGCGCGTCCGCGACATCGGCGAGCGAGCGTGGACCCGACAGTATGCGCTGCACCCGATTCATGCCTTCTCTCCGGCGGCAAGATCGACCACGTGCTTCTTCGTCCGGCTCTGCATGCGTGCGCGGCGCGCTAGCTTGCAGCTCGCGTGCGGCTCTTGCCCATGGTCCACGCCGGTATCACCGCCAGTATGAATACGACCGTGATCATGAGAAAACCGTCGCTGAAGCCGCGCGCGTAGGCCTGCGCCTCGATCACTTCGCCGAGGTAGTGCAGCGCGGCAGGGCCAAGCACATTTTCGGATACGCCCGCCTCGATCAGCAACGATCTCACCCGCGACAGCAGCTCCATGCTCGCCGTGTTGGCCGCCGTCTGGGTTGCCGCCATGGCCTCGACATGGAACTGCGTGCGCTGCTCGATGAACACGACCAGAGAGGCGACGCCGCACGAGCCCCCGAGCTGGCGAATGAAATTGATCGTACCGGTGCCGCGGTGCAGTTGCTCGCTCGTGAGCGCCTTGAGCGCGGAGGTGCTGAGCGCGGGGACCAGCACCGCCATGCCGCAACGGGCGACGATGACCAGCCACGCAAAGGTCAGGAAGGTGGTATTCGCGTCGGTGCGGCTCATGAGGTAGTTGCCGAGCGCGAACAGGCACAATCCGCAAATCACGATCCAATGGGCCGGAAAGACGTCCGCCATGCGACCGAAGAGCGGCGTGCCGGCGATCACCAGCACGCCTGCCGGCACCAGCATCAGTCCCGACAGGAAGGGCGTCAACCCCTGCACCTCCTGCACCGTCACCGGAACCAGGTAGTTGGATGCGAAGTTGCCCAGGCCGAAGACGAATCCGACGATGACCGCGGACGTGAACTGCGGGATCCTGAACAGCGAGAAATCCAATAACGGCGATGCCGAGCGCAACTGCAACCAGACGAACGCGCCCGCGCTGGCAACGCCGAGTACCAGCAACAGCGCGATCGCGTCCGAGCCCCAGCCATAGCGCTGTCCGTTCGAGCCGGCCGCGAGCAAGGTCCCGATCGAGGTCACCAGCAGCGAATACCCGACCCAGTCGAACTTGGGCGGCGCACCCTGTTCCTCGCGCCCGGGCAAATAGAGCATGCCAAGCACGACCGCCAGCGCGCAGATCGGCACCGGCACGAGGAAGATTTCGCGCCAGCCGACGGTGTCGATGATCAAGCCTCCGATCAGAGGACCGAGCATGGGCGCGAGTTGAATGCCCATGCTGTGCACCCCCATCGCCTGGCCGCGGCGCTCCGGCGGAAACTGCACGAAGATGAGCGCCATGGTCATCGGCTGCACGATGCCAGCGGAAAAACCTTGCAGCACCCGCCCTAGCACCACCATCTCGAAGCTGGGGCTGAAAAAAGCGATCGCGGTGCCGGCGAAGAACACGCCGTTGATGAAGAGAAACGCGCCGCGCACGCCGAGCGCGCGCACGAACCAGGCGGACAAGAGCTGACTCGCAACCATGGTCGCGATGAATCCCGTCGCGAGCCATTGCGCCTGGTCCTGCCCCACGCCGAACGCGCCCATCACGGTGGGCACGGCCACGTTGGCGATGGTCGAGGACATGATCATGGCGATCGCGCCGGCCATGCCGGCGACCGTCACGAGCCACTTGTTGGATGTGGAATCCACGCTCCCCGTTCGCGCCATCGTGCTGTCATTGTAGACCGTGCGTGGTCTGTCGTCGGCGCGCGCTCGCGCAATCACGTACGGTGACAGCGGGCTTGGCGCAACGCCGGAAGCTTGCTCTACTCGATGCCGAGCGCAGGCCGGACCGGGTTTTACATCGTGGACTCGTGCTGAGCCCGGCTCGACCGTCAACACACGGATCACGCCCAGCTTCAGGATTGAACATGAATCGCATACGCACATTGACCTTGCTCGGCGTGCTTGCCCTCTACGGTGGCATGAGCCGTGCGCAGAGCGACGCCAATTCGTCCTTCAGCGGCGAGATATCGAAACAGGCATCGATCTACCAGAGCCGCGGCGAGAATGTCCCCGGAGGCTATTTCGTCGACCGTTCGCTGATGGCGTATTCGATGAGCCTGCCGGCGGAGTTCGGGCGCTCGCTGGCCGAGCTCGCAGCGCACGATCGCTGGCTCGACATCGGCGCCGGCGAGGGCAACGCCGTCCTGGACTACGTGTCGGCGAAGTACGACGTGGTGTTCTTCAAGGACAGGCGCCGGCCCGAGCATCGTGCGCGGGCGGTTGCGATTTCGATCGAAGATCGCAGGACGGCGCGCTGGAACCGGATCGCGGCTGGCCTGGACGCGGAGCAGGTCTGCTACCTGCACGGCAAACGCCTGGGACAATACGCCGCGGGCGAACTGGGGACCTTCCGGATGATCACCGATGTCCTGGGCGGATTCTCCTACACCGACTCGTTGACGCGTTTCATGGAGAAGGCCCTGGCATTGCTCGAAGTGCAAGGCGTCTTCTATACGCTGCTGCAAGACGTGCGCGGTGAAAACGGAACCAACCGACCGTATTACCCGGATGCGTCGTACCTGACGGAGATCACCGATGCGAACGGCGCGGAGGTGCGCATCTGTGCCTGGCTGAAACGCATCGGCTGCGTGGAGGTGACGTGCGAGCTCAAGCCCGATTACACGCCGCCGATCGAAGTCTATCGGGTGCGCAAGGTCTGTAGCGCCGTCACGGTGCCCAAGCTCGCCCCCAAGCACTACCAGGCAGGCACGCCGCCCGAGCGCAAGTTCGAGCTGTTGAGCAATACCTCGCGACCGGGAGGCGAAGCACTGCGCTGATGCAACGCGACCGGTCGGCGTTCAGCCACACCACCCGGCCTCGCGCGAGACCTCCGCACTGCATGCGCCGCGTGTGTGCACGCGCTGCGCCGTGATGGGCGGGCGACTCTATCCGCCGGGTCGAGGGCGAGCCGCCCGCCGCGATGTGCACGCCGCCTCAGCGGGTGGCTTTGGCTTAGATGCGAAGCACCGCGGCGCGGTTGCGCACCGCACGCAGGATGCTCATCGCCGTGAGCACCGACGCTTTACCGTCGGACGGCGCCACGTTGTTCGCAAGCTCGATCTCAAGCAGCCCGCACGCGCCCTCGGCCTCGACGTGATGGACGCTCTTGTCGACCGCCGGATCGACCCAGAATTGCACCCGCGTGCGCTCAAACCCCAGGCCCGCAAGCGCGAGCGTGGCGCAGACATTGGCCTTCTCGGTGAAAACGAGCGCCGCGCGCTCGGCGTTCTCGTCGAAGAACAGCGTCGGCGACCTGACCGCGGCCAAGTCGAGCATGCGCTCCGCCGGGGTGCCGGACCAGGCGCGCGGGCTCTTACGCGTCGAGTACGAAACCCGCGCAAGCCCCGCGGTGCGCGCCGCCGCGACCACGTCGATGGCGCCGATCGCGCCGGCCGGGATCTCCAGGTTGGCGCCGGAAGCGGCCGCGGCCGCGAGCACGCGTTCACGATAGCCGGCGTCAGCCAGCACGCCCACCGATACCGCGATCAGGTCGATGCCGGCGGCGAGGACCGGCTCTGCGTAGTGCCGAAACGCGCCGTGGCTCGCACACTCGACGACGACATCGGGCCTGCACGCGAGCAGCTCGCCGGCGGATGCGACCATGGGGACATCGCCAAGCAGCGCGCGCACCGCCTCGCGCTGATGCGCTCGTGCCGCGACGGCGACGACCTGGACGGCGGGATCGCGGCCGAGATGTCCGGCAACGATCCTGCCCAGCCCGCCCACGCCGATGAGGGCGAGCTTCATCTGACCCGTTCCGGCGCCGGGACTTTTTCGCGCATGTAGATCTCGGCGAAGCCCATGCGAATCACATCGACGATACGGTCGAGCCGGCGCGCGATGTGGCCCTCGATGAGGCGAGCAGCCGCGGGCGCGTCGCGCGCCATCAGCGCCTTGACGATGCGCAAGTGCTCCTGCTGGGTTTGGCGGCGCCTGCCGTTTTGCATGTCGATCCAGCGGAAATAATGGATGCGTGCATTGATCGAACGCACGGCGCGCAGCATTTCCTCGTTGCGGGTAAGCCTCGCCACCCGCTCGTGAAACTGCTCGTCCAGCGCGAGCAGGCTGGATGCGTTGGCGTCTTCCGGCCTGTCCGTGGACGCCTTGACGAAGCGCTCGAGCTCGCCCAGCTCCTCGTCGGTCGAACGTTCACAGGCGATGGCAACGATGCTCGCTTCCAGCACGCGGCGTAGCTCGTACAAGTCGAACACCTGCTTCGCGTCCAGGGGCCGGCCGATGAAGCCTCGATTCGGGGCGCGGGTGAGGAACCCCTCGACCAGCAGGCGGTTGAGCGCCTCGCGCAGCGGCGTGCGGCTGACGTTGAGCGATCTTGCGACTTCCACTTCGTTGACACGCTCACCCGGGCGGATGGCGAAGGTCATTGCCAAGGTCTTGATGCGTTCGTAAATCTGCTCGGCGCTGTCCGCCGCCCGCGAGGTGGGCTCGCGTGCGAGCGAGGCCGCCCTGCGCGTCATGCCATCCTCGAATAGCGCGCCGCGCTCGTTCCCGCCAGGCGTCCGAACACGGCGCCGGAAACCAGCCCGCTGCCGCTCGGGTAGTTGAAGTAGAACAGCCCGCCGACCATTTCGCCCGCCGCGTACAAACCCGGGATGTCGCGCCCGCCCACGTTCTGCACGTTGCCCGTCTTGGAGATCTTCACGCCGCCGAAGGTGAAGGTCAGGCCGCAGGTGACCCCGTACGCCTGGAAAGGCGGCGTGTCGATGGTGTTCGCCCAGTTCGATTTCGCAATGGCGAGCCCGGTGGTGCCGCGACCGTCCTTCACCACCGGTGAAAACGGGATGTGCGTCTGCACGGCGCGGTTGTACGCGGCGACGGTGTCGAGGAAAGCCTTGGCGTTCACGCCGTCGAGCTTGGCCGCGAGCTCCTCGATGCTGTCGGCAACGACCCTGGTTACCTGCTTGATGCGGTATTCGTCGCGCAGCAGGTACTCGACCTTCTGGTCGAACACCTGCCAAGCGAACATCCCCGGTTGCCGCTGCACCACGTGGCCGTACTTGGCATACGTGAAGTTGCGGAAATCCGCGCCTTCGTCGACGAACCTCTCGCCGTTCGCGTTCACCATGATGGAAAAGGGATAGCTATGCTTCTGGAATCCATCGCCGACTTCTCGGTCGCCGAAGGTGGGGGCATTCATGTCCCAGCCGACCGCGTGCGCACCCGACCAGTGGCCGGCCGACATGGCGCCGATGTCGAGCGCCATCTGGATGCCCGCGCCGTTGTTGTATTGCGTGCCTCGCACCTTGGCCAAGTCGTAGCCGGGACCGAGATAGCGCGCGCGCATCTCTGCGTTCGACTCGAACCCGCCGCACGCAAGCACGACCGCGCGGGCGCGGATTTCGTGTTTCTCGCCCTCGGATTCGGCCACCACGCCGCGGACCTGGCCGTGCTCGTAGACGAGCGAACGGGCGGTAGCCTCGTAGCACACCGCAATGCCGGCTTGCTCCACCGCCCTGAAGAGCGCGGGGCTCAGCTCCGCGCCCCCGCCCCAGAAATTGCAGACCTGCCCGCCGAAGAACTTCACCCGGCCGTCGATCTTCTGCGACTGCCCCTTGTACATCGGCTCGAACTTGATCCCCTTGGTCTTCATCCAGACCAGCGTCGGACGCGCGTTGTCGACCAGGATCTCGGTCAGGTCAGGATCGCAGCGGTATTGCGTGAGCCGCCCCATGTCCTCGAAAAAGTCCTCGCGGGTATACGTACCGAAGTCGACCGTACGCAACTCCTCCGGCGAGAGGTCGAGCACCTCGCGCACGTCCTCGATGCTGTTGAAGATCCAGCGGGTCGAGCCGGCGACGAAGAAGGTGTTGCCGCCGCGTTCCGATAACGGTGCGGTCTCGAGCACGATGGGATTCGCGCCGGCGTCTTTCGCGGCGAGCGCGGCACACAGGGCCGCGTTGCCCGCGCCGACCACGACAATGTCTGCGTTCTGTACTTCCTTCAGTTTCAACATGGCCTCCATGGAACCGCTACTGTCTCTTCATGTCGGACTGCTTGACCACCTTCTCCCAGCGGGCGAGCTCCTCGCGGACGAACGCGGCGAATGCCCCCGGGCTTTCATCGCTCTTGGGCTCGACCCCCGAGGCGACGAGCTTGTCGCGAACAGCCGCTGTAGCGACCGTTTTCACGAGCGCCGCGTGCAGCGCATCCAGCGCCGCCGCGGGCAGACTGGCCGGAGCGACGATCGCATACCAATTGACGACGAGGTATCCGGCCAAACCTTGTTCTCGCACGGTAGGAACGTCCGGCAGCAAGGGCGATCGCTCCGCCGAGGTGATGGCCAGGACCTTGAGCTTGCCGGCCTTGGCCGCGCTGAGCACGCCCGATACCGCGGCCATCAGCGCGTCGATGTGGCCGCCGAGCACGTCGGTCATCGCCGGGCCCGTGCCCTTGTAGGGCACGTGCAGCAGCTTGATGCGGGCGGCATCGTTGAGCATGACGATGCCCAGGTGTTGCAGGCCGCCGACGCCCGGCGAGCCGATGGTGACCTGGCCCGGCCGGGCGCGGGCGAGCGCGATCAGCTCCCGCAACGATTTCGCCGGCACGCTAGGGTGCGCCGTGACGACGAAGGGCACCAGGCCGACGTTGCCGATCGGGGTGAAATCGCGCAGCGCGTGGTAGGGAGGATGCGCCATCGTCAGCGGGTTCAGCACCAGCGAGCTCACGCTCACCAGGCCGATGGTGCTGCCGTCCGCGGGCGATTTCGCCAGCAGCTCCGCGCCGATCGCGCCGTTGGCGCCGGGGCGGTTGTCCACCACGATCGTGTTCCCGGTGGCCTCGCCGATCCCCGGCGCGACCGCGCGGCCGATCAGATCGACGGCGCCGCCCGGCGGAAAGCCGAGAATCAAGCGCATCGGCTTGCGCGCTATGGCCTGGGCGTAAACGCCCGGCACGGCGAGCAGGAGCACCGCGACAACGCCGATGGCATACCGTAGCATCATGTTGTCTCTGAAGGTTATCGCTATGGCCTGGGCGCGCTCCAGCGGCGCGCAAGCTCGCGGATGTCCGCGACTTGTGCGAGCCCCATGCCGAGCTCGAATAATTCTTCCGCCACGGGTTGCTCGATTGCGCGCACGGCGAGCTCCATGAACTTCGCCCGCAGCTGCGCATCGTCGAGCGGACGCTCGGGGCTGCCGCAGGGGTGATCGACCGCCTCGCGGCGGACCTCGCCGTCATCGAGCTCGAGCGCGACCCGTGCCTGGGCCGGCGCGAGCGCGGGGTCGGGCTCGATGCTCATGCTCTCGCGCAAGCGGACGAGCTCGGGGTCGTTCACGTCCGCGCCATCGAACGCTGCCAGCCCTGCCGCGCGGCTTGTCAGCGCGAGCGCTGCCGCGTGCTGAAGACTGTAACGACCCGCGATCGCATCGACGGGATGCGCTCGGCCGGCGAGCTCGAGCGCACGCGGATGGACCCACGCGCGGATCGCGCGCACCTGCGCCGGCCGCAAGCTGTCCCCGCGCGTGGCCGCGGCGAGGCAGGCGTCGATCAGCGGATGAATCACGACACCGCACGGATAGGGTTTGAGGCTTACCTCGGGCAGCAGGTAGCGAACCCCAAGATCGCGCGTGAGCACCTCGGCGCCTTGAGCCGGGCCGAAAGCATCGAGCAGCCCGAACCGCGCTTCGATGACCGCCGGCTCGCTGTCGAGACCCGCTTCGGCGAGCAATGCGGCCAAGGCTCCCGCGCTAGCCGCTTTGCCGATATTGAAGCTCTTGCACGCATTCGTGAGCATCGCGCGCAGGCCGCCGGCTTGGGTCGCGGCGATCCCCAGTGCGTGCTGCGTGCGCGCCGCGTCGAGCCCGAGCACTACGCATGATGCCGCGGCCGCGCCGAGGGTTCCGAGGGTCGCGGTGATGTGGAATCCGCGATCGTAGTGCCGCGGAAAGAGCGCGAGGCCAAGGCGACATTCCACCTCGATACCGGCAACGACCGCACACAGGAGCACCTTGCCGCCGGCGCCTCTGGATTCCGCCAGCGCCAGCGCGGCAGCGACCACTGGACCCGTCGGGTGAATGAGGGTCGGCGTATGCATGTCGTCGTAATCGAGCGCATTCGCGGCGACGCCGTTCACCAGCGCGGCGTTGACGGCATCGAGCCGGTCGGCGCGGCCGACGAGCGAGGCTTGCTCGCGCCCGCTCAACACGCGCGCGACAGCGAGAACAGCGCGCACCGCCTCGTCATCCGCCGCTCCGAGTGCGCAACCAAGCCAGTTCGCGAAGCCGCGACACGCGGCGCGCTCGACGCTCGCGGGCAAGCTCGCGCCGCGGCTGCCCGCGACAAAGCGCGCGAGCTGCGCGGTCGCATGGTCGGCATCGGGTGCGGTGCGAGGGGACTGAAGCGAGGTAGCCATCGATGTCGACATGACTGTATTCACTTGGCCATGGCGCGTCAAGGCGTGAACGCGAATGCGCGCGCGTTCCAGCGAGCCTCAGGCGCGTGCAGCCTCGATGCGCTCTCGCAACACTCGCGCGAGCAGCCCGCCATGCCGGATGCTTTCCAGCTCCTGCGCGCTGTCCAGCCGCACGACCAGGGGCACCTCGATCGTCTCGCCGCTGCCGCGCCTGACGATCGCACGAGCGCGCGCACCGGGCGAGAGCGCTCGATCGCAGCCGAGGATGTCGATCGACTCGGTACCGTCGAGCGCGAGCGTCTTGCGGTCATGGCCCGGATCGAATTCCAGCGGCCAGACGCCTGCCGCCGCCAGGTTCGCGCGATAGATGCGCTCGTAGGATTGCGCGATCACGGCGCGCACGCCGAGGGCGCGCGGCCCCTTCGCCGACCAATCGCGCGACGAGCCCGCGCCGAATGCCCGCCCGGCGATGACGACGAGCGGCACGCGCTCGCGGCCATAGCGCTGGGCGGCTGCGAAAATCGTCATCAGCCGCCGGTCGGCTGCGTAGCGCGTGTAGCCGCCCGGCTCGCCGGGCGCCAGCTCGTTGACGAGATAAGGGCTGGAAAACGTGCCGCGCACCATGACGTCGTGATTCAGCCGGCGCGCGGCATAGCTCACGAAGTCTTTCGCTAGAACGCCGAGTGATTCGAGATAGCGCGCTGCTTCCGACTCGCGCGGGATCGGCCCCATCGGCGAGATGTGCTCGGTCGTCACCATGTCCTCGTACAGCGCGAGCAGCCGCGCGCCGCGGATGGCCGGTTCGAGAACGATCTCGGGGCTCGTCGCTACGGGCGGCGGCCGGATCATGGTGCTAGCGGGATCCCATGCGAAATCGGGACCGAGCGGCGGCTCGAGCTGCCCCCAGGGAGCGTCACCTGCGTAGATGTCGGCATAGGAGCGCTCGTACAGCTCGGAGCGTATGACCGCCGCGGCGATCTCCGCGATCTCGCCCGGCTCGGGCCACAGCTCGCGCAGGTACACCGGGCGGCCGTCGTGGTCGTTGCCGATCGGTGCCGATGTGAGATCAACGCGCATGGTTCCTGCCAGCGCGTAGGCGATCACCAGCGGCGGCGAAACCAGGAACGTCGAAGCGATGAGACGATGCGCGCGTCCTTGGTAGTTTCGATTGCCGCAATGCACCGCGACCGCGCGCACGCCCGCTGCCATGGCGGCTTCTATGGACTCGTCCAGCGGCCCGGAAAAGCCGACGCAAGTCATGCAGCCGAAGCCGGTGACCTGAAAGCCGAGCGCATCCAGGCTCGATTGCAGCCCGCTCGCCCGCAGATACGCCGCGACCACGCGCGAGCCCGGCGACAGCGAGGTCTTCACCCAGGGCTTGGTGCGCAAGCCGCGGCGCACGGCGTTGCGCGCGAGCAAGCCCGCGCCGAGCATCAAGGCGGGATTGGACGTGTTGGTGCAACTGGTCAGCGCCGCGATGACCACGTCGCCATGCCGAATCGGCGCATTGCGCTTGGGGTCGGGTCTTGCAAGTTGCACTTCGCGATCGGTTTCGCGACCCGAAGCTTGGCTTAACGGTGCACCATGCAAGAGCTGACCCCAAGCAAGCGGCGCGGCGCGCAGCGCGACACGCCCGTGCGGCAGGCGCGGTCCTGCGACGCACGCCTCGATGGCGTCGAGATCGACTTCCAGCATCTCGCTATAACCCGGAAGGGAGGTGTCGTCGTACCACAGGCCCTGCGCCTTCGCGTAGGTTTCCACCAGCTCGATGCGCGCCCGATCGCGTCCGGTCGACTCCAGGTAGCGAAGGGTCTCGCCGTCGATCGGGAAATAGCTCATCGTCGCGCCCGCCTCGGGCGTCATGTTCGCCACGGTGGCGCGATCCGGCACGCTGAGCTTCGCCGCACCGGGACCGATGTATTCGATGATCTTGCCGACCACGCCGTGCCGGCGCATGAGCTCGGTCAGCGTGAGCACGAGGTCGGTCGCGGTCACCCTCGCGCGCAGGCGCCCGCTCAGCCGGCAGCCGACCACCTCGGCGACGCGCAGCGCGACGGGCTCGCCCAGTGCCGCGCTCAGACCCTCGATGCCCGACACGCCCCAGGCAACCACGCCCAGTGCGTTGGCCATCGGCGTATGACTGTCGATGCCGATCATGCTATCCGGATAGGCGAGGCCGCCATCCGCATCGGCGCGCACGACCTGCGCGAGATGCTCGAGGTTCACTTGGTGGCATATGCCGCGTCCCGGCGGCACGATGCGCAAGCCACGCAGCGCCTGGCCCGCCCAGCGCAGGAAGCGATAGCGCTCGGCATTGCGTTCCATCTCGAGCGCCATGTTGCGCTCGAGCGCGCCGGCGCAGCCGCTATGGTCGGCGACGATCGAATGGTCGACGATGAAATCGAGCGGAAGCGCGAGATCGATCGCGGATGCCGGCACGCCACGACGTTTCGCCGCGTCGCGCATCGCGGCCAGCTCGCCGAGCAGCGGCAAGCCCGCCGTGTCGTCCATCATCACCCGCGCAGGCCTGAACTGGACGTGTGCCTGCGCTCGCTCCCGCCAAGCGAGCAGCGATTCGACATCGCCCGCGCGTTCGCTTCCGAGCAGACGCTGTCGCAGCAGGTTCTCGAGCACGATGCGCAGCACGTAAGGCAAGCGCGATACGCCCGCAGGGCCCTGCCGCTCGGCCTGCGGCAGGCTCACGTAGCGCCACGCGCGGCCGCCCGCGCTGAGCGTGGCAAGCGCCGGGGGCGCCATGATCACATCGCTCCCATTAGGCGCCCGCCGCCTCGGTTGGTTATGGTGTGACGCCGATCCGGATCGGGTCCGGCGCCATTAGGCCGCTACCTCGAGCGCCATCAGCGGCACGTGCTGCTGGCAGCCGTAGACATCGCGGTCCTCGATATCGCCCGAACCGACCTGCCGCCGGATCGTCACCTTGAAAGCGACCGCCGGATCGTAGGCACGGCACACGAGCACGTCGTCCCTGCGCACGCGATACAGCTCGGCGATGCGCGCGGCGTTGATCACGCCCGATCGCTTCACCCGCTCGTACTTGGCCGGATCGTCGAACATGATGTCGAAGGTCACCTCGAAGGGCCCGGCGTTCTTGCTGCGGATCACCTTGGCAAGGTCGAGCAGCGTCTGCGCACGCTGGGGCGTTGCTTCGTTCATCCCGCCGGCGGCAATGGCATTCAATTTCGCACCTCTTCCAGCGTCATCGGAAAGCACTCGCACGCGTCCTCGAGCGGCATCAGGTGGTACACCGCGAAGCGATACGCGGGCCCCAACGGCAGGCCGAAGGGGGAGAACGGGTAGGCCATGTTGCCGGCGGTGTTGCGGATGCCCGGATAGCTCGCATGCTGGAGCGTGCCGCGCACGAACATCGCGACCGCGGTCGCGAGATCCTGCTCCGGGGCCACCGCGTCGATCAGCAATCCGACCTCGTGCGGGTCGACCTTGGTCACGGGCTCGAGGGCGCCCATCACGGCATTCTTGCCGTAGACGCTGAAGTTGAGCTGAACGCCTTTCGCGGCCATGCCGAAGCGCGCCTCGGCGCGTTCGCGCACGTCGGCGAACAGCGGATCGAGCGCCTCGATCATGAAGGGATCGCGGATCCCGACCAGCACGATGCTGCGATAACCCAGCTTCTCCGCGCCTTCGAGCTTGACGCGGTAGCGCGCGTCCGGCACGAAGCGGCTGCCGCTCACCTGCACGCGGCGCGCGTCCACCTGCGTGAACACCGCGTTGGTGAGATCGTTCATGCCGCCGGGGCCGGGCTGAAGACACGGGTCGCCGCGCTCGTAGAGCGAATGCCCCGCCACCGACACCGTGGTACAGCGATGATCGGGATGGCACGGCTCGACCTCGAAGTGATCGCGCCGTACGCGCCCGAGCAAGGGCTCGGCGAGATCGGTCGGCACCGCCGAAAGGCCCGCGCATTCGAGGATCTTGCCGCAGTGGAGTGAAAGCCCCGCGTCGAAGCCCTTGAGCATCGGCAGCGCCGCGAAGATCACGTCGTCGCAAGCGCGCCCGGCGATGATCACTTCGGCGCCGGCGTCGAGCGCTTTCATGAACGGCTCGACGCCCATCTGGGCGACGATGGGACCGCAGCGCTCGATGGTCTCGGGCGTGAGCGGCCCCGGGCCGATGCTCTCGAACGGCTCCTTCGCCAGCCGGCGTTTCAGATCCGACTTGTCGATCTCGGCGCTGATCACGGCCATGCGAAACGATAGCCCGTCCTCGCGCGCGAGCGCGCGCACGATCTCGACCGCCTGCGCGAGCGAGCCGTTCGCGCCGCTCGTGAGCGCCGAGCCCACGAGCAGCGGAATACGCTGCGCGCGCGCCGCCCGCAGCATGATCGCGAGATCGTGCCGGTAGGTCGCCAGCGGCAGGAACGTGGCGCCGGTGCCGTGATAGTACGGCCCCATGTCGGTCGAGCCCGCGTCCTGGCCGATGAAATGCGGCTGCGCCGCGATGCCGCGCTTGAATGCTTCGAGGTTGTAGCCGCTGCCCATCGAGCCCGAGGGCGCGAGGCCGACGATCTCGTCCATGGCTAGCGCTCCCGCCACACGCCGGGGGTGGCCGAGCCGGGATGGCCGTAGTCGCGCGGCTCGAGCCCGGAATGGAACCAGCGCACGAAGGTGGTCACGTCGTAGATCGGGATGCCGAGGCGGTGGTTGAGCGCGCGCGCGTAGGGCCCCATGTTGTGGGTTTCGCAGACGATGGCGCCGACCTCGGGATGACGCCGGAGCAGGTCGTCGCCGGCTTCGAGCACGTCCTGCTCCGCTTGCGCGTAATCCATTTCGATTTCGTCGCCGAGCAGCACGCGCGTGAACTCGCGGCCGTTTTCCGTCCCGGCGACGGGGGTGTCTAGGGGGGCGCCGACCGCGCGCCAGTGTTCTTCGGTGATGCGGTTACCGTGCACGGACAGCACCCCGACGCGCTTTCCGGGCGGCAGCAAGCGCTGCACCAGCGGAATCTGCATGAGCGAGGAGCTCGCGACCGGCACTTTCACGTGCGCCGCGAGCTGGTCCTGGAAGATGGCGAGGAAGCCGCCGGTGGTAGTGATGCCGTCGGCGCCTTCTTTCACCAGCTCCGCCGCGGCATCGAGGAACGCCTGGCCGAGGCCCTTGCCTTTTTCGTGGATGACCACTTTCGCGCTCGCGCCTTTCACCACCTTGTACAGCACCGGGAACGGCCACGTCGCCGCGTGACCGGTGTCGCCCGGAACGCGCGGCCACTGGGTATCGAGCATGAGGATGCCGACGCGCGCGCCGTACACCGTTTTCCCGCCTGTTGCTTTCCTGGATGTCAATTCGCTCTCCTTCGATAAGCGTCATCGCGGACGAGCCGCCGCTGGCGGCGAGCGCGATCCGCGATCGGGTCCGACTTCACTCCATCCGCCAGTGCGCGAGCGCGCCGGTGGCGCCTCAATTCTCGATCTTGATGCCGGCCGTCTTCACCACCTTCCCCCAGCGCTGCGTGTCGCGCTGGATCATTGCTCCGAACTCTTTCGAGCCGGCGGCGACGACTTCCGCACTTTGCGCCGCGAGCCGGTCCTGCACGTCCTTGCTCGCGAGCGCCTTGGCGAACTCGGCGTGAAGCTTGGCGATGATCGCCGGCGGCGTGCCCTTCGGCACCATGGTGCCGATCCACAGCGGGGCATCCATTCCGCCCAGGCCCAGCTCCTCGAAGCTCGGGATGTTCGGCAGCGCGGGGGAGCGCTTTTTCGACGCCACGGCAATGGGCCGCACGCGATTGCTGTCGAGCAGCGGCTTGGCGGAAGAAGCGGTGGTGAAGATGAGCGGCACTTCGCCGGAGGCGACGTCGACCATCGCCGCGCCCGCGCCCTTGTACGGCACCCCCAGCAGGTTGATGCCCGCCTGCTGGCGGAACAGCTCCATCATGAGGTGCGACACGCCGCCCACGCCGGAGAGCGCGATGCCGATCTTGCCGGGATTGGCCTTGGCGCGCTCGATCAAATCCTTCACCGTCTTCGCGGGGAAGGCCGTGTTGGCGAACAGGAACATGGGCGTGTCGACGAAGTGCGTCACCGGCACCAGGTCGCGCAGCGGGTCGTAGGGCATCTTCGAGACCAGCGCCGGAGCAATCGAGATCTGGCCGTTGCTCGCGAGGATGATCGTATAGCCGTCGGGGTTCGCCTTGGCGACGATCTCCCCGGCGATCAGCCCGCCCGCCCCGCCGCGGTTGTCGATTACGAGCTGCCTGCCGGTCTGCTGCGCGAACTTCTCGCCGACCGCGCGTCCGGGCAGGTCGAGGCCGCCGCCGGGCGGATACGGGATCAACATGCGTACCGGGCGCGCCGGAAACGCCACGTCAGTGGCAGCGGCGCCGGCCAGGGCGCACATCGCAGCGCTCGCCACACCGATACAAAACGCGATCAATCGTCGTGCTGTTTGCATGTCTCCTCCGCCCGGTTAGTCAAGAACCGCCCGCCGGCGGCATGATCGCGCAAGAAATCCGGCGCGAGATTGGCCCGGGACGCACGCTCGCCACCGCGGCCATGCTGAAATTCCACTGAACACGATCAGCCCATCCACTGCAAGACCGGCGCCGCCGCTTCTTCGAGCGACTGCGCGATCACGTCGACGAGCGCCGGAGCGCCGTGCTCGGCGGCCTGCCGAATGGCATCGCCGAGCCTCGCAGGATCGTCCACCCGCCACGACTTGACGCCGTAGGCTTCGGCGATGCGGGCATGATCCGAGCGCGAGAAATCCACCGAGAAATAGCGCTTGCCGTAGCTCGCCCGCTGGCTCGCCTTGATCCAGCCGTAGGTCGAATTGGAGACGACGATCATGAGCAGCGGAACCTTGTGGCGCACCACGGTTTCCAGCTCGCCCACGCAGAAGCCGAAGCTGCCGTCGCCCATCAACGCGACGCAGCGCGTGCCGGGGCGGCCGTACCAGGCGCCCATCGCCGCGGCCATCGCATAGCCGAGGGCGCCGTGCGCGCGGTTGGTGATGAAGTGCCGGCCCGGCTCGCGCAATTGGTAATAGGCGGAAGTATACGGGCATGGTGTGCCGGGATCGGCGACGACGATGGCATCGTTGGGCAGCACGCGATCTAGCTCGGCAATGATGCGCTCGGGCCGAATCGGCCGCACCGTTTCGGCTGCGAGCTGATTGAACGCATCGAACTTCGCCTTGCGCGCGCTTGCGACCACCGCCTTGCCGTCGAAGTCGCCGCGCGCGCGCTGGGAGAGATTGGCCTGGGCGAAGGCGAGCAGCGCCTCCAGCGCGAGGCGCGCATCGCTCACCACGGCGTGCGCGGTTTCGTAGTTCGCCGAGATCACCGCCGGATCGACATCGATATGCACGATCGGAATGGCCCGCGACGGGTTCTTCCAGTGTTCGGTGGTGGTCGAGCCGGCGCGGCAGCCGATGAAGATGACGAGGTCCGCCTGCTGCACGACCTCGCGCGTGGCGACGACGCCGCCGTTCGCACCCACGACGCCTGCGCACAAGGGGTGCTGCTCGGACAGACTGCCCTTGCCGCTCACGGTCGTGCACACCGGGGCATCGAGCAAGGTCGCGAGCTTGTCGAGCACGTCCATGGCGCCGGAGGTGATCACGCCGCCGCCGCAAATGAACACCGGCGCGCGCGCGCGCAATATGGCTGCCCCCGCCGCCTCGATGACCGAGGCCTGCGCGACGTAGCGCGATGCCGGGTAGCAGTCGTGGCCCGGCTGCACCCAAAGCTCGGCGGGATCGACCGCCTGCTTCATGATGTCGAAGGGCAGACCGATATGGGTCGCGCCAGGACGCCCGGTCGTCATTTCGCGAAACGCGCTGCGGAACGCCTGCGGAATCTGCTCGGGGCGGTCGCACACCGTGTTCCACTTGGTGAGCGGACGATAGAGCCCCTCCTGGTCGAGCTCGGTCAGCGGATAGCGCCCGCGCGAGAGCACCGGCACGTCCGAGGTGATGCCGAGCACGGGAACGCACGACTCGTTCGCCTCCACCAGTCCCGGAATGAGATAGGTCGCCCCGCCCCCGCTCGGACCTTCGCAGACGCCGGGCCGGCCGCTGACACGCGCGTAGCCGTCCGCCATGTACGCGGCGCTGCGCTCATCGCGGGTGAGCACGTGCATGATCTCGTGCTCCATCGTGTAGAGCGCATCGTAGAACGGCAGGCTGGTGTCGCCGCAAAGGCCGAAGACGTGCCTGACGCCGTAGAGCTGAAGCATGCGCACGGCCGCTTCGGCGCCGTTGAGCTTATCCATTCATGACTCTCCGCTGTTATTGCGCGCTCCCGTGCGCGCTCTAGGGTTCGGCAGCCAGCAACGCGGCATTGCCGCCCGCGGCCGATGTATTCACCGTAACGGTTTGTTCGGCACAAAAGCGCGGCAGGTAATGCGGCCCGCCGGCTTTGGGCCCAGTACCGCTGAGCCCCTGGCCGCCGAAAGGCTGCACGCCCACGACGGCGCCGATCATGCTGCGATTGACGTAGACGTTGCCGATGCGAGCACACGCGGCGATGCGATCGATGCGAGCGCCGACACGAGTCTGGACCCCGAGCGTGAGGCCGTAGCCGAGCGCGTTGATGCGCTTGACCAGCGCGTCGACCTCGCCCGACCAGCGCACCACCTGCAGCACCGGCCCGAAGATCTCCTCGTCGGCCGCGGCCACGTCGTCGATCTCGTACACGGCCGGGGCGACGAAGCTGCCGCCGAGTCCGGCGGGAAGGGCGATGCGGGTGACCAGTCGTGCCCGAGCGGCGAGTGCGGCGACTTGCCGCTCGATCCGCGCTTGGGCGCAGGCGTCGATCACGGGGCCCACGTCGGTCGCGGGATTCGCGGGATCGCCGATGACGAGCTCATCGAGCGCGCCGCACAGCATCTCGAGCACCTCGTCCGCGATCGATTGATGCAGACACAGCAGGCGCAACGCCGAACAGCGCTGCCCCGCAGAGCGGAACGCGCTCGTGATCACCGCATCGACGACTTGCTCGGCGAGCGCGCTGGTGTCGACGATCATCGCGTTGATGCCGCCGGTTTCGGCGATCAACGGCACCAGCGCTCGGCGCTCGTCGCTCCCGATGAGCGCACGCGCGATGGAGCGAGCGACCGCGGTCGAGCCCGTGAAGGCCACCCCCGCCGTGCGCGCATCAGCCACCAGCGCGGCACCGACCGTATCACCGCCGCCGGCGCACAACACCAGCGCATCGGCGGGGACACCGCACGCATGCAGGAGATCCACCGCGGCGGCGGCGATCGCGGGCGTCTGCTCCGCGGGCTTGGCGGCGACGCTGTTACCGGTCACGAGCGCGGCAGCGACCTGGCCCACGAATATCGCCAGCGGGAAGTTCCACGGCGAAATACACACCCATGCGCCGCGCGCGCGCAGGCGCAATTCGTTCGATTCTCCGGTCGGCCCCGGCAGCGGTGTCGGCGTCATGCTGCGCTCGGCCTCGGCCGCGTAATAGCGCAGGAAATCCACCGCTTCGCGCACTTCGGCTACCGCGTCATCCCAGGTCTTGCGCGCCTCCTTCACCACGAGCGCCGAAAACTCGGGCATGCGGCTCTCCAGCGCGTCCGCCGCCTGGCGCAGGATCGCGCCACGCGCCGCCACCGGGCGTTCGGACCATGCCTCGAAGCTCGCCGCAAGGTCCGCCATGATCGCGCCCGCAGTGATGGGAGAACGCTCCGGCACGGTCTTCGGCTGCACCCGGTCGTAGGCATCGAGCAGGCAGCCGCGATGGCTGCGAAGCGCGATATCCAGCCCGCCGCTGTTGCGGCGAGTCGTTCCGTAGAGCTCGCGCGGCAGCGGCAGCGTAGGGCTCGGCTCGATCCGCAGCGGCGAGCGCACCAGTTCGGCGACCGGCACCCGCTCATCGGCGAGTTGGTGCACGAACGAGGAGTTGGCGCCGTTCTCGAGCAAGCGTCGCACGAGGTACGACAGGAGATCGCGATACCGTCCGACCGGTGCATAGACGCGGCACGGCGCAGGCGTGTGCGCCAGCGCTTCCCGGTACACGCTCACGCCCATGCCGTGGAGGCGTTGCAGCTCGAAAGGCGCGCCCGCATCGCGGGCCATCTCGACTACGGCCGCGATGGTGGCGGCATTGTGGGATGCGAACTGTGGATAGACCGCCTGCGGATCGGCAAGCAGCGTGCGTGCGCACGCGAGGTAGCTCAAGTCGGTGTGGTGCTTGTGCGTGAAGACCGGATAGCCTTCCACCCCGAGCATCTGCGCGCGCTTCACTTCACTGTCCCAGTAGGCGCCTTTGACCAGCCTCACCATGACGCGCAAGCGGTAGCGCCTGGCGAGCGCGATCACGTGCTCGACCGCCGCCAGCGCACGCGTCTGGTAGGCCTGCACGGCAAGACCGAGTCCGCCCCAAAGCGGATGCTCGCGCGCGACGCTGCGCGCCAGCGCTTCGAATACGTCGAGCGAAAGCTCGAGCCGCTCGCTTTCCTCGGCATCGATGGTGAGGTTGATTCCAGCGGCTGCCGCGTGCGCGCACAAGCTCGCCACGCGCGCCAGGAGCTGGCGCATGACGCGCTCGTGCTGGCTTTCCTCGTAACGCGGAAACAACGCGGAGAGCTTGATCGAGATGCCGTCGCGGGCCTCGGACGCACCGTCTTTGCCGCCGCCTGCCGCGACTGCTGCGATCGCCTCGCGGTAGTGCTCGAGATACTCGCCGGCCGCGGCTTCGGTCCGCGCGCCCTCGCCCAGCATGTCGTAGCTCAGGCGCAATTGCGCATCGTCGGCGCGCGTCTGGGCCGCGCGCGCCATCGCTTCCTCGATCGTCTCGCCGAGGACGAATTGACGCGCGAGCAACTGCACCGCGCGCAGGGCGATGGCGACCACGGCTTCCGAGCCGAGCCGGCGCACGACGCCCGCACGCTCGCCGTCGCCCTCGGCAAGCAGCGACTTTGCCAGCGCCATGGCGCGTGCCGACAGCGCTGCAATGCCATGACCGCGATGCGCGTCGAACTGCGCGCGGCGCAACTGGTCGGCGGTCAGCGCGATCGCCGTTTCGCGGTCCGGGATGCGCAGCAACGCTTCGGCAAGCCGCATCAGCGCAAGTCCCTCCTCGCTCGATAGCGGATACTCGGCAAGCAGACTCTCCAGCGCCCAGAACGGCGCGGGCTCGCGGCGCACCGCTTCGATCCAAGGCGTGGCGCTCGCGGCTACGCGCGTCCAATCGACAGCGGCGAGTCGATCGAGCGCGGCTCGGGCCGCGCTTGCCTCGTCGCCATAAGGCTGGTGCAGCCGCTGCGGCGGCAGCCCGGGTCTATCGCCGGCAGCGGTTACGGGCTGCTCCGGCTGCGTCGGTCGATCGATCACGCGCTTTGGGAATGTGGCGGTTCGTTGTCAGCTCCGGCTGCGCAATTGCCTGCCTGCGTACCGAGCGCGGCAGCGTCAACGCCGCGCAGTCGGGCAGCGATGCCGATCCGAAGCTCGAAGGAAACGGTGCAACGCGGATGTCCACATAACTGTATGCACTCCGGCGTGCAGCGTCAACGAGAAAACCGGAAAACCGGGGACAGACCGCGTATTCGTGCCCGACAAACGTCAGCGCCTTCAACCGCAGGAAATCGTGGTCTGGCCCCGGTTCTCCGCCGTCTGCGTCTCCGGCCGGTCGAGCAGCTCGTTCATCCGCCGTATGCCCTCCATGACCCGATTCTCAAACGGCGCCGCGGCACGGCTCATCTCGACGTGCCATGCCGCCTGACAATCGCAGGCCAGGCCCTCGAATACCGCCGGATCGAGGCTGCGGTTGTAGCGGCGTAAGCGCTCGAGCACGGTCTCGTTGCAAGCGTCGCAGTTGTGCGGCACCAAGGTGGGCGCAGGATAGAACTGGAACATGCCGACCACGAGCTTGCCCAGTGCCGCGGTGCACCGCACGACCTCGACGATCGTCCATAGCCACGGCGCCTCGTACAGCCCGCAGGCCGACAAGTGCTCCGACAGCGTGTACGCCTGGATCGTGCACGGCTCCAGCGACACCGTGGCGCTGCCGGCGGAGAACGCATGCCGTATCGTCGCGATCGCGTCTTCGGCCGCTTCGGCCTCCGCGTAAAACGGCGGTTTGAGCAGCACGTAGGTGCGTAGCTTCAGATACTTCGTGACGATCGCCGCGGCACGGTCGTACTGGCGCAGCGTGAATCCCTTGTTGATGCAAACCGCCCGCCGGTGGTCGTCGATCGTTTCCAGCCCGATCGCGATCTCGACATGTTTGCCGGGCAGCAAATCGCGCAGCTCGCGTACCCGGTCCTCGCGCACAAATTCCGGCCGAGTCTCGAACACGACCATGCGGATATGAGGATTGGCGCCGATGGCCTGCACGATCGCGCGCCGCTCGGCGGCGGAAACCTCCGCGTCGTTCAGGAACGAGCCGTTGTTGTAGAGGTTGAGAATCGGGTAGCGCGACCAGTCGGTCGTGTCGAACACCGATTGGAACTGCCGCTGGTGGTCTCCCGCCGGAATCGCGAGCCGCCGGGTCTGCTTGGCCAAGTGGCCGCACATCGTGCAACCGTGCGCCTTCTTGAGGGCCCAGTCGCATCCTTGCGACAGAAGATAGATCACCAGACGCTTGCGGCAGGCGCCGTCGAAAAACTCCTCGCGCTCGTCCGGTGCGGGAGGCACAAGGGTCGAGCCCTCGGGCATGGGGATCCGGTCGTGTATTCGCGCCAGCGTCTGCGACAGCAAGCGGTAATAGGCGCTTCGCCCGCGGCTATTGGGTGCGCGGTACGCCTCGCGGCCACCCAGCGCTGCATCGAGATCTGTCATGACACGCGCACACCACCCTCGTTCGTAGCCGCTCGCAAATTCGGCTTGAAAATGCACCGTTAAGCCCAAGAAAACGCGCGTGCTAAGGGCTATTTCGTTTCTCGAACAACTCGTTACCTCGGTCCGACCCCGAGCGGCAAGAGAGCCGCGACATCCTCTACCTGGTCGAGACGGTTGACCGTCGCGGCGATGCGCTGCGCACCCTGCTCGTCCAAGGCGGCGCACGCCAGGCGACGAAACTTGCCGGCGAGCTCGTCCCACGTCAGAGGCTGCTGGGGCGAGCCTTTGCGATAGAGCTGCTCCGTTTCCAGCACCCTTCCATCGCGCAGAACGACCCGCGCCCACGCGCCGCACCACAGATCGCCCACCATTCTCGCATCGGGATGGACATGTATGCGCTCGATTAAGGCCACGATCTCGGGGTCTTTCCAAAGCTTCGGGTTCATGTAGTCGCCGAGGTCGTTTCTGCCCTTCACCAGCCGCAGCGCGAGACTGAAAGCGAGGCTGAATTGCGCGCTGATCGTGTCCGTCGGCCGGTAGATCGCGCCGCCATGGCTCACCGTCAACGGTCCCACGCCGATATGTATGGCGTCGACCTGCTCGGGGCGTAGCGACTGCTCCTCCATCAAGCGGGCGATGGCCTGAATGGCAGTGTGTATGGTTCCCACCGTGGGAAAGAACTTGACGATGCGTCCCTGCACCGCGAACCAGTCGCGACGATCGAGATTCTCGACGATCGGCGCCACATTCTCTATGCCGGCAAATACGCGCGGAATTCCCCGCAGCCCTTCCAGGATCGTTCGCGGCCCCGTCAGGCCACGCTGCGCCAGGAGCACAGCCATCATGCCGCCGCGAACCGCGATGGACGAATGCAACCGCTTGACCTCGCCGCCCGCCTGGTCGTACTCCATGGTTCCGGACGAATGGCTGCCGGCAATCGCAAGCGCGTGCACCATCGTGTCCGCGTCCAGCCGCAACAGTTTCCCCGCCACTGCCGCTGCACCGAAAGGGCCGATCACGGTCTGGTGATGGAAGCCCTTGTCGAGCACGGCACGGCCCATCACGCCGCCGATGCGCGACATGATCTCGTAGCCGAGCACGACGCTCAGCAAAAGCTCCTGCCCGCTGAGATGATGTTTCTCAGCCAGAGCGAGCGCGGTCGGAACCGTCAGCGCGCCGGGATGGCAGCCGCCGTTGTAACCGCTGTCGTCGAACTCGCACGAGTGCCCCAGGTTGGCATTCACGAACGCCGCATCCAACGCCGATACCTTGCCGCCCCGGCCTACGATCGTAGCTTCGGGTCTGCTCCCGAGATCCAGCACCAGCTCGTACGACGGGCGCGTCCATGGCAGCGTCGAGCCCATGAGCATGATGCCGAGCTGATCCAATACCGCCTCTTTCGCCGCGGCGATGGTCTCCCGCGGCAGATCCTCGTATTTCAAATCCACGATGTAGCGCGCGATTGCTTGCGTGACGGACACGCTGCTCATGATTCACCTCGATCTTGCGTTCTCGACTGCGACGGCCGGCCCGCGCAGCGCCGAGCGGCGGGCACTCTTCGCCCGTGTGCGGCAATAGCTTAGCGCCATCCCCCGCGCCGGCGGCCGGTTTCGGCACGCGCAACTTGGTCTGTTCCGCCTATCAAAACCCGGACTGCCGGGTGAAACGCGCGCTAATATCGCTGCGGAACCAGTACCGGGCCAGCCCCGGGGGGCGCACGGATCATCCACGACCGGACGCGCCAAGACAAGCCAGGAGGCCGCATGGAACCGTCGCTGCGTGTCGCAAGTGGGCTCGGCGCCTTCGTGTTGTTCATCGCCACGGCGCTGGCGCAAAGCTATCCCGCCAAGCCGGTGCGATTTATCGTTCCCTTCGTTCCGGGCGGGGGCACCGATACCTTCGCTCGTGTCGTGAGCGCGAAGCTCAGTGAAACCTGGAACAAGCAGGTGATCGTCGACAACCGTCCCGGTGCTCAAGGCAACATCGGCACGGCGCTCGGCGCCAAGGCCGCGGGCGATGGCTACACCTTGACCCTCGCCTTCGTCGGCACGCTCTCGATCAACCCCCACCTCTATCGCGCCCCGGGATTCGATGTGCTCAAGGACTTCGCGGCGCTCACTCGCGGCACCATCGAGCCGTGGGTGTTCACGGTCAATGCGTCCACGCCCGCGAAAGACGTGAACGAGCTGATCGCGCTGGCGAAACGCAGCCCCGGCAAGCTCACCTTCAGCTCGGGGTCCTCCGGCAGCCAGCTCGCCGGAGAGCTCTTCAAGCTCGCCGCCGGCGTGGACATGGTGCACGTGCCCTACAAGGGCACCGCGCCGGCCGTGGCGGACGTGGTGGCGGGAAACGTGCACATGACCTCGTCGGTCCCGACCAGCGTTGTCGGCCACGTGAAAGCCGGGCGCCTGCGCCCGATGCTGGTCACGGGATCGAAGCGTAACGACATGCTGCCCGCGGCGCCGAGCGCGGTCGAGGTCGGGCTCGGCGCGCTCAACGTGCTGTCCTGGTACGGCATCGTCGTGCCGTCATCGACCCCGCGTGAGCTCCTGCGCCGCATAAATGCCGACGCCGTTCAGGCGTTGAACGCGCCGGAAGTGCGTGAACGTCTCAACGCCGCCGGTCAGTCGCCCGCACCCAGTTCCCCGGAGGAATTCCAGCAGGAAATCCGCCGCGACTACGCCGTCTGGGGCAAGGTCGTGCAATCACTCAACCTCAAACCGGAATAGCAATAGCGCGGCAACCGGTGCGAAACGGCGCTCACCCATACCGAACAGCCGCTGGACAGCGAAGATGCGCGCGAGCCGCATCCTGCCGCCGTCGGCGCAACCATCGAAGGAAGACCGCTCATGAATAACGGCCGCTTGACCCTGCTGGCTGTGGGAGACGTGGGGCCCATACACGAACCCGTCGAAAGCTATAGCGTTCTCGCCCGTCCTGCCCTGCGCGGCGCCGACCTGCGTTTCGCTCAGGTCGAGCGCGTGTACTCCGAGCGAGGCTCCTTGCAGCTGCACGCGGGCAGCGGCCATAGCCGCGTGAAACCCGCGCTCGCCTCCGTGTTCGAGGATTGCGGCTTCGACGTGGTCTCGGTCGCCAGCAACCACGCGATGGACTGGGGACCGGAGGCAATGCTCGATTCGATCGAGTGCCTGCGCGGCAAGGGGCTCGCGACCGTCGGCGCGGGCCGCGACCTCGAGGAGGCGCGCAAACCCGTCTTCATCGAGCGCAACGGCGTCCGCATCGGTTTTCTTGCCTACTGCACCGTGCTGCACGAAGGCTACGCGGCCGAGCAGAACAAGCCCGGCGTCGCGCCGCTGCGCGCGCACACCTATTACCAGGCGGTCGATTACCAGGCCGGCGTGCCGCCGCGCACCGTCACCGTTGCCTACGAGGACGACCTGCGTAACCTGCTCGACGACGTGACGCAAGCGCGCAAGCACGCGCAGGCCGTGGTGGTGTCGCTGCACTGGGGGATACACTTCATTCCGAAGATGCTCGCGGACTACCAGAAGGTCGTCGCCAAGGCAGCCTTCGGCGCCGGCGCGGATGTGATCCTCGGTCACCACGCCCATGTGCCGAAGGGCATCGAGAGCCGCGACGGCAAGGCGTGCTTCTACAGCCTGAGCAATTTCATCATGTCGGCGAACGAAATGAACGCACATCAGGCGCGCGTGTTCAAGCAGCGCTACGGCGCAGAGCTCGATCCCGACTATCCGCGGCTGCCCTACGGCAGGGATGCAAAGCGCAGCATGATCGCCAAGGCGGTGTTCGGCGCCAGCGGGCTCGAGCAGGTCTCGTTCCTTCCGGTTCTCATCGACACGCAATTGCGCCCCGAGGTCCTCAGCCATGCCGACCCGCGCTTTCAGGACGCGATCGAGTACATGGAGCGGGCTTCCGAGGACCTTCCCCACTCGTTCACGGTGGCGGGGGACGAAGTCGTGGTGGGGAGCGCAGCGACGTGATGCCTGCGGCTCGACTGGACCGGCGTGTTGCGCGTCGATGGAGGCGCATTGAACATGGATAGCTTCGCGAACACGGCCCGTGGTGCACCCGTGGCAGTGCGGCTGGCCGCTACGATCTGCGATGCCGCGCGGCGCGACGAAAAAGATGAAACCGTCCTACATGCCGTCGAACGGCTCGTGCTCGATACCCTCGGCTGCGCGCTCGGCGCCGCCGGCGCCGCGCCGGTGGCGGCGGCACGCGCGTGGGCGCGCGCGATTCGCGGCGAGCCCGCGGCGCACCTGCTCGGCACGCGCGAGACCAGCTCGGTCGTCGGGGCGGCGCTCGCCAATTGCACGATGGCGCGCCACCTCGACATGAACGATTGCGACTGGTCGCAGGACCCCGCCCATCCGAGCGACAACATCGCCGCGTGCCTCGCCCTCGCCGAGGGCTGCCGCGCGGACGTGCCCTCGTTCCTCAAGTCGGTGCTGGTGGCGTACGAGGTGCAGATGCGCTCTACCGAGCTCAGCAAGGTCTCGTTCTTCAAGACCACCGGCTGGGACCACACGACCTTCGTGACGCTCGCCACCGCCGCCGCGGCCAGCGTTTTGCTCGGGCTCGATCGGCTGCGCATGGCGCATGCGCTTGCGATCGCGGGCAGCTATCCCACCGTCGGACAGCTTCGCGTCGGGCAGATCTCGATGATGAAAGCAGTGAGCGCCGGCCTTGCCGCCTCGCGTGGTATCGAAGCCGCGTATCTCGCCTCGCACGGCATCACCGGACCGCTCGAGATTTTCGAGGGCAAGCGCGGCATGGCCTCGATCATGTTGGGCGAGTGCGACTGGGACGTGCTCACGGCCCCGGTGGATCGCTGGCGGCTGCCGCGCACCTGCATCAAGCAATACCCCGCGGCATACATCATCCATAGCGCCATCGACGCGACGCTCGCGCTGCGCCGCGAGCACGCGTTGTCGCCCGACAGGATCAGCGCAGTCAGCATCGCCGGCTTCGGTTGGCTCATCGAAGACATGGTGCACGGCATGGGCGGCAAGTCGCGCTACGACATCGACGCCCGCGAGACCGCCGACCACAGCCTGCCCTACTGTGTCGCCGTATCGCTCGTCGATGGCGAATACACCCTCACCCAGCTCGCCGAGTCGCGCTGGAGCGCCCCGGAGCTGAAGTCGATGCTGTCCAAGGTCAAGTGCGTGCACGATCCCGCGCTCGACGGCGGCTTCCCCGCCAATCGGCCGGCTCGAATCCGCGTGCAGACCGTGGATGGCGCGATCTACGAAAAGCAGGTCCCGTTTCCCAAGGGCGACCCGCGCGATCCGTTGACCGACGCTCAGCTCGCCCACAAGTTCAGGCAGCTCAGCGGCGCGGTGCTGTCGCCTTCCGGGCAGGCGCGCGCGATCGAGGTGGCGCTCGACCTGCGCCGGCATTCGGTTGCAGCGCTGGTGCAGGCGTGTTCGCCCGAGCCCACGGCGTAGCTTGCGCGGCGCCCGGCGAGGCCACGCGCGGGCCGCGCCGATAAGCCCGCACAATATCTTCTCTCATCGGAGCATCCGGCATGCGACTCAAAGGAAAGACGGCACTGATCGCGGGCGCCGCCCGCAACATCGGCAAGGCGACCGCGCTCACGTTCGCGCGCGAAGGCGCCGACCTGGTGCTGGTGGCGAGAAACAGCCGCGCCGAGCTCGAAGCGCTCGCGCGCGAGTGCGAGCAGCTCGGGGCCAAGGCGCTTCCCCTGCTCGGCGACGTGGGCGATCCCGCCGATGTCGAGCGCATCGTCAACGCGGGGTTGGAGCGCTTCGGCTATATCGATAGCCTCGTCTCGGTCGCGGCGATACGCCCGCACCGGCCGTTCTGGGAGATCAGCCTGGAGGAGTGGCACCAAGTGTTCGAGATCAACCTGCATTCGACGTTCTATTTCGCGCGAGCCCTTGCCCCCTCGTTGCGCGCGAGCGCAAAGGGCGGCAGCATCGTCGCGCTCGGCGGCATGGCCTCGCTCACGGGACAGCCGAATCGGATGCACGTGATTGCATCGAAAACAGGCTTGCTGGGCCTCATCAAGTCGCTCGCGCTCGAGCTCGGCCCCTACAATGTGCGCGCGAACCTGATCGCGGTCGGCTTCATCGACACTCGCCGCATCAATCCCGAGTGGTACGCCAACGAAGAAAACAATACTCCCTACAACGCGGCCGACATCGAGGCCACCCCGTTGCGCCGCGCAGGCTCGCCGCAGGAGGTCGCCAATGTGGCGCTGTTTCTCGCCTCCGACGAGTCGTCGTTCGTGACCGGGGATCGGATCATCTGTGCCGGCGGCAGGTACATGTAACACGCCCAACAGCGGCGGTCAGAAACGAGACCAGGAAAGGCAGGCGATGCACGAAAGCAGAACACTGGCGCAGTGGGTGGCGGGACTGCGCTACGAGGACGTACCGCGGGAAGTGCGCGAGCAGGCACGACGCTTCATTCTCGACAACATCGGCTGCCAGATCGCCGGCGCGACCTTGCCGTGGAGCCGCAGCTACTACGACGTGCTGCGCAGGACGCGCTCTGGCAGCGACGCGACCGTCGCCTTCTTCGGCGACAAGCTCGCCCCGGACGAGGCCGCATTCATCAATAGCGCTTTCAACCACGCGAACGAGACCGACGACACGCACCTTAAGAGTCCCACCCATCCGGGGAACATCGCCATGCCGGTTTCGCTGGCGATGGCGGAGTATGCGCACGCGAGCGGCGTAAAGTTGCTGCTGGGTGTCATCGCGGCGTACGAGATCCATATTCGCGTCTCCTGGGCCTGCTCGCCCTACCTGCACTATCGGGGCCATCACCCGCCGGTCGCGTGCGGCCCCTTCGGCGCGGCCGCATCCAGCGCGTTGATGATGGGCTTGTCCGCGGAGAAAACGCTGAACGCCCTGGCGATCGCCGGCAGCCATTCCGCCGGAATGATGGAGTATGCGAACTCCGGCGGTTCGATGAAGCGTATGCACAGCGGCATCGCCGCCCAGGCGGGGGTGCGCGCCGCCTTGTTCGCGGACGCGGGCATCACGGGTCCCCACTCCATCCTCGAAGGCGAAAAAGGCTTCTGCGAAGTCTTCGCCGGCAAGTACGACCTGAGCCGTCTCACCGCCGGGCTGGGCAGCCGCTACGAGCTCATGCAGAACGCGCTCAAGCCGTATTCGTGCTGCCACGTCATACACGCGTCGCTCGACACGATAGACGAGATCCGCGATCGCGAGCCGATCGACCCAGCCCAGGTGCAGTCGATCAAGGTCTTCATGAACAGCGATCGCCTGCAAGCGCTGGTTGGCACCATCGTCGAGCCGCCGGACATACTCGGCGCGCAATTCAGCCTTCCCTTTTCCCTTGCGATGCGCCTGCACCACGGCGGCCGCGGCGTCCATGGCGGCAACGGCTTCTGGGATTACCCGAACGTGGATCTCAAGGACCCGGCGCTGCTCGCGACCGCGCGCAAGATCGCGTGTGTCGTGGCCGAGGATAACGAATGGGCGCGCGTGGATCGCTGCGAAGGCGTGGAGATCGAAATGAGCGATGGCCGGCGCATCCGCGGTAATGTG
Organism: Burkholderiales bacterium; assembly: GCA_020848435.1. Lineage (GTDB taxonomy): Bacteria > Pseudomonadota > Gammaproteobacteria > Burkholderiales > WYBJ01 > WYBJ01. The sequence goes on along the minus strand of JADLAC010000089.1, from coordinate 90,027 downwards.
CCGTTCTCCAAAGGCTTGCCGGAGAATCCCATGTCCGAAGCCGAGATCAAGGAGAAGTTTCATTCGCTGGTCGACCCGATCTTGCCGCGCGGCAGGTCGCGCCAGATCGTGGAGGCGATCGATGCGCTCGAGCGCATTGCCGACATCGGCGAGCTGGTGAAGCTGTTGGTCCTGTCGCCGGCCGAGCGTGCGCAGGTGAAGACCGGCGCCGCGCGCTGAGAACCAGGATGGCGCGCGGCCAACCCTCGCGGTGTCAGCGCGCGGCATCCTCCAACGAGGAGGTCATCGTAGTGAATACCTTTGCGAGAATGCTGCTGTGCTGCGCCGCCGCCGCGATGCCAGCCCAGGTGCAAGCCCAGAGTTTTCCTGAGCGGCCGATACGCTTCATCGTGCCGTTTCCGCCCGGCGGTGGTACCGACACGTTCGCGCGCGCCGTGGGCGCGAAGCTCACGCAAGCCTGGAGCCAACAGATCATCATCGACAACCGCGGCGGCGCCCAGGGGAACATCGGTACCGCGCTCGGTGCGAAAGCGGCCCCCGACGGCTACACCATTACGCTCGCTTTCGTCGGCACCTTGGCGATCAACCCGCACCTGTACAGCAATCCCGGCTTCGATACGCGCCGCGACTTCACGGCGGTCTCGCGCGGCACCGACGAGAACTGGCTGCTCGTCATCCACCCCTCCGTCGGGGTGAGCTCCGTGAAGGATCTAGCGGCGCTCGCGAAACAGCAGCCTGGAAAGCTCACGTACGCGTCGCCTTCCTCGGCGGGCCAGTTGCTCGCCGAGCTGTTCAAGCTCACCACCGGCACCGACATCCTGCACATACCGTACAAGGGCGCCGGTCCCGCCACGATCGACCTGGTGGCGGGCAACGTCCACATGATGTTCCCCAATCCCACCGGCCCCATGCCGCACATCAAGAGCGGGCGCTTGCGCGCGCTCATGGTGATCGGGCCCAAGCGCTTCGATGAGCTTCCCGACGTGCCGGCAGCGGCGGAAGCCGGCTTCCCGGAGCTCAACCTCACCGGCTGGTACGGCATCGTCGCACCGGCGGCGACACCTCGAGCGATCGTCGCCAAGCTCAACGCCGGGGTGGTCGACGCTTTGAAGTCGGCCGACCTCGTCAAGCGCATGCGCGCCGCCGGCCAGCATCCCTCGCCCAGCACGAGTGACGAGTTCAACCAACAGATCCGCACCGACCTCGAGCGCTGGGCGAAGATCGTCAAGGCGACGGGAACCAAGGTGGAATAGGGAGGCCACGATGAATGACACAGTGACACTGATGGCGGTCGGCGACATCGGCCCGGTGTACGAGCCGGCGGACCAGTACGCCGAGCTCGTCGCCCCGGTGCTGGCACAGGCCGATGTCCGATTGGGCCAATGCGAGCGCACCTACTCGCAGCGGGGACACAAGCCGAATTACGACAACGGGCCGAGCGGCAACCATTCGCGACTGCATCCGCGCATGGCGTCGCTGTGGAACGCGGCAGGCATCGACATCGTCTCGCTGGCGAGCAACCACGCGATGGACTGGGGCCCCGAGGCGATGCTCGATACCGCGGAGCTTTTCCGCGGCATGGGCAAGACCGTGATCGGCGCCGGGGAGGACGGCGAGCGCGCGCGTAAACCCGCCATCATCGATCGCAACGGTGTGACGGCGGCGATCCTGTCCTACTGCTCCGTGTTACGCGACGGGCAGGCCGCGGCCGAGGGCAAGGCAGGCGTCGCTCCGCTGCGCGTGCACACGTACTATGCGCCGGAGGAATACCAACCCGGCGCGCCGCCGCGAATCATCACCGAGGCTTTCGAGCACGACGTGGCGGCGATGGAGCAGGACATCGCGCGCGCCAAGCAAGCCGCCGATGTCGTGATCGTGTCGCTGCACTGGGGCTTGCGCCACGTTCCAAAGACGCTCTGTACCTACCAGCAGCCGGTCGCCCACCGCGCGATCGATGCCGGGGCGGATCTCATTCTTGGCCACCATGCCCACTCGATCAAGGCGATCGAGGTCTACAAGCGCAAGGTCTGTTTCTACAGCATCGGCAACTTCATGACCACCGGCGCAGCACAGCTCGGGGCGGGCGTGGGGATTTTCGACTGGAACCTCATCTGGTATCCGATCGACAAGGAGTGCCTGCCGCCCAACGGCCAGTACCATTTCCCTGCTCATACCCGCAAGACGATGATCGCGAAGGCGGTGATCGGACACGGCGGCATCGAGCGAGTATCTTTCCTTCCCGCGTTCATCAACCACCGCGCCCAGCCCTATGCGCTCAGGCGCGACGACCCGAAGTTCCAGGAGATCCTGGAGTGGACGCAATGGGTGTCAGACCAGCACCCGCACACGTTCAGAGTGGAAGGCGACGAAGTCGTCGTGGAAGGCTCCTGAGGCGCGCCCGAAAATGCGACTGCTTTCCTGCCTTCCTACTCCGCCTTTGCGCCGGAGGCCTTTACCACGCTGCCCCAGCGCTCGACTTCGGACTTCACCAGCGCCGTCATTTCCTCGGGGCTGTTGGCCTTCGCCTCCAACCCCTCTCGTATCAAGCGCTCTCTCACCTCATTGCTCTTCAGCGCGCGGGCAAGCAGGCCGTTGAGCGTGTGCACGATCTCCTTCGGCGTGTTGGCGGGCACGGCGACACCATACCAGCCGCTGATCTCGAATTCCGGATAGCCCGATTCGCGCGACGTGGGGACTTCCGGCAATGCGTTCAAGCGTGTCGGCGCCGTCACTGCCAGAGCGCGCAGCCTGCCGCTCTTGACCGGGGGCACGGCGCTGGTCGGACTGCTGAACATCAAGTCGACATGACCGCCCATCAGGTCGATAACGGCCGGGCCCGCGCCCTTGTACGGCACGTGCAGCATCTTCGTCTTGGTGAGAAGCTTGAAATGCTCTCCCGCGAGCTGGCCTACGGATGCGCTGGAGGCGAACGTCAAGCGATCGGGCCGCGTCTTGGCGAGCACGACCAGGTCCTTCAGGCTTTTCGCGGGCACCCCCGGGTGCACGACGACCACGTAGGGCTGCACCGTCGCCAGGCTGACGTGCGCGAAATCCTTCAGCGGGTCGTAGCCCACCTCCTTGTACAGGAACGGGTTGATGCAGAACGTACCGACATAGGACAAGAGCATCGTATAGCCGTCGGCGGGTGCTTTCGCGGCCACCGCCGTCCCGATGCTCCCCTGCGCTCCGCCGCGGTTGTCAATGATGATCTGCTGCCCCAGGTCTTCGACGAGCTTCGCGGAAATGGTGCGTGCGGCCATGTCGGTCCCGCCGCCAGGCGGGTAGGGCACGATGAAGCGCACCGCCTTGCCCGGGTAGCCTTGGGCAAGAGATGTCGACACGCACAGTGCCCACGACACCGCCAACAGCAACGCCCTCATGGTGTCACCGCTTCGCGCCGGCGGCCGGCGCCCCGCGCTGGGCGTCGGGCACGATCATCAGCCGAACCAGGTCATCTATCTTCGCGATGTTCTGCACTTCGTCCACGGCCGCGACGATGTCGCGCGGGCGCCCCGGTGGCAGCACCGGATCGACCAGCGAATGGAACTTCTCCCGCACCTCGGTCTTGCTCAACGGGTTTTCGGGCAGACCCTTCGAAAACGGGACGATCTGCTTGATCTGGCGCCCGTCGGTCGTCTCGATCTCGATCCCGGCCCCCTTGTCGACGCGCTCCCATTCATTGTTGCTGGCGACGACGCACTTCACCTTGCGCGCGGTCTCGACCAGCTTCGGGTCCTTCAGGTCGACCTTCAGGTAGTCCCAGAAGCCGTTGCCGCCGTTTACGCCGCGCCCGCCGTGATGCAAGCGCATCGCCACGGAGAAGGGAAGACTGAACTGCGCCCCGAGGATGTCGTCCGGCTCGATGATCGATCCGATGTGGCTCAAGATGGGCTCGCTGTTGGTGTAGACCTTGATCTCCTTCACCTGCTCCGGGGTAAGCGGCTGTTTGTCGCGCACCAGGTCGAGCGCATCGAAGGCCGCATGGATCAGGTGGCAGCACGAATACGGCTTCAGCGCGTTGTCGAGCGTATGGTAGTGTGTGCCGAGGCCTTCAGTCAGGCGGTTCAAGTCGTACTCGCCCGCGAATACCTTGCAGAAGCCTTTTTCGCCTTCCAGTATCGAATGCGGGCCGGTGATGCCCGCTTCGGCGAACAGCGCGGCCCGCACGCCCGCCTGGGTCGGGATCGCGCTATGAATTCGTTTCACCGATCCACCCGTCTTCGTGTACTCGATCAGGCCCGCGGAATGACTGCCGGCGATCGCCAGCGCATTGAGCGTCGTCTCGGCATCGAAGCCCATCAGGATCGCCGCCGCGGCCGCCGCCCCGAAAGGACCCACGCCGACGGGAGGGTGATGTCCGCGGTAGATCAGGAACGGCGAGCACGCCCACGAGATGCGAATCTGAATCTCGTACGCGGCTACGACAGCCACGAGAAGCTTCTCGCCGTTAGCGTGTGCATACTCGGCCATGGCGAGCGCCGCGGGAACGGCGATGCCGCCCGGGTGGGTGGGACTCTTCAGGTGGGTGTCGTCGGTCTCGTTGGCGTGGTTGAACGTGCTGTTCATGAAAGCGGCGTCATCGGGCGAGAGCTTGTCGCCGAAATACGCGACCGTGGAATGCGTACCGGAGCGCGTACGCCGAATCACGTCGTAGTAGCTCCGGCTCCAGGGCAAGGTCGCGCCCGCGATCTGGCAGCCGAAGTTGTCGAGGATGAACTGGCGCGCGACTTCACGGACATTCTCGGGAATGTCCTGGTAGCGCAGATTCGCGATCCAGCTTGCCAGGGTTCTCGTTTCGTTCATTCTGTCCTCTCGTTGGATGAGGTCTCAAGGCATGGCAGGCATATTACAGAGGGTTTCAGCGGCCAGCCCAAGTTTCATTGTTCGAAACTAGCAGCCGGTATATCATCGACCCAGGATTCGCGCCAGTCGACCCGCCAATGCGCTCAGCCACCCGCATACTCGCCGTTTTCGAAAGCTTCACGCGCGCGCGCGACAGCCTCACCTTGCAGGAGATCGCCGACAGGATCGAGCTGCCGAAATCCACCGCCTTTCGCATCGTCCAGAGCCTCGAGCAGGCGGGCTACCTCGTGCGGCTCGCGAATCAGCAGTACTGTCTGTCGTTCCGGTTTACCCGCCTGGCGGGGCTCGTCAAGAGCACCGTGGACATTCGCGATCTGGCACGCCCGATCATCGTGGAGCTCGCGCAGCACACCAAGGAGACGGTCACGTTGAATACGCTCAGCGGCCGGGATCGTGTGTGCATCGACGTGGTCGACACCGCCTCGCCGCTGCGCAGCGTCACCAAGCCCGGTGAGCACATACGGCTGCTGGATGGATCGAGCGCGAAAATGCTCATGGCTTACATGCCGAGGAAGGAATTGGCGCCGGTGTTGTCCTATGTCTCGCGCACCACCAAGCGCAAGCAAGCCGAGCTGACGCGGGAGCTGACGGCGATCCGCGAACGAGGCTATGCCGTGTCACACGGCGAACGCATGCTCGGGCTATCGGCGATTACCGCTCCGATCAAGGACGTGAACGATGACTCGCGCCTGTGTTTGACCGTCGCGGGCCCGACGGTGCGGCTGCAGCCGCGCGAACGCGACTTCATCAAGCTGGTCGTGAAAGCCGCGGCGGACATCTCGAGGCGCTATGGCGGTTGATCGACGCACCGGGTCGGTGCCGGCGATGGTTCCGCGCGGCGGCGACGAGCGTTGGACGTGACGCGCGGCGCATGCGTGCCGCGGGTCGGGCAAAGTACGCGCAGCCGGTCACCGGCTGCGCGCGGACATTCAAGGAGATGACATGGGCAGAATGGCAGGAAAAGTCGCATTCTTGACGGGCGCCGGTGCGGGGATCGCCAAGGCCACCGCGCTCGCCTTCGCACGCGAAGGCGCGAAAGTCGGGCTGGCAGAGATCAAGCCCGAGCTGGGCCGCGCAGCGGAAAAGGCCGTGCGCGAGGCCGGCGGCGAGGCATACTTCGTCGAGACCGATGTCACCCAGGATGGCGCGGTGAAGCGCGCGATCGACTCGGTTGCCGCGCGCTTCGGCAAGCTCGACGTGCTGGTCAATTGCGCGGGCGGCTCGCTGCAGGAAGACGTGCCCGTGCACAAGATGGATCTCGACATCTGGGAACGCACCGTCGCGCTGAACCTGCGCCACCCGTTCTTGTGCTGCCGCCACGGCATTCCTCATCTGCTCGCGGCCGGCGGGGGCTCAATCATCAACTTCGGCTCATGGCTGGGTCAGCTCGGTTGCGAGAAGCCTGCCTATGCGGCGTGCAAAGGCGGGATTGTTGCGTTCACCAGGACCATCGCCGCACAGTACATGGCCAATGGCATACGCGCCAACGCGATCGCGCCCGGAACCATCCGCACGGAGCGTTCGCTCGCCCGCTGGGAGAACAAGGATATGCTGCTCGCCGACAGCCCCTCGCCCGACGTGCGGGCACGCCTGGCGGTGCGGAAAACCTACCCCTTCTCGGTCGGCGAATCGGAGGACATCGCGGCCATCGCCGTATTCCTCGCCTCAGACGAATCGCGCATGATCACCGGGTGCGTCGTCCCGGCCGACGGCGGGCGCTCGGCGTGTTTCAAGCTGATGGTGCCGGAGCAGTAGTCGAACGGGGCGCGGCGCGTTGGCACCGCCGCGCATGGGCGCATCCGGCCCGCTCAAACATCCTGTCCGAAGTACATGCGCCGGTAGGGGACGCTCAACACATTGCGCGAGATGCGTATGTCGAGGACCATGGGAGCGTCCGCGGCCAGGAACTCGTCGACGCCGGCAGCGACCTCCTCCAAGGTCGTCGCCTTGCGCCCACGCAGGCCGAAGGCGCGACCCACGGCGGCGAAGTCGGGCGAACGCACCGCGGCAATGTCGACATTGCCGCCGTGCGCCTTGATCTTCTGGTACTCCGCGCCGAGTGCCTCGTCGTTGAGAACGGCCACCAGCAATTTCGTGCCGAGCCGCGCGAGGGTATCGAGCTCTTGGATGTTCTGCATGGTGCCGCCATCGCCGGCGATGTGCACCAGAGGCTTGCCCGCGAGGGCGACACTCGCGCCTATGGCTGCCGAGAGCGTCTGGCCGATGCAGCCAAAGGAGGTGACGAACAGGTGCAGCGGGCGAAGCTTCTTCATGCCCTGCACGGGAAATGCGAAGGCGTGGCCTCCGCCGCTGGCGATCCCGATCTCCGCGGGCAGGCGCTCGTCGATCACCTGCACTGCTTCGCGCGGATCCACCGTGCCCGGCGCGATGTCGAATTCGGCCGGGTCCCGTCCCGCCTCGATCAGCGCCTTGCGCACCGCCGGCGTGCGATAGCCGGTATGCATGACATCCCTCGCGGCCAGCATTTCCTCCAGCGCATTCGCGCTGGCGCCGGCATCGCCCTGGATGTAGATATCGGCGCCCTTGTCGTTACCCATCATGACGTGAGGCGCGACGTCGACCTGGATGATCTTGGCTTGCGGAGAGAACAAGTAGCCGTTCTCGATCGTGTGCGGGTTGAGGCTCGCGCCGAACGCAAGCACGCAATCGGCTTCGCGAAACAGCTCCATGGCGGTGCGCGTCGCGAACAGGCCGGCTATGCCGGCATGATATTCGCACTCACCGAGCGCCCCCTTGGCCGGAAGGGAAGTCGCGAGCAGAGCGCCGATACGCGCGCCGATGCGATCGACAGCTGGCAGAACCTCGGGCTTGTTCGCGCATCGACCGATGACGATCACCGGCCTGCTGCTCTTGGCGAGCACGGCGGCGGCCGCGTCCAACTGGTCCGGGTCGGGACGAATGCGTTGCTGGCCGGAGAACATGGCCGAGGACGGAACGTAATCCTCGCCGTCGCTGTCGCATTGCGCCCCTTGCACGTCTCGGGGTACGCAAACAAGCACGGGACGCTGCTCGAGCCGCGCGCGGTAGAACGCTTGGCGCACGGCGCTTTCCGCGAATGACGGCGCCAGCACTTCGATGTAACCCGCGCCTGTCGCGCTGACAAGCCGCTCGGTGTGAAGGTACTGAAGCGCATGACTGTCGTTGAATGCGCTCTGGCTGGTATAGATCACTACCGGCGTATGCGATCGCGTCGCGGTGATGAGCGATGAGGCGAGATGCGAAACCCCGGGCCCCTGGGTTACGCTGCACACACCGACCTTGCCGGTGATCCGCGCCCAGCCCTCGGCCATGGTCAGCGCCGCGCCTTCGTGGCGCGCATCGATGATGGCCACGCCCGGGTGCATGCTCATCGCTGCCCACCATGGCAGCTGGGCGTCGCCCAGCAGACCGAACACCGTCGTGGCGCCTTCCCTTACGAAGGCATCCGCCATCGCCTGATACACCTTCATTTCCCGTCTCCCTGTTCAAACCCCGCCGCATCCGCGATCGGCCAGAGTCTTCCCATTGGTAACGCCATCACCGACAGGCGTGACGCATCGAAGCCCTGCCACACCCGATCGGACAGCGTTTGCCCGTGGATGCCGAGCATGGCCGCGACCACGTCCGCCCTCGCTCGAAAAGCCCAAGTCGGCCGAGCCGGCGCTAGTCGAGCGTGATGTTGGCTTCTTTCACGACGCGTGCGTAAAGCGCAAGCTCTTGCTTGACCAGCTCGGTGAACTCGGCCGGCGACATGTGTATGGTCTCGAGGCCCTGCAGCGCGAGCGTATCCGTGAAGTCAGCGCGCTTTACCACCTCCACGGTCGCCTTGTGCAGCCCATCCAATATCGGCTTGGGTGCTTTCGCCGGCAATGCGAGCCCATACCAGGACGTCACCTCGTAGCCCGGCACGCCGGACTCCGCTATCGTGGGGAGGTCGGGATACAACTTGCTGCGCTTGGCGGAGGTCGAGGCGATCGCCCGCAACCGGCCGGTCTTGACGTGGGGCAGCACGGGCGGCCCGCTGCCGAAGTACACGTGCAACTGCCCGGCGACGAGATCCACGATGGCCGGTCCGCCGCCACGGTATGGAACGTGTTGCAGGTTGACCTTGCCCATGACTTGGAAAAGCGCGCCGGCAAGATGCGGTGCGCTGCCGTTGCCCGACGAGCCGTAGTTGAGCTCGTTCGGCCGCGCTCTTGCCAAGGCCAGCAAGTCTTTCACGCTGCGCACGGGCAGCGCCGGATGTGCGACCAGCACGTAGACCGTTGTCGTCACCGGCGTCACCAGCGTGAAATCCGCCAGCGGGTCGTAGGGGAGTTTCTTGTGCAGATTCGGATTGATCGAGAACGTCCCGGTATACGCCACGAGCAAGGTCTGGCCATCCGGTACCGCCTTGGCCACCAGGTCGGTGCCTACGGTGCCGCCCGCGCCAGGCCGATTCTCCACGATGACCCGTTGATTCAAGCCGTCTCTGAGCTTGTCGGCCAACATGCGTGCGACCAGGTCCGAGCTGCCGCCGGGGGTGAAGGGCACGATGAGCCGCGCCGGCGGCTTGCTCGCCTCACCTGCCATGGCTTGCGAGCCGGCGCAGGCGAGGATGAGCGCGAAGACAATGCGAGCAAGCTGATGGCACATGGTGTTCCTCGTCGACTGGCTCTCGGGCCGAGTGCGTGTGTATGTGGGCGTGAGTGACGATAGCACACGACGAAGTGCCTTGTTAGACGATCGTCGCGGCGCGCAGCAACTTGATCAGGAGTGCAACGACTCGGGCTCGCTCATCCCTAAGACGCGGCCATGATGTCTAGTCCAACTTGAGCCCGGCGCGCGCAACCACCTCTCCCCAAGACTTCAATTGAGCGCTAATGCGCGCGTCGAACGCGTCGGGATCGCTCCCGACCGGCGTCGAGCCCACGGCCAAGAGCTTTTCGGCAACCTCGGGTGACTGGATCGCTCCTACCGCCGCGCGATGCAACGCGCTGATGACGGCACGCGGCACGCGGCTCGGCGCAAGCAGTCCTTGCCACGGCTCTACGTCGAACTTGGCGATCCCCTGCTCGGCGAAAGTGGGTACTTCCGGGAAGTAGGTGGAGCGCTTGTCGGTCGCTATCGCGATAACGGTCGCTCGTCCGCCCTTCGCCATCGCTATGCCCGTCTGGATATTCGCGAACATGAACTGCACTTCGTTCCTAGATAGCGCCAACTGTGCGGGCGCCGCGCCTTTGTATGGTACCGCAACGATGTTGGTCGCCGTGATCAGGCGAAACATCTCTGCTGCGATATGGGCCGCCCCTCCCGTGCCCGGCAAGCCATAATTGAGCTTCCCCGGACTCGCCTTGGCGAAGGCGATCAAGTCCTTGATCGAACGCGGCGCGATCTGATTGCTGACCAGAACGATGAGGGGCTGCGTGGCCAGCAGCGAAACGCCTTGGAAGTCTTTCACCGTATCGAAGGGCAAGTTCGAGGCCATGACCGTGGTCGATATATGGGCCGCGAACGCCACGAGCAGCGTATAACCGTCAGGGTGTGCCTTGGCCACGATATCGGTGCCGATGATGCTGTGCGCCCCGGGACGATTGTCCACGATGATCGGCTGCCCGAGCAGCGCGCTCATCTTGTGCATGACGACGCGCGCGGTATGGTCGGTGCTTCCCCCCGCAGTCACTGGCACGATGACTCGGATCGGTTTCACCGGATAGATCTGCGCGAGCGCACTGGGAGCTCGAGCAGCAGCGAAAATCAAACAGGCGACAGCGCAGCGCAGCGGCCGCGGATCGAGGCGCTCGCGAACGCGAATCTTCATTGACGGCCTCCTCCCTTGCGTTGCTTCGAGACGCCGGCGACTTGGTACGCAAAACGCGCCTACAGGATGCCAGACCTCGGCGGCAGCGGCAATTGCTGCGCTGGAACCCGGTACGCTCCTGTCCTGCGTCTGAGCCTCATCGCTACATTGGCTAGGACCGCAACGGCACTTCGATTGTGAGGCGAGTTTCGGCCTCAGAAGGAGCCATGCGAGCGAGGCTGCCGCAAGGCCAGCCCCGGACAGACGAATCGGGCCCAAGAGCGGGCAACCGCGCTGACATCGTATGAAAGGAGCATGGAATGGATATGGAACTGCGCGACAAAGGTGTTCTGGTCACCGGCGGCAGCCGCGGCATCGGTCGCGAAATCGCTCTGGCGTTCGCCCGCGAGGGCGCCCATGTAGCGATTTGTGCCCGCGATACGCAACAGCTCGAGAGAACCGGCGCCGAGATCCGTGCGCTGGGAGCGCAGGCGCACACGCTGGCGGTCGACCTGCTGCAAGAGGCTGAATGCGTGCGCGCGGTCGACGAAACCGCCGCGGTGTTCGGCCGCTTCGATGTCCTGGTCAACAACGCATCGAGTAACGACGGCGGTAGCTTTCTCACCTCGGGCGACGATCAGCTGATGCGACGCCTCTATGTCAAGACGCTGGCATCGATACGCTGCTCGCGCGCCGCGGTCCCCCATTTTCGACGCGTGGGCGGGGGCAGGATCATCTGCGTCGGGGGCACTTCCGCGCGCAACCCGGGCGGCTTGCCGGCCGGCATGGGCAATGCGGCGCTGGTGAACTTCGTCAAGCACTTGAGCGATGAGGTGGGACCGGAGCAGATCCTGGTGAACGTGGTGCACCCCTCCTTCTGCAAGACGGATCGCTATCCAGCGCGTCTTGCCGCTCTCGCGCAAGCTCGCAACATCAGCTTGAACGAAGCGGAGGCTCACTTTGCCGCGCAGTTCGCGATTCGGCGCATCGTCGAACCGGCCGATGTCGCGCCGCTGGTCGTGTTTCTCGCCTCCGCGCTCGCAAGCGCCATCACCGGTCAGAGCATCGCCGTGGACGGGGGCGCGACCCGCTCGATCGTCTATTAGTCTGGAGGCGCGTGCTGTTCCCGCAGTCGTCGCTCCGCGCGACTGCCCGCGGCACGCGCTGCGCTGCTTGCGTGCAAAGCCGAGTACCGAATCCCTTTGAGTCGTTCCGGACGGCGGCATCTCGCTCGTAGTGTCTCGATGAGGCAACGAACCCCTTCGCTCGGATTCTTCATGAGGCACGGCCGCTCATTCGATTCACGTATTCTTGACATCGCTCCGAGCGCAACCAATAATTTTCAAGAGTCCTGTTGCGTTGCTTACCGAGGGGAGGCGGCATGGCTGTTCGCGTTTCTTTGTCCCTGTTCAGCGTTCTTGCGTTTGCGGCGATGCTCATGCCGGAAGCGCGCGGTCAATACCCGAACAAGCCTGTGCACATCGTTGTTCCTTTCCCGGCCGGCGGGGGATTGGACGCAGTGATGCGGATCATTCAGCCGCGCCTTGCGGAGCAACTCGGCAAAGCAATCATTATCGAAAACAAAGGCGGCGCGGCCGGCATAATCGGTACGACTCATGCTTCGCGGGCGGCGCCAGACGGCTATACGCTGCTCGCAGTGTTCGACTCGCATGTCATCAATCCGCACCTTTACAAGGAAGCGCCGGATATAGACGCCTTCGATGCGGTCACGATGATGGTCAGCTTGCCTTTGGTCCTGGTCGCAAATGCCAGCTTCCCGGCAAACACCGTGGGCCAGATACTCGCTCTTGCCAAAGCCAAGGCGGGAAGGCTTACGTATGGATCAACCGGCCCGGGGGCTCCCCAGCATCTGGGAGTCCTGCTGCTGTCGCTGTCGCACAGGGAGCGCATCGACATGATCCATGTTCCCTTCAAAGGCGGCGCCCCGCTCGTGCAGGCGATGCTGAGCAACGAGGTCGACTTTACTTTCACGTTTCCGTCGGGGGTACTTCCCCATATCAGCGCGGGGAAACTCAAGGCCATCGCCGTCGGAGGAAGGCAACGTATGGCCCAGCTTCCGGACGTGCCTACAGTCGCGGAGACCATCCCGGGATTTGAATTGATGTCGTGGCTGGGAATCGTGGCTCCCAAAGGCGTTCCGGCCGCGGTATCCGATCGCATTCAACGGGCGGTGCGCCAGGCGCTCACTGCCTCGGAAGCCCAGCAGCGACTGACGGTGATGGGATACATGGTCAACGCGAGCACACCAGAGGAGTTTTCGGCCTTCATGAAAACGGAATCCGAACGGCTTGGCAAAGTCATCCGCGACTTCGGTGTGAAAGTCGAGTAATCCGCTATTTGCGGTTTTCGTTCCGCACGCGGTTCATGTGCAACCCAGGAGCTGGTCATTCAGCGAATTCCCGCTTCACAGCCGTGGATTACGATTGGATCCCTGACGATGAGTGAGTTCAGCGACTACGCCGGCAAGTACGAAACCATCAAGATGCGGCGCGAGGACGGCATCCTCGAGATGCGTTTTCACACCAACGATGGGCCCTGCCAATACGTGTTCCGGCCGACGCACGGTGACTTCGAGCAAGCTTTCCTTGACGTGGCACGTGACCGCGACAACGAGGTGATCATCATGACCGGCACGGGCGAGTACTTCCTGGGCCCGACCGTCAACTTTGGTGGCGACCCCGCCCGCCGCGCCCTTGCGCCGGCCGCTTTCGACCCCATGCAATGGGAGGCCAAGCATTTGATCATGAACCTCCTGAATATTGAGGTTCCGGTCATCAGCGCCATCAACGGTCCGGTAACGCGCCATCCGGAAATACCCCTCCTGGCGGACGTCGTGCTCGCATCTGACGACGTCATCATCCAGGACTCGGCACACTTTCAGGGCGGCATGGTTCCCGGCGACGGGGTTCAGATCACGTTTCCGATGCTGATGGGCACAGCACGCGCGCGTTATTTTCTGACCACTGGACAGGCGGTGAAGGCGCAGCAGGCGTATGAGTTCGGGCTGGTGAACGAGCTTCTCTCGCGGGAGAATCTGCTCCCTCGAGCTTGGGAACTGGCGCGAACGATCATGAAACAGCCGCCACTTGTTCGACGCTACACCCGCCTGGTGCTGACCCAGCCCATCAAGGAAGCAATGCAAAAGCAGCTCGCGTTGGGACTGGCACTAGAGGGGCTCGCGCGGATGAAAGATTAGACGATGCGCAGGTGCACAGGGCCAGGAGCGCCGGAGGTCGCGCTGCGAAACATCTGGCGCAGGAGATCCGGCAGCCGCGCGATGTCGTCGAGGTAGAAGTTCGCCTTGGTCACGCAGTCGAACTGGCCCAGATCCTCCACCTCCTGGTAGGCATGGCGGTAGCGCCAGTCCGCCTGCGCGCCGCCGGTGATGGCGATGAGCGGAGTATGCGCCATGTAGGGATCGCGCAAGCCCGCCGCGAGGTTCGATGCCCCGATCTGCTGCGCGAAGCATACGCCCGGCGCGTTCTTCGCGCGCGCGTGCCATCGGCCATGTAGGCGGCCGCCTTCTCGCCGTGGGTGAGGATCGTCTGCACGCCCAGGCTGTCCATCTCCGCCAGTGCCTCCATGAGCATCGTGGGCACGAAGAACACGTGGGTGACGCCGTAGCCCTTCAACATCTCGGCGACCAGGCGCGAACCGGTCATCTTGGGCATCTGTCGATCTCGTCTGTGCTATGAGCTATGAGCCGCGAGCCGCGGTCCAAGCGCTGCGAGCGCGCTTCTTCGCCGAGCGAGCCCAACACCACGGCGCTGAATCTCGAAACCCTGGAGAGCCGTGCGCATCATGCGCGCGCTTCAGGCCGGGCGTGTGATGCGGTTGCGCAGCTTCCCTATGCCTTCGACTTCGATCTCGACCACGTCACCGGGCTGGAGATAGCGACCGAACTCGATGCCGGAGCCCTTGCCCAGACTCCCCCACCGACCGGCATTTCATCGCTGGACCGCGTTGCTCGCGCCCGCGAAGACGCCGCGCGCCATCGTGAACCAGCTCCACCGCGAAGTGACGCGGATCTTCCGCCTGCCCGACGTGCAACAGCGCATGACCGCAATCGCAGCGGACGTGACCTTGATCGCCCCCGAGGAGGTCGACCGCATGGTTGCCGGCGAGGTCAAGCTGACCGCGGACCTGGCGCGCCAGGCGGGGATCAGAGCGGAATAGGTGCGAGCTAAGTCCGCCATTGCGGACGACCATGTGAAGCTGGCACGTCGCGGTATCATCGTTGATCTCCTGCACACGAGTCATACCACCGCAACGATCCTTATCCAATGCTCGGCATCGGCGCACGCGGTCATGCGTCGGCGGCGCGAAACACGAGGCTGGCGTTCGAGCCGCCGAAGCCGAGACTGTTGGACATCACGCAGCCGAGCTCGGCGGCGCGACAGGCCGTCACCAGCGGGTAGGCTTGCGCTTGCGGAGACGGCGTGTCGAGATTCGCGCATGCGCCGATATAGCCGCCCTTGAGCATGAGCAGCGAGTAGATCGCCTCGTGCGCGCCGGCGGCACCGATGGAGTGTCCCGTGAGCCCCTTGGTCGAGGAAATCGGCGGCATGGATGCGCCGAACACGTCGCGCGCCGCGGCGAGCTCGACCAGGTCACCGGCCGGTGTGGAGGTCGCGTGCGTATTTAGGTAGTCGACCTGCGGAAATCCCGCATCGCGCAGGGCGAGCTGCATCGCGCGCATGACGCCGTCCTGATCCGGAAGTATCATGTCGTCGCCGTCGGAGGAAGCGCCGTAGCCGACGATCTCGGCGTGGATGCGAGCGCCGCGTGCCTTGGCATGAGCAAGCTCTTCCAGCACCAAGATGCCGCTGCCTCCTGCCATCACGAAGCCGTCCCGCTTTTCGTCATAGGGGCGGGATGCCGTCTGCGGCGCATCGTTGAAGGCCACCGAAAGGGCTCCCATGGCATCGAACATCGCCGCCGACGTCCAGCATGCTTCTTCGGCGCCTCCCGCGAACACGATGTCCTGTTTGCCGAAGCGCACGAGATCGAAGGCGTGGCCGATGCAGTGCGCCGATGTCGCACATGCCGCCGAGAGCGAATAACTGATCCCGCGGATGCCGAAGGCGGTGGCGAGGCTTGCCGACGCCGTGCTGGCCATCACCTGCGGAACAGCGTAGGGCGGCACGCGGGCGAGACCGGACGCGCGCAGCGTGTCGACGGCGTCGATCAATCGGAGCACCGAGCCAGTGCCCGATCCGACGACGAGCCCTGTACCGGGGTGCGAAACGCAGCCGCCCTCCAGCTGGGCATCGTCGATGGCTTTGCGCAACGCGTGAAACGCATAGATGGCCGGATCGGCCATGAAGCGCCGGTGCCTGCGCTCGATGGGCGGCTCGTGCATGAGATCCGGCAGGCCGCAGACCCAGCTGCGCAGGCCGGCATCCCGATAGGCGTCGGCGCGCCGAAGGCCGCTGCGGCCCTCGCGCAGCGCGCGATCGACATCGGCGAGCGCGTTGCCCAGGCACGAGACTATGCCCATGCCCGTGACTGCGACACGCCGCAACGGTGTTCTCGGTCCGGCGGTTTACAGCTTCGCGACTTCGAGCTGGATGCCTGCCATGAGCTCGGTCACCCAGCGGTTGTAGAACGGATGGATCACCGGCACCCCATCCTGGACCGCGTACTTCATGTCGATGCTGCTCAGGTAGCGGACGGAATACGCGGTCTCGCTGTAGTCGATCTCGACCACGACAGTGTGCTTGTTGCGCACGAACAGCTTGGCTTGCAGCTTGCGCTGGCCGGCCACATGGGACACGGTCCATTTGCGATTCTGCGCGCCTGCGATGATGGCCTTTTCCACTTCGTCGATGCCGGGTGTCTTCCTGCTTTGCGTAGTCACCGCCACGTTCTCGTGATTGACGATGGGCACGGGTTGGCGCTGCGCCTCGGTTGTGCCTGCAAGCAGCAGGGCAGCGGCGGTTACGGTGATGCGTATGGAGCGGAGCATTGGTGGTCCTCTCATGCTTTGGCGTTCGAAGAATCGGATCAGCGATCGAGCGGCGCAGCCGTGCGGCTGCGACTACAGACGCAATGCAGTCATGGTGCGCGCGGCGGGCGATCCCCGGCCAGCCCTTTGCGCACACTCTCGCTTAGCGCCGCGACGCCTTTGGTCACGACCGCCGCCCAGTCGCTTTCGAAGACGGCCTGCATCCTATCTTGCACCTCGGCCGAGTACGATGCGCCCGCGGCGACTGGGGCAATATTGCCTTGTAAGTGCAGCTTCCCGCGGAAGCTTACGGCCACCTGCGCGAATCCCGGCGAAAACCATGACCAGAATTCATCGATGCGCAACGCGACCGGAATGGCATCGGCATAGCCAGGCTCGCCGGGAGCAGCGACCCGATAGCCTGTTTCGCGTAGCGCGCGGGTGACGGCCGCCCGGGAAAGCTGTTGGACACTCCCGCCCT
Organism: Burkholderiales bacterium; assembly: GCA_020848435.1. Classification (GTDB taxonomy): domain Bacteria; phylum Pseudomonadota; class Gammaproteobacteria; order Burkholderiales; family WYBJ01; genus WYBJ01. The sequence continues at coordinate 72,936 of JADLAC010000089.1, read as the reverse complement.
CGGGGAGCAACACGTCGCCCAGGGCCGCTCCGAATCCGCCGCGTTTGCGCGCGATGGCGCGACTAGTGATGGACTTATTGCCGAGCTCATCGGCGTTCATCAACGACGGCATGTCGGCCTGTGGCGGGGCGGCAGTGAAGACGCGCGCGTCTTCGACCGGTTCGATGCGCACCGTCGTGCCGGTCGCCGGGTTCACGCCGGGGTCGAACGCAGTTGTCACGACGCTGCGGCCGGTGGCGCAGCCGCCCAGCAGCAATACGATCGAAAGCAGCAGGAGCGGTGTGAAACGCGACGTGCTCATGTCAGAGCCTCCTCAGGATCAGTGAAGTGTTGACGCCGCCGAACGCGAAATTATTGCTCGCGAGATACTCGGTCTCGAGCAGTCGCTCGGCGGCTACGATGTGATCTAGCTCGGCGCATTGCGGGTCCGGGTGGTCGAGATTGAGCGTCGGCGCGAACCAGCCGCGCTTGTGCATCTCGATTGCCCACCAGGCCTCGATGGCGCCGCAGGCGCCCAGCGTGTGGCCGATGTAGCTCTTCATGGCGCTGACGCACGCGCCGGTGCCGAAGACCTCCGCCGTGGCGCGGCTTTCCGCGATGTCGCCGATCTGTGTCGCGGTGCCGTGCGCGCTGACGTAACCGACGGCAGATGCAGGCAGGCCGGCATCGTCGAGCGCGAGCTGCATCACGTTCGCCATGGTGGCGGCACTCGGTTCCGTGACGTGGCTGCCGTCGGCGTTCGTGCCGTAGCCAACGATCTCGGCGTGAATCCGCGCACCGCGCGCGCGGGCCTGCTCTAGCTCTTCGAGCACGAGGCTCGCCGCGCCTTCGCCGACGACGAGGCCGTCCCGGTCGCGGTCGAACGGTCGCGGCGTAGCGTGCGGTGCTTCGTTGCGCGTGCTGGCAGCGAAGAGCGTGTCGAACACGGCAGCTCCGGCCGCGGACAATTCCTCCGCGCCGCCAGCTAGCATCATCGTCTGCTTGCCGTAGCGTATCGCTTCATAGGCATAACCGATCGCCTGGCTGCCGGACGTGCAGGCGCTGCTGGTGGGAACCAGCCGGCCCTTCAAACCGAAGTACAGGCCGACGTTGACGGCGGTCGTGTGCGGCATCATCTGCAGATAGCTCATGGAGGTCACGCCTCGCATGGAACCCGTGGCGAGCATGTTGCCGAACACTTGCACGGGCTCCGCGCTGCCCGCCGAGGAGCCGTAGGCGACGCCCATGCGGCCGTCGGCGATGAGCGGGTCGTCGAGCAGGCCCGCATCGTCGAGCGCGAGCTCGCAGGCCCGCACCGCCAGCAGCGAGACACGGCCCATCGAGCGGATGCGCTTGCGCGGATAGTGCGCCGGTGTGGTGAAGCTCACGGGGCTACCCAGACGCGTGTGCAGACTCTCGTAGCGATCCCATTCGGGCATGTGTCTTATCGCGCTGCGTCCGGCACGTAGGGCGCACTCGATGTCGGCCCAGGCATCACCGAGCGGCGTGATACCGGCCATGCCGGTGACGACGACCCGCGGCATCAGACGATCCCGCCGTTGATGCCGAGCACCTGGCGAGTGATGTAAGCCGCGGCGTCGGACATGAAAAATTCGATGGCGGCCGCCACGTCATCGGCGTTGCCGACGCGACGCATCGGCACCATACGCAGCGCCTCGTCGAGCGCGACCGCGCTCAGCATGTCGGTTTCGATCAGCCCCGGGGCCACGCAGTTGACGGTGATGCTGCGGCTGGCGAGCTCAACGGCGAGCGCCTTGGCGGCACCGATGAGGCCCGCCTTTGCAGCGCTGTAGTTCACCTGGCCGCGGTTGCCCATGACGCCGGAGACCGAAGAAACCACGACGATGCGCCCGCCCTGTCGCGCCCGCACCATCGGCATCGTCAGCGGCTGGACGACGTTGTAGAAGCCGTTGAGACTGGTGTCGATCACGCTGTCCCAGTCTTCGTCGGACAGCGCCGGAAAGGCATTGTCGCGCGCGATGCCTGCATTGCAGACGATGCCGTAGTAAGGACCAGCCTGCGCAATGTCGCGTTCGAGGATTTCGCGACTGGCGCTGCGATCGGTCACGTCGAATTGCAGCACGCGGCTGCCGAGCTCCGCGGCCAACGCATCGGCCTTCGCGCGCTCCTTCTGACAATGCAGCGTCACTGCGTAACCGCCGCGCGCGAGCCGCTTCGCCGTCGCGAGACCGATGCCGCGGCTCGAACCGGTGATGAGCACGCGTCGCGCCGTCATGCCGCCGCCTGCCGTAAGAATTCGCCGAAATCCTCCGGCTGGAACGCCTTGATGCTCGCGCGCGCGAGCACGCGCGTGCCGTCGGCGATCTCGCAGTCGTACACGGCGAAGCCCGCGGCGTCCCGATACTCTTCCCTGGCCTCGATGCGCAGGAGGGTGCCGCAAGCGAATACGGGCACCTCGCTCTCGTAACGCCTCGTGCCGAGCAGTACTCCCTGCTTGGGCGGTTGTCCGTGCGCGCTCGACGTGTGCGTCACATGCGCGGCGATGGCTTGGGCCATGAGCTCGATGCCGAACCACGCCGCCATGCCCTCGGCATCCGGGCAGTACCAGGCCTGCGACGAGACCCGCAACGCGGCTCTGATGCTCGCATCGTCGACGGCCTCGACCGCATCGAGCAGCAGCATGTCGCCGCGGTGGGGGATGTACGCTGCGATGGGCAGAAGCTCGGTAGCGGCCATGGTCGTCAAAGACTCGGGCTCAGCACGAGCGAGACGTTGCTGCCGCCGAAGGCGAATGAATTGCTCATGCAGATGCGGCGGCGGTCGCTCGCAAAACAGTCGCCGGGTGCGGTGAGATTCAACCGCGGCAGTGCTGGATCCGCTTCGCCGTCCCAGACGTGCGGCGGGAGGCGTCCGTCGCCCGCAATGGCGAGCCAGCACAGCGCCGCTTCCGTGGCGCCGGCGGCCCCGAGCGCATGTCCGGTGAGCGGCTTCGTTCCGCTGCACGCGACACCCGCCGGGAACACGCGCGTCATGACGTAGCTTTCCATCGCGTCGTTCTTGGGTGTCGCCGTCGCGTGCAGGTTCACGTAGGCGATATCGGCCGCAGCGAGCCCTGCGTCGGCAAGGGCGGCGCGAATGGCGATCTCGGCGCCTTCGCCGCTCGGGTCGGGCGCGGAGACATGATGCGCATCGCTCGATTCGCCGGCGCCGAGAAATTCGACCGCGCCCCGCTCGCGCGAGATCAGGAACAGCGCCGCGCCTTCGCCGATATTGATGCCGCGCCGGTTGCGGCTCATCGGATTCGACAACTCGGTGCTGGTCGACTCCAGCGCGGCGAATCCATTGACCGTCAGCCGGCAAAGCGCATCGACGCCGCCCGCCACCACGGCATCGCAGATGTTCGCGCGCAGCAGCAGGCGCGCGCTCACGAGGGCTTTCGCACTGGAGGTGCATGCGGTCGACACCGTGTAGGCGGGACCTGCGATGTCGAGATGGCGTGCGAGAAACGGTGCGGCGGCGCCGATTTCCTGCTGGACATAGTCGAAATGCGCCGGCAGCGCGCCGTCGCTAAGATATGCGGAGATGGCCGTCTCACCCTCGGCGATGCCTGAAGTGCTCGTACCGAGAACGATGCCGACGCGATGCCGTCCGTAGCGCTCGATCATACGGTCGACGTCGGCGCGAATCTGAGCGAGCGCGGCGAGCAGCAGGCGATTGTTGCGGCAGTCGTGTTCCCGCAGCGCCGGCGACACTCCAGCGACCGGGCTGCGCACCCGCCCGACGCGCGCCGTGCCCTCGATCGCCCAGCGGGGTTCCGGCTGCATGCCGGCTGTATCGCCGCGTAACAGCGCGGCACGCACGCTCTCGCAGCCGGTGCCGAGCGCATTGATCACGCCGACGACGTTGATGAAGGAACGCTGTTGGACGGATGCCATAGACAGTGAGGATCCCGGATGGACGCGTGCTTGGCATACGACACGCGACTTTCCTCCCTGACCGGGATCGTTTCATCGATACCGGGAATATTACTCTTGGACGACAGCGGCGGCTACGTCGTGAAGCTGCCGTTGCGGCTCGTCGGGTTCCTTCGGTGTGGCGCTGAGCGCGAGCGGGGCGAACAGCACCGCGGCGCCGATGCCGATCAGCAAGGTGAGGCCGAAGCCGGCGAGCGCCGGGGTGCTGCTGAAGGCGAGCAGTCCGAAGGACAGTAGTGTCGTTGCGGCGGAAAGCAGCACCGCGATGAAGGCGCCGCCCGGGCGGCGATGCCCCTCGACCAGGAAGATCGCGTAGTTCGAACCTACTCCGATCACCAGCAGCAGCGCGAGCACGCTGAACAGCGTCATCGGTACGCCGGCATAGCCCAACACCGCCAGGGCCGTGCCGACGCCGAGCAGCGCCGGCTGCACGATGGCAATGCAATCGCGCACCCGGTAGCGACGGGACAGTATGAGCAGGGCGAGCGCGACGGCGAGCACCAAGCCGTAGCCGAACGCGACGCGGTAGTCGTGCAGCAGGCGGCTCACCGAACCGACCTTGTCGACGAACGTGATGCCGGGCAGTTCGTGTGCCGCAGTCTTCAAAGCCTCGGCGCCGGCATGTCCGAGCACTGTCACGATGGACGCGTAGCCGCGCTCGGTCTTGCCGAGCCACAAGTGACGGAACGCACCTGCCGCCGGCGTGGTCAGCCAGGTCTCTGGGGCCACCCAGCGATCCGCGGCGGCGCGGTAGGCATCGATCCACTGCGCCGCTGTCCCGGCCGGAAAGCCCACGGCGTCGAGCGCGCCATGCAATGCCGCCGGGCTGCCGAGCAGCCGCTGCTCAATCAGCTCGCGGTTCGCAACTTGTCGCTGCCGCGACGGCACGAAGGCCGAGACGCCTTGGAAATGCGCGAGGACGCGACGTTCGACGAGCTTCCGCAGCCGCTCGGCGAGTGCCTCCTCGCGCTGCAGGACCTGATCGGCCGTGTCCGCTTCGACCAGAAAGAACTCGCTCGATGCCTGCAAGCCCGTGATCGATCGGATACGCGTCTCCTGTTCGAGCAGCGCGGGCGGCCGCGTGGCCATGGCGCGCACGTCGTCGCGGGATTGCAGCTGCATCCAGCCGGGGACGCACAGGGCGATCACGCAGGCGCCGATGATGACCGCTCGCATGGGCGTCATTCGCCGGCGGCAGGCGACCACCAAGCGGCGGGCAGGTTCGACGATCGAGACGAGCTTGCGTCGAGGCGGCCGCGCGAGCAGTCCCGGCAGGAGCAGAACGACCGAAACATAGGCCGCGGTCAGCCCGGTCAAGGCGAAGAGTGCGATCTGGCTGACGGCCGGGAAGGGCATGAGCGTGAGTGCCGCGTAGCCCAGCGCGCTGGTGAGCAGCGCGAGCGTGAGGCCGGGCAGTATGTCGCGCAGACCACGGCGTGCATCCCATCTTGCGCCGGCTTCGGCATGGGCCGCGAAATACTGGATCGGATAGTCGATCGCCTCGCCGATGAGACTCGCTCCGAAGACCAGCGTCAGCAAATGCAGCTCGCGGTGCACGCTGAGAGCGACGGCTGTCGCGACCATCAATGCGATGCCGACGACAAGCAAGCCGAGACCGAGCGGAACGACGGAATGAAACGTCGCCGCGAGCAGCAGTACGATGCCGGCGATGGAAATGGCGCCGATCGTATCCATTTCGCGCGCGGCGGCCCGGCGTGCGCTGTCGCCATAGAAGACGGCGCCGGTGTGCAGCGTCCGTGCGCCGTGAGCCGACTGTACGGCCTGCTCGGCTCTGGCGACTGCGGCCACGACCGACTTCTGAATCGCTTCGTCGAAGGCCGAGCGCTCAAGCTCCGCCGTGACCAAGACATGCATGCGATCGGGCGCTTGCGGATCTTCCGCGACGAGCAAGCCATCGTCCTGGTAGAGCCGGATGTGTCGGTACGGCAAGTCGAGGACGAAGGCGTCGAGCAGGCCGAACGGATCGGTGCCCAAGCTGCCTGCGCTCGGCAGGCGCAGAGGACTCGCCAGTCGGCGCACGAGCCACGCGTGCAGATCGACGTCGCCGCGTCCGAGCTCGGTCCGGTCCGCAGCGCTCAGCAAGCCGAAGCGAAACGGCGCATATACGCTGCTGATCCGACTGGGGTCCACCGGCGGGACTGCGTCGGTGACGTTCTTCAGATCCGGGCTCGAGCGCAGCTGCGAGGCGAGCGCACGGGCGGCGGCCTTGCCTTGTTCGGCGTCTGCATGGCTCACCAGGATCACGACGCGATTGCTACCCGCGGCTGCCAAGGCTGCCGCGGCCCGTTCCGCGTTCGGGTTGGACTCGGTGCGCGGCAGCAGGGCGAGCAGATCTGTCTGGATCGGCGCGCCTTGCCACAGCAGCAGCGCGCACAAGGCGGCAAGGCAGACGCAGGCGGCCGTCCACAAGGCGGCGCCGAGGCGGGCGAAGCGCATCAATCGGGAGCGAAGGCGCGCCGTTCCTGCTCGGTGGGCGCACCTGGCTTGTGATTGCGGAATTCGACCCGGGTCTCGTCGCCGTTGACCGCCTCGATGCGCACGTCTTCGAGGAATTCGGCCCCGCTCAGCCGGACCGACTTCAGCTGTCGGGCGAGCTGAGCTTGGCGCGGCGTGAGCGTGAGCTGCCAGCGTGCGCCGTCCCAGCGTGCCTCGGTGTCGAACCAGCTGTGTAACGTCGCCGGATCGCTGCCGATCGCGGCGCGTACCGTGCGCGAGATGCGGGCGGCGGCGGGGACATCGCGCTCGGTGCGAACCGTGCGCGTGCCGTCGGCTGCGATCTCGGCGATCATGTCCTGCCCTACGGCGTAGCCGGCGCGATAGGGCTGCTCGACCTGCCACAGCACGCCTTGCTTGTGCCAGACGAACGCCCGTCCCCGCGTGACGATCGGTTTGGCGAGGCCAGCGATGGTGCGCGTCTGGACGAACTCCATCCTGAGCTCGGGATGCGCTTCGAGGCGCGCGCGCACGCCGGCGACGGCATCCGCCGGTGCTTGCGCATACAGCAGCAGCGGTAGGCAGCCCATACCGAGAGCGATCAAGCGGACCACGCCCGCTCCAGCTTTTCGAGAAGAACGGGCGGGCTGACGAACTGCAGCTCGCCGGTGGCGATGTCGACCGCGACCTGGATCGAACGCGCGCTCGTGAGCTTTTCGCCGCTGCCGGCGTCGCGCACGAGGTAATCGATCGCGAGCCTGTTCTCCCATTCGCGCAGCGTAGCCCGCACCTGCAGCCGCTGCGCGTAGCGCACGGGGCGCACGTACTTCAGGCGGTAATCGACGACTGGCCACAGGTAACCCGATGCCCGCATGCTCGGGTAATCGTAATCGAAGCACCGCAGCAGCGCGCAGCGCGCGAGCTCGAGATACTTTAGATAGTGGCCATGCCAGACGATGTTCATGGCATCGACGTCGTGGAACGGCACGTCTACCTCGATCTGCGCGCTGAGCTCACGCATGGACGACCCAACGTCGATGCTGAATCTGGGCGACGAGCAAGCGCAGCTCGGCATCGAGTGAACGGTCCTCGTCCAGGAACGCGATATCGCCTTCGAGCTGCGCGAGGAATTCGCGCAGAGCGGACGGCACGGCAGCTTCGCCCTGCATGCGCGCTCGCAGCGCGAGCGCCTGGCGCACGCCGAGCGCGAGCGCAGCGGCCGTCTGCTCGGTGAGCTCGAGCACCCGCAGGCAGTCGCGCGCAGCGATCGTGCCCATGCTCACCTTGTCCTGGTTGTGGCATTCGGTAGAACGCGAGAACACGCTCGCGGGCATCGTGAGCTTCAACGCTTCCGCCGTCCATGCCGAGGCGCCGATCTGGATCGCCTTCAGGCCATGATTGACGGCGGCGCGCTCCTCGCGCGCACCCGACAAGTGCAGCGGTAGGCCGTTGTTGTAGCGCGTGTCGACCAGCAGCGCGAGCTGCCGGTCCATGAGATCTGCAAGATTGGCTACGGCGGTCTTCATCGCATCGGCCACGAACGCGATGTGACCGCCGTAGAAATGACCGCCGTGGAGCAGGCTCTCCGACGCAGGATCGATGATCGGATTGTCGTTCGCGCTGTTGAGCTCGTTTTCGACGTCGCGTCGCATCCACCCGAGCGCATCGCGCAGCACGCCGATGACATGGGGGGCACAGCGGATGGAGTAGCGGTCCTGCAGACGGTCCGGTTCCTGCGGCGAGCGCGACGCGAGGTCCGCATGTATCCACGCGGCCGCTTCGTTCTGTCCGGCATGCGGTTTGACGGCGAACAGTCGTGGATCGAAGTGCTCGCGGTTGCTGCACAGGGCAGCGGCGGCCATGGCCGTCAGCCGACAGCACAGCCGCGAGAGGTAGTCGGCGCGCGCCCAGGCGAGACAGACGAGTGCCGTCATGACCGAGGTGCCGTTCATCAGCGCGAGGCCTTCCTTGGGCGCCAGCGCGAAGGGTTCGAGGCCAAGCGTGCGCAAAGCGTCGACGGCCGGTTGCACCCTTCCGGCGTGCCGCACCTCGCCTTCGCCGATCATCGCTGCCGCGAGGTAGGCGAGCGGGGTGAGATCGCCGCTTGCGCCCACCGAACCTTCCTCCGGAATCTGCGGCAGCACTTCATCGTTGATGAGTCGGGCGAGGCGCTCAAGCAAGACGAGACGCGCTCCCGAGTATCCCTGGGCGAGCGAATTGAGCCGGCTCACCATGACGGCGAGCGTCTCCGTCGCGCCGAGATACCGGCCGAGTCCGACGCGGTGGTAGCGGGTGAGATGGATCGGCAGCTCGTCGACGAGAGCCGCAGGGATCGGGGTGGTGCACGAATCGCCGTAGCCCGTGTTGACGCCGTAAATCGCGCCGTTCGCGTTCAACAGCCGTTCGAGGAACCGGGCGCCGGCTTCGATGCGATGCAGATAGGCGGCATCGGAGGCAAGGACGACGGGATGTCGATGTCGAGCGACGGCTAGCACGTCTTCGATGCTCATGCGGCGATTGCCGACGACGATGGGAAGCGGGGCGGGCATGTGGGCAGAGGCTGCGGTTCAGAGTGTCAGAGGGCTCGTGCGGGCGTTCGACACGCGCTCCTCGGCTTGCCAGAAATCATAGAAGTTGAACCACTGATACGGATAACGGATGCACATCGCTTCAATGCGACGTGCGTACTCGCGCGCGTACGCCTCCAGTGCCGCGCCCCTGCTCGTGCGCGGCAGGACGATCCGATCCGCGAGCAATTCGAAGTGTACCCGGTAGCGCGCACCGGCCTCGATGCAGAAGAACGTGTAAACCGGGCATTGCAGGCTGGCGGCGAGTATATATGGTCCCTGCGGGAAGCGAGCGGACGCGCCGAGAAAATCGGCGCGGCAGGTGCGACCACGGTCGGCGGCGGGAATGCGGTCGCCGACGATCACGAGAATCTCGCCGCGATCGATCTTCTCGCTGAGCATCATGCCCGTGTCCGGTCCGAGCTCGCTCACCTCCAGCAGATTCACACCGAAGCTCGCGTTCGCGCGTTCGAGGATGCGCTTGAACCGGGCTGCGTGACGCGTATAAACGACGGCATTCACCGCCGTGAGGCCGCGCGTGACGGCAAGCGCGCGCAGCATTTCGATGTTGCCCATGTGCGCGCTCACCAGCAGGGCGCCGCGACCGCTGCGCGCGAGCTCGTCCAGCGTCGAGCGATGCGGAAAATCGATCGCCTCCGGCTCGATGTGCTGCATCCAGGCGCCCAGCTTGTGCAGAGCGGACACTGCGAACGCAAGCATATGAAGAAAGCTCGTGCGCCAGCCGGGACGAGGAAGCTCGCCCGCGCTGCCGCCGAACCGTTCCAGCCGGCCGAAGTAATCGAAGGAAGCACGTCTCGCATCACCGGCGACAAGCAGGAAGTAGGCGGCGATCGGGACCAGCAGGATGCGTGTGATGCGTTCGCCGAGCAGCTGATAACAGGCCTCGGTCAGGCGCAGGCCGAGCGCGCTGCCGCGCTCGGCGAGGCTCGCCCAGTGGCCGGCGTTCATTGCCGCGCGAGCTGCCCGATACGACGGCCGAGCAACATGGGCAGGCGCAGCAACATGCCGAAGATGAGGCGTGTGTGGGTTCTGGAGATGCGCAAGTTGTCACGCAGCATGTCGAAATGCGAGGTGCCGCCGGGCGGATAGACCACCCGAGTAGGAAGATTCTCGATCGGGGCGCCGCGCCATGCCAGATGCACGACGATCGCGATGTCGAAATCCATGCGCGACGGCAATCGCACCGCATCGATCAACGCGCTGGTTGCCGCGAGCGGATAGAGCCGAAAACCGCACATCGCGTCTTTCACCCCGAAGGACAGAGTCTCGATCCAGACCCAGAAGTGCGTGAGGTAGCGACCATACAGACGCCATTTCGGCACCGAGCCGTCATAGACCGGCTGCCCGCACACCACGGCCGCGGGGTGCGCGCGACCCAGGGCGATGAAGCGCGCAATGTCCGACGTGTCGTGCTGGCCGTCGGCGTCGATCTGCAGTGCGTGCGTCATGCCCTCGGCATGCGCTCGTCGAAGCGCGGTAATCACCGCAGCGCCTTTGCCGCAATTGCAAGGAAGACGCGTCAGCCTCACCCGGGGAAACTCGCGCGCGATGTCGTCCAGAGCCGGTCGGGTCGGCGCTTCGCTGCCGTCGTCGACCAGATAGATCGCCATGCCGTAGCGATCGACGGCGGCCACCGTGCCGCGCACGGTGCTGCCGTGGTTGTAGACGGGTATGATGACGCAGGGCAGAAAGCTCGGCGCCGATGTCATGGCCTGAACAGGATCGTGCCCGACGAGCATTTGCGTTCCCCGAGTGTGTAGCGAAACGACAGCCGCGTTGCGTCCGCGCTCGTTTCCAGCAAGAGGTTGAGCGCTCGCTCGGGCACCACCACGGACTGGAAGCGCAGATTGTCGATGCCGCGAAACCGTCCCGAGCAGCCGAGGTGCCTGCGCGCGAGACGTATGGCCCAGTCGACCTGGATCACGCCCGGCAGCACCGGCAAACCGGGAAAATGCCCATCGAAACACGGGAGATCACCCGGCAGATAGAGCTCGAATTCGATGCGCTGCGGGCCGGGGCGCTGCGAGCGGATCGGCGGCAGCGCAGCCGCCGTTGCCGCTTCGAACAAGGCGCGCACTGCGGCTGCAGACAGCTTGCCGCGCGTATCGAGCGGAAGCGCAGCCACGAACCGCCAGCGCTTCGGCACGGCGACCGGATCCTGCCATGCACGCAGGAAGTCGCGCAACGCGCCGATTACCACGCGCCGATCGCGCTTTGCTTCGTCGATGCCGCGCGGGCGCAACACCACGGCGGCACCCACTTCGTCGCGGCTGCGGCTCAGCACCGTGGCTGCGGCATCTTGCACCCATGGATGTCGGCGCAGCTGGTCCTCCATCTCCGGCAGGGAGACGCGCTTGCCCTCGACTTTGGCGATGCGGTCGAGGCGTGCGCCGAGACGGAAGCGGCCGTCGGCAAGAAGCGTGATCTCGTCGTCGAGACGTACCTCGGCGCCAGGCTCGAGGTAGGGGCTGCGCAATCGCGGTTCCTCGCTGCCAGAGCCCGGGAACTCGATCTGCGGAAACGGAGTCCAGAGATCGTCGTGCGGATCGTCGCTGCGTTGACGCCAGCCGATGCCGCCCGTCTCGGTGCTGCCGTACACCTCCACCGGAGCATGTCCGGCAGCGAGTCGGAACTGCTGCGCGCAGGCGGCAGGCAGCGGTGCCCCGGACGAAAAAATGCAGCGCACGCCGGGGAGCAGCGCATCGAGCGCAAGCAGCTCGGGCAGGCGGGACAGATGCGCGGGACTCGAGATCAGCGCAATCCGGCCGTAGGTCGCGGTGGCATGAAGGAGTCCCGAGGGTTCGGCATACAGCGCGGGGTCGAACGGTCGTCCCGCAGACAACGGCCACAGCAGCCGGAACAGCAGGCCGTAGATATGATGGTGCGGGACGGTCGAGATCACGGTGGCGTCGGCGAGCATCGCGCCCCAGCAGGTTTCGAGCGCCTGCACCTCCGCTTCGAGCTGACGCAGGCGCTTCGTGACGCGCTTCGGCACGCCGCTGCTGCCCGAGGTATAGAGATCGAGTGCGGCAGCATCAGGATCGAGCTGGCGGGCGGACCAGGGTATCGGCGCCAGCGTCAAGGGATCGATGTCCGCCGGGATGGCCGTGCCGATGCTCGCGTCATACGCGGATCGCAGATCGCGCAGCGTGCCCTCACCCAGGTTGGGCGCGATCACCGCGCGCTTGCCGGCATGCAGCGCGCCGAGGAGCGATGCGCAGAATTCCAGGACATCGTCGGCGGCGATGAGCCAGCGCGATTCGAGACGGGCGGAGAGTGCCGTGCAGATCGCACCTACCTGCGATGACAGCTTCGCCCAGCCTATGGTTCCCTCCCGGCTTACGCACGCCGGATGCCCCGCGGCGCGCGGCGTAGCGAAGAGCTTCGAAATCGCGATGAAGGGCGTGGTGCTTGGCACCGTCATGAACCTGCGAGCCGGGCGGGCCGGACCAGGCGCTCACCCAGGAAGAGCATGCCCATCAGCACGTAGGCGACGAGTCCGTTGTAGAGCGCCCAGATCTCGCGACTGGCATAGAGCGCGGTATATGCGGCCGCGGCGCCGTTGAGAATGAAGAATGCGCTCCACACCAGCGTGACACTGCGCGTATAGCGCACACCCGCGGGCGCGAGGCCGAGGTCGCTCAAGCGCGCGATGCGCTCGATGATGCTGGGCGGCCGTACGAGCGACCAGGCGAACACGATCAGCATGCTCACGCTCACTGCAGCCGGATACAGCAGCAGCAGCGGCTCGCTGTTCGTTGCCGCGACGGCAAGTGCAAGCAGCGCGGGCAGCGCGAACAGCGCACGCTCCGCAGGAAGCAGATCCGCGACCAATCGTTTCGCGTTGCGCAGATTCTGCAGCACGATGAGTCCCAGCAACAGCATAGCGAGCGCACGCGGATCGCCGAAGCGCAGGCCGACGAAAACCACCACTGGCGAAAGGGCGAGAACGAGCTTCCCGAGTATGAAGATCCGAGACATCGATCGGAGCGGCTAGGTGTCCAGGAGTCTCTGCACCGCAGCCACGACATCGGCAACCGTGCGTATGGTTCGGAACTCCTGCGGCTGCACGCGCTTGCCAGTGATTTCCTGAACTTTGATGGCGAGGTCCACCGCGTCGATGCTGTCGAGACCGAGATCGTCGAACAGATTTGCGAACAGCGTTACGCGCTCGGGATCCACCTCGAACGATTCGGCGAGCACGCTCTTCACGCGCTCGAGTATCTCTTCGTCTTTCACTCGTTGGCCGTCCTCTCAGAGTCGGTGCGGCGGGCATGAACCAGCTCCGCGAGCGTATTCACGCAGCGAAAGGCCGCGCGCACCGATGCGTCACCAGCGTCGAGCTTGAGCAAGTACTTCTTGCGCAGCGCGACACCGAGCTCGAGTGCATCGATCGAATCCAGCCCGAGCCCGTCGTCGAACAGAGCCTGGTCATCGCCGATGTCTTCCGGCCGCAGATCCTCCAGGTTCAACGCGTCGACGATGAGCTGCTTGATTTGCAGTTTCAGTTCCGACATGGTGTGCCTGTGAATGAGTGCGGCAGACTGAGCAGCTCGCGGCTGAAATAACCTTCCAGCGCCCGAGTGAGCCGTCGCGCAGCGATGCTGCGGTCCACGCCTTCCTGCGCGAGCTCGCTTGCCTGCAGCGGCGGCCTGACGCTGACTCGAATGACGAACGTCCGCGAGGGGATTTGATACCAGCGCGAGCCCTTCAGCAGCGTCGGCGGATCGCAGCTCATCAGCACCGGCAGGATCGGCTTGCCGCTTGCGAGCGCGATATGGGCCGCGCCGCGCTGGAATTGCAGCGGCGTGCCGGGACGAGTACGCGTGCCTTCTGGGAAGACGACAAGCGGAATGCCGCGCGACAACACGAGCGCCGCATCTCCGACCACCTCCTCGGCCGCGGCGTTGCCGATGTAGCCGGCCGTGCGGACTAGGCATCCCACGACCGGATGCGTCCACAGCTCGTTCTTCACCACGCAGCAGGCGCGCGGAATGAGGGCGTGCAGAACGACGATGTCGAGCAGGCACGGATGATTGGCGAGCACGAGCACGCCGCCGGCCGAGCGCAGGTGTTCTCCGCCAAGGATTTCGATGCGCATGACCCGCGCTGCGGTCATCACGGCGACGAGCAGACCGAACGCCTTGTGGACCAGCCATTGCGCACGTCGGTGCCGACGCTGAGCGCAGCGCGCAATCAGATGCAGCCCGGGGAAGAGCACGAAAGAAAGCACCACACTGCCGATGGAAAAGCCGACAAAACAAAAGCCGGTCATTGCCAAACGCCAGCAGTAGTCGGCACGCGCTGCGATCAGGTTCAGTGCCATCGCCAAGTATGCCGGTGGCCGGTCCAACTGCCGCTCTCGCCCTGCGCGAGCCAAGGCAGGAACGCGAGTGACTGCATCCCGCCGGACGGTGCTTCGGTCGATCGGTTCGCGGTGAGCGTGAGGTCACGCACCGCCTCATGCGACAAGAGCACGGCGAGGGCATGCGGGCGGTCCCCGGCGCAGCTTCGCGCCGCATACACCTGCGGCAGCGGTTCGTCCGCGTACACCACGAGCACCGGTGCAGCGGGGTCGGACCGGAGCTGCACATGTGCTTCCAGCAAGGCATAGCCGAAGGTATCCTCGCCGGCGGCGAGAGCTGTGGCGCTCGACCGATCACGCCGCGCGATGGAGAAAATTCCGGCCGAGGCGTTGTGCACCGAGAGCCCGAACGCCGTCGGCGACAGTGGTTCGGCGTGCGCGAGTGAGGTCAGCATATCCACGGTGCGGTGAAGCTCGCCATGCCGGGAGGCAAAAACGGTGCGAACGCGCGGTGTCTTGCCGACGCATACGCCTGCGACATGCAGCGCCATTCTTGTCAGATTGCTGAGGCGGCGGCGGGTCATCGCGTCGATGTATTGAAGCTCGAAGCCATGCGCCGGCCCTTCCGGCACGGAAGCATCGTGCGGCCAGACAGCCCAGTTGAGCACCGGGACGCGGATGGACAACTGCGTAGGGATGATGGCCGCCTTGCTCACACGAGCTTGTCCGAGTTGGTTCCTGTCGTGGGCGGCCGCGAAGTCTTTGCCCGCAGCCTTTCTTATATGATTGCGTCCATCGGACGCATACTTCGCCTGACGACGGATACTGAAGTCCAGTAGTGCGTACAAGGATGAATGGAAGTTTGGAGTATTTCGGAGCGCCAATCAAGTGCCTGCGGCCGTCGTTCCGCACAGGAGAGCACGCCGTCGACGACAGCGGGCGAGGCACGGCGGTGCGGGTCTTCCTCGCCGAGATTCAGGATGTGAATTCCGTACCACGCGCTGCCGCGAATACGCTGTGCGCCGCCGACGGCTGTCGTTTCGAAGCGATGAGCCATCCACGCCGGCGCGCGCAATTCCTGGCCGGACGTCTGCTGCTGCGGCATGCGATCGAACGAACGTTCGATGCGCCCGCCGATCGGTGGCGGATCGATACGCTCAAGACCGGCTGCATACGCCTCGCGCGCGGGGACTCCTTCCTTGCCGCGAGCATCGCCCATTCCCGGGGCCTCGTTGCCTGCGCAATCGCAGCGCGGGGGTGCATCGGCATCGACGTTGAACGACCGCGGCCGCGCCGGACGCCGTGGCACAGGCTTGCGGATGCGGTGCTGCATCCTGCCGAACTGGCCGAGATCGAAACGCTCGGCGAACATGACCGCTGGGCGGCTTTCTACCGCCACTGGACCTACAAGGAAGCGTTCGCGAAGGCGCTCGGGCGGGGCTTGTCTCTGGGATTCGAACGGGTTCGCTTCGGCTCGGCGTTCCGAAGCGTATCTGTCGGGGGTGTCGAGGCGCCGCTGTTCCATGATTTCCGCTTTGCCGCGGTCGATTGCGGCGCAGATGCGTTCGGCGCGATCGCCTGGTGTGCGCATAGCCATGCAGCGAACGACCCGGGCGAACGGGGCGCCTTGCCGTGATGCAGGTAAAGCCCACCGCGGCGGACGACCGCGAATCGGCAGGCCTCGTGCCGGATGCGGATTACATCCGTGAATCGAGATTCGGCGTCTGGTTTCTCGATACCCAGACCTGGGTGACGCACGTCATTCGGCGCGCGCTGCTCGACCTCATCCGGCTCATGGGTGCGCCGAAGGTGTTTCCGGAGATTCTCGACGTGGGCTGCGGCTACGGCAAGGCGTTGGCGCTGCTGGACGAGCATTTTCGGCCGTGCCGCATCGTCGGCCTTGACGCTGAGCTCGCAGTGCGCTCGCACGCGTTGCGCCAGGCGGAGCGACTGCGCTGCGCATTCGAGTTCGTGCATGCGAGCGGCAGTCGCACCGGGCTCCCCGACGCATCGTTCGACATGGTTTTCTGCCATCAAAGCTTCCATCACATCATCGACCAGGAACGCGCGATCCGCGAATTTAATCGCGTGCTACGACCCGGCGGTGTGCTGCTCTTCGCCGAGTCGACACGACGCTACATCCATTCGCTCGTCATCCGGATCCTGTTCCGGCATCCGATGCATGTGCAAAAGAGCGCTCCCGAATATCTCGCGCTCATTCGCGACGCGGGCTTCCTCGTGCCGCCCGAACGGATCTCCTACCCGTACTTGTGGTGGAGCCGGGCCGATCTCGGGCTGCTCGAAAAGCTGGGGATGGCGCTGCCCGCGGAGCGCGAGGAAACCCTGATCAATGCCGTGGCGGTCAAGCCGGCGTAATTTTGCTGATTACTTGGGGATCGCAATCCATATTGATCCCGCCGTTCATACGCTTAACAATAAGCGACAATGTCTGCCACACTCCACGAGATTATTTCGACCAGGCAGCCGCCGGCCCTGGTCGAACGCGTGATCGCGCAGTTGGATCCGTATGCGCTTCATTTCGCCTTTCTCGATCCATACAATTTGAGCACGCTCCCGTTCTCGGTGATTCAGTCGGTTGGCCAAGTTGGCGCGAATGGACATCCTGATCCATTTCAGTACGCAGGATTTCAATCGGAATCTTCGGCGCTACGTATCCCGGACCTATTCCCCGCTTGAACGATTTGCTCCCGGCTGGCGCGAAGCAGTGGGTAACTTGAACTGTTCGGACGTAGAGATCCACGGAAGGATCTTCGAGCACTGGCGCAAGCTTCTCAAAGGGATCGAAATGGAAACCGCTGAAGCGGCGGAATTGATCTCCGAACCGAATAATCAGCCGTTGCGTTGTATTGGCTCGCTTTCGCCGCGCGTCACCGGCGAGCGCTGGAGTTTTGGGAGAACATCCGGAGCATCGGGCCTAAGACTGGATCGCCGTTCGGTGGTAATGAGGGCGCTAGCTAGCGCCGAGATGACGAAGTGGGCCCGGGTGATAAAGCTGTCCGGTGCAACCGTGGACTGAGCTGGTCTCGCCCGGAGCTCGGGATCGGTCGTGACGGCGACGGTGCCGCGGCATCTCAGGTGGTGCGGCGCCACCCGCAAGCTTCGGGATTGACGATGTGCATGGGCGTCCCGGCTGCGAAGGCGACGAGAGCGTCGATCATCGGATCATATTGTCGTTCGTACGCCGCCTGCGTGGCCCCGCCCAGATGCGGCGTGCACAGTACATTCGGCAGGCCGAGTAGCGGGTGACCCGCGCCCAGCACGGGTTCGTCCTCGTACACGTCGACCGCCGCGAAGCCCGGCCGGCCGCGCCAAAGTGCCTCGACCAGCGCACCGTCGGCGACGAGACGCGCGCGACTCGTGTTCACGAACAGCGCCGTCGGCTTCATCAGGCCGAGGTCGGCGGCCGTGACGATTGCGTGGGTCTCGGCGTTGTAGCGCAGGTTGAGGCTCAGCACGTCGACGCCAGCGAAGAAGGCTTCGCGGCTCGGCGCCACGTCGAACCTGGCGGCACGCGCGCTTTCCAGCGAGGAGGCGCGTCCCCAGCACACCACCTTCATCCCGAACGCTCGCCCCACCTCCGCGACGCACCGGCCGATCTTGCCGAAGCTGTAAATGCCGAGCGTGCGGCCGCGCAACTCGGTGCCGACTGTCGACTGCCAGCGACCGCGCTTCAACTGCTCGACCTCGAACGGCAGGTGCCGAACGCTCGCGAGAATGAGCGCCCAGGTGAGCTCGGCGGTCGGCCAGGGAATCCCGGCGGGCACCGCCGCGACCAGGATGCCGCGCTCGGTACACGCCACAATGTCGAGGTGGTCTTTGAGGCTCGCCGCCTGCGCCACCAGCTTCAGCCGCGGCAGGCACTCGATCACCGCTCGCGGCATCGCCGTGCGCTGCGCGTGCAAGACCACGGCGTCGCAATCAGCCAGCCGCGCCACGAGACGATCCGCGTCCTTCTCCGTGTCGCGGTGTACTACCACCTCGTGGCCTGCCAGCAGCCCGAAGCGCGGCAGCCGCCGGAACACGTCCTGGTAGTCGTCGAGGACGGCGATTTTCATCGGATCCAATCCCGGCAATGATGCGATGGCCGCAAACTTTGCGCCGGCACCCGTGTCGATTCGCTTAGAGCTGCTCTCCTGGCCGCTCTGCCTGCTGCTCGCTGAAAGGACCTAGCCATGCCCAGCACCATCCGTCTGCACCGCGTTCTGAAGGCCCCCCCCGAGCGAGTCTACCGCGCGTTTCTCGATCCTGCTGCCATGTGTAAGTGGCTGCCGCCATACGGCTTCACCTGCACGGTCCATCATATCGACGCTAAAGTCGGCGGCACGCACAAGGCCTCGTTCACCAATTTCACCACCGGAAAGAGCCATTCCTTCGGCGGAAACTACCTGGAGCTGAAGCCCTACGAGCTGATCCGTTACACCGACAAGTTCGACGATCCCAACCTGCCCGGCGAGATGACGGTCAGCGTCACACTGAAGAAAGTCCTGGGCGGAACCGAGCTCGAGATCGAGCAGGCGGGCGTGCCCGACGTCATTCCCGCCGAGATGTGCTACCTCGGCTGGCAGGAGTCCCTGGTGCAGCTCGGCAGGCTGGTCGATCCGGAGATTCGTGACGAGTGACGCCATGCCCACCAAGTACGACACGAGGTAAGCCCAAGCTCGGCGGGCGCCTTGCACCAGGGCGGGAGGCAGCGTACGCTCAATAACTCGGGATTCGCCCTAGGTGGTGACGAGAACCCGCTCGAAAGCCGGGCTAGGTATGAGGCGTCGCGGCTCGAAGCTCCCACTCCTCCATACGCATGCCCTGTCTCAGCCGTCAGTCCTCACGGCCGACGCCCTCATGCGGGAAGTCCGGCGGACCCGCCGCCTCAGGACGGTGCCGGTGCCGCCGATCTGCGTCCTCGATTTCGACGGCGATCTCTTCGACGGCCTGGTGCACGACGGCACCGCGCATCCCGCCGTCGACTGGGCGTGCTTCCACACGCCCATGGTCGCCGTGCGGCGGCTCGGCGTGCGCTGCGGCGTGGTGCCGCGCACCATCGGGGGACCGTTCGCCGTCCTCGTTGCCGAGCAGTTGGTTGCCGCCGGAGCGAAAGTCGTCGTGGGCCTGACCTCCTCGGGCCGCCTGGCTCCCGCCCTTCCTTTGCCGAGTCTGGTGATCGCCACCGAAGCCGTTCGCGACGAAGGCACCTCGTTGCACTACCTGCCGGCCGGCGAACGCGTCTCGGCACCCAACGCGTCGTTGACAGCAGCCCTCGCCGACAGCCTGGCCGCGGTCGCCCCGGTCACGCGTGGGCTGGTGTGGACGACCGACGCGCCCTATCGAGAGACGCGCCGGCAGGTGCGGCACTGGGCATCGGCGGGTGCCCTTGCGGTCGAGATGCAGGCGGCCTCGCTGTTCGCGTTCGCGCAGGCGCGCCGCGCGGCGATCGGCGTTGTCGCGATGGTCAGCAACTCCGGCGACCACGCCGGAGAACAGTTCGACACCGGCGAGCACGCCTACCGCGTGGCGGTGCTGAACGGCATCATCGCCGGCGCCGCCCACTTCATCCGCACCCGGCGCACATCACCCAGCGCCAGGAAGACGACACGCTGAGTTACCACCATGGAACGCGCCGCGCACTGGAACCGCGTCTACACCACGAAGACCGAACAGGAAGTCAGCTGGTTCGAGCCGCTGCCAGCGATCTCGCTCGAGCTGCTGGAGGCTGCCGGGATGACCCCGCAGAGCTGTGTCCTTGAGGTGGGAGGCGCAGACTCGCACCTGGTCGACGCGCTCGCCGCCCGCGGCCCGCGGCCCCAAACCCGCATCGTCGACACATCCTTGGCGGAGAGGGTGGGATTCGAACCCACGTGCCAGGTTTCCCTGACCATCCGATTTCGAGTCGGCGCCGTTATGACCGCTTCGGTACCTCTCCGTAGCGCGGATTCTAGCAGACACCCGCTGTGGACCACTCGGCCGGTCGAGCAGGCTGGAACGGCATCGCGGTGGTTCCCGCCGCGGGCATCGCGCGGATCGGATGTTATGCTGTCCAGGCGTCGAGCTCCACGGCGGATAGCGTCCCACGCCCAGTGCCGGAACGAGTTTCGCGCGCCAGTGGCTTGAATGCGGCCACAGACGACAGGGGAGGAGCAAGGTGCATCAATCCAAACGAAATGGCTCGAAGCTGCCTCGCATGTTGCTCGCGCTCGCGTACGCCTTGCCGACCGCGGCATTCGCACAAAGCGCGTGGCCGGAACGGCCGATCCGACTCATCATTCCATTCGGCACGGGGTCGGCCAGCGACACCGTTGCCCGGCTCGTCACCGACCGCCTGGCGCCTCGACTGGGGCGCCCGATCATCGTCGACAATCGTCCCGGCGCCAACGCGATCATCGGCACCGACCTGGTGGCCAAGGCGACGCCGGATGGCTATACCTTGCTCTCAGGCGGCAATACGACGCACGCGGCCAATCCCAACATGTACAAGTCGCTGCCCTTCGATCCGGTGCGCGATTTTTCGCCCGTCGCCTACATTTGCGGCCTGCACTATTTCCTCGTGGTCGCGCCCAACCATCCGGCGCGCGGCGTGCAGGACTTGGTGAGCTACGCCAAGCAGAACGCGGGCAAGCTCACTTACGGCGCCGGCAATGCCTCGGCGACGGTGGCGGCCGAGTTGTTCAAGCTCGCGACCGGCACCGATTTCGCGCAAGTCAACTACAAGGGCAATCCGCTGGCGGCGGCCGACGTGATGACCGGGGCGATCACGATGATGTTCCTCGACAACAGCGTAGCCCGCCCCTTCCTGCAGTCGAAGCGACTGCGCGCCCTCGGCATCGCGACCGGCAAGCGTTCCGAGAGCTTTTCCGACGTACCGACGATGGCCGAAGTCGGCTTTCCCGCGATCAACTTCACCGCCTGGATTGCGTGGTGGTATCCGGCCAAGACGCCGAAGGCGATCGTCGATCGGGTCAATGCGGAAGTCAACGCGGTCAGAAACCTGCCCGAGGTCGCCGGCAAGTTGCTCGAGATCGGTTTCTCGCTGGACGATCGCGGCTCGACGCCGCCGGAGTTCGGCGAGTTTGTGAAGAAGGAAATCGCGCTTTGGGCGCGCGTCGTCGCCGAAGCGAAGATCCCGAAGCAGTGACCGTCGCGCTCTGCCCTGCCGTGTCGAGTGAGGCGCTACCCTGCCGCACTACGGGGCGAAGCGACCCGGCAAGATAGTGCCGCGCAGCGCCTCGGCAATCGCTCAAGAACGCGCCTCAGCGCGCGGCGCTGATCGAAGCGAGCCCGCCCATGTAGGGCCGCAGCGCCTCGGGGATTGCAATGCTGCCGTCGGCGTTCTGATAGTTCTCCATCACGGCGATCAGCGTGCGGCCCACGGCGAGCCCCGAGCCATTGAGCGTGTGTACCATCTCGGGCTTGCCCTTTTCGTTGCGGAAGCGCGCCTGCATGCGCCGGGCCTGGAAGGCCTCGAAGTTGCTGCAGGAGGATATCTCGCGATACGCTTGCTGGCCCGGCAGCCAGACTTCGATGTCATACGTCTTGGCCGACGAGAAGCCCATGTCGCCGGTACAAAGAACGACCGTGCGAAACGGCAGACCGATGCGCTTCAACACTTCCTCGGCGTGCGCGGTCAACTCTTCCAGTGCCTGATAGGACTTTTCGGGATGGACCACCTGCACCAGCTCCACCTTGTCGAACTGGTGCTGGCGAATCATGCCGCGCGTGTCCTTGCCGTAGGTACCTGCCTCGGAGCGAAAGCAAGGCGAATGGCAGACGTACTTGAGCGGCAAGTCCTTCGACGCCACGATCCGGTCGCGAACGATGTTGGTGACGGGCACCTCGGCCGTCGGGATGAGATAGAGCTTCTCCCCATCGGCGCGCGGTACCGCGAACAGGTCTTCCTCGAACTTGGGTAGCTGGCCCGTGCCGCGCATGCTGGCGGCATTGACGAGATAGGGCACGTAAACCTCGGTGTAGCCATGCTCGCTCGTATGCAAGTCGAGCATGAACTGCGCGATCGCGCGATGCAGCCGCGCGATCGCACCCTTCATCAGGGAGAAGCGCGCGCCCGCGATCTTGGTGGCGTCGGCGAAATCGAGCATGCCCAGCCCTTCACCGAGATCGACATGGTCGCGCGCAGTGAATGGCGTGGCGCGCGGCGCCCCGACGCGGCGCGCCTCGACATTGTCCTCGGCGCTGCGCCCGGCGGGCACCGACGAATGCGGCAGGTTCGGAACGCCGAGGAGGAAATCGGTAAGCTCCGCCTGCAAGGCATCGAGACGCGCTTCATTCGCCTTCAATTCGTCAGCCATTGCGGCCACTTCGGCCATCAGCGCGGTGGCATCTTCACCGTTGTGCTTGGCTTGCCCGATCTGTCTTGACGCCTGATTGCGGCGCGCCTGCAGCTCCTGCGTACGGGTCTGCAGCGCTTTACGGTTTGTCTCCAGGGCGAGGAAGCGGGCCGCATCTATCGTGATGCCGCGATCGCCCAGGCGGCGCGCGACCGCGTCGATATCGGCGCGAAGAAGCTGGACGTCGAGCATGTGAGCTCCATCGAGGGGACGCGGCGAGAGCGCACGCCGCGGGCAGCTATTATCGGGCAACGAACGCCGCTCACCAACAGCCCATCCCGGGCTTGACGCTTCAAAGCAGGCGCTCGCAGATTGCAGCTACTGCACGGACGCGCGAGCGGCGGGTCCGCGCCGATCGATGAACCGGAGGAAACCCATGAGCATGGCCAGGCTCGCTGCCGCGTTGATTGCGTTCCCGCTGCTCGCGGTGCCGCACGCCGGCGCGTTGGCGAGGCCAAGGTGATCAAGGACTCCGGCGCACGCGCCGACTGACTTGAGGCCACGCACGCTTCATCGCGTCGCGCCCGATCGATTCGCCGGCCCGCGAGCGCTTCGCGGCACCCCTATCACGCCGCATTCGCGCCGGCGCATCCGCTTTCCCGGCGTCATCCGCGGCCCGTATCGCCGCCCGCAACACCGGCGTGCGCGCTATCGAGCGCGCGCAACTGTGCCATCCGCTCCCGGATGCGCGCTTCCAATCCGCGCTCGGTCGGCTCATAGAAGCGCGCGTCCGCCATTGCCTCAGGGAGATAGCGTTCCCCGGCAGCATAGCCTTCAGGCTCGTCGTGGGCGTACCGGTAATCGCGTCCATAGCCGAGATTGTTCATGAGGCGGGTCGGCGCGTTGCGCAAGTGCAGCGGCACCGGCAGCGTACCGCTTCGCTTCACGGCCTCTCGCGCCGCGCCGTAGGCCACGTAGGCCGCATTGCTCTTCGGCGCCAGCGCCAGGTAAATCGCCGCCTGCGCCAGCGCCAGCTCGCCTTCGGGCGAGCCGAGGCGCTCGTAGGTTTCGCAGGCGTCGAGCGCCACCCGCAGGGCGCGAGGGTCCGCCAAGCCGATGTCTTCGATCGCCATGCGCACGATGCGGCGGCCGAGATACAACGGATCGGCGCCGCCGTCGAGCATGCGCGTGAGCCAGTACAACGCGGCATCGGCACTCGAGCCGCGCACCGACTTGTGCAAGGCCGAGATCTGGTCGTAGAACTGTTCGCCGCCCTTGTCGAACATGCGCTGCGCCTGGACGATGGTCGAGCGCAGGAATGCCTCATCGACCTCGGCCTTGCCTTGCGCCTGCACGGCCACGTCGAGCTGCTCCAGCATGTTGAGCAGCCGGCGCGCATCGCCGTCGGCATATCCCACCAGCAAGCTGCGTGCATCG
The DNA here is from genome assembly GCA_020848435.1 of Burkholderiales bacterium. Classification (GTDB taxonomy): domain Bacteria; phylum Pseudomonadota; class Gammaproteobacteria; order Burkholderiales; family WYBJ01; genus WYBJ01. The sequence goes on along the minus strand of JADLAC010000089.1, from coordinate 48,920 downwards.
GCGTTCAGCCTGAGCGCAGGCAGCCGTCGCTCGATGGCCCGATCGACGAGCATGCCGAGCTCCTCTGCGGACAAGGGTTGCAACACGTACACGGCGGCACGCGACAGCAACGCGCCGTTCACTTCGAACGACGGATTCTCGGTCGTGGCGCCGATGAAGGTGAGCAAGCCGCGTTCGACGTGCGGCAGGAAGGCATCCTGTTGCGCCTTGTTGAACCGATGCACCTCGTCGACGAAGAGAATCGTGCGCCGGCCATGGGCTTGCAGATTGCGCTCGGCGCGCTCGACCGCCTCGCGGATGTCCTTGACGCCGGAGAGCACCGCAGAGAGCGCGATGAACTCGGCGTCGAATGCGCGCGCCATGAGGCGAGCGAGCGTCGTCTTGCCGACCCCCGGTGGGCCCCACAAGATCATCGAGTGCAGCTTGCCGGACTCGAATGCCACCCGTAGCGGTTTGCCGGCGCCGAGCAGATGCGACTGGCCGATGACTTCGTCGATCGAGGCCGGCCGCAACGCCTCGGCCAGCGGAGCCACCGGCGCGGCCGGGGCGAACAGATCAGCCACTGATGACGTCCGCGCCTCGGGGCGGGGTGAAGCGGAACAGGTCGGGCGCGAGCTTCGGATTGCGCACGATGGCGTTGAAGCGCACCACTGTGAGCTGGCCGAATCCGTCGGTGAGATCCATGGCCTCGAGCCCGGACTTGCCGAAGCCCATGCGCACCTTCTGGAAGGTCGATTCGCCGCTGCGCGGGACGGCCTCCAGCCAATCGAGGCCATCCTGCATACCAGCCGGATTCAGGCGAAAGTCCTTTTCGATTTCATTGCTGCCGGCGAGCAGCGCCGCCGGACTGCCGCCGATCGCCTGATTCATCGCCTTGACGGTGACCTGATTGAGGTCCTTGTCGTAGACCCAGAGTTTCTCGCCGTCGCCGACGATCAGTTGCTCGTACGGTTTTTCGTATGCCCAGCGAATGCGGCCCGGCCGCGAGAAATGCATGGTGCCGCTGGTTTCCTGGAGCTTGCGCATGCTGCGATCGTAGACCACCTGGGTGAACTGCGCGGAAGCTGCGCTCGTCTCCCGCAGGTAGGACTTCAGGGTCTCCACGCCGGCCGCGGCGGCGTTGCCGACCAGCGCGAACAGCATCCCTGTCCAGACAATGAAACGCATGGGTCGTCCTTTCCTGCCGCGCGCGTGCGCAACGTCGTCCAGCTCAGAAAAGCGCGCCATCCGGGCTGCGACGGCGTGCACCGATCCCGATTGGAACCGCCGCCTGCGGCAGGGTTCCTCGGGTCAGCGCGCCTCCGGTGCCGAGGCGGGCACGAGGATGTCGCGATTGCCGTTCGACTGCATCGGCGAAACCATCCCCGCACGCTCCATCTGCTCGATCAGCCGGGCTGCCCGGTTGTAGCCGATGCGCAAATGGCGCTGCACCAGCGATATCGAGGCCCGCCGAGTACGCAGCACGATTTCGACCGCCTGATCGTAGAGCGGATCGGTTTCGCCGTCGCCGGCTGGCGCGGCACCCAGCGCATCGTCGGCCTCGGCTTCGGGCGCATCGAGCACACCCTCGACGTAGTTCGGCTCAGCATGCGCCTTCAGTTGCTCGACCACCTTGTGCACTTCCTGGTCGGCGACGAAGGCGCCATGCACGCGAATGGTGTAGCCCGTGCCCGGCGGCAGATAGAGCATGTCGCCCTGGCCGAGTAGCGACTCGGCGCCCATCTGATCGAGAATGGTGCGCGAATCCACCTTGGCCGAAACCTGGAACGCGACCCGCGCCGGGATGTTCGCCTTGATGAGCCCGGTGATCACATCGACCGACGGGCGTTGCGTGGCGAGCACCAGGTGGATCCCGGCGGCACGCGCTTTCTGCGCCAGGCGCGCGATCAGCTCCTCGACCTTCTTGCCGACCACCATCATGAGATCGGCCAGCTCGTCGATGACCACGACGATGAGCGGCAGCTCTTGCAGCGTCGCCGGCTTCTGGTCGCCGATAGCAATGGCGAAAGGATCGGGCAAGGGTTGCTTGGCTTTGTCGGCGTCGCGCACCTTCTGGTTGAAACCCGACAGGTTGCGCACGCCGAGCGTGGACATGAGCCGGTAGCGGCGCTCCATCTCGCCCACGCACCAGCTCAGCGCGTAGGCGGCTTGCTTCATATCGGTCACGACCGGGGCGAGCAGCTGCGGGATGCCCTCGTAGACCGACAGCTCGAGCATCTTGGGATCGATCAGGATGAGCCGCACCTGTGCCGGCGTCGCCTTGTACACGAGCGACAGGATCATGGCGTTGATCGCGACCGACTTGCCCGAGCCGGTCGTGCCCGCCACCAGCATATGCGGCATGCGGGCGAGATCCGCGATCACCGGCTTGCCGGCGATGTCCTTCCCCAATGCCAGCGCGAGCGGGGAATGCATGTCAGCATATACCTTGCTGCTGAGGATCTCGGACAAGCGCACGATCTGGCGCTTCGGATTCGGGATCTCCAATCCCATGCAGCTCTTGCCTGGAATGGTCTCGACGACGCGAATGCTGACAACCGAGAGCGCGCGCGCGAGATCCTTCACGAGATTGATGACCTGGCTGCCCTTCACCCCGACCGCGGGCTCCACCTCGTAGCGGGTGATGACCGGGCCGGGATAGGCGGCGATCACCTTCACCTCGACGCCGAAATCGAGCAGCTTCTTCTCGATCAAACGCGAGGTGTACTCCAGCGCCTCGCTGGTCATGACCTCGATGTCGGCCTCGGGCTCGTCGAGCAGATGAAGCGGCGGCAACGGCGAATCCGGAATCTCCTCGAACAGCGAGCGCTGCTTTTCGCGCACCACACGCTCGGATTTCACGATCTCCATGAGCGGGGGCTCGATGCGCACCGGCTCGTGGACATCGAGGCGCTTGCGCACCTGTTCCACGCTCGCCTCGCGCTCCACCGCGGCCACTTCGCCCACCTTGCGATCGCGCCAGGTGCCGATGCGGCCCGCGATCCTCACCCAGGCGTCTTCGAGCCAACCACCGAGCCGCTCGATCGCCGCGATCCATGACACCTGCGTAAAGAGGCTCAACCCGATCGCGGCCAATACCAGCAGAGCGAGGGTCGCACCGGTGAAGCCGAACGCGGCGTGCAGCGCATTGCCGAACGATCGTCCGACGATGCCGCCGGGCGCGAGCGGCAGCGCGGCCTTGATGCCGTAAAGCCGCAGCGTCTCGATGCTGCTGCTGGCGGCGAGCAACAGCAGGAAGCCGGCGCCGGAAACGAGAAGCGAACGGCGATCGCCGATGTCCACGCGCTCGAGCTGGCGATAGCCCCACAGCACGAGGAACAGGCAGAACACGATCCACCAATAGGCCGACACGCCGAACACATACAGCAGGACGTCGGCCACCCAGGCGCCAAAGCGGCCGCCGGCATTGCCGATCTTCTCGGGCTCGACGCTATGCGACCACGCCGGATCAGCCGGCGTGTAGCTCACCAGGATGAGGACGAGATAGAGCCCGAGGGCGACGAAGGCAAGCCACCAGGACTCGCGCAGGAGCGCGGCCAGCTTGGGTGGCAGCGGATTACGTGCCGCGTTCTGCAAACGTTTCGGACCTCGCACGCGATGCGTCCGCCCGGGCAATCGCTCGGACGGCGCCAATCATTATATCGGTTCGTGCCGCGCCGGGACCGCGGCCGCCATGAGCGCGAAGCCCCGCGCAGGGCGGGGCCTCGAACACTCGCTAAACCGCTGCCCTCAGCGCACCACGCACTCCTGGCCGCCCGAGCGCTGCGGCCCGCCCTGGCCGGGAATCGCAAACGGCATGATGTCGAAATTCAGACCTGGATCGCGGTCGAGGACGCGCGGCGCGGTATTGCGATCCTGCACGACTGCGAACTGCTTCTCCTCGACAGTGACACTGCCGCGCTCGTTGCTGAGCACGTAGCTACCCGTGTAGGTCGCGTGGTACAGCGCGGGCGGCAGCTTATCGGAATTCAGCGTCACCCCTTCACAGCCCTGGGTGCAATCCATCGTGTCGCCCGAGGTGCCGCGGATACCGATGGTGGCGGTGCTGGTTCCGATGCGGTAGGCGTCCATGTTGCCGCGCTTGCCGATCAGGCCGGTGACCGTGCGCAACCCGCCCTTGAGCAGGCGAAAGAACGAGTTGTCCTCCTGCGGCCGATCTTCGGTGAACTTGTAGTCCTCGATCTTCATCTGCGAATTGGGTCGCAGGGTCATGTTGCTGCCGTCGGTGAAGTTGATTTGCGCATAGCTATCGCGCTGCGTGGCGAGCACATCGCCGGGATTGACCTCCGACTTGCGCGACAGGATGCGCGCGCTGCCGTCCGCCCGCGTCACCGACAACGTGCCGCTGAGATGCGTGACCGTCCCGGCGCTGGCCGCCGAGGCAAGCTCGGCCGTGCCGGCCCAAGCCAGGATCGCCAAGCCACAGACACCAATCCGCACCATCATGTTCGCCTCCTGGAGCGCGCTTTCGAGCGCCCTCCGCAGTTCAATCGCTCGGCCCGCCAAATCGGAACTCGGAACGGACGCTACCGCCCGGCAGTTGCGCTCATACCTTGAAGTTCCACGCCTTGCGAGCCTGCTCCCGGATCTTCTTGCTGGACACCTCCATGTCGGAGAGCAGCATGATGCGCCGCTTGTCGACGCGGATATGACCCGAGGTCTGCAGGTCCTTCATGACCCGGCTCACCATCTCGCGCGATGCGCCGATCATGCGCGCGATCTCCTGCTTCGGCGGCGCCTTGCCGACGACGCGCTTGCCGTCGACATTGTCCGACAGGTCGAGCAGCACGCGCGCGACGCGGCCATATACGTCCATCAATGCCAGGCTTTCGATCTGCCGATCGGCTTCGCGCAGTCGTTTCACTAGTGCGCGAATGATGCGCATTGCCAGCTCGAAATTGTCATGCAGGGAGCGCAAGAACTCGGCTTTTCCCAGGCGCAGCAACTCGCACGGTTCCAGCGTCTCCACGCTCGCTGAGCGCGGCTGATCATCCAGCAACCCCATCTCACCGAAGAAATCGCGCTGGCTCAGCACGGCGAGGATGACTTCGTGGCCCTCGTCGTCCGGGATCAGGACCTTGGCGCGCCCGGAGAGCATCACGTACAGGCCGTCGGTCTCCTCGCCGGCGCGGAGGATCAAGGTGCTGCGGGGATAACGGCGCAAAGTCGCGCAACCGGCCAGTGCCGTGAGCTGCTCGGTCGGCATGGCCGAGAACAACGGCACCGACTTGAGGACATCCGTGGTAACCATAGCCAGTTTCCTCGGGAAGACCCGCCTTTTTTAACCCGATGCTACACCAGATCCGATCGCGTTGTCGCCTCCGACGCGGGCGTTGATAGATCGCCGCAATGGCTTCGTCATAGCGTGCGGCGCTGCGATCGCGGCCTAGTTTGCCGTGCTCGGCGCCGCCGCCGGCAAGTCAGCCGATGAATGGATCGGGCAGCGAGACGGGCGGCGAGGATCCCGAAGACCTGGCGGGCATCGCGCCGAGCGCTGGTGTAATCAGATCGAGCGCATCAATCGCAACAACCACCGTATGAACAGTCCCGCCGGCGGGCTCAGAATGCGACGGCCAAGCCGAAGTGCCAGCGGTCGTCGCCGCGGTTGCCTTCCATGCCGGCGTCCAACATCTGGCCGTAGTCCAGACGCAGGCTTACGCCTTGGCGCAAGCTCATCCGCATGCCGACGCCCGCGCTCAACGCCGTCAGTCCGCATGCCGCGGAGGCCACGCATTGGTTCTGCGGGATGATGATGTTCTGGCGGATGCTGGCCCAGTCGAGGAACGCGAGGAAGCGCAGGCGCGCGCCCTCGAGCTGAAGCTTGGGCCCGAGATCGGGCGTGTACAGCTCCACGGTCGCGCGGTAGCCGCGATCGTTCGCCGCCTCGCGTTCCTGCATTCCGCGGACGTTGTCCCAACCCCCGATGCCGAACTGCTCGCCGGGAATGAGCGCGTCGCGGGTCCATTGGCCGACGAACAAGCCGCGCAATTGAACGTCGCTGGCGAAGGCACGGACGTAATTGAGCCCGTAGCGCCAGATCGTATACGTCGGCCGACCCTCGTTGGGGCGCGCCCCGGTCGGACCGTGGAATTTCTCGGAATAGGCGTCCGGGCCGTGGGGATAGATGTTATGCGCCACCGAGCCGAAGAACCCGAACTCCGCGCTCTCCATGCGCTTGGTGCCGCTATACGTAAGGCTCAGCGGATAGACCGTCACGTCGGGCGTGAGGCTCGCGCCCGCGACGCCGGCGGTCACCGGCACGACCTGGTTAGAGAACGCCTTGTAGTCGAGGCCGAGCGAAAGCCGATGGTCGTAATCGTCGAGCCACGACACCCGCGGCAGCATGTAGTTGTAGCGCGCGCCGAAAATCGTACCGCTGCCGGTGAAGTTCAAGGACGTCGTCGTCCCCGGAATCGTAACCGCGGACGCGGGACCGATGGTCGAATAGCCCGCGAGCAGGTCGAGCGAGGCATCGTAACGGTACAACGGGATGCGGTAGCCCACGCCTAGGATCTTGAGCTCGTCGGCCTTCTGGATCGGCTCCGGATCGAGCTGATACTGAACCGTCACCGTGTGGTCGCGATTGAACAGGTTCGAATGCTGGAAGCCCAGACCCAACCGGTACATCCCGGTGGTACGCGAACCGGTATTGTCAAGACTGACATTCGCCCGCCAGAATTTTTCGTCCTGCACCCGAATGGTCGCGTCGACCTCGCCTTCGTTGGCGCCGGCGCGCAGCAAAACCGAGGTCCGCTTGGAGGCGTTTTCGTTGGCGAGGCGTGCGCTCTGGCCGATCGCGACCGCATTGGGCGTAGTGCCTTCCTGCAGATCCGGGATGCTGCGCCGGATGTTGTCGGTATCGAAGAACTTGTTGCCTTCGACAGTGATCTTGCCGAGCTTGGGCTCGATCACCCGCAGTACGATAACACCCCGCTCCAACTCCTGCTCGGGCAGCAGCACCTGGACGCTGCCGTAGCCGCGGGCCCGATATCTGTCCTGCAACGACTCCAGCGCGCGTTGAACGTCGGCGAAGTCCTTGCTCTTGCCCGTGTAGATGCCGACTGCCCCCTCGACTTCCTGTGCCTGCAGCAGCGTATTGCCCTGGACATCGAAGCGCTCGATGTCGAAACGCGGCGCCGGCGGCACCACCACGTCTTGAGGCGCAGGCAGTGCCGGCGCCGGCTGGGCGGCCTGCGCAAGCAACTGGCGGGCAGGGGTGGCTTTGGCGCGGGCCTTTTCGGCGCGCTGACCCGCCTGGGCAGCGAGTGCCGGCACCGCGGCCAGCGATAACGTGACGAGGAAGATGGTAGCTTGAGCGCGACTCATGCAGTGACCATAAGGGCGGACTTGAATCATCGTTTTCGATTCTATGACAATCGCTTGGCTCGGCACATTTAAGCAACGGAGCAACTCGACAAAGCCGGCCGCTGGCTGTTAAATTGTTGTTTTTTTGCAAAAGTTACTTATCAGGCTGATCCCATGGCAAAAATCGACAAGGCTTGCCGACTGCTCATCCTCGGCTCCGGGCCGGCGGGCTACACGGCCGCGGTCTACGCCGCGCGCGCGAATCTACACCCTGTGCTGATCACCGGCATGGCCCAAGGCGGCCAGCTCATGACCACCACCGACGTCGACAACTGGCCCGCCGATGCGGCCGGTGTCCAGGGCCCCGAGTTGATGGCGCGCTTCCAGCAGCATGCGCAGCGCTTCGGCACCGAGATCGTGTTCGACCACATCGACAGCGTCAAGCTCGCCGATGGTGCGCTGCGCCTCGAGGGCGATAGCGGAAGCTACACGTGCGATGCCCTCATCATCGCCACCGGGGCCTCGGCCAAGTACCTGGGACTGCCGTCGGAACAAAGCTTCATGGGCCGCGGCGTGTCGGCCTGCGCGACCTGCGACGGATTCTTCTACAAGGGCGAGGATGTGGCGGTGATCGGCGGCGGCAACACGGCGGTCGAGGAAGCGCTCTATCTGACCAATATCGCCCGGCGGGTGCATGTGGTGCATCGACGCGACAAGTTCCGCGCCGAGCCCATCCTGGTGGACCGCTTGGTTGAGAAGGCGCAGCACGGCAACGTCACGCTGCACTGGAACCACGTCCTCGACGAAGTGCTCGGCGATCAGTCCGGCGTCACGGGCGTGCGCTTGAAGCATGCGCAGACCTCCGCGCCGGCGGCGCTCGAGCTGAAAGGCGTCTTCATCGCCATCGGCCACCAGCCGAACACCGAGATCTTCGCCGGCCAGCTCGACATGGTGAACGGCTACATCGTGACTCGCGGCGGCAGCGAGGGAAATGCGACCGCGACCAGCATACCCGGGGTGTTCGCGGCCGGCGACGTGCAGGATCACGTCTACCGCCAGGCAGTGACCAGCGCGGGCAGCGGCTGCATGGCGGCGCTCGATGCCCAGCGTTACCTGGAGGCCCGGGAGGGCTGAACGAAACGCCGGCCGGCTGACCCGCGCGCACCCCCATGAAGAAACCCGCAACCGAGCCCGTGCGGCGGCACGACCCGGATTTCCATCAGGCGATGCGCGGCGTCGTGCCGCTCAGCGGGCCGGCGCGGGTGGAAATCAGGCCCCTGCCCCCCGCGCCGTTGCCGCTGCAAAGGCTGCGCGATGATCGGCAAGTGCTGCACGAATCGCTGCGCTCCCGCCCGCACCCCGATGCCGGGACCGCGACGGGCGAGGAAATGCTTTACTTGCGTCCGGGCATGCCGAGCGGGTATTGCGCAAGCTGCGGCGCGGTCACTGGGTGGTGCAAGACGAATTCGACCTGCACGGCATGACGGCCGCGCAGGCGCGCATCGCGACCTCCGCGTTCCTCGCGCAGTGCATGCAGCGCGGCACGCGCTGCGTGCGTATCGTTCACGGCAAGGGCCTGCGCTCACGCAACCGCGAACCGGTGCTCAAGCGCAAGCTCGCGCATTGGCTGACGCTGCGCGACGAGGTGCTCGCCTACTGCGAAGCACGCCCGGCGGACGGCGGATCGGGTGCGGTGGTCGTGCTACTGCGGGGCTAGCGAGCGATTCCGGCACGAGAGGCAGGCAAACGCTCGCGGCTGTGGAAGCGCCCGGTCGAGCGATGCGCCGGCCGCGCGCGTGGGCCTTGGGCATGAGCGCCGCGTATCGGATGGACGCGAGCCCTTCTATCCTCCGGCCCGTTGCCTTTACGACGGGCCGGCCGAGGTGACATCCGGGCTAGGCGCCCACAACGCGCGCATGCGGCGTTGCTCGGCTTGCCAATACTCCCGATATGGTCTGCACCGAGCGCCTTGCCTGCGGGCGTCGTGGGCACAACGCATCGGGCGAAATCAAGTCCGACAGGCTCCTAGATCGCGGCTTCGTCGGTCTCGCCGGTACGGATACGAATGACTTGCTCGACGCTGGTCACGAAAATCTTACCGTCGCCGATCTTGCCGGTGCGCGCAGACTTGACGATGGCGTCGATCGCCTGCTCCAGCATTTTATCGGGCAGGACGACCTCGACCTTGACCTTGGGCAGGAAGTCCACGACGTACTCGGCACCGCGATAAAGCTCGGTGTGGCCCTTCTGCCGGCCAAAGCCTTTCACCTCGGTGACGGTCAGACCCGATACCCCGATCTCGGACAGCGCCTCGCGAACTTCGTCCAGCTTGAAGGGTTTGAAGATCGCTTCGATTTTTTTCATCCGACTCTCCGGACCGCGCACACAGTGCGGGTAGTATAGCCGCTAACCCAAGACGAAGGAACGCAAGCGCAACGCGCATGCGCTCCCCGCACTCGAGCGCGAACCCGTCCGGCGATGAGCGTACGATCCGATCAAACGAGCGTTCGCATCCTCGGCGCGCTGGCCGAAGCGCCGGCCGAGCAATGGGACCGACTCGCGCCGGCCAACCCGCTCTCGAGCCATGCTTTCCTGCACGGCCTCGAAACCAGCGGATGCGTGTCGGCAAGCACGGGATGGATCCCCTGCCACGTCACGCTGTGGCGGCGCGATACGCTGATCGCCGCGATGCCGCTGTACCTCAAGGACCACTCGTATGGCGAGTACGTGTTCGATTGGGCGTGGGCGGACGCGTACCGGCGCCACGGTCTCGCCTACTATCCCAAGCTCGTTTGCGCCGTGCCGTTCACCCCGATCACGGGCGAACGTCTCATGGCGCATACCACACGCGATCGGAACGCGCTGCTCGGCGCTGCGCTCGCCTTCGCCGAGCGTAGCCGCGCCTCGTCGCTGCACGTGCTGTTTCCATCCCCTTCGGCGGTCGAGGAATGCCGAGAGGCAGGCATGCTGGTGCGCAAGGCGGTCCAGTTCCACTGGACCAATCCGGGCTATCGCAGCTTCGACGATTTCCTGGCGCAGCTCACGCGCGACAAGCGCAAGAAAATCCGCCAGGAGCGCCGCCGCGTGCACGAGCAAGGCATCGGCTTTCGCTGGCTCGACGGCGCGACGGCGAAGGAATCGGACTGGGCATTCTTCGAGCGCTGCTATCGCAAGACCTATCGCGAGCACCGCTCCACGCCGTATCTCAACCTCGAGTTCTTCCTGCACCTCGCGCAGCGGATGCCGCACAACGTGCTGCTCATCCAGGCGTATCGCGACGGCAAACCTATCGCCGCGACCTTCAATATCGTCGCAGGCCGGGAGGCGCTCTACGGCCGCAACTGGGGTGCGATCGCCGCGGTCCCGCTGCTGCATTTCGAAGCTTGCTATTACCAGAGCATCGAGTATTGCATCGCGCACGACATCGGGCGCTTCGAAGGCGGGGCGCAGGGCGAGCACAAGATGGCGCGCGGCCTGATGCCGGTGGAAACGTGCTCGGCCCATTGGGTGGCGCACGCGGAATTCCGCCGTGCCATCGCCCAATACCTTGCGCGCGAGACCCATGGCATCGGCGAATACGTCGACGAGCTGAACGAGCGCAGCCCGTACCACGTCGCGCGCTTGGACGCCGCGACTAGTTGAGCTGGATGCGCTCGCCCCAGGGCACCGGGCGCGCGCCCTGCACGATCCAAAGCACCGGATAGGGCGGCGCCACGGACGGAAACTCACCGTCTGCATCGGTGAAATACACCAGCACATCCGGGCGCAGGCTATCGCGGCTGATCCAATCGAACACGGGGCGCAAATCCGTGCCCGCGCCGCCGGTGAGCCGCTGCGGCAGCTCGAGCGCCTCCCAAGGCTGAAACGTCCACGGTCCGCCGGTCGCGAGCCGCTCGTCGCAGGCGTGCAGCGTCACGCGCGCGCGCACTTGGCTCTTGAGCGCGTCGATCTCGGCCGCGAACGCGTTCAACTGCGCGGCGCCGACCGACCCGCTGGTATCCAGAACGACGTACAGATCGAGCTGACGCGAATACAGGCGCGGCAGGATGGCCTCGCCCGCGCGCCGCGCCGGGCGCACGAAGCTGTAATCTTCCTGCGCGTGCGCGACGAGATGGCGGGCGAGCAGCGCGCGCCAGGGCAGCACCGGCGTGAGCACCCGCCCGAGCACGCGCTCCCAGGACGGCGCCAAGCGCCCGGACAAGCGCGCCTGCTGTGCGGCCATCGCAGCTCGCATCTCCCAACGCTGCAACAGGTGCTCCGGGTCCGGCGCCGGTTCCGATTCTGCGCGCTCGGCATCGCGCCGCGGTTGCGATGCGGCGTCGCTTCCCATCTCCGCGTCGTTCGCCGCCACCGTCTCGGCTTGCGCGCGTGCGCGGATAGGGTCCGTAGCGGCCGTTCGCCGCGCGCCGGTGCGCGCGTCGCGTGCGCCGGCACCATCGAAGAGATGCAGGTCTATGGCCGAGCGCTCGGCGAGGGTATCGAGCAGCGGATAAGTTTCCTCGGCGCTGAGGCCGCGAAAGCGTTCGTCGAGATGTGCACCCTGGGGCGGACGCATGCCTTCGGCGGCGAGCAGATGATTGACGGCCTGATCGCAGGCACGATCCCAGAGCGCGCGCACGCGGTGCTGGCGGCGAGCGAAATGCCCGAGCGCGCAATGCAGCGCCTGATGGGCCAGCCAGAATCGGCACTCGCCGCTATCGAGACGATCGATGAAAGCCGCATCGAAGTAGATCCGGCGCGCATCGGTGGCGAGGCTTTCGCACCACGCCACCGGCTCGAACGGCAGAGCCAGCAACAAGGCACCGATGAACGGCTGGTCCAGGATGAGCCGCGTGCGCGCCGCCTGCAGCTTGGTCATGCAGCGCGCCAACCGTGCCTCGTGCTCAGAGGCGCCGGACGCGGCGATCATCGCGGCAGGGCCCGGTCGTAGAGCAGCAGATCGCTCACCGACTGCGCCCAATCCTGGAACTCGGGCAGTGCATACAGCGGCTGGCCGAGCGTGCGATGCATGTCGGTGACGAGCATGACGCCCATTTCCCGCTGCGGAAACTCGCGCGCGTAACGCAGGATATTGCGCATCATAGCCTGCGCCTGCGCACCGCCCGCGGCCGCGCGGGCCCGCCTGACGAGTGCCGCCGCGACGCCGTACTGGATATCGAGCCGTGCCGGCACCGCGAACGAGTCGCCGCGCGCGATCGCATCCACGTCGGGCATCTCCTGCATGTGGTCGAGAAACGCCATGAACTCGACCCCGCAGCCGAGGCCGACGCAAGCTTGCAGCGCCTCGAGCAGCAGAACGCCCTCGCCTTCGAACTTGGCCAGCGCGCGGTGCGCATACTCCCACGAGCGTGGACTGGGGAAGGCGACCGGATTGCGCGCCGGATCGAACTCGAACAGCAGCTCCGGGCGAAAGCGCAGGAAGGCGACGATGCGCCAATCGAGCGCAGCGGCGTTCGCCCACGCCACCCAGTCGTCGAGATGCGGCTCGATCTCGTAGTGCGTGAATCGGTTCGCCAGCGGCGAAGGCATGACATAGGTAACGCCGCGATCTCCGTAGCGATTGCCGGCGGAAAAAATCGCCCAAGCCGGCGGGATCGCGTACTCGCCGAGCCGGCGGTCGAGGATCAGTTGATAGGCGGCCGCAGTCACCGTGGGCGGCGCCGAGGTGATCTCGTCCAGGAACAGGATGCCGCGTTCGCCATGACGCTCGGCATCTGGCAGCATGGAGGGCACCGACCATTCCACGCGCTCGCCGACTCGAAACGGAATGCCGCGCAGATCGGTCGGTTCCATCTGCGACAGGCGCAGATCGATGAGCGCCACGCCATGACGCAGCGCGATCTCGGCCACGATGCGCGACTTGCCCACGCCGGGCGGCCCCCACACCATGACCGGCGTGTGGACGCCCTCGGCCGCCGCCCGGAATTCGCGCTCGAGCACCGCGCGCACATGCGAAGGACGCATGCGATCGATCATAGCATGCACCGCGCGCCGGTCGCCGGCCGCGGCGGCTGCAACCAAGGCGCAGCGCGGCTTTGCCGTCGCTGGACGAGCGTATAGAATCGGTCAAGCTTCAAACCCCGGCCATGAACTTCTGCTCTCATTGCGGCACGCGCGTGGTCGTGCGCGTGCCTACCGGCGACACGTTGCCGCGGCATGTGTGCGATGCCTGCGGCACCATCCATTATCAGAATCCCAAGATCGTCGTCGGCTGCATCCCCGAATGGGACAATCGGATCCTGCTCTGCCGCCGCGCCATCGAGCCGCGGCGCGGCTTGTGGACGGTGCCGGCGGGGTTCATGGAAAACGGCGAGACCACGGGCGATGGCGCCCGGCGCGAGACCCTGGAAGAAGCTCATGCGCGGGTGGAGATCGATAGCCTGTTCGCGCTCTACAACATCCCGCACATCAGCCAGGTGTACATGCTGTTTCGCGCCCGGCTGCTCGATCTCGATTTCTCCGCCGGCGAAGAAACCCTCGAAGTGCGGCTGTGCGGCGAAACCGAGGTGCCTTGGGACGACATCGCCTTCGCCACCGTGCGCAATACGCTCACGCACTACTTCAACGACAGGCGCAAGGGCCGCTTCGAATTCCACATCGGCACCATCGAGCCGTTGCCGCGCAGCCCGGCGCGGAGCGGAACATAAGCGCCGCGCGGCCGCAGACCGCATCGCAGGAGAACCCGATGAGCAAGCAGCCCGCGGCGCAAGCCGGCGAATTCCAGTGGGACGATCCCTTCCTGCTCGACGAGCAACTGAGCGACGAAGAGCGCATGGTGCGCGACAGCGCCCGCGCGTACTGCCAGGAAAAGCTGATGCCGCGGGTGCGTGAATCGCATCGCCACGAGCGCTTCGATCGCGACGTGATGAACGAAATGGGGGCACTCGGCTTTCTCGGCCCGACCATCGAAGGCTACGGTTGCGCCGGGGTGAACCACGTCTGCTACGGTCTCATCGCGCGTGAAATCGAGCGCGTCGACAGCGGCTATCGCTCCGCGTCCGGCGTCCAGTCGAGCCTGGTGATGTATCCGATCTACGCCTACGGCACCGAAGCCCAGCGCCAGAAGTATCTGCCGAAGCTCGCGAGCGGCGAATGGGTCGGCTGCTTCGGCCTCACCGAGCCCAACCACGGCTCCGATCCCGGCGGCATGCAAACGCGCGCGCGCACGGTCGACGGCGGCTTCATGCTCAAAGGCTCCAAGATCTGGATCACCAACGCGCCGATCGCCGACGTGTTCGTGGTCTGGGCGAAGGACGACGCCGGCAAGATCCGCGGCTACATCCTGGAAAGAGGCATGAAGGGTTTGTCCGCGCCGAAGATCGAGGGCAAGTTCAGCTTGCGCGTCTCGATCACCGGGGAGGTCGTCATGGACGAGGTGTTCGTGCCGGCCGAGAATCTGCTGCCGAACGTGTCCGGGCTCGCGGGTCCCTTCGGCTGCCTCAACAAGGCGCGCTACGGGATTGCCTGGGGGGCGATGGGCGCGGCCGAATTCTGCTGGCATGCCGCACGCCAATACACCCTCGACCGCAAGCAATTCGGCCGTCCGCTCGCGGCCAACCAGCTCATCCAGTTGAAGCTCGTCAACATGCAAACAGAGATCGCACTCGGCTTGCAAGCGGCGCTGCGCGTCGGGCGCCTGATCGATGCCGATCGCTGGGCGCCCGAGATGCTTTCGATCGTCAAGCGCAACGCCGCCGGCAAGGCACTCGAGATCGCGCGCGTGGCGCGCGACATGCACGGCGGCAACGGCATCTCCGACGAGTTCCACGTCATTCGCCACGTCATGAACCTGGAGGCGGTCAATACCTACGAGGGCACCCACGACATCCATGCCTTGATCCTCGGCCGGGCGCAAACCGGGATCCAGGCGTTCTTCTGATCGACCAAGGAGCACACGCCTTGATACGCAGCCGCTTCAGCAAGGGTCCCTCACCGGAGGCGCCGAACCGTCGGGGCGCGAGTGCGGCGCATCTCTGGCTCGCAAGCGCGCTCGCGCTCGGCATCGCCGCGTGGCTGCACGCGGCGCCGGCCCGAGCGCAAGACGTCGATGCCGGCCCCTACGTCCCGACACCGCAATACATCGTCGATCGCATGCTGCAAATGGCCGCGGTGAGCGGCAAGGATTACGTCATCGACCTGGGTTCCGGCGACGGTCGCATCGTGATCACCGCGGCCAAGCGCTTCGGCGCCCGCGGCATGGGGGTCGATATCAGCGAGAAGCTGGTGGACCTCGCCACGACCAATTCCTACAAGGAGCAAGTCGCCGGGCGCGTGCGTTTCGTTCGCCAGGATGCATTCAAGACCGATATCGGCGCAGCCTCCGTGCTCACGCTCTATCTGCTGCCGCGCTTCGTCCTCGACCTGCGGCCCAAGATGCTTGTCGAGCTGAAGCCCGGGTCGCGTATCGTCAGTCACGACTACAGCCTGGGCGATTGGGATGCGGACAACGCGATCACGTTCGATTCGCCGGAGAAGGAAGTGGTCAACGGCGCGAGCCAGACCAGCCTCTTCTACTACGTCGTTCCCGCGCGGGTGGCCGGAACCTGGAGATTCTCGCTGCCCGAGGGCATGCCGCAACGCAGTGCCGAGATCCAGTTGCAGCAAAGCTATCAGAAGATCACGGGAACGATCAGCGGCGCGAAAGCGCGCCCGCTCGCGCACGCGGCGCTGCGCGGCGAGCGCATCGAGCTCGCCTTGCCGCTCGGCGGTCGCAACTACGTCGCCAGCGGACAAGTGAGCGGCGAGCGCATCGAGGGCACGATCGAAGTGGCGGGTCGAGGCAAATTGCCGTTCAGCGCGACCCGAACGGCGCCGGGCAAAGCCGTTGGCTGGCCGTGAATCTCGCAGGGAGGAGGAGCCATTGAGACCCAGGGAACTTGGCGTCGCCGTGATCGGCGCGGGACGCATCGGCACCTTGCGGGCACGCCTTGCCGCCAAGCATCCGTCGGTACGCTTTCTCGCCATCGCCGATGTCGACCCCGCACGCGCGCGCGCTCTCGCCGAGCAGTCCGGCGCGGCGTTCTTCGGCGCGAACAACGACGAGGCAATCTCGCGCCCGGAGGTGAATGCCGTGTTCGTGTCCACCCCCGAAGGCGAGCACGCGGCTGCGGTACGCAAAGCGCTCGAGCTGGGAAAGCCGGTGCTGGTGGAAAAGCCCATCGCGCTCTCCCTGGCCGACGCGGACGACATCCTGGCGACGCTGAAGCAGACCGGGGGCACGCTGAGAATCGGCTACAGCCGCCGCTTCAAGGAATGTTTCCTGCGTACCAAGGAGCAGATGAACCATGCGCGCCTGGGCAAGATCGTCGGCGGGCTCGCGCGCGTCTACAACTCGCGCGCCCAGGCATTCGCCATTCTCAAGCGCGATCCGCATGCGACCCCGGTGCTCGACGTGCTCACCTATTACGTCGACTTGATGTGCTGGTTCATGGAAGGCAACCGTCCGGTGGAGGTGATCGCGCGCGGCCAGGGCGGGGTTTTCCACGCGGCGGGCTACGGCGCGCACGACGTCACCTGGGCGATCGTGACCTTCGAAGACGGCGCGGTGGTGAATCTCGGCGTGAGCTACGCGCTGCCTTCCAAGTACCCGACGCTCGGCCAGTCCGATCGCGTCGAGCTGCTCGGCACCGAAGGCACGCTCATCGTCGACGACGATCACATGGACCACCTGCTCTATTCGGAGCGCGGCATACCGCACGCCTACGTGCCCGATCATCAGGTCAACATGGCCTTCCTCGGCAGCAATACCGCCGGCGACTGGGCGCTCGGCGACTTCTGGGGGCCGCTCGCAAACGAAACGCGCGCCTGGCTCGATCACCTGGTCACGGGCAATCCCACGGTGCACACGACTCCGGAGCAGGCGCGCATCAACCTGGAGACGACCATCGCGATCGAGCGCGCGGTGGCCACGGGTCGGCCCGTTCGGCTCCCGCTGGAGACGTAACCGGGCATGACCAAGGCCGCCAAGCGCGCCTCGGCGCGGACGAAGGCTGCGCAATCGGCGCGGCCTACGCGCGCGCGATCGAGCAACCCGGAGTTCCGTAATCACGCGGTGGTCGAGCTGCTCGGCATTCGCATGCTCAGCGTGACGCGCAAGCGCATCCTGGCGGAAATGGCCGTGTCCGCGTCGCACACGAATCCGAACGGGCGCGTCAACGGCGGCATCATCATGGCCTTCGCCGACGTGGTCGGCGCGCGCGGCGCGGTCGCCAATCTGCCGCCTGGCGCACGCACCAGCACGATCGAATCGAAAACGAACTTCTTTGCCGCCGGCGCCGGTCCGTGCTTGAAGGGCGAATCGCTTCCCCTGCACATCGGCCGCACGACCATGGTGTGGCAGACGAGCATCAGCAATGCCGACGGGCGCCGCGTCGCCCTGGTGACGCAGACCCAGATCGTCATCCCCGGCGCGAGCCGCGGCATGCGCATCGACCCCCCATCGCCGCAGCGCGTTTCTCGGCCGGCAGGAGACCGGCAAGTGGACCACCCTGGCCAAACGCGCCGGCAAGGTACCCGGTTGGGGCGCCGCGCGCGGATGGGCGCATGAAGCGCGATTCGATCGGGCTCGCGGTGATCGGCTCCGGGCGGATCGGATCGCTGCGCGCACGCATCGCCGCCGAGCATCCCGCGGTGCGCTTCGTCGGCGTCGCCGATATCGAGCCGGCGCGAGCGCGCAGCCTCGCCGAAACGATTTCGGCGCAAGCGTGGTCGGGCGATCCCATCGAGCTCATCGCTCACCCCGAGGTCAGCGCCGTCGTGGTCTCGACCAGCGAAGGCGAGCACGTGCATGCGGCGCTCGAGGCGCTCGCGCACGGCAAGGCGGTGCTGGTGGAAAAGCCGCTCGCGCTCACGCTCTGCGATGCCGATCGCATTCTCGACCGGCTGCGCACACACGGCGGCGACCTGCGGGTCGGCTACAGCAGGCGCTTTCGCAAGCGCTACCAGATCGCCAAGGAGCAGATCGTGCGCGGCCGGCTGGGCCGGCTCATCGGCGCCGCAGCGCGCGTGTACAACTCGCGTTCGCAGGCGCTGGCGATGCTCGCACGCAATCCTCACGCAACCCCGGTAGTCGACGCCCTCACCTATTACGTCGACTTGATGAACTGGTTTTTTGAAGGCCGGCGCTTGCAGGAAGTCACCGCCATCGGCCAGCGCGGCGTGCTCGCAGCCGCCGGCCATGAGACCGACGACCTCACTTGGGCGTTGCTCAAGTACGACGACGGCGCGGCGATCAATCTCGGCGTCTGTTATGCGTTGCCGGCGAAGTATCCGGCGCTCGGCCATGCGGCCCGGGTAGAGTTGCTCGGTACCGATGGCGTCGTGCTGCTCGACGACGATCACACCGACCAGGTGATGTACAGCGACCACGGAATGCCCCACGTCTATCTGCCGGAACACAGCGTCAACGCGGTGTTTCTTTCCAGCGGCACGCCCGGCGACTGGGCGCTGGGTGATTTCATCGGCCCGGTGGCGAGCGAGACGCGCGCCTGGCTCGATCATCTGGCAACCGGCAAGGCGTGCAACCTGGCGACCCCGAGCGCGGCGCGCGCCAACCTGGAGGCGACGCTCGCGATCGAGCTTGCGGCACGCAGCGGCCAGACGGTGCGCCTGCCGCTCGACCCCGCGTGCGAATGAGCGACCGGGCGCCCAGAACGAGCTCATCGACGACGAGCACGCCGCATGGCTTTTGACGAGCTGCTGAAGCAATTCGACGCGAGGCGCGCGGCAGCGCTGGCGATGGGCGGCCCGGAACGCCTCGCGCGGCGCAAGGCAGCCGGCTGGCTGAACGCGCGCGAGCGCATCGACCGGCTGCTCGACGCCGGCACGTTGGTCGAATCGGGTTTGTTTGCCGCGAGCCTCAATCCGGCCGATGCGGCGTCCACTCCGGGGGACGGCAAGATCGCGGGCTTCGGCCGCATCGACGGCCGCGACGTGGCCTTCGTCGTCAACGACTTCACCGTGAAGGGCGCCTCGTCCGGGGGCACCAACATGAAGAAGATCGGCCACATGAAGCGCACGGCCGCCGAGCGCGGCCTGCCGCTTATCTTCCTGGGCGAATCGTCGGGGGCGCGCATGCCCGATCACATGGGCGCGCGCGGCATGGGCGCGCTGCTCGGCAACGACTCCGCACAGTATCGGCGCACGCGCGAAACGCCCTGGCTCTCGGCGGCGATGGGCCAGTGCTTCGGCTCGTCCACGTGGTATTGCGTGCTGGCGGATTTCAACGTGTTTCGCAAGGGCGCGGTGATGGCGGTGTCGAGTCCGTTGCTCGCATCGCTCGCCATGAACGAAACGGTCGACCCCGAAAGCCTCGGCGGCTGGCGCATCCATGCCGAGGTCACCGGGTTCGCGGACCAGGTCGCCGACAGCGACGAGGAGGCGATCGACATCATCAAGCGCTGTCTCGCCTACCTGCCGAGTCATCATAACGAGGCGCCGCCGCTGGCGCCGATCCCGTCCGGTTCGGGCACCGCGCAGGAACGAATCTACGGTGTGCTGCCGCAGAGCCGCACGCAGGTCTACGACATGCGCAAGATCGTCGCGCTCATCGCCGATCGCGACAGCGTGTTCGAGCTGAAGGCGCGCTTCGGCCGGGCCGCGTTCACCGCGCTCGCTCGCCTCGGCGGCATGAGCGTCGGCATCGTGGCCAACAACCCCTTGTTCAAGGGCGGCGCGCTGGACGCCGACGCCTGCGACAAGATCACGAGCTTCCTCGTGCTGTGCGATTCCTACAATATTCCGATCGTCATGCTGGTCGATACGCCCGGCTTCGCGATCGGCATCGAGGCTGAGAAGAAACGCGCTCCCGGCAAGATCATGAACTTCATGAATGCGCTCTCGCTCGTCACCGTGCCGAAGCTGACGATCCTGGTGCGCAAGAGCTACGGCCAGGCGTATATCAACATGGGCGGCGGGCGCAATTCCGACGAGTTCCTCGCCTGGCCGACGGCCGAAGTGAGCTTCATGGAGCCGAATTCGGGCGTCACGGTCACCTGGGGATTGCGCCCCGGTGAGCCCGGCTACGACGAAGCGCTCGCGCGCATGCAGCGCGACAGCGCCGTCTGGGACATCGCCTCGCTGTACGCGGTTCAGGATGTGATCCTGCCGCACACGACCCGCCAGTATCTCATTCGCATGCTCGAGATCCACCGTTTGCGCAAGACCAACGGCATCGGACAACATCTCATGCGTGCCTGGCCGACATCGTTTTGAGTATACGGAATCCGCCATGACCATCGATCCCCAAGCCACCGTGCGCACGTTGACCGCGGCCGGCGCGCCGTACCGCTATTACAGTCTCGCCGCGGCCGATTCGCTCGGGCTGGGCACAACCGCAGCGCTGCCCTATTGCCTCAAGGTGCTGCTCGAGAACAGGCTGCGCGATAGCGCCGAGGGCCGCGCCGATGCGGCCGATATCGATGCCTTCGCCCATTGGCTCGGGTCGCGGCAAAGCGAGCGCGAAATCGAATTCCGGCCGGCGCGGGTGATGATGGTCGACTCGTCCGGCGTCCCCCTGGCCGGCGATCTGGCGGCGATGCGCGATGCCGTGGTGCGCTTGGGCGGCGATCCCAAGCGCATCGATCCCCTGGTGCCGGTGCACTTCATCATCGATCACTCGGTCATGGTGGACGTGTCCGCGCGCCCGGATGCCGCCGAGCGCAATGTCGCGCTTGAATTCGAGCGCAATGCCGAGCGCTACCGCTTCATCAAGTGGGCGGCGAACGCGTTCGACAATTTGCGCGTGGTGCCGCCGGGCACGGGCATCTGCCACCAGATCAACCTGGAGCATCTCGCGCGCGTGGTCTGGACGGCCCAGCGCGCCGATGGGACCTTCGCCTATCCGGACTCGGTGCTCGGCATGGACAGCCATACCGCCATGATCAACAGCCTCGGTGTCGCGGGCTGGGGCGTCGGCGGCCTGGAGGGCGGCGCCGCGGCCTTGAGCGAGCCCGTGTCGCTGCTCTTGCCGGAAGTGCTCGGCTGCCGTTTGAGCGGCCGTCCGCGCGCGGGGGTGACGTCGACCGATATCGTGCTCGGCCTCACCCGGCTCATGCGCAGCAAGGCGCTGGTAGGCAAGTTCATCGAGTTCTTCGGCCCCGGCCTGGATGCTTTGAGCCTGCCCGACCGCGCTACGCTCGCCAACATGACTCCGGAATACGGCGCCACGATGAGCTTCTTCCCGGTCGATCGGGAGACGCTCGCCTACCTGCGCCTCACCGGACGCGAGGAGCAGCAGATCGCGCTGGTGGAAGCGTATTGCCGCATCCAGGGTCTGTGGCGCGACGAGACGACGCCGACACCGCTCTATACCGAAACCATCGAGCTCGATCTCGCCGGCGTCGAGCCGGCCGTCGCCGGACCCAAGCGCCCGCACGAACGGCGCGCGCTAGCCGAAGTGCCCGAGGCCTTTGCGCAGGCGCATCCGGGCCGCCGCAGCGCCGCCGTACCCTCGTTGGGCCTGGAGCTGAACCAGGGCGACGTCGTCGTGGCCGCGATCGCGAGCTGCACCAACACGTCCAACCCCGCCGTCATGCTGAGCGCGGGCTTGCTGGCACGCAATGCCCGCGAGCGCGGCTTGCGGCCCAAGCCGTGGGTGAAGACCTCGCTTTCACCCGGCTCGCGCGTCGTCACGGCTTATCTTCAGGAGAGCGGGCTGCAACAGGACCTCGATGCGCTCGGTTTCCACCTGGCCGGCTACGGTTGCATGACCTGCATGGGCAACTCCGGGCCGATCGATCCGGCGCTGGCGGAGACGATCGAACGCGAGGGCATCGCGGCGGTTGCCGTGCTGTCGGGCAACCGCAATTTCGAAGGCCGCATCCATCCGAGCGCGCGGGCGAACTTTCTCGCTTCGCCGCCGCTGGTGCTCGCCTACGCCCTTGCCGGCAGCGTCTGCAAGGATCTCTCCAGCGAACCGCTCGGCACCGGCGCCGACGGCAAACCCGTGTACCTGAAGGAAGTCTGGCCCGATCCGGGCGAAGTGCGCGCGCTCATCGAGCGCCATCTCACGCCGCAGCTCTACCGCAGCCGCTACGCCGACATCGAGGCCGGCCCGCAACAGTGGCGCGCCCTCGAAGGGGCGAGCGGCACGACCTTCGCGTGGGACGCGGACAGCCAATACATCCGCCGGCCGCCATTCTTCGATGACATGCCGCGCGAGCCCGAGCCGGTACGCGACATCGTCGCGGCGCGCGTGCTCGGCATGTTCGGCGATATGTTGACTACCGACCATATCTCGCCCATCGGCAACATCGCGCCCGGAGCGCCCGCGGGACGCTACCTGCAAAGCCTGGGCATCGCGCCAAAGGATTTCAACAACTATGCTTCGCGCCGCCTCAATCACGAGGTGATGTTGCGCGGCACCTTCGCCAATGTGCGCATCCGCAACGAGCTCGCACCCGGTAGCGAGGGCAGCGCGACCACGCATTGGCCCTCGGGCGAATCGATGTCGATCTACGACGCGGCCATGCGCTATCGACGCGAAGGCGTGCCGCTGGTGATCATCGGCGGCGCCGAATATGGCGCGGGCTCCTCGCGCGACTGGGCGGCGAAGGGCACGCGGCTGCTCGGGGTGCGCGCGGTCATCGCGCAGAGCTTCGAGCGCATCCACCGCTCCAACCTGGTCGGCATGGGCGTGCTGCCCTTGCAGCTCCCGGTGGGAACCACCCGCCACACCCTCGGATTACGCGGCGATGAAACCTTCGACGTGCGCGGGCTCGAAGGCACGCTGCAACCGCGCATGCAGCTTTGCTGCACCATCACGCGCAACGGCGGCGCTCGCACCGAGGTGACGCTGCGCATGCGCCTCGATACCCGCTCGGAGCTCGAATATTTCCGTCACGGAGGCATCCTGCACTATGTGCTCAGATCACGCTTGTAGGCGCTCGCGATACGTTCGGATCGCGGCGTCATGAGCTGGCAGCCCGAAGCAGACGAAATCGCCCGGCGCCATCACCTCGCCGAAGCGCTCGGCGGCGAGGCCTCGGTCGGCCGGCAGCATGCCGATGGCAAGCTCACGATACGCGAGCGCATCGGCGAGCTGACCGATCCGCAGTCGTTCCAGGAGGTCGGAAAGCTCGCCGGTCAGGGCACGTATTCGCCCGACGGCAAGCTCGTGGGCGTGCGGCCGATGCCCTATGTCATGGGGCTTGCCCGCATCGATGGGCGGCCGGTTGCCGTGGGCGGCGAGGATTTCACGGTGCGCGGCGGCACCGGCATGGGCGACTTGCGCCGCAAGGGCGGGCAGGGCGGATTCGTCGAAGACCTCGCGTTCGAGTATCGCATTCCGCTGGTCAATCTCATCGACGGCGCGGGCGGCACGGTCACGTCCTCGAAGCGGCGCGGCTACGCGGTGTTCCCGGGCATGCACGGCTTCGAGCGTTGCGTCGACCTGCTTTCCTACGTACCGGTCGTGAGCGCCGTGATGGGCACCGCGGCAGGTGGCCCGGCCGGTCGCGCGATCCTGTCGCACTGGAGCGTGATGGTGCAAGGGCAGAGCCAGATTTTCGCGGCCGGGCCTCCCGTGGTGGAACGCTCGCTCGGCGAAAAGCTCGACAAGGAAGCGCTCGGCGGTGCCCGCGTCGCCGTCGATATCGGTGGCACCATCGACAATGCGGTGGCGAGCGAGCGCGATGCTTTCGCAGCGATCCGGCGCTTTCTTTCGTACCTGCCGCAGAACGTGTGGGAAGCCCCACCGGTCGTGGCCGCCGACGATCCGCCCGATCGGCGCGAAGAAGCGCTGCTTTCGATCGTCCCGCGCGATCGGCGCCGGCCCTACAACATGCGCAAGCTGATCGGGCTCGTGGTCGATCGCGGCTCGACGTTCGAGATCCAACCCACCTTCGGCCGCGCGCTGATCACCTGTCTTGCCCGCATGCAAGGCAAGGTGGTCGGCGTAATCGCGAACAATCCCATGGTCAACGGCGGCGCCATGGATGCGAAGGCGGCGCGCAAGCAGATCCGCTTCACCGAGCTATGCGACACCTTCCACATTCCGCTCGTCTTCCTGGTGGACGTGCCGGGGTTCATGGTGGGCAGCCAGGCCGAGCAGCTCGGCACGCTGCGCGACGGCATGCGAGCGGTCTATGTCGCCATGCAGGCGTCGGTGCCTATGTATACGGTCGTCATTCGCAAGTGCTACGGCATGGCCGGGATGGCGACGTGCGACAAGAACCAGCTCGACTTCAAGATCGCATGGCCCTCGGCCGAGTGGGGCTCGCTGCCGATCGAAGGCGGCGTGGCGGCCGCCTATCGGCGCGAGCTCGCCGCGAGCGCCAATCCCGAACAGCGCATCGCCGAGCTGGAAGCCGAGCTGCGCCGCTACGCTTCGCCTTTCCTCACCGCGGAAGCGTTCGCGGTCGAAGACGTGATCGATCCGCGCGAAACCCGTCCCTATCTGTGCCGCTTCATCGATGCGGCCCAAGCGCGCATCGCCACCTCGCTCGGGCCGAAGCATAGGTCCGGCGTCCGTCCCTGAAGCCCGGAGCGGGGTCCCGGGCCGGCCGGGCCGGGGTCGGACCAGGGTCGTGACCCTGGTCCGACCCTATTGCCCCGATTACCAGCGGCCGTCGACCTCCTGGGCGGTCGTGAAATGATGCACCGAAAGGTCGGTGCCTTGGAACTCCTCCTCGGCGCTGAGGCGGATACCGACGATCGCCTTGAGCGCGCCGTAGACGATCCCACCGCCGATCACGGCGAGCGCGACGCCGAGCAGCGTACCGGCGAGCTGGGATAGGAACGTGACCCCGCCCAGGCCGCCCAGCGCCTTGGATCCGAAAATGCCGCAAGCGATGCCGCCCCAAGCGCCGCACAAGCCATGCAGGGGCCACACGCCGAGCACGTCGTCGACCCGCAGCCGATTCTGCGTCGCGGTGAACATCCAGACGAACAGCGCGCCCGCCACACCCCCCGTGGCGAGCGCACCGAGCGGATGCATCACATCCGAACCAGCACACACCGCGACCAACCCGGCGAGCGGGCCGTTATGGACGAAGCCGGGGTCGTTGCGCCCCACCGCCATGGCGACCAGGATCCCGCCCGCCATGGCCATCAGCGAGTTGACCGCGACCAGGCCGCTGATCTTGTCGATGGTTTGCGCCGACATCACGTTGAAGCCGAACCAGCCCACCGAGAGCACCCAGGCTCCCAATGCCAGAAACGGAATGCTCGACGGCGGCTGGGCAGTGACCCGGCCGTCCTTGGTATAGCGACCCGTGCGCGCCCCGAGCAGGATCACGGCCATGAGGGCGATCCATCCGCCGACGGCGTGCACGACCACGGAGCCCGCGAAGTCGTGGAATTCCTCGCCGAACGCCGCCTTGATCCAGCCCTGCACCCCGAGCTGCTGGTTCCAGGCGATGCCCTCGAACAGCGGATAGACGAAACCGACGACCAAGAAGGTGGCTGCGAGCTGCGGGTAGAAACGCGCGCGCTCGGCGATCCCGCCCGAGATGATCGCCGGCACGGCGGCGGCGAAGGTGAGCAGGAAGAAGAACTTGACCAGGTCGTAAGCGCTGCGCTGCGCGAGCTGCTCGGCGCCGGAGAAGAAGTTGACGCCGTAGGCCAAGGCATAGCCGATGAAGAAGTAGGCCAGCGTCGACATGGCGAAATCGCACAGGATCTTGACCAGCGCGTTGACCTGGTTCTTCGCCCGCACCGTACCCAGCTCGAGGAACGCGAAACCGGCGTGCATGGCGAGCACCATGATGGCCCCGAGCAGGATGAACAGAACGTCGCTAGATATCTTCAGCGCTTCCATGGCCGCTCCCTGGCAGGTGACCCGCGAGGCCTAAGCAAAGCTTGTTCCGTGCCGATACAACGGTTATGTTTCATCGGCTTATGGTTTCGTGCGGATTTCTGGGGCGACCCCGGTGCACGTTTGTGGTGCCCGCGGCGGCGGCGCTGCACTACGGCGGTGCCTGCGTCCCGCGGCGTAAGCTATGCTCGGCGTATCGTTCGCAGAGGCGCTACATGGACCGCATCAGTGCCGCCATGCCGGGCGTGGGCTATGCTCGGCGTAGCGTTTGAGAGGCCGTCGCGTTACGGCTACTATCCTGTGCGCCACGGCGCAGCGCCTCCCGCGAGGTTCGAATGCAAAGCGCGACCGCGCAACAGCCCTCCCCCGACCGGCGCTTGACGCTGGACAGCGTCGTCAACGACCTGGTCGCCGACGCTCTCGTGCCCAAAGAGGTCGGCGAAAAGCTGCTGCGCGACCGGCGTCTCGCGCGCAACGATGCGCACCCGCTGGTGATCGTGGCCGACCAGAAGTGGAAAGACCCCCGCAACCCGAAGAAGACGCTGCACGTCGAGGTGCTCACGCAGTGGCTCGCGGACCGGGCCAAGCTGCCCTACATCCACATCGATCCGTTCAAGATCGAGTTCGCCACCGTCACCAAGGTGATGTCGAACGCGTACGCGACGCGTTTCAAGATCCTGCCGATCGAAGTGAGCTCGCGCGAAGTGGTGATCGCAACTTGCGAGCCGTACGTACGCGAATGGGAGCCCCAGCTCGAGCAGATCCTGCGCAAGGAAATCAAGCGCGTCGTCGCCAATCCGCTCGACATCACCAGCTACATCGTCGAGTTCTACAACCTCGCCCGCTCGGTCAAGGGCGCGACCGAACAGGACAAGGGCGCCTACAGCGAGATCGCGAATTTCGAGCAGCTCGTGCAGTTGGGCCGGGCAGGCAAGCTCGATGCCAACGATCAGCACATCGTTCATATCTGCGATTGGCTGCTGCAATATGCGTTCGAGCAGCGCGCGAGCGACATTCACCTGGAGCCGCGGCGCGAGGCCGGGAATGTGCGCTTTCGCATCGACGGGGTCATGCACCAGGTCTACCAGATTCCGACTCCCGTCATGGCGGCCATGGTGAGCCGCATCAAGGTGCTCGGGCGGATGGACGTGGTCGAGAAGCGCCGCCCGCAGGACGGACGGGTGAAGACCAAGACGCCCGAAGGCAACGAAGTCGAGCTCAGGCTCTCGACCATGCCGACGGCATTCGGCGAGAAGCTCGTGATGCGCATCTTCGACCCCGAAGTGCTGGTGCGCGATTTCACTGAATTGGGTTTCACCGAGGAGGACGAGCAGCGCTGGAATGCGATGGTGAACCTGCCGAACGGGATCGTGCTCGTCACCGGCCCGACCGGATCGGGCAAGACGACGACGCTCTACTCCACGCTGAAACAGCTCGCCACGCCGGAACTGAACGTGTGCACGATCGAAGATCCGATCGAGATGGTCGAGCCGACGTTCAACCAGATGCAGGTCGTGCACGGCATCGACTTGAGCTTCGCGGCCGGGATACGAACGCTCCTGCGCCAGGACCCGGACATCATCATGGTGGGCGAGATCCGCGACCTGGAGACGGCCGAAATGGCGGTGCAGGCCGCGCTCACCGGCCACCTGGTGCTCTCCACCCTGCACACCAACGATGCGCCCTCGGCGATCACGCGCCTGCTCGACCTCGGCGTGCCGTATTACTTGCTCAACTCGACCTTGATCGGCGTGATGGCGCAGCGCCTGGTGCGCACGCTGTGCCCGCACTGCAAGGAAGCCGGAGCGCTCAAGAACGAGACCTGGGACATGCTCGTCACGCCCTGGAAGGCGAACAAGCCGCCCAAGGTGTTCTACGCCAAGGGCTGCCTGGAATGCCGCATGACGGGCTACAGCGGCCGAGTCGGGCTATACGAGATGCTCACCATGGGCTCGACCTTGCGCCGCCTGGTGACCGAAGCGACCGACTTGCAGGCGCTCACCGAGCAAGCCTACAAGGACGGCATGAAACCGCTGCGCATCAGCGGCGCCGCGAAAATCGCCGCGGGCACCACCACGGTCGACGAAGTGCTGAAGGTGGCCCCGCCGGCATCGGGCGATCCGCGCAAGGCGACGCGGTAATCGAGCGCTCGCCCGCCGCGGCGAAGCAACGCTCACTTGCTCAGCTTGCGCATGGCGCGATCGAGCCCGTCGAGCGTCAGCGCATACATGCGCCCGCCCATGAGCTGCTTGGTGATCTCGATCGACTCGTGATATTCCCAGTGCGCTTCGGGCTGGGGATTGATCCAGACCGCGTGCTCATAGATATCGAGCATGCGCTGCAGCCATACCGAACCCGCCTCGGGGTTGGTGTGCTCGACGCTGCCGCCCGGATAAGTGATCTCGTAGGGGCTCATGGTCGCGTCGCCGACGAACACGAGCTTGTAGTCCTGGCCGTACTTGTGCATCACGTCCCAGGTGGCGATCTTCTCCGTCGAGCGGCGCCGGTTGTCCTTCCACACCCGTTCGTAAAGGAAGTTGTGGAAGTAGTAGTACTCCAGGTGCTTGAACTCGGTGCGCGCGGCGGAGAACAGCTCCTCGCACAGCTTGATGTGATCGTCCATCGAGCCGCCGACGTCCAGGAACAGCAACACCTTCGCGGCGTTGTGCCGCTCGGGCACCATCTTGATGTCGAGCCAGCCGGCATTGCGCGCGGTGGAGCGTATGGTGTCGTCGAGATCGAGCTCGTCGGGCGCCCCTTCGCGGGCGAACTTGCGCAGCCGCCGCAAGGCCACCTTGATGTTGCGGATGCCGATTTCGATCGAATCGTCGTAGTTCTTGTACTCGCGCGCATCCCAGACCTTCACCGCGCGCCGGTTGCGCGATTCCTGCTGGCCGATGCGTATGCCTTCGGGGTTGTAGCCATAGGCCCCGAAAGGACTGGTACCCGCGGTGCCGATCCACTTCGAACCGCCTTGGTGGCGGCCCTTCTGCTCTTCGAGCCGCTTGCGCAGCGTCTCCATCAGCTTTTCCCAGCCGCCGAGCGATTCGATCAGCGCTTTCTCTTCGTCGGTCAGGTACTTCTCGGCCATCCGCCGCAGCCACTCTTCCGGAATCTGCGCCACCACGCCGTCGATCGCCAGCACGCCCTTGAAATACTTGCCGAACGCACGGTCGTACTTGTCGAAGTGCTTCTCGTCCTTGACCAGGCAGGTGCGGGCGAGAAAGTAGAAATCGTCGATCGAGCAATAGGCGACGTGCTTCTTCAGCGCCTCGATCAGGACCAGGAATTCCTTGATCGAGACCGGAACGCCGAATTCCTTCAGCGTGAAGAAAAAGTCGATCAGCATGACGTGGGCTCAGGTCGTGCGCATTGCAGGGTCAGGTGTTCCATGTTGCAGCGCCAGTATCGCTCGGGGCGTGGGTCTGGCGCCTGCGGTCGGCCGGTGCCTGCCTCGCGCCAGCGCATTTCTTGCAACACGCAAGACCTGACCCCGATCAGCCGAGCCCCATCAGGACTTGCGGCGCGACATGAAAATGAGCTTCTCGAACAAGTGGACGTCCTGCTCGTTCTTGAGCAGCGCGCCGTGCAGCGGCGGGATGACCTTGTGCGCATCCCTGGTGTGCAAGGCATCCGGCGGGATGTCCTCGGCGAGCAGCAGCTTGAGCCAGTCGAGCAACTCGGAGGTGGAGGGCTTCTTCTTCAGTCCGGGCACTTCGCGAATGCCGAAGAAGGCTTCCATCGCCTCGCGTACCAGCTCCCGCTTGATCCCCGGATAGTGCACGTCGATGATGCGGCTCATCGTCTCCTTGTCCGGGAAACGGATGTAATGGAAGAAGCAGCGGCGCAGGAATGCGTCCGGCAATTCCTTCTCGTTGTTGCTGGTGATAATCACCGTCGGACGATGCGCGGCGCGCACCAGTTGCTGCGTCTCGTAGACGTAGAACTCCATCCGGTCGAGCTCGCGCAGCAAGTCGTTGGGGAATTCGATATCGGCCTTGTCGATCTCGTCGATCAGGACGATCGCGGGTACTTCCGACTCGAATGCCTGCCACAGCACGCCGCGCACAATGTAGTTCGCGATGTTGTGCACCTTCGCATCGCCGAGCTGCGAATCGCGCAGGCGCGACACCGCGTCGTATTCGTACAGGCCTTGCTGGGCCTTGGCGGTCGACTTGATGTGCCACTGAAAAAGCGGCCGGTCGAGCGCGCGCGCGACCTCCTCGGCCAGCATCGTCTTGCCGGTACCGGGCTCGCCCTTCACCAGTAACGGACGCTCCAGGGTGATGGCCGCATTGACGGCCATCATCAGGTCGTCGGTCGCAATATACGAATCGGTTCCGGTGAAGCGGGACATGGATCGACCTCGAGTGCGGGAATGAGTTGATTATAGCGAGGAACGCCGTGTCGAGGACTCTTACACTGTAAGCCAAACCGACAGTTGCGGAACGCGCCATCGCGTAAGCATAATTATTCGGTCGCCTGCCCGTCTGCCCGGAGCATTGCCATGACCAGCAGCCTCAAGAAGAGCTTGGCCGGCATCACGTCCTCCCTCGCATTGGTCGTCTTGAGCCAACACGCACATGCCTTGTTGGTCGATCTCGACACCTTCACGGTCAGCAAGAACAATTCGGTGCCGGTGTATTTCCAGGATAGCTTCGACGACGGCTCGCCGCCGCCCACCGCGCCCGGCGAATTCCAGACCTACCTCTATCCGCGCGGAACCTTCGTTGAAGCGAACGGCAGGCTGACGCTCAATACGGCCACCGGCGTCAGTGCCCAGAACGCCGCCGGCGTGGTGTCGCTGGTGACACGCGCGACCTTCTCCAGCAACATCGTCGACTCGGATCCTGCGAGCGGCCTGAAAAGCGGACATACGTTCAGCGTGACCGGCGTATTCGACTTGCCCGCGAACAGCGCCGCCGGGGATGTCTATGGCATCCGCCTGACCGACCGCGATGCGCTCGGCAACTTCGGTGGACCGGCAGGCAACGACGTTCTCGATCTGTCGGTGGTCCATGGGCAGAACGGCGTTCGCGCCGTGCGCTTCCAGCGCCAGGATTTCCTCTCGGGAGATATCGTCCGCCTCGATACGCAGCCGATCGACGCCTTCATCGGCAATAACGACCAGATCGCGCTCACGCTGTACAAGGACTCTCTCGCCAACGTCATCCAGGCCAAATTCAGCTTCGTCGATAACCAGCAGGCGGGACAACCGTTTCTGTTGAGCGCGACGCCCGCGATTTTCCAGGGCGAGACCTGGACGCGCGCGGAGCTCTTCGCCGCCCAGGTGCCGGAGCCCGAGGTATACGCGATGCTGCTCACCGGCATCGGCCTGGTCGGGTGGCAACTGCGTCGCAAGGGTAAACGCACTCGAAACCGTTGCTTGCGCTGAGATCGGATTGCGGCGCAAGACGAGGCCGGGACAGAATCGCAGCCTCGGCGTCGCGACCGCGGTATCCGGCAGGTCATCGCCTATCAAGGCCGCCGCGAGTCAGCCAGCCTTCGCCTCGGCCTCGCGCGCGATATCCGGCTAATCGAACTGAATGTTCGCGGCCTTGATCACCTTGCTCCACGTCGCCACTTCGTCCGCGAGCAGGCGGCCGAAATCTTGCGGCGTGCCGCCGGCGGTCTCGTAGCCGAGGTTGGCGAACTGCGCCTTGACGTCGTCCTCCTTGAGGATGGCGTTGAAATGCGCGCTCAACGCTTGCACGCGCTCGCCCGGCGTTCTTGCCGGTGCCGTCAGCCCGGACCACCCGACGACATTGACGCCCGCGATGCCCGCCTCCTCCATTGCAGGTAGATTAGGCTGCGCCGGCGAACGCCTCAAGGTGCTCACCCCGATGGGGCGCAACCGGCCGGCCTCGAAGTGCGGCCGCACCGCGGCGGCGGCGTCGAGGCCGACCTGGATCTCCCCGCCGATGGCGGCCGCCGTGGTCTGCGCCGTGCCCTTGTACGGAACGTGCACGATGTCGATGCCCGTCGCCATCTTGATGAGCTCGAAGGCGAGGTTGGTCGTCGATCCCGCGCCGACCGAGCCGTAGTTGAGCTGGCCGGGGCGCGAGCGCGCGTACGCCACCAGGTCCTTCATCGATTTCACGGGCAGCGCCGGATTGACGTAGATCGCGAACGAGTACTGCGTCATCTGTATCACCGGCGCCACGGCGCTGCGGATGTCGAACGCGGGCTTAGGCTTGCTCGACAGGATGGTGGCGCTGGGCGATGTGCACAGCAGCGTGTGGCCGTCGGCCGGGGCAGCGATCACGAGCTTTACCGCCAGCTCGCTCGCCGCACCCGGGCGGTTGTCCACGATCACCTGCTGGCCCGTGCGCGCGGTCAGCTTCTGTCCCCAGTAGCGGCAGCTCATGTCCAGGCCGCCGCCCGGCGCGAAACCGACGACGAGCCGGATCGGGCGCGCGGGATAGTCCGCGCCGTACGCGAATACCGGCAGCAAACCGGCGAGCGTGACGCAGAGCAAGCGGCCGGGGCTCATTTCATCTTCCACACAGGCTTGCGCTTTTCCTTGAATGCACGCGAGCCCTCGAAGCAGTCGTCCGTCTCGGCGATCTCCTGGTCGAGGTGGCGCGCGTAGGCGGTAAGCGACGGCGGGAAAGCCGCGCTCAGCCTGTACAGGCGCACCGCCGCCTGCACCGCGAGCGGCGAGTTTTCGCAGATCATGGCAGCGAGCTGCTCTGCCGCCGGGATCAATTGGTCCTTGGGCACGACCTTGTTGACGATGCCCAGTTGCAGGCATTCCTGCGCCGAGAGCCTGCCGTTGCACAGCGTCAGGTAGGCCGCGGCCGTGCGCGGCAGCATCTCGTAGAGGTTGTGCGCCGAGCCCAGCCTGCCCACCTTGGTGTGGGTGTCGCCGATCCAGGCGTCGTCGGCCATCACGCGCAACGGGCATTGCAGCGCGAGACTCAAGCCGACGGCGACCGCGTAACCGTTGATGGCGGCGATCAGCGGCTTCTCCAGGTTGACGTCGGAGGGCTGGCCGCCACCGCCCCAGTGATAGAGCGGGTTGGTCGGATCCTCGTGGGGGGTGGGCTTGTTCTGCGCTTGGTGCTCGGCGAGGAACTTCACGTCCCGGCCGGAGCAGAACGCATGTCCCGCGCCGGTCACGATGCCGACGTAGATGTCGGGGTCCATGCCGATGTCGCGCCAGCACGAACGCAGCTCCGCGTAGGCATAGGAATGCAGCGCGTTGCGCCGCTCGGGACGGTTGATGGTCACGTAGGCCACGTGGCCCTTCTTGCGGTAGATCACGTGCTCCAGATCCTTCGGCATCATGGACGGATCGTAGTTGGACGCGTATCTCGATGGCATGGCAACCCTCCTTGTCAATCTGCATTCACTCGATGATCAGCAAGCCGTCCACGGCGGCGACGCCATCGCGCCCGAGCTTGAGCGGGTTCACTTCCAGGGTGAACTGCTGCCACGGTGCGCTGGCGGCGAGCGCGGAGAAGCGTGCGACGAAGGCCGCGGCCTGCGTCCTCTGGCGCTCCGAGAGCAAGGCCGGCAGGCGGCGCAGCGTCCGCAACCGCGCCAGCAGGTCGAGCGCGCCGTCCGGCGCGATCGGCGCGCGCGCGAGCGCGACATCGTCGATCAGCTCCGTCATACCTCCGCCCATGCCGCAGCCCACCATCACGCCGAATTCGCGATCGCGAAAAGCCGTGACGAGCAGCTCCCGGTCGCCGGCGAACATGCGTTGGACCCATATGCCTTCGAGCGTCACTCCCAGCTCGGCCGCGCGGCTGCGCAACGCCCGATCGGCCGCGGCGACGGCCTGTGCGTCGCCGAGGTTCAGCGCGACCAACCCCGCTTCGGCGCGGTGCGTGACCGCGGCTGAGATCGCCTTGATCGCCACCGGGAAGCCGAGCGCTTCCGCGGCGCCGACGGCCTCGCCCGTGGAAGCGGCAAGTCGCCCCGGCGCGACGGGCAGCCCGGCCGCCTCCAGGATGCGCGCAACCGCGTGCTCGGAGATGACGCCTCGCGCTTGGCCGTTTACGTGATCACCCCACGCGAACGCCAGCGCATCACCCGCGCAGCGCCGGATGCGATGCTTCAGGTCGGCGGCGTAGCGCGCCAGGTAACCCGCGGTGCGCACGGCACGCGCGGTTTCCGGATACGTACAGATGCCCCGCGCCGCGAGCGCCTCCGTAATCCCCTCCGGGGGCGACTGCCACGCGAGCAGGATGGGCTTGGCGCTGCTCGAGCGCAGCCGGTCGTACATCTCCACCATCTCAGGCGCCAGGCTGCCGAGACCCGCCGTGAGGAAGACCCACGCGTCGTGGCTGGGGGCGCCCGCGAGCACCTGCAGGACCTGCGGCATGTTGGCGCGATACTGCGGGCTCGTCATCATGGCCGGCGTGAAATCGATCGGGTTCAGCGCCGAGCTGATGGGCGTCAACAACGGCACGACCTCGCGCATGGTGTCGGCGTCGAGCTGTGGGACACTCAGGCCCTCGCGCGCGCATTGATCGGTGCAGATGACGCCGTTGCCGCCGCCGAACGTGGACACGAGGACGCGGTTGCCCGCCGGGAGCTGATTCGCCTCGAGCGACGCGAGCTGCAGCGACACGTCGAGCAACTCCTCCACCGAGTACACCCGGATCGCCGCGAGCTCGCGAAAGATCGCGTCGTACGTGCGGTCGATGCCGGCGAGACGCCCCGTGTGCGCGAGCGCTGCGCGATTGCTCGCCTCGCTGCCGCCGCCTTTGAGCACCACCACGGGTTTGCCGGCGGCGCGTGCCGCGGCGAGGGCATCAACCAGCGTCGGGCTCGACAGGCTTTCCAGGTACACGGCGATCACGCGCGTGCCCGCGTCGCGCGCGAGGGCGCTCACGAAGTCCGGTATCCCGAGCACGGCCTCGTTGCCGCAGCTCACCGTGACTCGAAAACCGAGCCCGAGCTGCTGCGCCCGCGAGTGCGCCATGACCGCGATGCCGCCGCTCTGGCTCACGACGGAGACGGCGCCCGGTGTCAGCCGATCGCAGTCGTACAGCATGGAGCTGAAGGACGCAGTCAAGCCGATGGCCGTGTTGATGATGCCGATGCAGTTCGGGCCGCAGAGCTTCACGCCGCCGGCGCGGCAGGCATCTTCGAGCTGCCGCTGTCGCGCCCGGCCTTCCTCTCCCAGCTCTGCGAAGCCCCCGGCCCAGGCGACCGCCGCCGGCACGCCCGCAGCAGCGCATTCCCTTGCCGCTTCCGCGACCGATTCCGCGGCAACGGCGAGAATCGCCAGATCAGGGGGCGAAGGCAGCTCGCGTAGGCTCGGATAACAGGGAAGGCCCGCCACCAGCTTGCGGCCGGGGTTTACCGGCCACACCGGTCCATGGAAGGCGAACTTCTTCAGGAAGCCGACCGCGACGCCGCCCAGATTGCCCTCGCGATCGGAGGCGCCGACGACGGCGACCGAGCGCGGGGCAAGCAGCGCCGACATCTCGCCGAACGGTATATCGCCGCCCGAGGGCTCGGCTGTACTCGCAGTCACGGCTGTCTCCCCCTTGGTGCGTCGGGTCACGTCTTGGTTGTCGCACGCGACCCGCCACAAGCGCCTAACGCACGCCGTGGGTGGTGCAACATGTCATTCCAGGGTTGGGCATTTCCAGGTCATGTTACCCGCGCGAACGTTGGCGCGGCAATTCGCCGCGCGCGACGCTCGCCAGCTCGGCCTGGGTATCGATATCGGCCAACACGCCGGCATCATCCACCTCGACCAGCACCAGGCCGGCACGCTCGGCTTGCACCACCTCGCGGGCGCCGACGTCGCCCGACAGCGCCGCCAAGCGCGCGCCGAGGCTGGCGGCAAAGCCGACCGGATGGCCGCGCTCGCCCCGGTAGCAGGGCGCGGCGATAAGGGCGCCGGCGCGCAGCGCGGCGGCGATGCGAACGAGCGTATCGGAGCGCACCAGCGGCATATCGGCGAGCGCCACCACCCAGGCGTCCGCGTCCGATCGGGCACGCACCCCGTGCGCGAGGCTCGATCCCATACCCAGGTGCGCGTCGGGACACGCGAGCACTTCCACGCCTGCCGCACGCAGCAATCGCGCGAGCGCGTCATCCTCGGGCCGCACCACCGCGACGGTATCGCCGAATACCGCCTTCAAACTGCGCGCCGCCTGCACCCCGAGCGGCGTGCCGCCGGCAAGCGGCGCAAGCAGCTTGTCGCCGCCGAAGCGGCTGCCTCGCCCTGCGGCCAAGAGTATTGCGACGATACGCATGTGCGTTGTCCCCACACCTCTGCGTCGGAATTCTAATCGCGGTCAGGTTCTGGGTCAGGTCTTGCACGTTGCAACACATCATGCAACGTGCAAGACCTGACCCCGAGCTGCCGCGCAGTCCCCGTTAGAATAGGCTCCAGTCCACCCCGGCACCAAGCCACGGCTAGCGAGGAGCGCGCACATGAGCAACATCGGTTTCATCGGTCTGGGCATCATGGGCAAGCCCATGGCTTTGAACCTGATCAAGGGCGGCCATACGCTATTCCTGCATTCGCGCAGCGGCGTGCCGGCCGAGCTCGTAGCCGCGGGGGGCAAGGCGTGCGATTCGGGCCAAGCGCTCGCGCGCAGCGCCGACGTCGTCATCCTCATGGTCCCCGATACGCCGGATGTCGAGAAGGTCCTGTTCGGCGCGAACGGGCTCGCCGATGGCTTGAGCGCGGGCAAGCTCGTCATCGACATGAGCTCGATCTCGCCGCTCGCCACCAAGGCGCTCGCCGCACGCGTCAACGGGCTGGGCTGCGACTATCTCGACGCGCCGGTGTCGGGCGGCGAGGTGGGCGCCAAGAATGCCGCCCTCACGATCATGGTAGGCGGGCCGCAAAGCGCGTTCGAGCGCGCCAAGCCCATCTTCGAGCTGATGGGCAAGAACATCACGCTGGTCGGCGCCAACGGCGACGGCCAGACCTGCAAAGTCGCCAACCAGATCATCGTCGCCCTCAACATCGAAGCCGCGGCCGAGGCCTTGCTGTTCGCAGCCAAGGCCGGCGCGGATCCCGCCAAGGTGAGGCAGGCCTTGATGGGCGGATTCGCCGCCTCGCGGGTGCTGGAGGTCCACGGCGAGCGCATGATCAAGCGCACCTTCGATCCGGGCTTTCGCATCGAGCTGCATCAGAAGGACCTCGGCTTGGCGCTCGCCGGTGCGCGCGCGTTGGGGCTGAGCCTGCCGAACACCGCCACCGCGCAGGAGCTTTTCAATGCCTGCGTCGCCAACGGCGGCGCCAAGTGGGATCATTCCGCCATGGTGCGGGCGCTCGAGCTCATGGCCAAGCAGGAGCTGGGCACGCGTTGAGCGCCGCGGCGAGCACGCGCGCGTAACCGAGCACAGTCGTGGCCGGAATAACCGAGCACGCGCCGCAAGCTGCGGCCGAGCCGCCGCACCTCGCGGCAACCGGGCTCGGGACACGCGAACGTGCGGCGCTCGCCGCGGAGCTGCGCGCGATCCTGCCGGCCGAATCGGTCCTCGTCGAAGAGGAGCAGTTGCGTCCCTACGAGTGCGACGGCCTATCGGCCTATCGGCGGCTGCCCGCCGCCGTGGTGCTGCCCAGCACCGAGGCGGAGGTGTGCCGCATCCTCGCCACCTGCAATCGGCTCGGCGTGCCGGTCGTCGCGCGCGGCGCGGGCACCGGCCTCTCCGGCGGCGCATTGCCGCATCCGGGCGGCGTGTTGCTCTCACTCGCGCGCTTCATGCGCATTCTCGAGCTGGACCCGATCGCGCGCACGGCCCGCGTGCAGCCCGGCGTGCGCAATCTCGCCGTCTCGGAAGCGGCCGCGCCCTACGGCTTGTATTACGCGCCCGATCCGTCGAGCCAGATCGCCTGCACGATCGGCGGCAACATCGCCGAGAACTCCGGCGGCGTGCACTGCCTCAAGTACGGCCTCACGGTGCACAACGTCTTGCGCGTGCGGCTGTGCACGATCGAAGGCGAGGTGCTGGAGATCGGGAGCGAGGCTCTGGATAGTCCCGGCTATGATCTGCTCGCCCTGGTGACCGGCTCCGAGGGGCTGCTCGGCGTGGTCACGGAAGCGACCCTCAAGCTGCTGCCGAATCCTCGCACGGCCAGGTGCGTGCTGGCCGCGTTCGATAGCGTCACTGCCGCGGGCGATGCCGTCGCCGCCGTGATCGGCGCCGGTATCATCCCCGCCGGATTGGAAATGATGGACAAGGCGGCCACGGCCGCGGTCGAGCCATTCGTCAACGCCGGTTATCCGCTCGATGCCGAAGCCATACTCCT
This sequence comes from Burkholderiales bacterium, assembly GCA_020848435.1. GTDB lineage: Bacteria > Pseudomonadota > Gammaproteobacteria > Burkholderiales > WYBJ01 > WYBJ01. Next base: position 10,626 of record JADLAC010000089.1, on the reverse strand, counting down.
GTGCGAAGTCGACGGTACCGAGGCCGAGGTCGGCGCGGAAATCGACCGGGTCGACGCGATCATGCGCGGCTCCGGCTCGCAGCACATCCGCATATCTCGCGACGAAGCCGAGCGGCTGCGCTTCTGGTCCGGGCGCAAAGCCGCCTTCCCGGCCGTGGGCCGCATCTCGCCCGATTACTATTGCATGGATGGCACCATTCCGCGCAAGCGCTTGGCGGAAGTCTTGGCGGGAATCGCGCGGCTGGAGAAGAAATACGCGCTGCGCTGCGCCAACGTGTTCCATGCGGGCGACGGCAATCTGCACCCCTTGATTCTCTACGATGCCAACCAGCCGGGCGAGCTCGAACGCTGTGAAGCCTTCGGCGCGGAGATCCTCGAGTTATGCATCGCGGCCGGCGGCACCATCACCGGCGAGCATGGCGTCGGCATAGAGAAGATCGACCAGATGTGCGTGCAATTTCCGGCCGAGGTGCTCGCCGCCTTCCATGCCGTCAAGCATGCCTTCGATCCCGCTGAGCGGCTCAACCCGGGCAAGGCGATCCCGTCGCTGCATCGTTGCGCCGAATTCGGGCGTATGCACGTGCATCGCGGCGCCGAGCGCTTTCCCGAGCTGCCCCGCTTCTAGTGCTCCGACCCACAGGTTTCGAAAACGATGCAAAACGACGATGACGCAAGGCAGTGCTTCGGAATTCGCCGGCACTAGCGCCATGCACAATCTCGTCGCGCACTGGTCTGAACGCATCCGGCGCTGTGCCGAGACGGCGCAGCCGTTGCGCATCCGCGGCGGTGGCAGCAAGGATTTCTACGGTGCGCTCAAACAAGGCGAGCTATTCGCGACCGGCGACTATAGTGGCATTCTCGACTACGAGCCGACCGAGCTGGTGGTCACTGCGCGTGCGGGCACGCCTTTGCGCGAGCTCGAAGCCGCGCTCGCGGCCCAGGGCCAGATGCTCGCCTTCGAGCCGCCTCATTTCAGTGAGGCCGCCACGCTCGGCGGTGCGATCGCGAGCGGCTTGTCGGGCCCGCGTCGCGCCGCGAGCGGTTCGGCGCGCGATTTCGTGCTCGGCATCCGTCTGCTCGACGGCCGCGGCCAGGATCTCGCCTTCGGCGGCAGGGTGATGAAGAACGTCGCGGGATTCGACGTTTCGCGATTGATGGCCGGCGCGATGGGGACACTCGGCGTGTTGCTCGACATTTCGCTCAAGGTTCTGCCGCGCCCCGAGCACGAACTGAGCCTGTGCTTGCGGCTCGACTCGAGCGAAGCCCTGCGCCACCTCAACGCCTGGGCAGGCAAACCCCATCCCATCAGCGCGACGTGCCACGAGGGGCACTGTCTGACGCTGCGCCTCTCGGGCTCAGCGGCCGGGGTCGATGCCGCGGCACGGCAGTTGGGCGGCGAGCGCGTGACCCAAGCGGCGGCATTTTGGCGCGCGCTGCGCGAGCACGAGGCCAGCTTCTTCGCCGATGACACGCCGCTGTGGCGCATCAGCGTCCGCTCCACGGCGCCGGCGCTGCCGCTTTCGGGACGTCAACTGCTGGAATGGAACGGCGCGCTGCGCTGGGCGAAGACCGACGACGACCCCGCGATGGTGCGCGATGTCGCCCGCAAAGCCGGCGGCCACGCGAGCTTGTTTCGCGCCCCTCGGACGATCGACTCGCCCTTTCATCCCCTGCCCGGCGCGGCCATGGCGCTGCATCGCCGCTTGAAACAGGTCTTCGATCCCGCGGGCATTCTCAACCGCGGGCGGCTCTATCCGGATCTGTAGATGCAAACCAAGCTCGCCGAATTCATCAAGGACACGGCCGCGGGGCGCGAAGCCGAGGCGATCCTGCGCAAGTGCGTGCACTGCGGCTTTTGCACGGCCACGTGCCCGACCTACCAGCTCCTGGGCGACGAGCTCGATGGGCCGCGCGGGCGCATCTATCTGATCAAGCAAGTGCTCGAGGGCGCGCAGCCGACGGACAAGACCCGCACCCATTTGGATCGATGCCTCACCTGCCGCGCCTGCGAAACGACTTGCCCTTCCGGCGTGCAGTACGCTCGCCTGGCCGACATCGGCCGCGCCGTCGTGGAGATGAAGACGCGCCGTCCGCTGGCCGAGCGGCTGCGGCGCGGCGCGATCCGGCATGGCATCGCCGAGCCGGCGCTGTTCGATCCGCTGTTGAAGCTCGGCCAGGCGCTCGCCCCTGCGCTGCCCAAGTCCTTGCGGCAGGCGATCCCCGAAACCCGCGAGCAAACCTCGTGGGCGAGCGTGCGCCACGAGCGGCGCATGCTCGTGCTAGACGGTTGCGTGCAGCCGAGCCTCGCGCCGAACATCAATGCGGCGGCCTCGCGCGTGCTCGATGCCCTCGGCATAGCGCTCGTGCGCGAGAGCGCGGCGGGGTGTTGCGGCGCGCTCGACTTCCATATGAATGCTCAGGCGCAGGCGCGGGCACGGATGCGCCGCTTGATCGATGCGTGGTGGCATCGGATCGATGGTGGCATCGAAGCGATCGTGTTCACGGCCAGCGGCTGCGGTGTCATGCTGAAAGACTATGCGCACGCGCTCGCCGACGACCCGGCTTACCGCGCTAAGGCCGAGCGCATCTCGCGACTGTGCAAGGATCTGAGCGAAGTCGTGTGCGCCGAGCGCGATCGCCTCCTCGCCCTGGCGCGTACCGAGGCTACGATGCCTCGCATCGCCTTTCACGCGCCCTGCACCCTGCAGCACGGCCTGCGCTTGGGCCCGAACATAGAAGGCGTGCTGCGGGACCTCGGATGCCGCCTCGTTCCCGTGCCCGATGCGCACCTGTGCTGCGGCTCGGCCGGCACGTATTCGATCCTGCAGCCCGAGCTTGCGCGCCGACTCAAGGCGAAGAAGCAGGCGGCACTGACCTCGGGCAGGCCCGAGGAAATCCTGACCGCGAACATCGGTTGTCTCGCGCACCTGCAATCGGGTATCGATACCCCGGTGCGGCATTGGATCGAATGGGTCGCCGATCGCATCGGCCGGCCGCGCTGATGCGATCGCTGCGCCGTACGATCGCAGCTTGTGCTCGCGCGTCCTGATGAGTCGCCGCGCCAGCGCTCACCGACCGCGCGCGCGAGGTTCCCGCAGCCGACCCCATGTAGTATAAGTAGCGCGAGCCGACATCACAGCCAGCGGGAGGAAGCTAACGTGGCCATCGTCTACGAAACGTTGATGAACTGGAAGATACCCGAGGTCGAGCAGGTGCTCACCAAGCGCGACACGATGCTGTATGCGCTCGGAACCGGGTTGGGATTCGATCCGATGGACGAGAACCAGCTCCGGTTCGTCTACGAGAAGAATCTCGCCGCGCTGCCCACCATGTCGATCGTTCTGGGTTATCCCGGCCCTTGGCATCGCACCGGCAACACGGGAATCGACGGCTCCAAGGTCGTCCACGGCGAACAGGGCTTTCGCATCCACCGCCTGCTGCCGGTGGAGGGCACGATCGTCGGCCGCACCCGTGTGACCGGCGTATTCGACAAGGGCGAAGGCCGGGGTGCGTTGATCCAGACAGCCACGGACGTCAGCATGAAGGATAGCGGCGAGTTGGTCTGCTCGCTCACGTCCACCTCGTTCGCCCGCGCGAACGGCGGTTTCGGCGGCCCGAGCGGCCCGGTGAAAGAGCCGCACAAGCTGCCCGCGCGCAAGCCCGACCTGGTGTGCGATCTGCCGACCCTGCCGCAGGCCGCGCTCATCTACCGCTTGAGCGGCGACTACAATCCTTTACACGCGGAGCCCGAATTCGCCAAGCGCGCGGGCTTCAAGATGCCCATCCTGCACGGGCGCTGCACCTTCGGCGTCGCGGGCCACGCGATTCTGCGCGAATGCTGCGGCTACGACTCGGCAAAGCTGCTGGCGATGGAAGGTCGCTTCTCCTCGCCCGTGTATCCGGGCGAGACCATCCGCACGGAAATATGGCGCGACGGCAGCGTGGTCTCGTTCCGTTCGCTGGTCGCGGACCGCGATGCCGTAGTGTTGAACGGCGGACGCGCGGAAATCGCCGCGTGACGCCAGCCCGAGCGGCTACTTGACCAGGGTGACGGGACAGGCGGCGCCGTGGACCACCCGCGTCGCCACCGAGCCGAGCACCAGGCTCGGCAGGGCGCCGCGGCCGCGCGTGCCCATGACGATCTGGGTACAGCCCAACTCGCGGGCGCGGGCGAGAATGTGATCGGCGACGTTGCCGACCAGCACGCTCACGGTGTACTGAAGCTTGGCCTCGTCGAAGGCTTTGCGGGCGCTTTCCATCGCTTTCATGCCCTCGCGTTGATGGACGACGTGCAGGTTTTCGGCCGGCACGCCGGCGCGCGCCACGACCTCCGCGGCCGGCGGCTCTTGCACGTTGACGAGATAGATGTGCATCCCCGGGGCTTCCTTCGCCCGCGCGACGACGAACTCCACGGCCCGCTGCGAGGGCGCTGATCCGTCCACCGGAACGATGACTTTCTCCATGGCCTGGCTCCTTGTCTGGACCGTGCAAAGCGTTCGCTAACGTCACTCGAACGCGCTGGTACGGCGCATCATCACCGCTTTCGCGCTTGCGCGGCTTGCGCCATGTCAACGCTGTGGCGCCTGCCCTGAATATCGACCGCCGCCGCTATGCTGTCGCCGCGATCGGCACGCCCGCGGCCGCCGGTCATGACGCACCCCGGTGATAGAATCGAGCGCGAAGGAGCTTGTCGTGGTCTCGACGCGTAACACTTCGCCCTACGCCGATTTCGATCGCCTGTTCAGCCCGCGCGGTATCGCCTTGGTCGGCGCCTCGGCCACCCCGACCAGCTTGGGCGGGCAGCCGCTGCGCTTTCTCACCGAGTACGGCTACGCAGGCCGCGTCTATCCGGTGAATCCGAAGTATCCCGAGCTGAAGGGCTTGCCCTGTTATCCGGACGTCGCGTCGGTGCCCGATCCCTGCGACCTCGCGCTCATTGTGGTCGGCGCGCACCACGTGCCGGGCGTGATCGACCAATGCGGTGCGCGCGGTCTCCCGTTCGCCATCGTGTTGAGCGCCGGGTTTCACGAGATCGGTGCGCGCGGCGCGGACAGCCAGCGCGCGCTCGAGGCGGCCTTGGCCCGCAACGACGTGCGCATCGTCGGCCCCAATTGCATCGGCCTGCTCAATCTCGACGAGCACATTCACGCCGGTTTCGGCGGCGCCATGTCCAACCGGAACCTGCGCGCCGGACGGCTCGCGATGGTCACGCAAAGCGGCGGTTATGGCTTGGGCATGGTAACGGCGGCCGATCAACAAGGCGTCGGGTTCAATTACATCGTTTCCACCGGCAACGAGACCGACATCAGCGCCACCGAGCTCATCCGCTATCTGCTCGAGCGCGAGGACACCGATGCGGTGGTCGCCTATCTCGAAGGCAGCACCGACGGGCGCGGCCTGCTGGACATCGGCCGGCGCGCGCTGGCGCTGGAAAAGCCCGTGCTGATGTGGAAGGTCGGCAATTCGCGCTCGGGCCGGCGGGCCGCCACCTCGCATACCGGCCGGCTTAGCGCGGGACCGGAGCTGTTTCGCCGCGCGCTGGAGCAAGGCGGCTACATCGAAATCGGCGACACCGACGACGTGGTCGATCTCGCCCAGTTCCTGCGCTACCGCAAGCGCGCGCGCGGCAACCGCGTGGCGGTCCTCACGCTCTCGGGCGGTGCCGGCGTCCTGGTCGCCGATCTGTGCGAACAGAACGGCTTCGAGGTCCCGGAGACATCGGCGGCGACGCTCGAGAAGCTGAAACCGGATGCGCCGGAGTTCGGCGCGCTCGGCAATCCGATCGATCTCACCCCGCAAGGCTACGGCGACAATTTCGCTTCCTACAATCGGGTCATCGCAACCGTGCTCGCCGCCCCCGAATTCGATCAGGCGATCGTGCGCTCCGCGCCCGGTGCGATCGCCGCGGTGTGGGCGCGCGGCTTCGTCGAGGTCGCACGTGCGAGCGACAAGCCGGTCATGCTGCAATGGGGGTCGGGCTCGGAACGCACCCAGGAAGCCTTCGATACCGTGCAAGCCGCCGGCATTCCCTGCTTTCTCTCGCCGCGGCGCTCGATGAACGCGCTCGGCGCCATGTATCGCTTCGGCGTCAAGGCCGATCGTTTCAAAGCACGTGCCGGCGGCGACGCGCCGCGTCTGGTGCAAGCCAAGGCGCTCGAGTTGCCGGCGAGCGGCGCCCTCGGCGAGGGCGCATCCAAGCAGGTGCTCGCGCGCTACGGCATACCGGTGGTGCGCAGCCGCTTGTTCGCCGAGAACGAGATCGACACCCTGCGCGACCCGCGACTCACCTACCCGCTCGCGGTCAAGATCGAATCGCCCGACATCGCGCACAAGACCGAGGCCGGGGCGATTCGCTTGAACGTGACGGATCTCGCCGGCCTGCGCAGCGCCGCGCGCGTGGTGGTCGCGGCGGCACGCGCGTATCGACCGGATGCGCGCATCGACGGCGTCCTCGTCCAGGAGATGGCGAGCGGCACCGAGGTCATCCTCGGCGCGGTCGATGACCCCTACTTCGGCCCGACGGTCATGTTCGGGCTGGGCGGAGTCCTGACGGAGCTGCTGCACGACGTGACCCATCGCTTCGCCCCCTTCGATCTCGCCGTCGCGCACGACATGGTGAACGAGATCAAGGGCGCGGCCCTGCTGCGCGGCTATCGCGGTGCGCGGGCACTCGATGTCGCTGCGCTCGCCGAAGTGCTGGTGCGCCTGTCGCTCTTGATCGCCGATCATGCGGCACGCATCAAGGAGATCGACGTCAATCCCCTGTTCGTGCGTCCGGCGGGCGAAGGCGTGGTGGCCGCGGACGCGCTGGTGGTGCTACACGGGAGTACGACCCGATGATGCCGACGACGATGCGCACGCAACATCCGCTTCGCGCTTACGCGGCGCTCGCCATCGCCTTGATGTCCGGGTTCGCGGCGGCGCAGCCCTACCCTAGCCGGCCGGTTCGCTTCATCGTCCCGTTCGCCGCCGGCGGCAGCACCGACATCATCGCCCGCGCGGTCGGCGCACGCCTGACCGAAATGCTCGGCCAGACCGTGATCGTCGATAACCGTCCCGGAGGCGGCACGGTGATCGGGACCGAGCTGGTGGCGCGCGCGGCGCCCGACGGCTATACGCTGCTGGTCGTGCCCGCGCCCTTCACCATCAATCCAAGCCTGTTGCCGAAGCTGCCGTACGATCCGGTGCAGGATTTCACGCCGATCACGCTGATCAACACGACGCCGCTCGCGGTGGTCGTCAATCCGAGCGTGCCGGCGCGCGACGTGAAGGGACTGATCGCGCTCGCCAAGGCCAAACCCGGCATGCTCAACTACGGCTCCTCGGGCAGCGGCGGCTCGAACCATCTGGCCGGCGAGCTGTTCCAGGCGATGGCCGGGGTGAAGATGGTGCACATTCCGTACAAAGGCAACGCGCCGGCATTGACCGACCTGGTCGGAGGCCACGTCGACCTGGTCTTCAATGGCCTCACGTCGGCCTACCCGCTCATCAAGTCCGGCAAAATTCGCGCGCTCGCGGTGACGAGCATCAAGCGCTCCGCCGTGCTGCCCGAACTGCCGACGCTGGACGAATCGGGCCTGAAGGGCTTCGAAGCCGTGGCATGGAACGGGTTGGCCGGGCCGGCGAAAAGTCCGCCGGAAGTGGTCGAACGCATTTCGAGCGCGGTGCGCAAGCTGCTCGCGGCGCCGGACATCCGCGAGCGGCTCAAGGCCGAGGGCTCGGATCCGGTGGGATCCACGCCGGCCGATTTCGCCCGCTTCCTGCGCAACGAGATCGCGAAGTGGTCGAAGGTCATCAAGCTTGCGGGCGTGAAAGCGGGGACTTAAGCAGCCGGACGCCGGGGTGAGCAGGCGTATGCCGATCGATTGCGATCGCGCACGGCCGCGCGCGATCGTTGCCACGTGGAGGGGGATGAAGCATGCAGCTACGACATTGCGTTCCGTTTTGCGCGCTGGTACTGCTGTTCCCGGTGGGCGTCGCGGCTCAATCGGGCTACGGCAAGCCGCTGCGCATCGTGGTCACGTATCCGCCGGGCGGTCCGATCGACGGCCTCACGCGCCCGTTCGCGCAACGCCTGAGCGAGTCGGTCAAGAGCCCGGTGGTGGTCGAGAATCGCGCGGGTGCCAATGGCGCCATCGGCTATGAGTATGTCGCCAAGTCCGCGCCCGACGGCTATACGCTCACGATCGGCGCGGCGGGCCCGTTCGCCATCAGCCCGAAGGCATTCGTGCGCCCGCTGCCCTACGATCCGGTGAAGGATTTCGCCCCGGTGACCACCATGGCCACCATGCCGGAGCTGCTCACGACCAACGTGTCGCTGCCCGTGCGCACCGTGAAGGAGCTGGTAGCGCTCGCGAAGCGCCGTCCGGGCGAGCTCGTCTATGCCTCCTCCGGCACGGGCGGCACGCCGCACCTGGCGATGGAGCTGTTCAAGCAAGCAGCCAGAATCGACATGGTGCATGTCCCGTACAAGGGCGCGGGTCCGGCCACCATGGAGGTGATCGGCGGCCAGACCCAGCTCATCTTCGCCGACCTGCCCGTGCTGCTGCCGCAGGTCCAGTCCGGCAAGCTGCGCGCGCTGGCGGTGGGTACGCGCGAGCGCTCGCCGAGCTTGCCGCAGGTGCCGACCATGCTCGAACAGGGCTTCCAGGTCGTCGCCTACAACTGGTACGGCATCTTCGCCGCGGCCGCGACCCCGAGGGAGATGATCGCGCGGCTCAACGCCGACATGGTGCGGGTGCTCAATGCGCCCGAAACCAAGGCCATCTTCCTCAAGTTCGGCGCCGATGCGGCGCCCGGAACGCCGGAACAGTTGGCGCAGCTCGTGCGCGAAGAGCTGGATCGCTGGGGCAAGGTGGTCGCCGCCTCCGGCATCAAGCTCGAATAGCAACCAAGCATCGCAATCGACAGCAAGGAGAAGCACTTTGGATGAAAAGCTGAAGGCATCGCCCTACGGCACCTTCCTCGAGCATTGCCGCAAGGGGCTGCTCGCGTATCAGTATTCGCTCGACGACAACAAGCCCGTCTTCTTCCCGCGCGTGCTGGCCCCCGGTTCGGGCAGCACCAACCTGGAATGGCGCGTGAGCCAGGGCCTGGGCAGCGTGCACGCGACCACGGTGGTCCACAGCAAGGACGTCACGCCCTACAACGTGGCGCTGATCGATGTCGACGAGGGCTTTCGCATGATGAGCCGGGTCGAGGACATCGACCCGATGCAGGTGAAAATCGGCATGCGGGTGAAAGTGCGCATGCATCCGGGCGACGACAAGCAGCCGCCCTATCCGGTGTTCGTTCCCGTGGAGGGCTCGAAATGAAAGGCCTTCAACGCGGCAGTGTAGCCATCGTCGGTGCCGCCGAATCGGACTTGCACGCGGTCGCACCGAACATGAGCCCGATCGACCTGATGGCGCAGGCGACGCGGCGTGCGTTGGACGATTGCGGCTTGAAGCTCTCCGACATCGACGCCATTTTCGCGGCCACGACGCAGGCTCGCAGCCCCACTTTGCACTTGCGCGAGTATCTCGGCATCGAGCCTCGCTATGCCGACAACAGCCAGATCGGCGGCTCGTCGTTCGAGTCGCACGTCGGCCATGCGCACGCCGCAATCCAGAACGGATTGTGCGACGTCGCGCTGATCACCTACGGCAGCACGCAGCGCACGGTCTCGCGTGCCCAGTCGAGCCCGCGCGAGCTCAATCCCTACGAGACGGTGTACAAGCCTTTCCTGCCCTCCTCGGCCTACGCGCTGGCCGCGTCGCGTCACATGCACCAGTACGGGACGACGCGCGAGCAGCTCGCCGAAGTCGCGGTCGCGGCGCGCAAGTGGGCGTTGCGCAATCCGCGTGCGTGGGAAAAGGAACCGCTCACCATCGAGCAGGTGTTGAGCGCGCGCATGGTGAGCTATCCCTTCACGGTGCGCGATTGTTGTCTCGTCAGCGATGGCGGCGGAGCGCTCATCATGGTATCCGCGCAACGCGCCAAGTCGCTCAAGAACAAACCCGCCTATGTCCTCGGCGTGGGCGAGTATCTGAGCCACAACAGCATCTCGAACATGCCCGACCTGACCGTGACCGGCGCATCGCGCTCGGGCCCGCAGGCATTCAAGATGGCGGGCCTGAAACCCGCCGACGTGAAGGCGATCGAGCTCTATGATGCGTTCACCATCAACACCATCCTTTTCCTGGAAGACCTGGGCTTCGTGCCCAAGGGCGAGGGCGGGCGCCTGGTGGCAGGCGGCGGCATCGCGCCCGGCGGCAAGCTCAACGTCAACACCAACGGCGGCGGCCTGTCTTACTGTCATCCCGGGATGTACGGCATCTTCCTGCTGATCGAGGCCGTGCGCCAGCTTCGCGGCGAACGCGCAGAGGGCCAGGTCGCGAACTGCGACGTCGCGCTCGCGCACGGCAACGGCGGCGTGCTGTCGAGCCAGGTGACGGTCATCCTCGGCGCGGAGAACACCGTATAGCGCGCCGGCCCAAGGCGCGGTAGTCTCGACCCTAGCTAGGAGCCTGTCGGACTTGATTTCACGTGTGCGACGGAGGCGATTTTCGCGCAGGGCTAGGAGGACGACGCAGCCGATAGCGAGACTATCGGCAAGTCGTTCGACACCGCCATGCGCGAAAAGCG
>JADLAC010000088.1 GCA_020848435.1 Burkholderiales bacterium | reverse complement strand
CTTATCAAGCGCGACGGTGACTTCGAGGACCACATCCCCATGGGCCACGGCGGTCAGGACCCGCTACGGCAGAAGGCGCCTGGCCTTGGCAATATCATCAGTTCGCCTGGCGCCTTGGCGTTCATGGGGCGCGATCTGGTGCGAACTGACGCACCCGTCATTACGGTGATTGGCACTGACGCGCAGAGGCGCACCACGGCAGTCGGCGAGATTCCAGTATCACAGTTGGACACGCCAAAGAAGCGCCAGTGGACGATGCGCCGCTGGGCGTTGCATACCGGGAGCGTGAACCTGTTTGCAGTGGGCGCGGCTGAGCATAGCTCGACGCTCTTGGCGCTCGGCCGCGACAAGTTGGTCATGGACGCGGTGCACTACGTCCCGGACGCGAGGCTGGATCAGCCCAAAGCGATCTCGGCAGCGGAAAACCGGTTGTTCGAAGGCGGAAACGAAGGTATCTATCCCGCGAATCGACGCACGCGCGGCACGTCGGATACGTCACCGATGTTCGCGGATATGCGGCCGGGGCCGGCGGCGCGGAGGCAGCAGCAAGGTGTGTCCGAGCCGGATTTCGTGCAGGCGCCCGATGGCAGCCCCGACTTCGGGGAAATCACGCCCGAGATGGGGCGCGCGATGCGACGGCAAGCAGGTCCGATCCGCCTCGAGCGTGGCGAGCATCGTTCTGACGGAACTGGTCATGGGCTTGTCCACATCGAAGCAGGGCACGGCCGCCAGATTCGAAACGCGGGCTACGCCTCGGTGCAAGATTTTGTCGCCACTGTGAGCCGCGGATTCACGCGCGTGTATCAGACGCGAGCGCGACAGCTCCTGCTTGCTCGCGTCAACGGACAACAGGACGTCTTGTTCATTCAACTGGAACCGACGACAGAAGGCGGGGATTACTACCGCGTCAATACCGCATTTCCCGCGTCGAGGAATTATTTGGAAAAGCAGCTTGAGCGAGGAGCGGTGCTGCTTTGGGATGGGAGCGAACCCACATCCGCTGCCGCCGGCCAGCAGCCCCCATACGCTGGCACGCCTGAATCGAGTCCGGATCAGGGTGTCCCCATCGCTCGGGGCGAAAGCAACGGCGACAGTCTGCCACAAGGTCCCGACCGCGTCGAGTCCCCGCAAACGCCCTACAACACGACACCCCGCCGGGCGCAACGCACGATCGGCGCTGACGGGCTCTCGCCGGCGATTCATACCTACCTCGCCTCGCAACGCACGGCGATCCCTGATCGCAAGACCGTCGGGCACGTGAACTACGACAAGATCAACAGCCCCGAGGCGGTCAAGCTCGAGCTCGCCAAGCTCTCGGACGCTTACGAGACTCAGATCGCGGTTGCCCGGCGCGGGCGCGTGTCGGTCGATGCGACCGCGCGCCTGGCTGATCTCCTCGGGCAGTCGCCCGCCAGGATGGCGAAGCTCGTCCGGCGCAAGACGAGCGAGGCATCGAACGCGCATGAGCTGGTTGCGCGCGCCTCGCTGCTGGAAGGCTCCGCCGAGCATCTGGCAAAGCTGATGGACGAGGTTGCGAAGAACCCGACCGAGGAGAACGCGCGTGCGATGATTGCCCAGGTCGAGCGCTCCGCCATGATGAGCGCGCAGTTCCTGGGCGCGGCGGCAGAAGCCGGGCGCGCGCTCAACATTCTCCGGAACCTGAACACCGCCACTCGCCAGGCCGAGCGCCTGCGCGAGACAGCGGACCTCATCAAAGACTGGGGCGGACTCGACAACATTCGCGAGCTCGCGCAGCGCATCCAGGAATACGACACCCCGCAACAGCTCCTCGGCTTTGCGCGCGAGCAGGCGCGCAGTCAAGCACCCTCGATGTGGCTGGAAGCGTGGAAGGCGGGCCTGCTCTCCGGGCCGACCACGCATCTAGCCAACATCCTCTCGAATACCATCACCCTGGGGCTGCGCATTCCCGAGAAGGCAATCACCGCAATGATCGGCATGGCGCACGGTGGCGAGAAAGCCTACATGACTGAAGCGCTTGCCGAGACGCTCGGCATGGTGATGGGCGTCCGGAGCGCCGCAAGAGCGGCGTGGCATACATTCAAGACGGGCGACACCGCAGCGGAAGACAAGACCGAAGTGCGCGGCAAGGCGATCACCGGCGCGAACCTGGGGCTGACCGGCGGCGCGGCCAAGGCGGCCGACCTGGTCGGCGAGACCGTGCGCATACCGTTCCGGTTCCTCTCGACCGAGGATGCGTTCTTCAAGGAACTGCACCGGCAGATGACGCTCTACGCGCTCGCGACCCGCGCGGCGATCGCGGAGAAATCGAAGAAGCCCTTCCAGCGGATCGCCGAGCTCGCGCACGACGAGAACGACCCCATCCGCGAGCGCGCGGACCAAGATGCGCTGTACTTCACCTTCAACAAGCGGCTCGGGCTCGCCAGTGAGACATTCATGCGCCTGGTCAACACCCCGGGCGCACGCTGGATGCAGTTGATCGTGCCCTTCATTCGCACGCCGACCAACATCATCAAGTTCGCCGGCGAGCGCACGCCCTTTGCCGTGCTCTCGAAGAACGTTCGCAACGATCTGGCCGCCGGCGGTGTTGCGCGCGACGAGGCGATCGCCAAGATGGTGGTGGGCTCCGCGCTCGGCCTGACGGCCTTCTCGTTCGCGATGGAAGGACTGCTCTCCGGCGGCGGTCCGCCGGAGCCTGAGCGCAAGCGCCTGCTGCGCGAGCGCGGCTGGCAGCCCTATTCCATCAAGGTGGGTGACACCTGGCACGCCTACAACCGCCTGGAGCCGCTCGGCATTCTCCTGGGCGTCGCGGCCGACGGCGCCGAGATATGGGACTACCTCGAGGAGGACGAGCGCGAGAAGTTGGGCGCGATGATCGGCATAGCGGTTGCGCAAAATCTGACCAGCAAGACGTGGTTGCGCGGGATCTCAGATGTGGTCAACGCGCTCTCGAACCCCGGCCGTTACGGGGATCGCTACATCGCGAACCTCGCGGGGACGCTCATCCCGACGGGACTTGCGCAGGCGGCGCGGGCGAACGACCCCATCGTGCGCGAGACCGAGGGTATGGACGCCGGCGGCGATCCGATCTTGCGCGAGGCGGCCGACATCATCGCCAAGTGGAAGTCGAGGATTCCCGGCATGAGCGAGGAATTGCAGCCCCGGCTCGACACCTGGGGCGAGCCCGTGCAGCGCGAAGGCGGGCTCGGGGGTGCGTTCAGCCCGATCGCGGTCTCGCGCGAGAAGGCCGACCCGGTGCGAGACGAAGCGGTGCGCCTGAAGCTCGAGATCAAGCTCCCAGAAAAGAAACTCTACGATGTGAAGCTCTCGCCCGAGCAGCGCACGATGTACGGCACGCTCTCGGGCCAGACCGCGCATCAAGTACTCTCTCAGGTGGTGACTTCCGATGGCTACCAGCGCCTGCCCGACTGGGCGAAGCGCGAGATGGTCTCGGAAATCGTCTCCGAGGTTCGCTCCGGAGCACGCGAAATCATGATGCCCGAGATCGGGCCGGAGACGATCGTGGAGAAGAGATTGAAACGCTACGAGGCGAGACCATGACGCAACCTACTGCGTACGTGCCGGCCACCGACTTCTCGGCAGAGGAGGCGGCAAGCGTATCGGGCCGCTCGACGGTGCGCACCGCGATGCTCGATGCGGAGCTCGCCACGATTGCCGCACGCTTCGCCGAATACCGCGCAAATCTCTCGATTCTGCAGCGCGACGACACCAAGCTGCGGGATTACGCGGTCGAGCCGCATGCGCTCGCCCCCGCGGTGGTCGCAATGATGAACAGCAACATCACGCCACGCGGCGATTGGTTGACTGCGACCGCCTACGCGCAGCTTGACCTGATCGCGAATAGCGGCAACATTTATGTTTGCCTCACTGCGCATACCAGCGGCACATTTGCCACCGACCTGGCGGCCGCGAAGTGGATGCCGTGGTCGTACAACCTTACCGCCGATCCCGAGCTCGCTGCGATTGCCGGGCTGTTATCCGGGGCCGATCTTGGCATGCATTTTACCGGCAGCGGATCGGCTGCTACGCACGCACTCACCCCGTTTGCGCGGACGCTGCTGGATGATGGGTTTGCTGCCGCGTTTTGCAAAACGCTCGCGGCGGGTAACGTCTATTCGTCGGGTATCGGTTACGCCCTCGCGCTGTCACACTGCGGTCAGGTGGGCTTGCTCACCGGTTCGCCGACCGTGCTCGTCGAGTCCGCCGCCACCCTTGGCGCCGGGTGGTTTACCCATTTGCGCAACGTGAACTCGACATCGGGCACGGTAATCGTCGATTTCAGCGGCGCCGAACTCTGCGACCACCTGAGCACGCTCAAGCTATACCCTGGCGACTCGTGCACGCTCGTGTGTACAGGGGCGACGTTCTACACCCTCGGGCTGGATCGCCCCCAAATCATTTCGAGCAATCGCGTCCCTGCGCCCGTCAGTACCCTGGACTTCACGGGGTTCGATGCCGACACGGATTTGTACGAGTGCTATTTCAGCCTCGCCCCGACGACAGACGATGTGTTTCTGTTCTTGCGCGTGGCCACTGCCGGCTTGGTGTGGCAAACGGCATCCGGCTACTCCTGGGGCGCGCGGATGCATGGCCCGAGTGCTGGTGCCGATTCAGGCAGCACGGTCGATGCGCTCGACAGCCTGATTTGCCTCACCCGCCCTAATGCGACCCAAGGGGTGAGCAATGCCGCCGCATCGTTCGCGGCCGGCACGATGCGGCTGTTTCGCCCTGCCGGGACGAGCTACGTGGCTATCACGTACGAGGTCAGCTATACGAGGGTCGATGGGGCGCAGTGCTATTTCTGCGGAGCCGGTCGCCACGAGTCCTATCCAGTCGAGGGGCTGCGACTCGGGTTCAGTTCAGGGAACATCTCATCGGGATTCGCGACCTTGCTGCGTCACCGGAGGCCACAATGAAACGACTCGTGAACGGCGAACTGGTCAACATGACTGTCGCGGAAGTCGCGGCGCGCGCAGCGGAGGAAGCCGCGATCCGCCGCCCTGCGCCGAAGGTGCCTATCAGCGTAGATGACCTGGTGGCCGCACTGATACGCAAGGGTCTGATCGACGAGGGCGATGTCTAACGACCGCCCGCAAAGCCGCATGAACGCTTGTGGATAAGATCGCTCCGAAGTTAGACAATCGCGGCAGCCGCTATTGATATTCTTCGTACTTGTGGCTCTATGGGGTGCAGGTGGTCGGAGGTTCAAATCCTCTCGCCCCGACCATCGAATCAAGAACTTACGCTGCTTTCCCTCCCTGCAAGTTCTCGATTCCTTGCAGATTCCCTGCAAATCGAGACAGCAAGCCCTCGTTGCCTCGACAATCGACGTCGCAAGAAATCAAGCTGCCGCGAGAACGTTGCCGGGGTATTCCACTGCTTCCGGTGGGCAGTTCGCGCGGAGCTCAACGACACCGCTGCCAGCACTTAGTCTGAGCACCTGCCATCGTTACCATCCGCGCGTCGGTGATCCTAAGAGCTGAGCCCGAGCACCGGAGGTGCCGCATGGTCACCGGACAGTGCCGCATGGGATGAGCACTCGGCGATCGAGCCGACCCTCGGGCGCTACCGTCTGAGGGGCCGGGAAGCGGGGGAAACCTTTGCGCTACCTATGCCACGAGCCGCACATTGGCACTGCGGGCATGGTCAAGCCGCATATAGGACGAGTCGCCATATACTTCTGGCGACAAGTTCTAAGGGGGGAAGTCTTGAGCAATTCAAATACCGAGTCGTCTGAAGAAGAAGTCGAACGAGATGTCGGGGTCGTCGATATTGCCGGTGAAGTTCGTGATGTTGCCACACCGGGTTGGCCAAAAGGTTACAAGTATGGGGCCACCCGTTATGCCGATGTTATTCTCAAAGAATCGTTTTCAGATCGGCATAGAGATCTTGTCGCCGTATTAGAGAACTTTAGACCCACTCTTACCGAACTGCGTCAAGGCGGCGGGGGGCGTACCGTATTCGTCAAGCGATTTGACGATTCACTTGCGGCAATGGTCGAAGATGGCGAAGTAATATGGAGTAAGCAGAATATAACAATCGAGAAGAAGCTTAGCTTGGATGGCAAGCCGATCCGCACTAGTCGCACGCGCGGGCATGAGATCGATATGTTTGGAAAAGGAGACCGGCGACAGCCATTTCCTGGCCTTGCTGTCGAAATGGAGTGGAACAATAACGATCCATTTCTTGACCGCGATCTGATTAACTTCCAAGCCCTCCACCGAGAGGGCGCGATCGCGTAGGGGTGATCGTAACTCGTGGGCCAACTCTTCAGGAGCTGATAGGCCGAACGGTGCGTAGCAAAGACAACAAGCTCAAAGTACGGACAGGCTTCAACGCACTGGAACAAGCTCATTCCGAAGGTCAATCTGGGCGGGGGCGGGGGATGCCCTCTTTTGCTGATTGGCATTGAACCCGGACGAATCGAAGAGATTGAACTTGCTCAACGGGTAAAGCAATTGCTGACTAAGGCTGATGAGCTCAAAGCAAACTGGAGGGCCGACGGTCGTCAATACAAGATCGTCGACGCTGAATGTAAGAGGATGCGCGCTGAGGCGATCGATCTAATGCCTCCACTTGAAGAAGTAAAAGGGGAAGGGGACGAATAGTCACGTCGACTTCATATCAATCCACATGAACTACGCCAGGTTCAGAGGCTGAATGGTTGGCGTAGGTGGACCATGTTGGCTGATAGCTCTCAGCAGCCTGATTCCCCCAGACATCCCAACCGTCGCGCACGCCACGAGAAAATAATTCGAGATAAGGCCCCGGGCTGCATGCTTCTATGAGCGGGTATTGCTCATCCGGCTTGCGGGAGTGCTCGCGTTTACGCGTCGCTAAGAAATTGACTTGACTCCGAGCCGGTCCAAGCGTCCGCGCGTGCTTTCCTCGCACCCCGAATAGGATGAGCTCCGTTACGTTTCGGAAGTAGAACCCGACACCGCGCCCATCGGGTCCGCCATCCTTTCTGATCTTGTGCCACACGAGATTACTCTTGTACTGAAACCCCCACGCCCGCACGACCGCAAGGCCTTCCGGCAGCAGCGCATTAGGAACCCATAGGTATAAGTGACATACGTCGGCCGCTACAGATTCGACGGGTAAACCCATGATGTCTTCGAGCGACATCGTCCCGTAGCGGTTAAGTCGTTTGTGTTCAGGAGCCACCTTTCCCGTGCGGTTCTGAAATTGCCACGGGGGATCGGCAAGGATGGTTCCGTAGCGTCGCCCGCCCACGAATCTCCGCAGATTGTCTGCGGCGGAGATCAAATCAGGCGTGTAGCTCATGAAATGCCTCTCTAGTTGCTGGTCAACTGCAATCCCATTTGCCTGCTACCGCCAAACCTGCCCTTGGTTGATCCTCCGCGGGGCTTGCTGCCCTCGAACTCAATACGCTCCAAGGTGGAGCGGAAATCAAGGCCACTTTCGGCCATGTCTCCCATGAGCGCAGCGATGATGGCGAGATGCGGCGGAACTTCGCCTTGGGCAGCGTAGTTGGTGATCGAATTGGGCGTCTGCTTTATCAACTCGGCGAACCCTTTTACGGTTAGCCCGGCCTTTCCCAATTGTCGCCTGAACTCGTCGTATGTCATGGAGGCAACGATACCAGATTTGTGGCGTTCGGCACAGAATATTGTTTTTTAGACACATTAAAATATGTGTCGGTAGCCCCGAAGACCTAAGCCGAAGTGCCTAGCTCCAAGAGCACTTCGTGCGGTCATAGGGAACGAAAATGAATCTCCACCGCGGGAGCCGCCACTCTGGCTGATGTCCTATTGGGCGCGCCTGACGCATGACCCGTCCGTGCGCATGGCTTCTTGCAAATGTTCAGTAAGTGTCTGGTTACAGGTAGCCGGATTCCCAGGGGAAGCCAGTTGGAATTTGCACGAACATTCTGGTGGAAACCGCATAACCACGCGGGTTTGCGGGCAGGAAGCGTACCGTTATGGGGTGCAGGTGGTCGGAGGTTCAAATCCCTCTCGCCCCGACCATAAATTCAAGCGCTTAGCCCGTTTTCTGGCTGGGTGCTCGAACCGAGTGCGGGAGTTTTGCGGGACTTTTTGCAATTCTCCCAGCACCGTCCCATCAAGCAGATCTCCTTCTCAACACAGTGAGGGTCGGCAAACTACGCTGGTCGCCCGCCGTCACCCTGTTTGCCCGGGCGATGAGGTGAGCGATCTCCGCCGCCGAGTGATCGGTCGTCACGCTTTCCGACTCATGGCCGAGAAGCACTTGCCGATCCTCGACCGTCACACCAGCAACGCGTAGCCGGCGTCCGCATGTGTGCTTCAGATCATGCACACTGCTAATGGATACGACTGACGCAAACGCTGCAAGTGAGTCGAAGCCTAATGTCCGTAGGGCTCAGTCCAGCAGCATGACCCGCAATCCGGTCACGCGATTGAACGCGGCATCTCCGGTCAAGAAAACGTGGTCCGCCCCCAACTGCAGCCCACTGGCAGCTTGCAAGGCGTCCGGCGTTCGCATCCCGTGTCTCACGCGGATTGCGGTGGCGAGTTCCATAACGTCCTTAGTCAGTTCCACCCAGACCAAGTCGGGGCGGGCGAAGAACGCATCGTATGAAGCCAGCACTGCAGTGTCATTGGCTTTCAGCGGCCCTACCCTACACTCGAGCCAAGTGAGGCGGCTGACTGCCGTGCCGAGATCGGGATGTGCCTCGGTCAATGGCGCCAGCGCCTGGCGTACCCTTTGACCGAATGGCGGTTTGCCCTCCACCAGGTAGATCAGCGCGCTGACATCGAAAAAAGCGATCACCAGTTACGCTCGGCCTTGACGTCCTTATCGATCTGCGCTTTGCTCCGCGCTCCCAACGCAGGCTGCGACAGCAACCACTGCATGGCGGTCATTCCGATCGGTGCGGCCACTCGGCCGTGGGCGAGCCTTTGATACTCCTCCTCGGTGAGTACCACGGCCGCCGGCTTGTTGCGCTTGACGATGTGCACCGGGCCGTGCCGCAATCCTTCCTCAATGGCGGCCATGCCGCGACGCTTGATTTCGGCGGCGGTGAGCGTATTAGTCATTGGGGAATCTTTCGGTGCTGTCTGGTGACGACGAGTACCGAAGGCAGTACTTAAGATCAACAAGGTATGGGAGGACCTTTTGCTCGTCGGCGCCCGTATGCTGCCTGCCCATTGTCCATGGTGGCGACAAAATCGGTCGGTAGCAACGGTTCTGCCGCGGCGGCAGCACCGGCGCCGGTGAGGCTTGGCACCCCTCAATGTCGGATTCTCGGGCCAAGCGTTGCGCGCGATGGGCAGCAGCGCGCCGGCAACAAGGCCGGCCCCGGCTATCGTCAACGTGTTTCTCCTCCCGCCAGCGGCTTCAGCTCCCGCGCCCTTTCGACCCCGAGCCAGCTCCGTGCGCGTGCGCGTGACTCGGATCGCTCGCGCCCAGCCACTCGTCGAGAACTTCCCGCGTGTGTTGGCCGAGGATGGGCGGCGGCTTGATTTCGGTATGCGTCCGCGACATTCGCCAGGGCGGACCGACCAGGCGGATGCGCCCGGAGCCCGGATGCTCGACCTCGCGCACCAGGCCGCGATGAGCGACTTGCGGATCGTCCAGGGCGCGCGCGTAGTCGTTCACCCTGGCGTACGGGATTCGATGCCGGTCGAGGCGCACGCTCCAGTCGCCAAAATCCCTCTGCGCGAAGCGGCGGGCGACGAGCTCGTTCATTGCTGGTCGATTCCGCACCCGTAGCGGCATCGTCCGGAAGCGCGGATCGTCCAGCCACTCGGGCGCTTCGAGCGCTTCGCAGAATGGCTTCCACTGCTCCTGGTCGTGGACCATCACCGCGATATAAACGTCATCGGCCGTTCGATAAGTATTCGCGGGCACCCGCAGCGGATTCTCGTTCCCCAGGCGCGCGGGTGCGATTCCGGCCTGGAGTGTCTCTCCCATGCGCGTACCCACGGCGGCGAGCAGCGCATCCTGCATGCTCATGTCGATGTACTGCCCACCCCCGCTCGCGGTGACGAGGCGCAAGGCGTTCACGATCGCATAGGCGGCGAACATTCCGGCGATGACATCGGCAAGCGGCGCACCGACCATCGTCGGCTGAGCGTCCGAAAAACCGGTGACGCTCATGATGCCGCTGACGGCCTGGATGATGGGATCGAGCGCGAGGCGGTTCCGGTATGGACCCGATTGTCCGAAACCCGAAAGGGAGCAGTAGACCAGGCGCGGATTGAGATCCTTCACGGCTTCCCATCCCACGCCCAGCCGCTCCACGGTGCCGGGGGAGAAGTTTTCGACGACCACATCGGCGCGCGCGATCAAACGCAACGCCAGCGCGCGATGCTCTCCATGTTTGAGATCGAGCGCGACGCTCTTCTTCGAGCGGTTGAGCGCGTTGAAGTAGTCCTGGTGGCCTTCGCGCCCGGCATAAGGGACGGTACGACGCAGGTCATCGCCATGCCCCGCGCGCTCGATCTTCACCACTTCGGCGCCCATGTCCGCCAGCATCATGGTGCAGTACGGACCGGCCACCACCTGGGTGAAGTCCACGACGCGCACGCCTGCAAGCGGCGCCTTGGCGCGATGCTCGGCCATTGCTCAGGGCTTGCCGCGCGTCGCCGGCACCAGGGCGCTCGCCGTGCCGGCAATCACTTTGTCGGCCTTCTGGTTCTCGATCCAGACGTCGCAATGCACGCGCAGCTTTCCGTCTTCGGGCTCGAGCTTCGTCACCTTGGCGCGCGCCACGCAGAAATCGGTGACGAACACCGGCTTGCGAAAGCTCAGGTCGTACTTGCCGCCGGCGATCCACCCCTCGCCAAAGCACGAGCGCATCTGCCGGAACGTGAGCGCCGCGACCTGCGGCCCGATCGCAACCGGCGCCGGCAGTCCTTCTCGCGCCGCCGCTGCATAATCGGTGTGAATCGTCTTTTCGTCGCCGCGCTTGAAGTCTTCCAAGCGGAATTTCCTGGACACCGGCGGCAGCTCGTCGCCCGGCATTACTCGTTCGGCGATGATGGGCATGCTCAAACCCTCGCGCGCAAGCTCGTTGTTTGAAGGAGTCGTAGACTCTACCATATCACCCTGTGCGCTCTGTCAATCGAGCTACAACGTCGCCGCATTGCTGACAGCCTGCGTGCCGAGCAACGCGCGGCCGCCGGGCCGCGGCGACTCATCTATTCGACGAGTCTGCTTGCGGCTCATCGTCAGGGCCGCCATTGGCAAGGAGATCCCCCGAGATGGGCGAAGCAGTGCAATACGAGGTGCGAGGCCACGTCGCGTACATCACGCTCGACCGGCCGAGCAAGAAGAACGCGCTCAACCGCGCGATGCGCAAGGAAGTGCAGGCGGCGTTCACCGACGTGAAGTTCAATGCCGATATCTGGCTCGCGATCCTCACCGGTAACGGCGACACGTTCTGTTCCGGCAAGGACCTGCTGGAGAAGGTCCCCGCGGAGGCGGAGAAAGGCGACGTCATGTCCAATGACGAGCTCTACCTCTTCCAGCGCAGCATCTTCAAGCCGTTCATCGTGGCGCTGAACGGCCCCTGCCTCGCGCAAGGCGGCGGCTTCGCGCTCAATGCGGACATCATCATCATGTCGGAGCGTGCGAGCATCGGCTGGCCCCAGGTCAAACGCGGGATTTCCTCGGTGAGCGGTCCGAGCTTCCTTCCACACGCCCTGCCCTGGAACATCGCGATGGGCTATCTCATGCGCGGGAAGTTCATCTCGGCGCAGGAAGCCTTCCGCCTGGGGCTTGCCAACGAGGTGGTAGCGCACGACCAGCTCATGGCGACCGCCGAGCGCTGGGCGAGCGAGATTCTCGACAACGCACCGCTCGCCGTCCACGCCATCAAGGAGGCTGGCCGGCGCGGGCTCGAAGTCCCCGTCGAGACGCGCGTCTACATGGCGCGGGATGTCGCCAATCGGCTGCTTTCCGGGGACGACGCGCAGGAGGGCATACGTGCCTTCAAAGAGAAGAGAAAACCGCAATGGAAGGGGCGCTGAGCATGCTACCAGCAACGTTCTCGGCGCTGATCCTCGCGGCGCTCGCTACCGCCGCCTCGGCCCAGCACTATCCGGACAAGCCCATCCGCCTGGTGGTTGGTTCCGCGCCCGGCGGCGGCAATGACTTCGCGGCGCGTGCAGTCAACGACAAGCTCAGCGAGTTTCTCGGCCAGCAGGTGGTCATCGATAATCGCGGCGGCGCGGGTGGCTTGCTCGGAACCGAGCTCGTAGCCCACGCACCCGCCGATGGCTATACGTTGCTTCAGATGTTCAGCAACTTCGCCATTCTGCCGAGCCTGCACGCCAAGCTCTCGTTCGATGTCGACAAGGACTTCGTGCCGATCGCGAACGTGGCCTCGAGCCCGCTCATCCTGGTCGTCCATCCGGCGCTACCCGCCAAGTCGGTCCAGGAGCTGATCGCCTACGGGCACAAGAGCAAGGGCGCGCTCAATTTCGCGGCGCCGGGGATCGGCTCGCTCGGGCACCTCGCCGGAGAGCTGTTCAAGTCGATGACGAAGATCGAGATGACCCACGTCGCGTACAAAGGCGGCGGTCCGGCGATCACGGCGCTCGCCGGCAGGGAGGTGCACATGTACTTCTCGACCGTTCCCGCGGCGCTGGCGCAAGTCAAGGCCGGGCGCCTGCGTGCGCTCGGCATCACGAGCCCGGCACGCTCGCCGGCTGCACCCGATGTGCCGACGGTAGCCGAGCAGGGCTTGAGCGGATTCGAAGTCGTCGGCTGGTTCGGCACGTTTGCACCCGCCCGCACGCCGGGGGCGATCGTCGCCACCTTGAATCAAGCCGTCAACAAGGCCATAGCGACACCGGATGTGAAGGCGCGCTTCGCGGCCCAAGGCGTCGAGCCGGGCGGGTCGACTCCGGAGGCGTTCGCAAAGCTGGTTAGGCAAGACATCAAGAAGTGGAACGCGGTCGCGAAACGGGCTGGCGTGGCGACGATGTGAACGCGAAGCGAGCCGGCCATCGATCACGCGTTCGGGCAATCGCTTTGAAGTGCTTTCAGTGTGGCATGCCTATCGAGGCGGTAATCCTTCCGTGTGGGAGAATGGCGCCGAACAGAGACAGGCGATGACTTCGTTCGGCGGCCTCTACCGGCTCGGCTGTGACATCGGCGGCACCTTCACCGACTTCTACCTCGTCAACACGGCCACCGGCGAGGTCGCGGTCGAGAAGTGCCTGACCACGCCCGACGACCCGTCGCGAGCCGTGCTCGAGGGCGTGCAGCGCTTCATGCGACGCATACCTGGCCTGATGGCGCAGACGCGCTGCGTGCTGCACGCGACCACGCTCGTCATCAACGCGCTCATCGAGCGCAAGGGCGCGCGCACGGGGCTGATCACCACGCGAGGGTTTCGCGACGTGCTCGAGATCGGTCGCGAGATGCGCTACGACCTGTACGACATCTTCATCGAGTTTCCGCCACCGCTCGTGCCGCGCCACCTGCGCTGCGAGGTCGAGGAACGCACCTATCAGGACGGCTCGATCGCGCTTGCGCTCGATGCGACCGACCTCGCTCGCGCGGCGGAACAATTGCGCCGGCACGAGATCGAGTCGATCGGCGTGTGCTTCCTGCATTCATACGCCAATCCGCAGAACGAGAGAAAGGCGAAGGCGCTCCTGCGCGACCTCGCCCCGGGCATTCCCGTATCGATTTCGAGCGAAGTGCTGCCCGAGGTGGGGGAATACGAGCGCACCACGACGACGGTCGCGAACGCCTACGTGCAACCGCTCACGACGCGATATACCTCGCATCTGAGCGCAGGGCTGCGCCAGCTCGGGTTCGAGCGCCAGCTTCTGATGATGCTTTCGAGCGGCGGCATGACCTCGGTCGAGACCGCCGCCGAATTTCCGCTGCGAATCGTCGAATCGGGCCCCGCGGCGGGCGCCCTCGCCGCTGCCTACATCGCGCGAGCGGCCGGTTACGCCGAACACGTGCTCGCTTTCGACATGGGCGGCACCACCGCCAAAGGCTGTGTCATTCGGGACGGCAACATCGACAAGGCTGCGAGCTTCGAGGCCGCGCGCGTGCACCGTTTCAAGAAAGGCAGCGGCATACCGCTACGCATCCCCGTGATCGACATCATGGAGATCGGTGCCGGGGGCGGCAGCATCGCCTGCGTGGACGAGCTCGGCCTGATCCGGGTGGGTCCGCGCAGCGCCGGCGCCGAACCTGGTCCCGCGTGCTATGCGCGCGGCGGCCGCGAGCCTACGGTGTCGGACGCCGATCTCGTGCTCGGCTATCTCGACGCCGATCATTTCCTTGGCGGCGAGATGCGCCTCGATCTCGACGCTGCGCAGGCCGCGATCGACAGCGCTATCGCGCGAGCGCTGAGCCTCAGCACCGCTGCTGCCGCGTGGGGCATACACGAGATCGTCACCGAGAACATGGCCGCCGCCATCCGCATACACATGGCCGAAAAAGGCGCGGACCCCAGCCGCTTCACGATGGTCGCTTTCGGCGGTGCCGGGCCGGTCCATGCCTATGCGCTCGCGTGCCGGCTCGGCATCCGCCGGATTTTGATCCCATCGAGCGCCGGCATCGCTTCGGCTTTCGGTCTTCTGGTCTCGCCCGTTGCCTTCGACTTGGTGAAGACCCGCCGCGTGGGCTTGAGCGACCTGGATCCCGCGGCTATCGAAGCGCTGTTCATCGATATGGAGAACGAGGCGAAACGCTTCGCCGAGCGCGCCGACCCGGCGGGCGAGATCAGTTGCTCGCGCTCGCTCGACCTGTGTTATTGCGGGCAAGGCTACACGGTGAACGTGCCGCTGCCGGCGGCTGAGCCGCGGCCAGACAAGGCCCGCATTCGCGCGCTATTCGAGCATGCTTACGAGACGCTCTACGGGCGCGTGTACGCGGACATGGCGGTCGAGTTGATCAACCTGCGCCTGGTGGCGCACAGTCCGGCGCCGGCGGTCGCGCTGCGCAAGCTCGAATCCGGCCGCCCGGCAAGCGCCGCGATGAAGGGCCGGCGCGCCGCGTATTCGGGCCGGAGCAACGGGTTCGTCGATCACGGCGTGTACGACCGCATCCGCTTGCAGGCGGGTGCGGCACTCGCAGGCCCCGCGATCATCGAAGAACGCGAGGCGACCACGATCGTCGATTGCGGTGGGCATGTGCTGGTCGACGAGCATGGCACGCTCGTGATCGAGCCGCGGGAGGCGTGAGCATGCAAGGCAGCATGGACCCGGTCGAGCTCGAAATCCTCTGGACGCGCGTCACCGCCATGGTCGACGAAGCCGCCACCGCCTTGGTGCGCACGGCGTTCTCGTCGATCATCCGCGACGCCAACGATTACGCCTGCGCGCTGTTCGATGCGGATTACAACTTGTTCGCGCAGTCCACCTTCGGCGGCCCGGGCTTCATCGGCTCGCTGCCGGTGACGATGCGAAAGATGGGCGAAGCGTATCCGCCGCAGGCCTTGAATCCCGGCGATGTGCTCATCACCAACGATCCCTGGATCTGCACGGGCCACCTCAATGACATCGCCATCGTAACGCCGATCCTCCACCGGTCCCGGGTGGTTGCCTATGCGGCGTGCTGCGCGCACCAGGCCGACATCGGCGGGCGCATCGCGGTCGCGGAAACCCGGGAGGTATTCGAGGAAGGCCTGTTCATCCCGATCCTCAAGTTGATGGAGAGAGGCGAGCCCAACGCGACCGCGTTCCAGTTCATCCGCGCGAACGTGCGGGTGCCGGACTACGTTGTGGGAGATCTGCGCGCGCAGGTCGCCGCCAACGACGTCATGCGCCGGCGGCTGCTCGATCTCATGCGCGAGCACGGCATGGCGGACATCCAGGCGCTGAGCCGCTCGATCCTTGATCGCACCGAGGCGGCCGTGCGCGCGAGTATCCGCCGATTCCGCGAGGGCACGCACCGCGGTGAAGTCTCGATCGACACCTTCGACGACCAGCCGATCACGATCGCGACCGCGGTCACGCTGAAGGACGGCGAAGTGCACGTCGACTACACCGGCTCGACGCCGCAAATCGCGAAAGGCGTCAACGTGTGCCTGAACTACACCGCCTCCTACACGACCTTCGCGGTGAAATGCGCCGTGAGCCCGCTGCTGCCGAACAACGAAGGCGTGCTGCGTGCGATCAAGGTGAGCGCGCCGGAAGGCTCGATCCTGAACGCGCGCTTCCCGGCGGCGGTCAACGCGCGCGGCGCGGTCGGACAGTTCTTGCCGGAGATCATCTTCGGCACGCTCGCATCCCTGATGCCGCAGCGGGTGATGGCCGGCAGCGGCGGCGCACCGGTGTGGGCACAGCGCTACAGCGGCCGCGCAAGGAACGGCCGGCGCTTCATGCTCACCTGCGTTGCGCGCGGCGGCTTCGGCGCGCGGCCGACCAGCGACGGCGTCTCGACGCTCGCGTTTCCGAGCAACACCAACGCCGCGCCGGTGGAAGTGATCGAAGGCGATGCACCGATCGTGTTCGAGAAAAAGGAGCTGCGGCGCGATTCCGCCGGCCCCGGCAAGTATCGCGGCGGTTTCGGCCAGCACGTCGTCATCCGCGTACGCGACGACGCGTTGCCCGACGGCGGACATCTCACCGCCAGCGCCAAGGGCGGCCGCTTCCACTACTCGGTTCCAGGCGTGCTCGGCGGTCACGGCGCGCCGAAGGGCGCCATAATCGCCAATGGCGAGCGCTTCGAAGTCTCAGGCCGGCAGGTGATCCTGGGGCCCGGAAGCCGCATGGAGCTGTTGTTGCCGGGCGGCGGCGGTTACGGTGATCCGCTCGAGCGCGACCTCGACCTGGTGCGGGATGACTTGCGCAGCGGCCTCGTTTCGCCCGAGCAGGCGTTGTCCGCGTACGGCGTGGTGACCGACGCCAGTGGCGTGCACATCGATGTCGCGGCAACCGAGAGGACGCGCGCGCAACGCAAAGCGGCACAGACCCCTTCGGCCGCGAACCCGGCTTGACGAGGAGATTGGATATGCAATTGCGCGTGACGATGGCGGCGTGCATGGCAAGCGTACTGGCGGCCTTTCCCGGCGCTGGACATGCGGCAGCCCGCGATGATTTCCCGGCGAGGCCGCTGCGGGTGATCGTCGGCTATGCGGCCGGCGGGCCGACCGATGTCGTGCTGCGCCCGGTTGCGCACAAGCTCGCGGAGTTGCTCAAGCAGCCGCTGGTGATCGAAAATCGGCCCGGCAGCAACGGCAACATCGGCGCCGAGGCGGTGGCAAGAGCAACACCCGACGGCTACACGCTGCTCGCGGCGACGCTCGCGCAGCTCACCAACAATCCGCACCTCTACCCGAAGATGACCTTCGATACGTACAAAGACCTCCAGCCGGTGAGCCTGCTCGCCACCAGTCCGGGCGCCGTGGTGGTGCATCCTTCCGTACCGGCGCGTGCGCTGAAGGAGCTGATCGCGCTCGCCAAGGCGCGTCCCGCCAAGCTGAATTTCTCCTCGACCGGCGAGGGCAGCGCCAATCACCTGGCCGGCGAGCTGTTCAAGCTGCTCGCGGGCGTGGACATGGTGCACATTCCCTTCAAGGGCGGCGCCCCGGCGCTCAACGCCGTCGTGGCGGGCGAGGTCGAAACGATCGTCATCAGCCTGCCGATCTCGGCGCCGTTCATCAAAGCGGGGCGCCTGCGAGCGCTCGCCCTGTGCGACAAGGCGCGCTCGGCCGTGTTGCCGCAGCTCCCGACCACCGCGGAGGCCGGGCTGCCCGGCCTCGAATCGCGCTCCGGCCCGGGCATCCTCGTGCCGGCGGGCGTGCCCAAGCCCATCGTCGCACGCCTGCACGCCGAGATCGTGAAGGGGCTCGCTGCCGCCGATGTGCGCGACATGTTCACCGTGCAGGGGCTCGACGTGATCGGCAACAGCCCAGAGGAATTCGCCACGGTCATCCGTGAAGATTCCGCGCGCTGGCAGAAAGTCATCAAGGCGGCCAACGTCCGGCTTTGAGCGCGAGGACGAATGCCAGCCCTTACGAGATCCGAAGGACCGCCATGAAAGCTGCCGCACTTGCCCTCGTTCTGCTCCTGGACCTCCGCGCAATCGACCGCGCAGGTGATCGACATCCCCACGCGTGCCGGCGTCACGCAGCGCTTCCTCTACCTCGCGCCCGCGGAGCCCAAGGCGACGGTGGTGCTGTTCGCCGGCGGACACGGCGGCTTGCAGATCGCCAAGGACAGCGGATTCGGCTGGGGGCGCAACAATTTCCTCGTCCGAACGCGGCAGATGTTCGCCGATCAGGGGCTGGCCGTCGCGGTGATCGACGCACCGTCCGACCGGCAGCACCCGCCTTTTCTCAGCGGATTCCGGCAGTCGCAAGCTCACGCGGCCGACGTGAAAGCCGTGATCGCATGGCTCAAGGAAAAGTCGTCGCAGCCCGTGTGGCTCGTGGGCACGAGCCGCGGCACGCAATCGGTCGCCCATGTCGCCACCCAGCTGACAGGCAACGACGGCCCCGACGGCATCGTGCTCACCTCGACCATCCTGACGGATCCGAAAAGCCGGCCGGTGCCCGACATGCCGGTCGACAATCTCAAGATCCCCGTGCTGGTCGTGCATCACGAACACGACGCTTGCCGGCACTGCCTGTTTAGCGACATGCCCCGGCTCATGGACAAGCTCGCGGTCAATCCGAGAAAAGAGCTCATCAGCATGACCGGGGGCGCGACTCAAGGCGATCCGTGCGAAGCCATGGCCTATCACGGCTTCAACGGCCTGGAGCGCGACGCCGTCGCCAGGATGGCAAGCTGGATCGTGGGCCGTGGGGCGGGCAAGCCGTGAACAGCGGCGACGTGTGGATGGCCCCTTCGGTCGCGCAGCCCGCGGGCGTTACGAGCCCGCCACCAAAATGGTTGATGTAAGTCAATTCCATGGATACGCTGGCACCCATGGTCGAGACTCAGGTTTGATCCCCGTCGTGCTGGAAACCTTCACGTTTCTGGACCGCAACGCCAATCGGGATGTGGCGCTAGCGTGGAAGGATTCGATCGGTAAACCGCTAGCCGTGAAGGTCGTGCCTTGTGAAGCGCGCGATCTCGACCAATCGTGGGCGTACTTTCAACGGCGTGACCTCTACAAGCTGTCAGGGGTCGATGCGACCAGCTTTGCCATAATGAAGCGTGCCGGCATCCGCGTCGCATTCTCTTTCGATCACCACTTTGCGATGGCCGGGTTTCGCATGGTTGGCTAACGCGCCGGGCACGGGAAGATCGAATAGCGGCCGGGGTCTTCAGCTTTCCGTGCGCGCTCTTTCGCTCGGAGGGCCGAACGTATCCTCGAGTAGCCCCCGCATGCTGCGCGCGATCGCGCATGCGCGCTCCGCGGGCGAAAGATTCGCATGGCGCCGCGACGGCGCTTCGAGGGCGAGCGGGATGCCGGGCGGCAGCGCGCGCAGCAGCTCGGCCAGCGGCAAGCCGCCTTCACCGGGGTAAAGCCGATCGAAGCGCGCTTCTTCGGGGATTCGCTCGGGCGCTGGCGCAGCGGCCGGCGCGTCGCAGATCTGGGCGTAGCCGATGAGCGCCGGATCGACCTCGCATAGCGAACGCGGCGTACCACCGGAGCGCGCGAGGTGCAGCGCGTCCAGGCAGATGCCGAGGTTCGGATGCCCCACCTGCTGCACCATGCGCACGGCATCCTCGAGCGAGCCGAGGCTGCGAAATATCATGAACTCGAGCATCGGCCGAATGCCGAGCCGGGCGCCGAGCTCGCATAGCTCGCCGAGCTTCGCGATCGTGGCCGGGTCGGCCGACGCACCGTGCTCGTTCTTCAGCCCCGAGGTGCAGAGCATGAAGCGCGCACCCAGCGCCGCCGCGAACGCCATCGCGGGCTGCATTGCCGCGATATCGGTGCGCGCTCCGATGCGAAAGACCTCGATGTCGAGCACCGTCAAGCCCGTCGTCGCAAGGCGGCGTTCGATCGCGCGCATGAGCGCCGCATCCGTCATCACCTCGAGGTCGGTCGGCAGCACCGGCTGAAGGCGCAAGCCTACGGCGTCGAGCCCGGCCGCATGCGCCGCATCGATGACATCCAAGGGCGATGCCGGCAGAACGGTGAGCGGCGAAAGCGAGAGCGGGCTCAACGCCGCACGCCGCTCGCCGCGACGCTGTACATCGAGCGGGCCAGGATCGCGCAGCGGGCTCCATCAGCGGCGGTCGCCTGCCAGGCTCGGTCGAGCTCGCGCGTGAAATCGGCGCTACGCCCGATCGCTGCCGAGGCGAGATAGTACGCGCAGAGGAGCTTCGGACGTCCCGTCTTCACGCCGGTCGAGGTCGGGAGCGCCGCTTCGGTAAGCCGGAATCCCCGCAGCGCAGCCACACCCGGCATACCGAGGATTGCGCGCGCGTGGGTCGTCTCGCACCAGCGCGCGAACTCGCCCTCGTTGTGCTCGGGATCGTATCCCGCGAGGAAGATCGCGGGGGTTTCGAGCGCCGCGGACTCGCCCGCAGGCCCGTGGATCTGCTCGTAGACACCGCGCTCGAAGCCGGGCAGCTTGGGGCCGATCGCTTCGAACGTGCCCGGCGGCTGGGCCGTTTCCCAATCCCGATGTGCCAAGTACTCCGGGCTCGTCAGCGCAGCCACGCTCGCGAGCTCGTAGAGCACGACGCAGTACGGCGCACCCTCCAGCACGCGATAGCGGCGCGCGCCGAGGAAGTGCGGCTTGTCCATGCGGTACTCGATATGTACCTCGTCGTACCACGCGTTCCACGCGGCTTCGATCTGCGCGGGGACCGCGGGCACGCGGACGAAGAGAACGGCCGGCCGGAGTGTCATCGCTCGCACGATATTCGAATCTCGCGCGGCTCGCAACGGCGCGATTCCGCTCCGGCGAGCTCGCGCGACGGGAGCAGGCACCGGTATTCGGTGTGCGGGAAGGGGCGAGCGTTTCGTTGGTCCGCCGCGATCGTGGGCAAAGCCGCCGCCGAGCGCAGTCGCGAAGGTTTTTGCACCGCGTCCGTGGCCTGCTGCCCGATCATCCCGGGTCCTGGCTTGCGCAGCCAAGCCCATCACCGTGCCGCTTGCGAGCTTGGGCGCGAACAGGGAAGATTGCCCGTCTTGGGCCGTCCCGAGCCATGGGCAGGGACGAACGGCAGCTCGACGATCACCGACAAGGGAGACTCGGATGAGGAACAAGGTTTTCAGCTACGCATGGATCGCGGCGTGCGCGTTGAGCGCACTGCCGCTCGCCGCCGGGGCAGCCGTGCCGGCGAGGGACGACTACCCCAGCCGGCCGCTGCGTTTCATCGTGCCGTTTCCTTCCGGAGGCAGCACCGACATCATCGCCCGCTTCATCAGCCAGCGGCTCACCGAGTCGTTGGGCAAACCCGTGGTCATCGACAACCGGCCCGGCGCAGCCGGGCTGCTCGGCGCCGAGATCATCGCCAAGTCGCCGCCCGACGGTTACAGCATCATGATTCACTCCGCTTCGCTCACGACCAGCGTGGCCGTGCAACCCAAGGTGTCTTTCGACATGCTGAAGGATTTCACGCCGATCACCAACCTGGTCGAAACACCGTTGCTGATGACGGTGCATCCGAGCGTGCCGGCCAAGACCTTGCAAGAATTGCTCGCGCTCGCGCGCGCCAAGCCCGGCGCGCTCAATTATGGCTCCGCGGGCGTCGGTGGTGTCATCCAGTTCGCGATGGAGATGCTCAACCGCATGGCGAAGACCGATCTCGTGCACGTGCCCTTCAAGGGCGGCACGCCGGCGATCGCCGCGATCTTGGGCGGTCAGATACACATCCTCATGATGCCGATGCTCGACGTGCAGCCGCAGGTGAAGATCGGCAAGCTGCGCGCCCTCGCGGTCTCGTCGAGCACGCGCTCGCGTTTCATGCCCGACATTCCGACGATCTCCGATTCCGGCGTGCCCGGCTACGCGGCGAGCCAATGGTGGGGACTGTTCGCGCCGGCCGGCTTGCCGCAGGCGATCACGCTCAGGCTCAACCAGGAAGTGGGGAAGATCATGCGCTCGCAGGAGATGCGCGACCGGCTCGCCGTCGATGCCGCCGAGCCGGCGCCGAGCACGCCGGAGGCTTTCGCCAAGCACTTGCGCAACGAGCTCGAAACCTGGCGCAGGGTCGCGCGCGAAGCCGGCATCAAGCCGGAATGATGCGTTGGTGTCGCGCTTCTCGATGAGCACGCGCAAGACGTGGTCCACGGCATGAATTTCGACACCATCCGCTACGAGATTTCAGGCGGCGTCGGACGAATCACGTTGCACCGGCCCGATCGCCTGAATGCGCTCACCTACGCGCTGATCGAAGAATTGCAGTTCGTTCTGCGCCGGATCGCGGCCGGCAAGGACGGCATCCGCGCGCTCGTGCTCACCGGTGCAGGCCGCGGATTCTCGTCTGGGGCCGATCTCGTCGCTGCGCGCCAGGTCGATCCCGACAGCCCCAAGGAGAGCTTGCGCGATTACTACAATCCGACCTACCAGCTCCTGAAGAACCTGCCGGTGCCGACGATCGCCGCAGTCAACGGGCCGTGCGCGGGCGCCGGGATGAGTCTCGCGCTGTGCTGCGACTTCGTCATCGCGGCGCGCTGCGCCTACTTCCTCGCCGCGTTCGTCAATGTCGGGCTGGTCCCCGATGCCGGTTCGAGCTGGCTGCTGCCGCGTCGCATCGGAGCCGCCAAGGCAACGGCGATGATGCTGCTCGGCGAGCGCATTCCCGCGGAGCAGGCCGAGTCTTGGGGATTGATCTGGAAGTGCGTCGACGACGAAGCGCTGACCGTGGAGGTCGACAAGGTGGCGCAGAAGCTCGCCGCGGGGCCCACTCGGAGCTACGGGCTCATCAAGCAGCTCATTCGCGAATCGGATCACAATGCGCTGGCTTCGCAAATGCAGCTCGAAAGCGAGCTGCAGACGCTCGCACGCCATACCGAAGACGTCGCCGAAGCCATCAAGGCGTTCGCCGAAAAGCGCCCCCCCGTATACAAGGGACGCTGAAGCTTGGCGCGGGGACTCGCGTTCCAGCGCCGCGTGCCGCGTGCACAGATCCGTCGCGATTCCGCGTTTAGCCTAGGAGCCTGTCGGACTTGATTTCGCGCGATGCGTTGTGCTCACAACGCCCGCAGACAAGGCACTCGGTGCAGACCAATATCGGGAATATTGGCAAGCCGAGCAACGCCGCATGCGCGCGTTGTGGGCGCAACCCGAAGGGACGGGGCGCTTTTCGCGCATGGCGGTGTCGAACGACTTGCCGATAGTCT
>JADLAC010000087.1 GCA_020848435.1 Burkholderiales bacterium | reverse complement strand
GAGGCGATTTTCGCGCAGGGCTAGGAGGACGACGCAGCCGATAGCGAGACTATCGGCAAGTCGTTCGACACCGCCATGCGCGAAAATCGCCCCGTCCCTTCGGGTTGCGCCCACAACGCGCGCATGCTGCGTTGCTCGGCTTGCCAATATTCCCGATATTGGCCTGCACCGAGCGCCTTGCCTGCGGGCGTTGTGGGCACAACGCATCGCGCGAAATCAAGTCCGACAGGCTCCTAAGGCAGCCACAGCGTAAAACGCGTGCCGGGTCCGTCGCCGCGATTCACCAGCTCCACCCTACCTTCACGGCCGGCGTTGACGTGCGCGGCC
Source organism: Burkholderiales bacterium (assembly GCA_020848435.1). Lineage (GTDB taxonomy): Bacteria > Pseudomonadota > Gammaproteobacteria > Burkholderiales > WYBJ01 > WYBJ01. The sequence continues at coordinate 23,324 of JADLAC010000087.1, read as the reverse complement.
GCCACTAGGCGCGCGAAATGCACGCCGAGCGCGTTGCCGTTGAGCTCGCCGCGCTCGATGCGTGCCGCGGCCGCGTCGATGAGCGCATCGGGGAAACAACCCGAGTCGTCGGCGATGCTGAAGCCGAAAAGGCCATCGCGCATGCCGAACTCGAGCTCGATCGCACGCTCGGCGTGGATCAGCGCGCTGTGTAGCGCGCCCGCAAGCGTCATCGAAACCAGCTCCCGATCGAAGAACCAATACTGGGGCACGAGCTCGGGCGCGCGCACGCGCACGTCGATGCGCGAGCCCGCCAGCGCGACCGCCTCGTGCTCCAGCTCTTCCACCAGGTCGATCGGCGACCAGGCGTCCGGGCGCAGGGCGCCCGCGCCCGAGAGCCGCTCCAACATCGTCGCCTGCGCGAGCCGATCCGACAGCCGTCGCGTCACCATGCGCGCCGCCGCGATTTCCTCGCTCCGGTCGCCGGCACGATCGAGCAGCAAGGTCAGCTCGCCGACCAGGTCGGAGGCCTCGCGCGCATTCGATTCGATGAGCGCGCGGGTTGCTTGGGAGGAGAGGGCGCTCATGCGGCCGCTGCCTGCGGGCTCGCCGCCATGAGCTCGGCATAGAGCGCGGCGACCTGAACATACTTCGGGTGTGCCGGATTGCGCCCACGCACGCGTTCGAGGTAAGCCTCGACCTTGGTGCGCTGCTCCTGCTGTACGCCGTGCAGTTGCATATGCGCGATCAATGCATGGGCTGCGTTCATGACGATTCGGGCATTGTCGGGCATCGTGCGCGCGGCTTCCTCCAGCAGCGCGATCGCCCCATCCAGGTCGCCGTTCTTCGCCCGCGCCACCCCCTCGTTGTTGATGCTCACCGCATCGTTGACGCAACGTTCGATCAAGGACTCTCCTTGCTCCTGGCGATCGAGCTCGGCGAACATGCGCCGCACGCCGGCAAGCACCGCATCGTCTTCGTGATGGTTGGCGACCACTTGGCCGACGAGATCCGCGGCCTCGTGTTCCCGATTCTGCAGGTAGCAGGCATGCGCGAGCTCGAGCGCGCTGCCTGCGTCCAGGCGGACCTCATCGGTCTTGGCGGCCGCCAGCGCCTCGTCGAGCGCCCTTCTCGCTTCGCGTGGATTCTCCGCCTTGCTGTGAATCATGCTTTCCACCGCGCAGGCCGCGGTCTTCACGGCAGCGGAGTCTTGAAACGTCTTCTTGGCATCGGCCACGGTTTCGAGCGCTTGCGAGAACTTCGAGCGCTGCATGTAGATGCGCGAAAGCGTGAGATGATCCTCCGGGACGCGCACGAAGGCATGCCGGCTCTTGCGCACCACCGTGCCGAACGCGGCTTCGGCGGTCTCCAGGTCGTTCGCCCGCAACGCGATCTTGCCGACGGCCTTATGGCGATGAACCGCGTTGGGCGAAACCTCGAGCGCCATCTTGAGCACCGCTTTGGCGTCGTCGTCGTTGCGGCAGCGGTCGTGCAGCCGCGACAGCGCGTCGTAGGCAGCGAGATACTCCGGGGCATCGGCGAGCAACTCGGTGAGCGCGATACGCGCCTCGTCCGCCGCCCCCATACCCGCTTTGGCTTGCGCGGCACCGAGCCGAGCCCAGGGCAGCGCACGCAGTTGGAGCACCTGGTCGAATACGTCGCGCGCCTCGGTGTAGCGCCCCAAGGCCAGCAGGGCGTCGCCTTTCATGCGCGCCAGCTCGAGCGAAAAGCGCGGCTCCGCGGCACTCAGGCGGGCGCAGGTGCGCACCAGATCGTCGTGGCGACCCTTAGCTTGCAGATCGCGCACGCCGGCGAGCGTATGGCTGCGCTCCAAGGCGCGCACCAGACGAAGCCGCAGCGTATCCTCGGTAAAGGGCTTCACCAGGTAGTCGTCGGGAGCTGCTTCGGCAGCGCACATGACCCTGTCATAACCGCGCTCAGCGGTCACCATGATGAATACCGCCGCCGGCGCGAGCAGGTGCTGCCCCCGGCAGTATTCCAATAGCTGCTGGCCGTCCGGACCGGGACCGAGATCGAAATCGACCAGCACGATGTCGTAGCGCATGTTGCGCAAGCGGGCGACCGCTTCGTTGGCGTTGCGCACCGCGTGCGCGCCGTTGATGCCGCACACCTCCAGCGCACGGCGCAGCGACGACAGCATGCCGGGATGATCGTCGACCACCAGCACGCGCTTGCGGTTCAGGTCCATGCCGGGAATCGTCGTAAAGTACACATGCGGTTCGGCGCTGAACGAGCCTATACTCGGGCTCAATCGACCTGCTTACAACGACCGCGCCGGCCGCATTCTTTAGAGGTCAATCGCATGAATCTCGCCATCGCGCCCGCCGGCGTCCGCAATCGCGCCATGGGCCCGCTGCTGAGCGCGGCGCTCGCCCTGGCAAGCCCGCCCGTCACGGGTGCCGAAGCCGACATCTGTCAGGGCAAGACCGGGGCCGACCTGGTTCGCTGCATCGAGCAGGCGGCGCGCGCAAAACCGGGCGATACCGCCACGCCGCTTGCGCCGTCGGCACCGGCGGGCGCCGCTCCCGCGGGGCGCGAGCGCGTGCCGGCACCTGCAACGCACGATGCCACCGGCCCAGCGCCGGAGGATTGCACGGGACGCGCCGGGACCGAGCTGCGGCGCTGCCTCGCCGCCGGCGGCCGGCTCGCACCGTCGGCAGCGACCGTGTCGGTTCAGCCGGCGCCTGCGCGTACGACCGAGGGCGAATCGTGCGAGGCGAAGAGCGGCGAGGCGTTGCGCACCTGCATAGAAGCCGCCGCCAAAAGCGCCAAGCCCGCGGCCGCGGCCGCGGCCGAGCCCAAGACCATCGGCTGTACGGGCTATACGCCGGCCGATCAGCCGTTGTGCGTGCATCGAAACAGCGTGATCGTGCAGTGCCGAAACCGCCAGCTCTACCCCGATTACGACGTCTGCCTGCGCAGCTACATGATCCGCGCGCCGGACCCGGTGCGCGCCGACTGCGGCAAGCTGCCCGCGCGCGCACGCGCGCACTGCGACGCGCGCAACCAGGTATTCCAGGCGTGCCTGGGCGACAAGCTCGGCTATTTCGCGTGCCTGGAGCATCGGCTCGGCGCCGATGCGGTGATCACGCGCCGCTGATCCTGCGGCGTTAATCGCAAGATCGACTGAAGGCGGCGACAACTGCCCACCGCTGCGGCCCGATTCGCTAATATCGTTACAGTGATGAAGGCGACGCGCCTCGAGTCGCGATTCTCACGATAGGCGGGGGGATGGCGCACCCATTCGCGCGAGCCCCACAGCAGCACAACATACGAATGATCGCACGGACATTCATCGGGAGGACCGCATGCGTTTCGCAACATTGCTCGCCGCGGCGGCGGCTTTGTTCATCGCCGCGCCGCAAGCCGGCGCGCAGGATTATCCGAGCCGTCCGATTCGATTGATCGTGGCGTTCGCGCCGGGCGGTGTCGTCGACACGGCCGCGCGCGTTCTCGCGAGCCGGCTCACGGAGCGGCTCAACTGGCAGATCGTCGTCGACAATCGTACCGGCGGCAACGGCATCATCGGTGGCCACGTGGCATCGAAGGCGCCCGCCGACGGCTACACGTGGTTCATCGCCCACACCGGTGAGCTCGCCATCAATCCCTGGGTCTTCAAGAGCATCCCCTTCGACTATGCCCGCGACTTCACGCCGATCACGATGGTGAACGACGGCCCGATGCTGGTCGTGGTGACGAGCTCATCGCCGATCTCGAGCTTCAAGGAACTGGTCGCCGCGGCGCGCACGAAACCCGGGCAAGTCGCTTTTGGCTCTCCCGGCACCGGCGCGGTCAATCACCTGGTCATGGAGTGGTTCGCCAATGCCGCCGGGGTCAAGCTTCTGCACGTGCCCTATAAAGGTGGCGCGCCCGCGGTGACCGCGGTGGCGCAAGGCGATGTGCTCGTCACCGCCGCCGGCTTGCCCGGCGTGTTGCCGCATCTGAACCTCAAGCGCGTGAAGGTGCTCGGCGTCACGACGGCGCGCCGCTGGGACTTCGGCCGCGACTGGACGCCGGTGCAAGAGGCGGGGATCCCTGGAGTGGATGCGTCGATCTGGGCCGGGTTATTCGTGCCGCGCGGGGTTCCCGCAGCGATGGTCAACAAGCTCTACGCCGAGGTCGCGACCACGCTCAAGCACCCCGAGGTCAAGGAACGCTTCGCCGCGCTGGGCTCGGAGCCGGTCACCATGCCCCCGGCCGAGTTCGCCAAGCGCGTCGCGCAAGATGCCGAGCGCTACAAGAAGCTCGTGCAGACGGTCGGGTTGGAGGCGCAGTAGCCCGGGTGATGAGCGCGGATCAGCCGTTTCACGCATCCGCTGCCAGTGCGATACCTTTGCTCGGCGACGCAGGCTTCGCATCCGCGCGCGCCTATCGCCTCCCTACGTTCAGTCCCGAGCAAAATGTCGAGTAGCGCGGATGCATCGACGACGATCAACGGCCATCGCCATGTGTCCTTGGCGATTGCAGCACGGCGTCACGCGCGATCGCGCCCGCATCGAGTGTTGAGTAGCACCCGGGGCTCGCGCCCCAGCCGCTACTTCCCCGGCACCCAGATGCGGCTGCCGGCACCCGCGAGATCCAGCATGAGCTGGTTCAGCCGCTTCACGAATGTGCCCGGATCCTCTAAGCTGCCGCCCTCGGCGAGCAACGCCTGGTCGAACAGGATGCTGGTCCAATCGGCGAAGCGTTCCTTGCCAATCTCTTCCTTCAAGCGCTGCACCAGCGGATGCTGCGGATTGATTTCGAGGATCGGCTTGGAGCCCGGCACCTGGTGCCCGGCGGCCTTCAGCAAGCGTTCGAGGTTCGCGCTCATGTCGTTCTTGTCGGCGACCAGGCAGGCAGGCGATTCGGTCAGGCGGTTGGTCACGCGTGCTTCCTTGATGCGATCGCCGAGCGCCTGCTTCACGGCCTCCAGCAGGCCCTTCATCTCGTCGGCATCCTGTTTCGTCTTCAGGTCGTGCTCGTCGGCGAGCGCGCCGAGGTCGAGGTCGCCTTTCGCCACCGAGATGAGCTTCTTGCCCTCGTACTCGGTCAAGCCGGATACCACCCATTCGTCGACCCGATCGTGCAGCAGCAGGACTTCGATGCCCTTCTTGCGGAAGACCTCCAGGTGCGGGCTGTTCCTGGCCGCGTTGAAGCCGTCCGCCGTGACGTAATAAATCGCGTCCTGGCCGTGCTTCATGCGGGCGATATAGTCGTCCAGCGCCACCTCCTCGGCGGGCGTGTCGGCGCGTGTCGACGCGAACCGTAGCAGCTTGGCGATGCGCTCTCGGTTACCGCCGTCCTCGCCGATGCCTTCCTTCAGCACCCGCCCGAACGCTTGCCAGAAGCTGTCGTACTTCGCCTTGTCGTTCTGCGCCAGCTCATCGAGCAAGCCGAGCACGCGCTTCACCACGCCCGCGCGAATCGCGTCGACGTCTTTCGATTCCTGCAAAATCTCGCGCGAGACGTTCAACGGCAGGTCGTTCGAGTCGATCACGCCGCGCACGAAGCGCAGGTAGGGCGGCGCGAGGTGCTCGGCGTCGTCCATGATGAACACCCGGCGTACGTACAGCTTGAGCCCACGCCGGTGCTCGCGATCCCACAGATCGAACGGCGCGCGCTTGGGCAGATACAGCAGCACGGTGTACTCGTGGCGGCCTTCGACGCGCGCGTGGGTGTGCGCGAGCGGCGCCTCGAAATCGTGCGCGACGTGCTTGTAGAACTCCTCGTACTGCTCCTGCGTGATATCCGACTTGGGGCGCGCCCACAGGGCGGAGGCCTGGTTGACGGTTTCTTCCTCGTCGGCCGCGCTGACCGCACCCTTCTCGTTGTCCCAGGCTTCCTTGCGCATGCGGATGGGGATCAGGATGTGATCGGAGTAGCGGCGAATGATCTCGCGCAGCTTCCATCCGGACAGGAAATCGCTTTCTTCCGAGCGCAGATGCAGGGTCACGTCGGTGCCGCGGCCGGGCTTCTCCAGCGCCTCGATGGTGTAGTCGCCTTCGCCGCTTGATTCCCAACGCACGCCTTCGGCCGCCGGCAGGCCGGCGCGGCGCGTGACCAGCGTGACCCGGTCGGCCACCACGAACGCGGAATAGAAGCCGACCCCGAACTGGCCGATCAGGTTCGCATCCTTGGCCTGGTCGCCGGTCAAGCGCTCGAAGAACTCACGCGTGCCCGATTTCGCGATGGTGCCGATATGCTCGATCACCTCGTCGCGCGACATGCCGATGCCGTTGTCCGAGATCGTGACCGTGCCGGCGGCCTTGTCGAAGCTGACGTGAATGCGCAGCTCCGGGTCGGACTGGTACAGCGCCTTGTCAGAAAGCGCCTCGAAGCGCAGCTTGTCGCACGCATCCGACGCGTTGGAAATCAGCTCGCGCAGGAAGATTTCCTTGTTGCTGTAGAGCGAGTGCGTCACCAGACGCAGCAGTTGTTTCACCTCGGCCTGGAAGCCGCGGGTTTCCTTGGTTTCGGTCGATGACATGGGCGCACCGCTGTACACAATGACGGGGATGGAAATGGGGACGGCGTCCGCGGATTTAAAGTCCTCGGGCCGCGCCGGATGACCCGGCTCAGGCCGGACGGCTCGCGCGGCGCCGGGACAGCAGCAGAATCACCGCACCCACGGCAAGCACGCAGAGCCCGACCAAGGCGTGTTTGCCATGATAGGTCAGGCTGCGATACAGGAGGTAGGCGCACATGAGGACGAAGATCGCGGGCAGCACCGGATAGCCCGGCACCCGAAACGGCCGCGGCGTGTCAGGTTCCCTCGCGCGCAGTACGAAGAGCGCTATTCCGGTGAGCAGGAAGAAGCCCCAAAACACCGGCAGAGAGTACTCGACGAGCCCCTTGAATCCGGCCTGCTGGAGCGCGCCGAAGCCGACCAGGGCGAGCGCGATCACCCCCTGGAGCACCATCGCGTGGCGCGGCGAGCCGCTCGCTTCGTCCCAGCGCCCGAGGAACCCGAGCACCGGCCAGTCGCGTCCGAGCGCATAGTTGGAGCGCGCGCCGACGATCATCGAGCCGTTGACCGACGTGAGGGCGGCGATCGCGATCATGACGGAGATGACCTTCTCGCCGGTCGAACCCCAGACGCCTTTGAGCAGGTCGGCCGCCACGGCATCCGAGCGCGTCATGGCGTCGAATCCCAGGCCCTTCAGGTACGCCAGGTTCACCAGCAGGTAGAGCACCATGACGATCGCGATCGCGGCGAGCAGCGCGCGGATCATGTTGCGGTGGGGATCACGCACTTCGGCGGAGATGTAGGCGGCATCATTCCAGCCGCCGTAGGTGAAGAGCACGAACAGCATCGCGGTCGCGAGGCCCGCACCGAGATACCACGGCCCCGAGGCGCTCGCCGCGGGGGCGGCAGGGGCAGCGGGCGCCGGCGCAAGCAGCAGTCCGGCGACGACGATCAGCACCAAGCCCGCGATTTCCAAGGTGGTGAAGAAGTTCTGCGTCGCCTTGCCCTCGCGTATGCCGAGATAATTGACGAGCGTCAGCACCACCACGATGAGCGCCGCCCAGGTCGCCGATGAGTACGCGCCGAGATTGACGACGCGCGACATGTAATCGCCGAACAGGAAGGCGAAGACCGCGATCGAGCCGGCCACGATCACGGTCATGCGCGCCCAGCCATACAGAAACGCGAGCGATGGACCGAAGGCGCGCTGCAGAAAATGGTACTCGCCGCCGGCAGAGGGGAAGGCGGTGGCGAGCTCGCCATAGCACAGCGCGCCGATGAGCGCGAACAACCCGCCCGCGGCCCAGACCAGCAGCATGGCGGTTTCGTCTCCCGCGGCGCCGGCGACGATCGCCGGGGTGCCGAAGATGCCGGCGCCGACGATCAAGCCCACGATCATCGCAACCGAATCCACCAGCGAGAGCGTCGCCCGAGGCTGCGCCGAATCAGAACCCGTTGCCACGATGAGCTTCCCCTTTGTGTCTCGTGTCGCTGGCAGCGCCGGTCGCGCGGCGCTGCGGCAATTCTCGCCTGTGGTTGCGCTGCTACGCAGGTTCGACGATGTCGTCGGCCGCGCCGGTGAAGCGGCGTAGCGGCACCCTGCCGAACGCCGAAAGCACGCAGCAGACCGCGGCAGGACGCGTTACAGCGCCGCGGCCGGCGCTTCCAGCGCGCCCAGATCGAGCTTGCCGGGGCCCGTGCGCTTGGCGCTGAAGGCCGCCTGGTCCACCTTCTTGCCGGCGTGCACGCGCAGCGTTCCCGCGAGGGTGTCTCCCTGCACCTTGCCGTTGAACTCGTGCCGCACCGCGGAGGCGCCCGAGCCCAGGGTGAGCCAGAACGTCACATCCTCCCCGCGCACGCGCGCGCCCTGGATCTGCGCGGTGCGCTCGTTGATCTTGGCGTTGCCGCTCAACATCTGGAAGCGCTGATTGAAATCGACATCGACCGCGAGCGACTGGCCGGCGACGGGCACCCGCATCTGCCACTTGCCGGCGGCATTGGCCGGGACGTACCACAGGTAGATGTAGCTCGTGCCCGGATTGCCGACCGTCTTCTCCGGCACCGACAGGGTGTCGTTGTCGTCGGGCTGCCATTCGCCCATGTGATAGTCGTGCGCGACCACGCGCGTGCCGGGTTTGAGGCGCAGAATCTTCGGCCGCAGCCTCTCATTCATCTCCGGCAGCAGGTAGGAGGTGATGACCGTGGCCTTGGAGAGGTCGGTCTCGAACAGATTCTGCTCGATGAACTGGGCGCGATCGGCCACGCCCTCGCGCTTGGCGTTGTCGTTGGCGCGCTTGAGCAGCACCGCGTCCAGATCCACGCCGAAACCGCTGGCACCGAACTTCTTCGCCGCGGTGATGACGATGCGCCCGTCGCCCGAGCCCAAGTCGATGACGTAGTCCTTGGCATTGACCTTGGCCATGGTCAGCATCGAGTCCACCACCACTTGCGGCGTGGGCACATATACCACGTCGCCGGCGCCCTCCTGCGCCCTCGCCACGGCGCCCACGGCCATCGCCGCGAGCAGGCCCGCGACCCCTCTCCATCCCAGTCTTTTCATCCCTCGATCTCCTAGCGCGTCCCGTATCGTACAGCGCGCCATGCGCTGCTCCGTCGCCCGGCCGCGATGCGCCGCCGGGACCGGGCGCATCGAGGTGGTTGCATCCTTGCTGCCGGGCGCGTCACGAACCGCCGATGCGCGCCGCGCGAAACGCCGTTTGCACTTCGGCCGTGCCCGCGCCCGTGCGTACGACGCCTTCGATCGCGTTGCCCTCGACCGTGCCCTCGAAGCGATGGGCCAGGTCGTTATCCACGATGATGAAGCTGATCGATTTGCCCCGCAAGCGCGGCTCCCAAACGGCATAGTTGCGCTTCTCGGTGCGCGCGAAAGGCTCGATCTCCTGGAAGCTCTGCCGGATTTCGAGCTCGTAGGTGCTCGCGCCCACGCCCGGCAGGTCGGCCTCCAGCTTCCAGCGGCCCGCGACCCGCGCCGGCATGGTCCAGAAGTAGATCTTCTTCTGCACGGTCAGCACGCGGTCGGGCTTCCAGTCGCCCATGGAGAAATCGTGCGAGACCACGCGCGTGCCGGGCTTGAGCAGCTCGAACAGCCGCGGGCGCAGCTTGACGTTGATATCGGGCAGCAGATACAGGGTCACGACGCTCGCCTTGGCGATGTCGAGCTGGAAGAGGTCCCCTTGCCGGAATTCGACTCGGCCCGTCACGCCGGCCGCCTTGGCATTGCGGTGGCTCTCGGCGATGCGCCCCGGATCGATGTCGATGCCGAGCGCACGCGCGCCGAAGAAAGCCGCGGCGGTGACCGGGATGCGGCCATCGCCGCAGCCGAGATCGATCACGAAGTCGTCGGGGCCGACCTGGGCCAAGCGCAGCATCTCGTCCACCACGACCTGAGGGGTCGGCACATAGGGGACGTCGAAGTACTGCGCCCACGCCTGCTGCGCGGCCAGGATGGCGCAGACGAAGAAGACGCGCATCGAGGCCGCCACAGCGCTCGGCAGGTACGCGATCATTGCACGCCGCTACCGGCCTTCAGCTCGGCGAGCTTGGGATCGATCTCCGGTCCGATCGCCACCTTCCCGCCCACGCGGCGGGCGCGCCAGCTCATCGCACGCGCCGCCGGATCGGTCTTGAACGTGCCTTCGATGGTGTCCCCGGCCACGCGCCCGGTGAATTCGTGCATCACGACCTGCCCCGCGGCATCCGGCAAGCGTGCCTTGAAGCTCAAGCGCGGCCCATCGAGCTTCACGTTTTCCAGCTCGACCCGCGTACCAGCTGCTTCCGCGCTGCCCTCGGCGAACTGGAACTTCTGCGCGAGCTTGAGCGAGAACTCCTGCGGCTTGGCGCCCGAGCGCACGTGCACGACCCAATCCCCGGTCACGTTCGCCGGCACGATCCAGTAATACACCTTGCTCACCGGATCGCGCCCCACGGGTTTCCCCGGCGCATCGAGCGTGAATTGCGCATCCGGCTTCCACTCGCCCATGTCGTAATCGTGCGACACCACGCGCGTCCCCGGCCGCAGCTCGCGGAAAAGCTTCGGCCGCACCATCAGGTTCACTTCCGGCAGCAGGTAGATGCTCATCACGCTGGCGCGGTGGACATCGGTCTTGTACAGATCGCGCGCATAGAACACGGCCCGATCGGCCACACCGGCCTTGGCGGCATTTTCGTTGGCAAGCCGCACCAGGCGCACGTCGTGGTCGACGCCGAAGCCGCGGGCGCCGTACTCCTTGGCGGCGGTGATCACCATGCGCCCGTCGCCCGAGCCCAGATCGATCACGAAATCCTTCGGCCCGACCTTGGCCGTGTCGAGCATCGCCTTGACGACGTTGGCCGGCGTCTGCACATAAGGCGTGTCGCCGAAATCCTGCGCGCCCGGCTCGGATGCGGCCAAGCCGAACCCGAGCACCACCGCAAATGCAGCCACGGTCCCGCCAAACTGACTGAGTCTCAAGCTCGTCACCCTCACACGTGCGGCCGCCAAGGCCGCGTGAACCAACGCCGCGAAACGATCACGCACACAGTGCGCCTAGCAGCCCCTGCAGCGCACGCAACCACCGCGCCGGGAGCGCCCGCCTGCAATATCGATGATCGATAGCCGGCGCATTCCGATCGCGCACGAACCTTCGGCTCGCCTGACACCTGCTTCTCTGGTAGATTTCCACGCCGATCCGGTCTGGCTGCCGCGCGCTGCGGCGACGGTGCCGCAAAAAGCTTCGGCCCTCGACGGGCCGGAATGTAGAACACTCGCAGACGCGAAAAAGAGCGCGTCGATTATACATGCATCGCCCCATGCTTCTTCCCTACGCGATCATCTTCGCCAGCGGCGCCGCCACGTTGGCGCTCGAACTGCTCGCCTCGCGCGTCATGACCCCTTACTTCGGGGTGAGCCTCTACATCTGGAGCGGCATCCTGTCGATCACGCTGGTCGCGCTCGCCCTGGGCTACTGGGCAGGCGGCCGGCTCGCCACCGGGCTCGCCCGATCGCAGCGCAGCGAGCGGCTCTACACCGTGTTCCTGCTGATGCCCGCCTTGAGCGCACTGGCGCTGGTGATCGCGTGCCTGCTGTATCCGCACGTCTTTCCGTTGCTGGCCCGCCAGGACCTGGTCGCGGGCGCTTTCATCGCCTGTTTGCTGCTGCTGGGGGTGCCGCTGGTGACCACCTCCGCGATGAACCCCTTGCTCATCGCTTGGCAGCTTCACCGGCGCGCAGCGCCCGGCCAGCCGGCCGACGCGGGTGCCGGGCGCGTGTTCTTCACCAGCACCGTGGGCTCGGTGGCCGGAGTGATCGTGACCGCGTTCTGGCTGATCCAGAGCTTCTCCAACTTCGTCTCGCTGCTGATCGTCGCGTTGTGCCTCGCCCTGCTGCCGGTGATCGCGCTGCGGCCGGGCGCGCGGCCGATCGAGGGCCGCCGCGCGCTCGCCGCTACGACGGCGATAGCCGTGCTCGCAGCCGCCGGGATGCTGTGGCACGCCGACGCTTATCTCGGGCGCATGTGGCCGGTGAAGTATTCCGGGCTCGACTGGACCGTCGAGGCCTCGGTGACCTCCTTGTTCGGCACGGTCAAGGTGTTGAAGAGCACGCCGGTTGACGACCGCGGGCGCTTCATCCGGGTCTATTTTCAGGATGGCCTGTTCCAGAACCGGATGCTGTCCGACGGTCAGTCGTTTTCCTTCTACACCTATGCCTTGGAAGGGCTCGCCTTGGCGCACCGGCCCGACATGCGCTCGGCGCTGGTGCTCGGCCTGGGCGCCGGCGTGGTGCCGGCGCGGCTTGCGGCCCGCGGCATCGACGTGACCGCGGTGGAAATCGACCCGGCATCGTTCGCGGTCGCCAAGCGCTTTTTCGGCCTGGATGAAGCCAAGGTCAACGCGGTACAGGCCGATGCGCGCACCTACCTGCGTGGATGCCGCGGCAAGCACGACGTGGTCGTCGTCGATCTGTTCCACGGCGACGGCACGCCGGCGTACCTCATCACGCGCAATTTCTTCGCCGATCTGCGTGCCTGTCTGGCGCCTGGCGGGGTCGCCATATTCAACACTTTCGCCGATCTGGAGCTCCCGCTCGGCTACGCGCATTTCCTCAGCACGCTGCGCTCCGAGTTCGGCTACGTCACGCTGTATCGGGAAGACGAGCGCGACGCGCGCCACATCAACAGCTACGTCGTTGCCGCCCAGGCCGCCACGCAAGCGGAACGCATCGTGTTGCGCCGCGTGCCGCCCGGTTATGCCGCCGCGCTCGAACGCCTGCTGGCGAGCCCGCGCCAGCTCGATCGTGCGCTCACCGCAGGGGGGCAGATCATCACCGATGCGCGCAGCACCGTGGCCGACGACATCGCCCGCATCCAGATGGGCTACCGGCGCCAGGTGGTGCGCGATCTGCCGCCGGCGTTTCTCGTCAATTAGCCGGGGCACGCGCAGCGCGCGGCCGCGAGCGAGGGGCCTCGCCACGGAAGATCGCCCGGCGCCTCCAGGCGCCTAATGCGGTCAGGCCGGCCCCTGGAATAGCCCAGCCTGCGAACGCTCACGAATGACGGCGCGAAGTCGAATGGGGCTCGCCACCCTCAGTGCGCGAGCTTGTCGGCCGGGGGCTCGATGCGTGTCGCCTTCCAGGCATAGCGCCTGGCGCCCGGCTCCATTCCCCAGGCAACCTGGCCTTCGATCACGTCGCCCTTTACCGTGCCGCGATAGGTGAAGCGATCGCCGCCCGCCCTGGGCCCGGCATCGAGGGCGAATTCGATCGTATCGCCCCTGACCTTGGTACCCGCGATGTCGGTCGTGCGGTTGCCGACCTGTGCTTCTCCGTTGACGTTCTGGAACAACTGCCGGAAGTTGAGCGTCACCGGCGCGGGCAGCTTGTTGTCGGCCACCTCGAGCCGCCAGCGCCCGCCCACCGCCGCCGGCACGATCCACAGGTAGAGCGAGGTGCTGCTGAAGCCGACCGCGTCGCGTTTTTCCGGGACATCGAAGCTCAGCCGGTTGTCGGGCAGCCATTCACGAAAATGATAGTCGTGGGAGACGATGCGCGTCCCGGGCCTGAGCTCCGAGAGCATTTTCGGGCGCAGGCCGACCATCATCTCGGGCAGCACGTAGAGTGTGACCACGGTCGCCTTGCGGATGTCGGCCTTGAATACATCCTGCTGCACGAACACCGCGCGCGCACCGAGACCTTCGCTTTTCGCTGCCGCGTTGCTGCGCTCGACCAGCTCGCGATCGATGTCGACGCCGAAGCCGCTCGCCCCGTACACCTTGGCCGCGGTGCGCACAATGCGCCCGTCGCCCGAGCCGAGGTCGACGACGACGTCGTCCTTGCTAACGGCGGCGAGTTGCAGCATGCGATCGACGATGGTCTGCGGCGTGGGTACATAGGGGCCGGCGGTGCGCGGCAGATCGTCCTGTGCCCGCGCCGTGCCGCCGAGCGCCGTCAACACCCCCAGCAGAACCCCGTATGCGATCGATAGCGTCTTCGTCATCATTGCAATCGTCCTCAACTCGCTTGCCGCGGCTCGGGTCAATCCGTTGCCTTCGTGCCGGGCCGGCCTGGAAAAATACCCGAGTTCGCACGCCCCTGCACGCATTCCAGCGCGATTTCCTCGGGGCTCGCCTGGCCCAGGTACGCGATCGAGACCGCCTTGCGCAGCAGCTCCTGCTCGGCGGGATTCAGGCGCTTGTCCGGATCCACGTCCTTCAGCGCTGCGAGCACCTGGTTGAGGGAATGGCCCTGGTCGCGAAAGCGCACGCTCGCCTGCGCGATCGCGAACACCTGCTCGCACGTGAGCGCGGCATGCGCATTGGGCGCCGGCACGAGGGCCGGCAGGATCGCCGCGAGCAGCGTCCGCGCGCCCGCCCGGAGCAGCATCATCATTCCTCCAGTCCCACGGTCTTGCGCCAGAGCGCCCGGCGCGTGAATGCCGACCAGAGCGCATACAGCAAGATGGTGGCGGCGATGGCGAGCATGCCCGCGGCGATGGGCCGCGTAAAGAAAATCGCGTAATCGCCCGCCGACATCGCGAGCGCCTGGCGCACCGAAAGCTCCAGCATGGGCGCCAGGATGAGCCCCAGCACGATGGGCGCGGTCTCGAAGTCGAGCTTGCGCAGCACGTAACCCGCCGCGCCCATGACGAGCATGATCCAGATGTCGACCGCGCTCTGATTGATGGCGTACACGCCGAGCACGCAAAACACCAGGATGAGCGGATAGAGGTAGCTGAACGGAATGCGCAGGAGGTTGATGAACAAACCGATCATCGGCAGGTTCAGGATCAGCAGCACGAGGTTGCCGACGTACATGCTGGCGATGAGCCCCCAGAAGATCTCCGGGTTGTTCTGGATCAGCAGCGGGCCCGGCGTGACGCCGTGAATCAGCAGCGCGGCGAGCATCACCGCCGGGAGCGCGCCCGAAGGCACGCCGAGCGCGAGCAATGGCACGAGCGCTCCCGATGCCGCCGAATTGTTCGCCGCCTCGGGCCCCGCCACGCCTTCGATCGCGCCTCGGCCGAAGCGGCGCGGATCGCGCGCCAAGCGCCGTTCCAGCGCATAGGAGACGAACGAGGAAATGACGTGCGCCGAGCCCGGCACGATGCCGATGAAGAACCCCAGCAACGTGCCGCGAGCGATCGGCGCGGCCGAGTCGCGCAACTCGCTACGCGAGGGCAGCAGCTCGCGCAGCTTCGGCTGCTGCACGCGCGTCCCGGCGCCGTTGCGCGCGCTCAATAGCACTTCGGAGACGCCGAACAGCCCGACCGCCACAGGGACGATGCCGACGCCGTCGGCCAGCTCGGTGATGCCGTAGGAGAAGCGCATGAACCCGCTCATGGCATCGATGCCGATCGTGCCGAGCAGCAGCCCCAGCACCGCCATGGCCAGCGTTTTCACCATCGCTCCGCCGGACAGGAAGGCGAGCACCAGCAGACCGAGCACCAGCAGCGCGGCGTACTCGGGCGGTCCGAACTTGAGCGCGATTGCGGCGAGCGGTGGGGCGAGCAGCATCAGGCCGATGACCGAGATCGTCCCGGCGCTGAACGAGCCGATCGCGGCGATGGCGAGTGCGGCCCCGGCGCGGCCCTGGCGCGTCAGCTCGTAGCCGTCGACGCAGGTCATCACCGAAGCCGCCTCGCCCGGGATGCGCATGAGTATGGACGTGGTCGAGCCGCCGTACATGGCGCCGTAATACACGCCCGCCAGCATGACCAGCGCGATGGTCGGATTCAAACCGAACGTCACCGGCAGCAGCAGGCTGATGCCGGTGAGCGGCCCCACCCCCGGCAGCATTCCGACCAGCGTGCCGATCACGCAACCGAGAAACGCGTAGCCGAGCACCGCGGGCGTGAGCGCGACCTGGAAGCCGAGCAGGAGGTTGTGCGCCACCTCCACCATCACCAGCCCCACGGTCCCACGGGCAGCGGCACCCGCAGCACGTCATTGATGAGATAGAAGGTGCCGAAGGCCATCACGGCCGCGGTCGCGCCGGCGGCGCGCACGTCGCGCCGCTCGATGACCGCGAGCAGGAAGAAGAGCATCGCGAGCACGAGGGCGCGATAGCCGATTCGCTCCATACCCACGGCCGCGGCGGCGAGCACGCCCAGGATGACGAGCGCATGCGGCAGCTCAGCGAAGGAGAGGTGTTGCGCGCGCTGCGGCGGGTGCCGGCTCATCGCCATCACCGCGCCGAAAACCGCGAGCGCCATGGCCAGCGTGAACGGCAGCAACGCCGGACCCGGCTCGGCGAGGCTGCCGAAGGGGTATTCGAGCGCGGCCCAGGCCACGTAGATGCCGAAGACCGCGAGCGCCGCGCCGGCGATCCGGTCGGCGCCGAGCGCGCGTTCAGGCATCGCGCATCGAGCCTATTTCTTTTCTTCGACGCGGCCGATCTTGCGCACCGCCGCGGCGAGACGTTTACCGTCGGCGGCGAAGAACCTGGTGAACTCGGGTTGATCCAGGTACTGGATCGGCGTGCTGATCTTGTCCATCGCGTTCCTGAAGTCGGCATCGGCGACGGCGTCGGCCACCGCCTTGCGCAGCGTGTTGACGATGGCCGGCGGCGTCTTGGCCGGCGCGAACATGCCCGACCAGATGTAGTACTCGACGTCGTAGCCCAGCTCCTTCAGCGACGGCAGCTCGGGAAACAGATCGAGCTTGCGCCCGCCCCAATGCGCGAGCAGGCGCATGCGATTCGCCTTCACATGGCCGGCGACCGCCGAGGGCCCCTGCACCGAGAATTGCACGTGGCCGCCGAGCAGCGCGGTCGTGGCCGGGCCGCCACCGCTGAAGGGCACGTGGCGAAACTTCGTCCCGGCGGCAAGCGCCAGCATCTCCGCCGGCACGTGCAGCGCACCGTAGATGCCCGAGGACGAAAACGAGATCTGCGCGGGGCGCGCCTTGGCGTCGTCGACCAGCTCCTTGATGCTCTTCCAGGGGGCGGACGACTGCACCACCAGCACCGTCGGATCGGCGCTCACGCGCGCGATCGGAAGCAGCTGCTCGAGCGTGTAGGCCGGCTTGCGATTGAACAGCTTGTCGGCCTCGGGAATCACCGAGATGCTCGACAAGGACATCAGCAGCTTATAGCCATCGGGCTCGGCGCTCGCCACGAAGGCATTGCCGACGGCGCCCGCCGCGCCGGGCTTGTTGCTGATTACCACCGGCTGCTTGAGGAACTTTTCCATCGACGCGGCGAGCGGCCGGCCGACCAGCTCCACCACCCCGCCGGGGGGAAACGGCACCACCAGCAGGATCGGCCGCACCGGATAGGGCTCGGCGGCTTGGAGCGCACACGAGGCCGCCGCCGCGAGTGCGCCGGCGAGTACACGCGAACCGTGAAGCATGACCGACCTCCCGAGGTGATGTTATGCGAGGCGCGCGCAGCCGCCCGATTGTCGGCTGTCCGCGGAAATTCGGTCAAGCGCAAACCGGCGCAAAGCGGGGACAGGCCACGTCTTCCGAAAACGGGACAGACCACGTCTTCCGTTCGGCAGACAGCAACTCGACCGCGAAAACGTGGTCTGTCCCCGTCTTCCCGCCGCGCTCAGCCGTCGCGCTTGAGCACCGCGTCGATCGCTTCGGCCGGCACCTCGATCCGCACCCCGGCGCGCTCCTCCTGCAGCAGCATCGCCACGCGCGAATCACGCGCGCCCCAGCCACGATTCAGACCCTCCGTCATCTCGGCCAGCGCCAGCTCGGCCATGCGCATGGGCACGCCGACCTCGCGTCCCAGCTCGGTGGCGAGCATGCAATCCTTGTGTGCGAGCTTGAGCGCGAAGTCCGGCGGATCGAACTTGTTCTGCAGGAACTGCTTGCCCAGCCGGTCGAAGCTGCGCTGGCGCCCGAGCGAACACTGGCGCACGGCGGCCCACAGCTCCAGCGGGTCCACGCCCGCCTTGACGCCGAGCGAGAACACTTCCGCGAGCGCCGCCTGTATCGTATACCCAGCCATATTGTGGACGAGCTTCGCCACCGAGCCGGCGCCGATCGGCCCAATATAGATCACTTGATCGCCGATCGAATCGAGCACGTGCTTATGGCGCTCGAACACGCTGCGCTCGCCGCCGACGAGCAACGCGAGCTTGCCGCTCTGGGCGCCGCTCGGCCCGCCGCTGACCGGCGCATCGAGCACCGGGATGCCGCGCTTGGCGAAGTCGGCGTGCAGCCGCCGCACCACGGTCGGCGAGTTGGTCGAAAGATCGAACCACGGGCAATCCTTGCGCATGTTGGCGGCGAGCACCGCACCGACCGCCTCGGCTTCGCGCGGGCCGGGCAGCGAGGTGAGCACCACGTCGGCTTCGCGCGCGAGCGAGGCGAC
The DNA here is from genome assembly GCA_020848435.1 of Burkholderiales bacterium. Classification (GTDB taxonomy): domain Bacteria; phylum Pseudomonadota; class Gammaproteobacteria; order Burkholderiales; family WYBJ01; genus WYBJ01. Next base: position 5,061 of record JADLAC010000087.1, on the reverse strand, counting down.
ATCATCCGCCCAGCGTGCGCCCGCATCGACATGGCGCAAGCTCGCCTCGCGCCGCAAGTCGTGAACGATCATGTCGAAACCGCCCTTGGTGCGCGCGTTGAGCGCCATCGGGCCTCCCATGGTGCCCAATCCGATGAACCCTACTTTCATTGCGTGTCTCCTAACTAAGGCTGTGCTGCGCTGTGACTTGGCCCCCGAGCCTGTCGGCAGCGCAAGAGGCGCTGGCGTTGTGCCAAGGCGTAACCCGCGGGAGCAGGCCGTGCGACGCGCAAGCGGCGGGGTCAGCCACTGTGCCAATATGGCGCGAGTTGCCGTGGCCGGCGAACGCGTTGGCGCATGATACTCGCCCTATGGCGCGATTCACTGCGCCCGGCGACCCGCTTCAGGCCGCCGCAACGGATTCGGGACGACCACGGATGCGCCCATGATGCCGCCTGCAACGCTCGAAATCGCCGGCCTGCTCGCGCTCGCCGCGCTGGTCTGGCTGGTGTGGGACAGCCTGCGCGCACGCGAGGCGGCGGTCGCGGCCGCACGCTCGGCGTGCTCGGCCGAGCAGCTCCAGTTCCTCGATGATACGGTGGCGATCCAGTCGGTCCTGCCCGCGCGCAATAGCGATGGGCATCTGCGGCTGCGACGAATCTACGGCTTCGAGTACAGCGATACCGGCAATTGCCGGCATCCGGGCACGATCGTCATGCTGGGGCCCAAGGTGCTGATCGTGCGCCTCGGGGCAACACCCGCACGCCCGCCGCTACGCGTCATTCGCTGAGGATCGAAGCAAACGGCGCAAACCGGCCACGTTCACCGGCATTCGAGGGTTGATGTCTGCCCGACAGGACAACGTCGTCGGTCCCCGATGGGCGCCTAGACACGCGTGTGCACGTGGCTCGCCGACTGAAACGCGGCGTGTGCCTCCAGTTCCGCTACCGCGGCCTCGAAGCGCGCCATGTCGAACGGTTTGATGAGGAACATATCGAAACCCGCCGCGATCGCCTTGGCCTTGTCCTCTTCGCGCCCGTACCCCGTCAGAGCGATCAAGCGCACGGTCGCGCCCGCGGGCGAAGCCCGCACGCGCTGGGCGACTTCGTAGCCGTCCAAGCCCGGCAGTCCGATATCGACCAGCGCCACCTCGACATCGCCGGCGGCGATGAGCTGCACGCCGCCTACACCGCTATCGGCTTCGATCACGCCATGACCGCGCATGCGCAACACCTCCGCGACGAAGTTGCGACTGTCGGCATTGTCCTCGACCAGCGCGATCCTGAGCGCTCGCAAGGCTGCCGGCGTGGCTCGCTCGGTCTTGGGCGCGGTGTCGTCGCGGGCGAGCGGCAGCTTCACCACGAAGCTCGCGCCCAGATCGGGTCCTTCGCTCGCCGCGCTGATGCTGCCGCCGTGCAGCTCGACCAGTTGGCGCACCACCGTCAAGCCGAGCCCCAGCCCGCCCTGCGCGCGATCCAACGTGCGTTGGCCTTGCGCGAACAGATCGAAGATGCGCGGCAACAGCTCGGGCGCGATGCCCGAGCCCGAATCGGTCACGCTGAACACCACACTATCGTCCTGCTCGCGCAAGCTGAGGGCGATGCGTCCGCCCTCGGGCGTGTACTTGCAGGCATTGTCGAGCAGGTTCGATACCACCTGCTCGAGACGCGTCTCGTCGCCGATCACCCTCACCGGTGCGAGCGCCGCATCGATCGTGCGCTTGGCGCAGCGACCGGACTCGCAGAACGCTTCGATCACATGGCGTACGACCTGGGCGAGGTCGATGCGCTCGCGCTGCAATTGGAGCTTGCCCGAATCCAGCCGGGCGACGTCGAGCAGGTCGTTGATGATGGTCGCGAGGTGGCCGATCTGGCGCTGGATGACCTGGCGCGCGCGCTGGGCGACATCGGGCTTGGCGGCGGGCATCTCCAGGACCGACACCGCCGCCTGCATGGCGCTGATCGGATTGCGCAGCTCGTGGCCGAGCATGGCGAGCAAGTCGTCCTTGGCGCGGCTGGCGCGCTCGGCGCTCGCGCGCGAGCTCGCTTCGCGCGCGAGCGCGTCGGTCAGAGCCGCTTCGCGCTTCGCCAGCAGCTCCGAGCTTGCCACCAGCGCGCGGCGCACGGTTTCGGCTTCTTCGATCGCGAGCTGCCGCTGCGGCTCGGCGCGCTGCCCGCTGGTGAGGGATGCCACCAAGCCGGCGAGGCCGGTCAGGGCCGTACTGATGCGCCCGCCCAGCAGCAAGGCGAACAATGTCGCCGCGACGGCCGCCGCAATCACGCCGCTCGTGATCATGATGATCGGACGGTCGAGCGCCGCATCCAGATCACTTTCCGGAACGCCGGTGCTGACCAGCCAGGACGCGACTTGAGAGCGGCTGAAGGCGCTGTAGTACCGCCTGCCGTCGACGCCGACATTCACCAGCGTGCGCTCGTTGCGTCCCCGCGTGCTGTCCCAGAACTGCGGCGACGACGATTTTCCCGCCCATCGTTCGTTCTCCAGGGTGCGTGCGATGATGCGCCCCTGGCGATCGTTGAGCGTCAGCGTGGCACGCTCGTGCAGTGGATGGCGCCGGAAGAACTCCAGCCATGACGTGCCTTCGATACCGATGTAGAGAATGCCGCGCAATTGGCCTTCCCTGATGACCGGCACCGCCACGTAGGTGACATAGACACCGGCCGTGTCGGCAACATCGCTCAAGTCCGACACATTGGCTTCGGGCTGAGCGCGTATCCGCGCGATGAGCGCATCGTCGAGCTGCGCGCGAGCAAGCGCCGGGCGGCGTTCGGCGCGCGCCAGGCTGGCACCGTCCGAACCGAGCAAGCCTACCAGGCACCACGACGGATAGTGGCGCAGCAGGCGCTCCGCGTGCGTGCCGAAGCTCGCCGCGCTCGATCCGTCCCCCGGATCGAGCGCTTCGCTCAGCGCGCGCAATTGACGCACGGTCGCGTCGAGCTCGGTGTCGAGTGCGATCCGCAGCGCGCTCACCCGCTCCTGAAAGCGCTTGTGGTAGCTTTCGCGCTGAAGCTCCCATAAGCCGAGCGTAGCGAGCGCGGCCAACAGCGCAATCGGCGCGATGACGGCAAGCACCAGCAGGACGAGCTGAGCGCGAATTCGCATCTTGCGCGATCTATTCAAGACGGCTGAAGCGCGTGTCCATCGGCCGCCGATGGCACGTAGCGTACTCCATTCCAGCTGATGCGGCGATCATGACGTACGCGATGACACCAGCTTGGACGCGCATCGCGCGCATCACCTCCCCGGCCAATGGGTCGCGGCGTGTAAGATCGCGCTCGGATGGCTGGACCTGGACCCTCGGAGACAAACATGAGTCGCGTTCTCGCCCGCGTGCTCGTGATGGCGTGCGCGCTCGCGCTGCTGCCCGCGAGCGGATCGGCGCAACTGCCGGCGCAGCGCCCGATACGGGTGCTGGTGAGCGCGGCACCGGGCGGCGCGGCGGACGTTCAGATACGCCTGCTGCTGCCGGCGATGAGCGCTGCCTTGGGACAGCGCCTGCTCGTGGACAACCGCGCCAGCGCCAACGATGCGGCGGCGGCCGAGACCGCAGCCAAGGCCGCACCCGATGGCCACACCTTGGTCGTGGGCAACAGCGCCTCGCACGCGCTCAATGCCGCGCTGTATGCGCATCCGGCGTACGATCCGATTCGCGACTTCGCGCCCATCAGCCAGTTGACGACCACCGGCTTCGTGCTCACTGCGCACCCGCGCTTGCCGGGAAAGTCGATCGCGGATCTGGCCGCTTATGCGAGACCGATACCCGGCAAGCTCAACGTCGCCAGCGCGACTGCGACGGACGAGTTGGCGGCCGAGGCCCTCTGGGCGCGCCTGGGGATCAAGACGGCCAAGGTGCGTCACAAGGGCAGCCCCCCGTCGATCCAGGCGCTGACCGCGGGTGAAGTCGATCTGTCTCTGTTGATGCCGGCTGTGGCGCGTCCACACCTTCACGCCGGGCGGCTGAAAGCTTATGGCATCACCGGCGCAGACCGTTCCCCGGTGCTGCCCGAAGTGCCCACGATGCTGGAGCAAGGCCTCGATGACTATGAGTTTCCCTATTGGAGCGGACTGTTCGCACCCGCGCGCACGCCGGCAGCGACCGTTGACGCGCTCTACAAGAGCGTGCTGAAGGCCCTGGAGGGCGCGGACGTGCGACGCCGCTTCGAGGAGCTCGGCCTGACGCCAGTGGGCAACGCGCCGGCGATGCTCGCGGAAGTGGTCAAGCGCGATGTCGCCAAGTATCGCAAGCTGATCGCGGACATGGGGACGCCGCGGCTATGAAGGCTTGCCGGCGCGCGTGCTCACGACACTTGCTGCGCGCCTGCCTTGTGCTCCAGCACCTTGATGAGACCATCGATGCCCGAGCGGGCGATCTCCTCGGCGAAGCTGCCGCGATAGGTCTGCACCAGGCTCACGTTTTCGACCACGACGTCGTACACCTTCCAGCCTTCGCCGTTCCTGGACAGTCGGTAATCGACCGCGATCGGTGGCTTGCCGCTGCGATGCGCGACGGTCTTCACCACCACGTCGTCGCCGCCGCCTTGCGCCGATTTGACGTCGATCTTGTCGGCGGGGGTCACGCCGTTGCTGATCGCCGCCGAATAGGTATTGACGAGCACCGAGCGAAATGCGCTCACCAGTGCCTGCTGTTGCGACGGGCTCGCTTCGCGCCAGGGACGGCCGACGGCAAGCCGCGTCATGCGAGTGAAATCGAAATACGGCAGGACCTTTTGCTCCGCCAGCGCCAGCAACGCCTTGGGGTCCTGGTTCTGCCGCACGACGGCAAGCACCTCGTCCACGGTACGCTTGACCAGCGCGTCGGGCGAGGACTGCGCCCATGCGATGCTGCCAATCCCCAGCAAGCCCACCAATACCAGACGGACAATCGATTTCATCGACGGCACTCCTCGACACGACCGGATCGACAGCATGCGCGCAATACGGTAGTGTCTCAGTTTGAATGTAAGCGCGGATGCGATCTGGTCAGGCGAAGCGTAAAATGCGCGGATGGCGACGAAACCGAAAAGACCGCGCGACATCAATCAGTTGGCGAAGCTGATCGCTGAT
>JADLAC010000086.1 GCA_020848435.1 Burkholderiales bacterium | reverse complement strand
GATCGTGGACGATTACGATACGATAGACCCCGTCACTCGCGCGCCCCGCTGATCGTCCACGATCACGCTGAAACGCCGTCTACGATCGCGCTGAAATGACCGTCCGCGATCGCTGAAATACGCACGCCGATAGTGCAACCAGAAGCCCAGCCCGTCCCACACCAGCATCTTCAGCCGTGAACCGCTCTTGCTGCGGAACACAAAGCACTCCCCACTGTACGGATCGCGTCCCAGTGCGTGCGCTACCTTGCCCGCCAGACCATCGAACGACAGTCCCATGTCCACCGCCTCGAACGCCAGCCAGATCTTCGAGCCAGTGCTCAGCACGGCAGCACCTCCAGCAACCGTACCAAGCGCGCAGCTCCGCCTCGCTCCTCGGGACCGTCAGCCGCAGCTGCCGACCGCTGAGCAGCACCACTTCGATCGGCCTCTCACACGCTCCCATTGCAGCTCTGACCTCCACCGGCACGAAACTCACCGGATCCGGGCGATCCGCGGCCCGATGCTTACGCCACCACCACCGCAGACTACTCAGCGCAATCGCCTCGCGCTCACAGTACGCCCGCTGCGACAGCCCGCTCGATCTCCATCCTTCGATGTGACGATTCCAGACGCCCACACGCTCTTCTCGGTTCATCTGCGCTCCTCGGTTGACACGACAACCGAGCAGACGCGTCGCTCCATTTCGCCGAGGCAAGGTGCGTTCGCCGGACGCTTACACTCAAGCTGAGCTGTTCTGATGTCACATCAGTTACGGAAAGATCGAATAGTCCGAAGACGTAGTGCCGACCTCTTGGTTAAGTCATTAATTGCGCGTCGCCTCACCATAGACTCTGCGCAAGTTGGGCTACAGAACGCCAAGTTGCTTGACGCTGCGCAGGCCGATGCCTTTGCCGCGATCGCGACAGCCGATACAAACTTGAGATATCAGCAGAGCGTCTCCTCCCGCCGTATCGCGATTGTCGTTCTGTCGGGACGTGTACCGCCGGCCCAATCCCCTGCGGACTGGCGGACGTCGGCATGGGCGGAAACTGGCGGCTTGCTGTGATGCCCTGGGAAGGCGAAAAGCAGAGCGAGGGTCACCGCCGCTTCGTCGTCGAAAACGACGGGTTCAGTCCCGGCGTCAATCGACCGGCGGCCGTCCCTCGCTCGCCGGCGCCGGCAAGGTGCCGCCGCGGCTGTGCGCCCACTGCAGTAGGGCATCGAACACGGCGTGGGCATTGCCGTTATGGACCTTGGGATGGTTGATCATGCATACCACGATCCAGCGGCGGCCGCTCGCATCGAGCACATAGCCCGCCATGGCGCGCACACCGTTGATGGTTCCGCCTTTGATGTGCGCCTGTCCGGCGTAGGCGAGTTGCTTGCCTCGCCGGCGCAACGTGCCATCGACCCCGACCACGGGCATGGATGCAATGAACTCCGGCATCACCGCGCTGCGCCAGGCCGCGGCTAGCAGCGCCCCCAGGCTCCTCGCGCTGATCCGCTCGATGCGCGACAGGCCCGAGCCGTTTTCGACTACCAGCTCGGGCAGGTCGAGACGCTTTTGCGCGAGCCACTGGCGCAACGCCCGCTCGGACTTCTCGGCCGTCGCGGGCGCCGCGAACGCCGCCGCGCCGAGCGCGAGATAGACCTGGCGCGCCATGGCGTTGTTGCTGTACTTGTTGATGTCGCGCACGATCTCGGCGAGCGCCGGCGAGGTCTGGCTGGCGATCGGGCGCGCATGGGCCGGGGCAAGCCCTTCGCGAATCGTGCCGGCAAAGCGTCCGCCGAGCTCGCCCCAGAGCTGACGGAAGAGTGCTCCGGCGTACGTCTGCGGCGACAGGATGCTGTAATGGCGCGCTTGCTCGCCGCATTGCGCCGACAGTTGACCGGCGAAGATCAGCCGCGCGGCGGTGCTCTCGGCGCGGATCTCGGGCCGTATGCGCGCGCGCCAGTCCCCGCACGGCGCATTGTCTAGGACTACATGGTTGACGATCTGGACTTCGGGGAGGGCCGGCTCCGTGACGATGTGCACGCGCTTATTGTCGATGTCGGGCACGAATGTGAGCCGCACCGCCTTAAAGTTCACGAGCAGCGCGTCGGGCAGCGTGTTGTAGACCTGGGTCGGCTCGTTGTCGAAGCGGCCGGGGTCGCCGCCGTCGACGCCGTAGTAGCTGCGGTCGAGGACGAGGTCGCCGCGGATATCGTGCACCCCGCGCGCGTGCACGCCGCGCAGCAGCAGCCAGAAGTTCTCCAGCGTGAGCTTGGGGTCGCCTTGACCGCGAATCAGGAGATCGCCCTCGAGGGTACCGTCGCGCACGCTGCCGACGGCAAGGACATCGGTGCGCCATGTGAATGCCGGGCCGAGCATCTCCAGGCCGGCGTAGGTCGTGACCAGCTTCATCACCGAGGCGGGGTTCATCGGCCGTTCGACGTTGTGCGCCACCACCGGCCGATCGGCACCGGCTTCCTGCACCAGGATGGCAGTGCTGTCGAGCGGGATCCCGCTCGCTTTCAAGGCTAGCTCGATGCTCGCCGGAATCGCCGGCTGCGCCGCGTCGCTCGGCGCAATGCCGAGGCAGGTGATGAGCGCGAGCGTTGTCAGCCGGTTCGGTCCAGACATTGCGCGGTGCGCTCTACGAGCAGGCGCCATTCGCCCTCCTCCATCACATACGGCGGCATGAAATACACCGTATTGCCGATCGGCCGCAACAGCAAGCCGCGTTCCAATGCCTCGCCATGAAACTTGCGCGCGAACGCGGGATCGTCGCTTTCGACCTCGAATGCCCAGATCATGCCCTGATTGCGAAAATCGCGCACGCGAGGATGCCCGGCGAGCGGCTGCGCCAGCAGCGAAAAGCGTTGCGACTTGCGCCGATTGCTCGCAATGACATCGTCCTGGTCGAAAATGTCGAGGGTCGCCAAGGCGGCACGGCAGGCGAGCGCGTTACCGGTATACGAATGCGAGTGCAGAAATCCGCGCGTGACCTCGTCAGCGTAGAACGCATCGTAGATTGCGTCGCTCGTCATGACCACCGAGAGCGGCAGATAACCGCCGGTGAGCGCTTTCGACAGGCACAGCAGATCGGGCGCGATGCCGGCCTGCTCGCAGGCAAACAGGCTGCCGGTGCGTCCGAATCCCGTCATGATCTCGTCGGCAATGAGCAGCACGCCATGACGCGTGCACAGCTCGCGCGCGCGCTTAAGGTAGAGCGGTGCATACATGCCCATGCCGCAGGCGCCCTGCACCAGCGGCTCGATGATGAGCGCCGCAATGTTTGCATGGTGGCGCGACAAGTGCTGCTCCAGCGCTTCGGCGCACGCCGCTGCGTGCTGTTCCGGGCTCGACCCCGCGGGTCGCAGCCTCCAGTCCGGACTCGGGACCTGGACCGAGCCGCGCAGCAGCGGCGCGTAGACGTCCTTGAACAACGCGACGTCGGTGACCGACAAGGCACCGAGGGTTTCACCGTGATAGCTTCGCGCCAGGCTGACGAACTGGGTCTTCGCCGGCTCGCCTCGATTGCGCCAATAGTGGAAGCTCATCTTGAGCGCTATCTCGGTCGCAGATGCGCCATCGGATGCAAAAAAACAATGGCCGAGCCGGCCGGGCGCAAGCTTCGCCAAGCGCTCGGCGAGCGTCACGACGGGCTCATGGGTGCAGCCGGCAAGAATCGCATGTTCCAGGCGGCCGAGCTGGTCGGTCAGGGCCGCGTTGATGCGCGCATTGGCGTGGCCGAATATATTCACCCACCAGGAGCTGATGGCGTCGAGGTAACGCCGCCCGCCGAAGTCGTACAGCCACACGCCTTCGCCGCGGCTGAGCGGCAAGAGCGGCAGGCTCTCGTGCAGCTTCATCTGAGTGCACGGATGCCATACGGCGCGCAGGCTGCGCGCCAGGAGATCGCTGTTATCAGTCATAGGCAGCGGCTGCCAACACTTCGCTCACGACACGAAGCACAATGGTAGCGCGCGCGCGCGTTCGATCGCCAGTGCGTGCGACTGGCGCGTGTGCCAGCGATTGCACGCGTGTCGCACCGAAACGCGCGCATCGCTGGGTCCGACGGAGCGTGGATATCGATGGAAATATTGGAATGTATCACCGAGCAGATCGCCGCCACCCGCTTGCCGCTCGTCGGCGTGACGCTTGCTGCCGTGGCTTGTCCCGACACCCCGATCATACTCACCTTGCACTGGCATGGCTTCATCAAGGAGCAGCGCGCGGAGCGCGAATCGGCCGATATAGCCGCGCTGATGCCGGTACCCAGCACGTCGCTGCAGTTGAACGGGCGCTGGAGCGACCTCATGGACCTCGAGTTGGCGACGCTCGAAGCCGGCTGGGAGCTCGGCGCCTGGGACCTGGTCCGCTCGCAGCGGCCCGGGTGCATGCGCCCCGGCGCGCCGGGGCGCGAGGCGCTGGAGTGTCTGCAGGCGTTCGGCAATTCCCCGACGCGCTACCACGGCAACGACCTCGTGGTTTCGGCCACCCCCGATGCCGACGAGCTCATCAAAGTGGCCGGGCACAGCGGTTACCTCTGCTGGCAGTTCCGGCCGATCTACGGCGGCTTGTGGGCCGAAGTGCGCGAGGATGCGACCCTGAATGCGGATGGCAAACGTACGCCGCAGTGTCCCTTGTCGCCGCTCAGCCCTCGAGGCGAAGGTGCCCATCGCACGGTCTACAAGTTCGGCAAGGCGCCGGCCGCAGCATAGCCGCGCCTGCGGCGCACCGGGCGTCGCGCCTGGTCTGGTACAGTCGCGGCCTGCTAGTGCCCTGAGTCCGAGGTTCGTCGCTACATGGCCAAGCCCGACAACGGTACGCTGAATGGCAAAAGTGTCGAAATCGGCGCCAGACGCGAAGCGAACCGCAGGCGAGGCTTGGACACCTGGCGAGGATTCGCGACAAAGTATGGCGTCGATTCTCGGCATCTTTTGTGCGGCGAATTTC
>JADLAC010000085.1 GCA_020848435.1 Burkholderiales bacterium | reverse complement strand
TCGGTTGGGCACGGCCATCATCAGTCACACCTGCGCGCGCACGCGGCAACTGGAACTCTCGTCTTACGATCGACTGTTTCCAAATCAGGACACCATGCCCAAGGGCGGCTTCGGCAATCTGATCGCCTTGCCGCTGCAGAAGAAGCCGCGGGAGAACGGCTTCACTGTGTTCGTCGACTCCGATCTGCGACCGCACCCGGACCAGTGGGCGTTCCTGGCGTCGATCCAGCCGATGTCGCCGCACGACATCGAGCCGACGATCGTTCGGGCCACAGGCGGCGTGCATCCCCTCGACGTGACCTTTATCGACGATGAGGATCTGGCGGCGCCGTGGAAGCGCACTTCGCCACCGCCTGCGAGGATCCCGGGCGCGATGCAGTAGTCGCTCACCGTGACCTTGGCGAACCTCGTCTACTTCGAGAAGGCCGAGCTCCCTCAGCCAATGGCCAACTGTCTGATCCGCCTCGCGGCGTTTCAGAACCCGGAGTTCTACCGGGCGCAGGCCTTGCGGCTGTCGGTGTGGGACATACCGCGGGTGATCGGTTGCGCCGAGAACTATCCCCGTCACATTGCACTGCCGCGCGGCTGCCTCGATGCCGCGCAGGACTTGCTGCGCGAAGACTCTATCCGCTGTGATCTGAGGGACGAACGGAACGCTGGCGAGCCGATTGATGCCCGTTTCGTTGGGACGCTTCGATCTGATCAGGAGGCGGCAGTCGCTGCGATGCTTCGTGACGATGTGGGCGTGTTGTGCGCCCCAACCACGTTCGGCAAGACCGTCACCGCTGCCGCGATGATCGCGCGCCGTGGCGTAAACACCCTGGTACTGGTGCATCGAACCGAACTGCTCGAGCAGTGGCAGGAGCGATTGCGGACGTTTCTTGGTGTGTGCGGGGATGGGGTCGGGACCATCGGCGGCGGCAAGGCAAAGCCCACCGGCAAGATCGACATCGCGGTGATGCAGTCGCTGTCGCGCCAAGGCGAGGTCAATGCCCTTGTCGAGAACTACGGCCACGTCATCGTGGACGAGTGCCATCACGTCGGCGCGGTGTCTTTCGACGCCATCCTGAAGCGATGCAAGGCCAAGTACGTGCTCGGCCTGACCGCCACGCCGATCCGGCGTGATGGTCAGCAGCCGATCATCTTCATGCAGTATGGACCGATCCGGCACACGGCGGCGAGACCTCTCGACGTCCCCCAAGACCTGGAGGTGCTGCCTCGATCATGCTTTGCTCGAATCGATCTGTCGTCGGAGTCTGGGATTCAGGAGGTGTTTCGGCACCTCGCGAACGATCGGGCGCGGACAGCGGTAATCGCCGCAGAAATCAGGAATGCGTTCGATCAGGGCCGCAAGGTGCTGGTCCTGACCGAGCGCACCGAGCACCTCGACGCCATCCAAGTGGCGTTGGGTGCCGAGGCCCCGCCACGTTTCGTTCTTCACGGACGGATGTCCAGGAAACAGCGCGCCACGCTCATCGCAGAACTCGATGCGCTGCCACCCGATGCGCCGCGTATTTTGCTCGCCACCGGCAAGCTCGTCGGCGAAGGATTCGACCATCCGCCCCTCGATACCCTGGTGCTGGCGATGCCCATCTCGTGGAAGGGAACGTTGCAGCAGTACGCTGGCCGGTTGTATCGAGAGCACGCCGACAAGGCCAGCGTTCGGATCATCGACTTCGTGGACGCCGGGCACCCGGCTCTACTGCGAATGTGGGAAAAGCGCCAGCGCGGCTACCGTACGATGGGCTATCGGATTGCCGAAGCGCAGACCGTCATGCAGGTCATGCCTCAATCGATACATCCGAACGCGCCTTGATTGATGCACCTGACGGTAAAAAAAACAGGCTGAAAGGTGAGTCGGGACAATAGCCTATGGCATTTGATGCCGGCCCTTCGTAGGCGTGTACCTGACCGAGATGAACGCGCGTCGATGCCATCACCGACGGTCCTGGTGGTCGATAGATGTCGATAGATCTCGAAAGCAGACCATTGTGGAAGCGCCGACGGTTCTCGATAGATGTGGATGGATCATGGAAGCTGCGCGAGGGGATTCCGCTCGAAGTGGCGGTACATCTGACGGTAAAACCGGCGCGGGTCGACCCGCTGGCCAAGCGAATCAACGACTTACCGAAGCCGTTGATGATCGAGTGGGAGTAGGGGCCTTCCTGGGCGATCCGTGTCTATCGAGATCGATCGTGGGAGTCGTCTGCCACTCTGGTCTGTCTCCAGGGGTACGGAATTCCGTAGAAAAGTGTCGGGTCGCATGCAGGGTCAGGCTTCAGGCCGACCCGAACATTCGGCCGTGGTCGGTCCTTCGTTTGACCACGCAACGGTAAGAGGGCGCCGCAGAAGGGGCCTCTTCATGCCTACCGGGCTGATGGCGTCTCGAGGAGGCCGCCACCCACATCGCCGGCCAGTTGCCCTCGGAGGGACAGTCGGCGGCGTTCAAGGAGTTCGTCTGGCGCTTCGTGAACGTGATGGCACGCGCGCTCGTGGCGCTCGGGCGCAAGCCCGACTACCAGGAGATCAACCGCTACGCTTCCGACGTCGAGCCGCTGCTGATCGACTACTTCGAGTACTGGCTCGACCGCGAGCCCGCCGCCTCAGGCTGGCGCGAGGAGCTGCGGTCGCTGGCCATCGACAAGAAGAACCTCGACAAGGGCCTGC
>JADLAC010000084.1 GCA_020848435.1 Burkholderiales bacterium | reverse complement strand
GCCGCCGCGATCGTCCACGCTCAGGCTGAAACGTCGTCCACGATCAGCCTGAAACGCCGTCCACGTTCATCTGAAATGCCGTCCACGATCGGCTGAAACGGCCGTCCACGATGGGCTGAAATACGCAATCCGGCCGTCAGGCCGCTCGTGAGGGCCTTGGCAGGGATCGGCGAGCGAAGTCCACGGTGGCGGCTCCTGATCAATGAAGCGGTGGAGATCGCAGAGTGATTCCCACCGCCTTCCAGCAGGCGTGGAGTACGAAAGCGCCTTGGCCGGACCTGCGGCAGGTCGAGCAGGACCTGATCATCTGTCGCGCCCTGTGCGACCTGTTCAATGCGCCGGCATTGGCGGAGAAGATCGCGTTCCGCGGCGGTACGGCGATCCACAAGCTGCTCTTCAAGCAACCGCTGCGCTACTCCGAGGATATCGATCTGGTCCAGACGCATCCCGAGCCCATCGGTGGCACGGTCGACGCGATTCGCGCCGCGCTGTCGTGGCTCGGGAAATGCAGCCGGGAGCAGGCTGGGCACTCGATGCACCTGGTGTTCAAGTTCAGGCCCGAGATCGATGCGCAGGCGACGCTCAAGCTGAAGGTCGAGATCAACACTCGGGAGTACGCGAGCTTGCTTCCCGTTCGACGGTACCCGTTTCTCGTGGAAAGCGACTGGTACCGCGGAACGGCGGAGATCGCCTCCTTCGAGCCCGAGGAACTGTTCGGCACGAAGCTGGGCGCACTGCTGCAGCGGCGCAGGAACCGTGACCTGTTCGATCTGCACCAGGGGCTCGATCAGCTGCCGCTGGCGCCGCAGAAAGTCATCGCCTGCTTCGACCACTACCTCGCCCTGGAGGGCAAACCGATCACGCGAGCGATGGCCGAGCAGCGCATGCTGGAGAAGTTGACCCGCAGCCTGACCGAAGACGTCGCGCCGATGCTGCCGGCGGGCGTGCGCTGGACCAATGAGGATGCGATTCAGGCATTCGAGCGCGTCTGGACGGAGCTGATCGCGCGAATCAGCGGGGATGCATGGAAGCTCTCCGATGCGGTCATCGAGGAATTGCGTGCAAAGCGCTATCCGGCGCTGCTGATGCCCCGAGATCCGGAACGGTCGCAATGATGCCTTCCGGGAGACCGCTGCCCAGCGAGGGATCGACGTCGGAACCCGACTCCTTGGCTGTGCTACAGGCGGAGAACGAGCGACTGATTGCGCTTCTGGAGGCAAACGGAATCGAGTGGCGTCCGACGCCTGAAACCACAACCTCTCCTCCGCAACCCGAATCGTCGCGACTCTCCACCGAGGCGAAAGTGGCACTGTTTCGCCGGCGGTTTCAAGGTCGCACGGATGTCTACCCTGTGCGCTGGGAGAGCAGGAAGACCGGCAAGTCGGGTTACGCACCTGCGTGCGCGAACGAGTGGCGCGCCGGGGTTTGCGAGAAGCCACGAATCAAGTGCGGAGACTGCCCGAATCGCTCGTTGATCCCGCTTTCGGACGCTGCGATCTACGCCCACCTGGCCGGTGACCAGACGATCGGTGTTTACCCGCTGCTGGAGGACGACAGCTGTTACTTCCTCGCGATCGATTTCGACGAAGCCGAATGGAGAGAGGACGTTCGAGCCTTCGCCGATTCGTGCGCCGATCTCGGCGTACCGGTTGCGGTCGAGACTTCTCGCTCGGGAAACGGGGCGCACGCCTGGATCTTCTTCGCAAATCGCGCATCAGCCCGGGATGCCCGTCGGTTGGGCACGGCCATCATCAGTCACACCTGCGCGCGCACGCGGCAACTGGAACTCTCGTCTTACGATCGACTGTTTCCAAATCAGGACATCATGCCCAAGGGCGGCTTCGGCAATCTGATCGCCTTGCCGCTGCAGAAGAGGCCGCGGGAGAACGGCTTCACTGTGTTTGTCGACTCCGACCTGCGACCACACCCGGACCAGTGGGCGTTCCTGGCGTCGATCCGGCCGCTGTCGCCGCACGACATCGAGCCGACGATCGTTCGCGCCACGGGTGGCGTGCATCCCCTCGACGTGACCTTTATCGACGAGGAGGATCTGGCGACGCCGTGGAAGCGCACTTCGCCACCGCCTGCGAGGATCCCGGGTGCGATGCCGAAATCACTCACCGTGACCTTGGCGAACCTCGTCTACTTCGAGAAGGCCGAGCTTCCTCAGCCATTGGCCAACCGCTTGATTCGCCTCGCGGCGTTTCAGAACCCGGAGTTCTACCGGGCACAAGCCATGCGGCTGTCGGTGTGGGACAAGCCGCGTGTAATCGGTTGCGCCGAGAACTATCCCCTTCACATTGCACTGCCGCGCGGCTGCCTCGATGCCGCGCAGGACTTGCTGTGCGGAAACTCAATCCGCTGTGATATGAGGGACGAACGCAACGCTGGCGAGCGGATTGATACCTGTTTCGTCGGGACGCTTCGAACTGATCAGGAGGCCGCTGCTGCCGCGATGCTCCATTGCGACGTGGGCGTGCTGTGCGCCCCAACCGCCTTCGGCAAGACCGTCACCGCTGCTGCAATGATCGCGCGCCGTGGCGTAAACACCTTGGTACTGGTGCATCGAACCGAACTGCTCAAGCAGTGGCAGGAGCGAATGCAGACTTTTCTCGGCATCGGTGGGAGCGTGGTCGGCACGATCGGAGGCGGCAAGGCGAAGCCCACCGGCAAGATCGACATCGCGATGATGCAGTCGCTGTCCCGCCAAGGCGAGGTCAATGCCCTCGTCGAGAACTACGGCCACGTCATCGTGGACGAGTGCCATCACGTCGGCGCGGTGTCGTTCGACGCCATCCTGAAGCGATGCAAGGCCAGGTACGTGCTCGGACTGACCGCCACGCCGATCCGCCGTGACGGTCAGCAGCCGATCATCTTCATGCAGTGCGGACCGATTCGGCACACCGCGGCGAGACCCGCCGACGCGCTCCATGACCTGGAGGTGCTGCCGCGATCACGCTTCGCGCGCATCGACCTGCCGCCGGAGTCGGGGATTCAGGAGGTGTTTCGGCACCTCGCCAACGATAGGGCGCGGACAGTGGCGATCGCCGCAGAAATCAGGAAGGCGTTCGATCAGGGCCGCAAGGTGCTGGTCCTGACCGAGCGCACGGAGCACCTCGACGCCATCCAGGCGGTGCTCGGCGCCGAGAGCCCGCCACTGTTCGTTCTTCACGGGCGGATGTCCAGGAAACAACGCGCCACGCTCATCCCAGAACTCGACGCGCTGCCACCCGACGCGCCGCGCATTCTGCTGGC
>JADLAC010000083.1 GCA_020848435.1 Burkholderiales bacterium | reverse complement strand
CGATTTTCGCGCATGGCGGTGTCGAACGACTTGCCGATAGTCTCGCTATCGGCTGCGTCGTCCTCCTAGCCCTGCGCGAAAATCGCCTCCGTCGCACACGTGAAATCAAGTCCGACAGGCTCCTAGCCTGCGTGAGCGGGCGCCGGGGCAAGGGCCGCCGCGATCGCCGCTGCGCGATTCTCGCCTCGCGCCGCGGCAGCGGCAGACACATCCGCCGGCGTTGCGCGCGCGGCCGCTTCTCCCGCGATGCGTCCCGAGGTCAGCGCCCAGGCGAGGTGCAAGCCATGGCCGCGTAGCGTCATGCCGCCTTGCCCGGTACCGCCGGCGGCGTACAGGCCCTCGACCGGCGTGGCGTCATCTCTCAAGACGCGGCAGGATGCGTCGACCATGACGCTTCCTTCCGTGATCGTGAGCATCGCTCGAACCGGTCCCAGCGCGTAGAGCATTCCAGAGCCGAGACCGGCCGTCGCCGCGCGCAGGCGTTCGACCGCCATGCCGAGGCGCTGAGCCAGCGCCTGCACGCTGCACGCCCGGTGTACCAGGTCGGGGCGGCCGCGCTCGTAATCGGGAAAGTATGCGTAGGCGATTCCCGGTGCCGTGGAAATGTAATTCGGATAGCGCTTGAAGCGTTGCGCCACGCTTTCGTCGAGCACGATGTAGCCGCTCGCCTCTCGCGCCAGCGCCAGCGAGACGCCGGACTTTTCCACACCGAGCCGTTGCCCATCGAGGTCGACCAGGACGGCGCCGGCTTCGAACAGCTTCTCCGAGGGCGACATGTGGGCGATCAGCAACGACGTGACGACCGGCCTCAGCAGCCACGACGGCGCGTGCTCGAAGTAATAGGCACCGAGGCGCGCGAGCCACGGCCACTCGGGCAGCTTGTCGATGAACCCGCCCGCGCTCGCGCGCGGGAAGCGGTATTGCGGCCCGAGCACGACATCCATGTTGCGCCATCCCGCGCCCACGCGGCGTGCCAGCTCGTGGCCGTCGCCCGTATTGTGCGGGTTCACCGCTATCGATGCAGCCGGCGCCGGCGCGAGGAACGCCTCGCGCATCGCGCGGTTTCCGGCGAAATCGCCGCTCGCCAGTATGACCGCGCGACGTGCCTTGATCTCGCACGTCTGCCCCTGGCGAGCATAGCGCACGCCGATCACGCGCCCCGCTCGATCCAACAGCAGATCTTCCGCTGCCGCATCCAGCAGCATCTTCACGCCTGCACGCTGTGCGGCGCGGGCGAGCTTCGCGACGACCATGCGCGAGCCCGGAATGATGTTGTGCATGCGTGGGACGCGGTTCGGCGGCTCCGGAAAAGGCCCGGCGAAGACCACACCGAGGTCCTCCAGCCAGTCCACCGTGATCCCGGCTTCCGCCGCGAGCACGAAGCGTAGTCGCGGATTGTCGCGCGCGACATACTCGGGAATGAAGCCGTCCATGTCGGCGCGGAAGTCGTCGGCGTTGTCGGCGATGCCGGCGCGGCGCTGCAGCCGCGTATTCGCCGCGCAGATCGAGCCGACCGAGAAGCGCGTCGTACCGCCGAGCTCGAGCCGCTTTTCGAGCACTAGCGTGTGTACGCCGCGCTCGGCCGCCGATAGCGCCGCCGCAAGGCCCGCGCCGCCGCCGCCGACCACCACGACATCCGCGCTGCCGGGAGCCTCATGTACGCTTTGCCTGGGCGTGTTCATACGCGAGCGCTGCGCTCGTCCCGCTTGACAGGGAGGGCCATATCAATCGACCTTGATGCCTGCCGCCAGGATCACCTTGCGCCACTTGTCGTGCTCGGCGATCTGGAACTTCATGAGCTGCTCGGAGCTCATCGGCAACGCGATGCTGCCCGCGTTGAACAGGTACTCCTTGACCTTGGGGCGGCCAAGCGCGGCCACCAGCAGCTCGTTCAGGCGTGCGACCACTTCCTTCGGCGTGCCGGCCGGAGCCCAGGCCGCGGTCCAGAACGTCCACTCGTACCCCGTCACGCCCGCTTCGTGCATGGTCGGTACGCCGGGCAACGCGGACCAGCGTTCCTTGCCCGATACAGCCAGGGGCCGCAGCTTCGCGGCTTGCACTTGCGGCAGCGCGCCGCCGATGTTGACCATCATGAAGTCGATGCGCCCGCCGACCAGATCGATGGTCGCCTGGGGCACCGTCTTGTAAGGCACGTTCAGCATCTTGATGCCGGTGAGCATCTTGTAGTACTCGACGGCGGCCAAGCTCGACGAGCTGCCGGAGCCGAAGGTGAGCATCGCGGGTTGCTTCTTGGCAAGCGCGGTCAGCTCCGCGATGGTCTTCACGGGCACTTGCGGGTGGACGACGGCCATGACCATGCCCTGCGAGATGCCGCTCAGCGGCACGAAGTCCTTCACGTAATCGTACGGCAGGCTCTTGTAAAGCGTCTGGTTCGCGGCGTGCGTCGAGTTGGTCCCGACCAGGATCGTGTAGCCGTCGGGCGCGGCCTTCGCGACGTACTCCGCGGCGAGAATGCCGTTGGCACCCGGCTTCGCCTCGACCACGACGCTCTGCTTCGCCGTGTCGGTGATTTCGGCCCCCAAAGCGCGCGCGGTGTTCTCCGGAAAGCCGACGCCCATGGCGATGAAACGCAGCGGCTTGGCCGGAAATTGCACCTGCGCGAGGCCGACGCCCGTTTCGGCCAGCAGGAATGCGGCGAGGATAGCCAGGGCGATGCGCCGTAGCGGATACATCTTCGAGGTCTCCAGTGAGATTTGCGCTGAAGCGCAAGCGAAGCCGCTGCGGGTGGAGTTTCAACGCGCGTGCGCAGCGCTCGACATGCTCGCGCTGGCCGGCCCGCCGCTGCGGCAACAGCGAGTGCAATTGTAGCGGCGGAAGGCCGCGGGACGGAAGCAAGCCATGGCTGTCGAGGGGCCGATGTCCCATTGCGTCGTGAACGGGCGTCGAAGTCACGTCTCGATCGGGACAATGCTGTCGAGCGCGTGGCGCCGGCGAAGGTGCGTTCACGCAGTGCTATCTTCAGGCTGCCTGGCTTACGAGGAGACCACGATGACAATTCGCATGCTCCAACACGCGCTGATCGCCGCCGCAGCGCTTTGCAGCGCGCACTACGCCGCCGCGGCCGAGCCCTATCCGGCGAAGACGGTACGCTTCATCGTCCCCTTCCCGCCCGGCGGGGCGACCGACGTGGTGGCGCGCGTGGTTGCGCAGAAGATGAACGAGCATTACCAGCGCCAGGTCGCGCTGGTCGACAACCGCGCCGGCGCCGGCGGCGTCGTAGGCTCGGAGGCCGCCGCGCGTGCCGCGCCGGATGGTTACACGCTGGTCATGGGCACGACCGGCACGCACGCGATCAACGCGAGTCTCTATGCCAAGCCCTCCTATCACCCGATTCGGGACTTCGTCGCCATTACGCCGGCGGCGCTGCTGCCCAACATGATCGTCGTCCACCCCTCGGTGCCGATTCGCAACGTGAAGGAAATGATCACGCTCGCTCGGACGCGTCCCGGGCAGCTTTCATACGCGTCCTCCGGCAACTTCCTTTATCTGAGCGGCGCGCTTTTCACCAGCATGGCGAAAATCGAGATGCTACACGTGCCGTTCAAGGGCGGAGCGCAAGCCATGCCGGCGGTCATGTCGGGCGAAGTGGCGTCTTCCTTTGCGACCATCGTCTCATCACTGCCGCTGGTTGCAAGCGGCAAGCTGCGTGGGCTGGCGGTGACGAGCGCGAAGCGCTTTGCGAGCGCAAAGGAGTTTCCGACCGTTGCCGAGTCAGGGCTGCCGGGCTACGAAGCGGTCGCGTGGTACGGCGTGTTCGCGCCCGCCGGCACGCCGCCCGAGGTCGTGGCGCAGTTGAACGCCGACATCGTGAAAGCCCTCGATTCGGCCGAAATTCGCGGCCTGCTGCTCAAGCAGGGCGCGCAAGCCTATACGCTGAGCCCGGCGGACTTCGCGAAAGTGGTCGCGCGCGACGTCGAGAAGTGGGCGAAGGTCGTGAAGCTTTCAGGGGCGACGCCGAACTGAAACGGCGCTCGGCGCTTAGCCGGCTGCATGCTCGACCGCAGATGAGCGTAACAACTGCCCATCACTTCCGGCAAACACATGGATGCGATCGTCGCCCGCGCGTGTTACCTAGACATTCCCGTCGAATCTACCCGCGGCTCGCCGCGCGCCGCGCGCCATCCTCGACCAGCACCTCGAGCAGCCGGTCGAGATCGGCCTTGAGCTTCGCGAAGCCGGCCGTCTTGCGAAACGTCTTCACGTCCATGAAGAGCTTCTTGTTGATCTCGACCTGGATCGAATCGATGCCCCGCGCAGGCTGGCCATGGCGCGCGATCAGCTCGTTGCCGATGTAGGGGTCGTTCACCGAAACGCTGTAGCCGTAGCCGCGCAGCGTGTCGACGACGAGCGCGAGCGCTTCCCCGGAGGCGGTGCGTCCCTTCAAGTCGCTCACGCAGAAGTCGGCGCGCGGCTTGCCGGCATCGGGGTGCGTCGGCGCGCCCACCGCCGACATGCAGTGGCAGGAAACCTGGCGCAACACGCCGCAGCGCGCGTGCAGCGCGGCGACGATGCGCTCGAGCTCGGCGTGATACGGCCGGTAATAATGATTCAACCGCTCCTCGACTTCGGCAACGGTCAGGGCGCGTTCCTGAAACGCTTCGCCATAGCGGGACCTGGTCTTGATCAGACCGAGCCCTTCGAGCGTGCGTTGGGTGGGCTTGAGCTCGGTCGGCCATGCGCCGTCGATGAGCGCCGGATCCATGTCGGACTCGTTGCGGTTGACGTCGATCCAGGTGTTCGGAAACAGGCAGTAGAGCAGCGTGCCGCCGAGCGCCGGCGCGCTCGCCCACAGATCCTCCAGGTACATCGAGACGTTGTCGTGCACCGTGGTGAACGGCAGCGGCGTGCGGTACTGCGGCGGATACTCGCGCCCACTGCGCGAGACATCGACGAGCAGCGGCGCCGGCGCGCCGGCAGGCTCGTAACGCAGGAAAAGGCCGGGTTCGACGTGGATCATGCGCAATCGTCTGGATCGGATCCGCAGCTGCCCCCATTTTAGCCCGCGTCACGTTCCAATGCGTGGACATCGACGTGCCGCGCGCGGCGGATCGTGTACCCTTCGGGGGTGTTCACCGCAATCGAGGACCGCAATGCCGCTGCCGCACGCCGCCGCCCGTAAAGCAATCCACACCCGAACCTTCGATTGCCGCGGCTACGAACGCGAAGACGGCCTGTGGGATATCGAAGGCCACCTGGTCGACACCAAGGCATTCCATTGGCGTCGCACCGAGGGCCTGACCGATCTGCCCGCGGGCGAGCCGGTGCACGACATGTGGATCCGTCTGACGATCGATCTCGACATGAAGATCCATGACGCCGTCGCCCTCACCGATGCCGGGCCGTATCGCGCCTGCGGCGACATCACGCCGAATTTCGCCGCGCTCAAGGGACACACGATCCAGCGCGGCTGGACGCGGGGGTTGCGCACCAGGATCGGCGGTGTGCACGGCTGTGCCCATCTGTGGGAGCTGCTCGGGCGGGTCGCTGCCGTGGCGTATCAATCGACCGGGGCCGCACGCGCGATCCATCGCCCGCTGCCGAAGGACCGGATCCCGTATCAGTTCATGAACTGCCACATGTATACGCCGCACACCCATGCCACCTTGGAGCGCTGGCCGCATTTGTACAAAGGCCCCAAGGCGAGCACGGATGTGGCCTCCCAGCCAAGTACGGACGCGGCCTCCCAGCCGAGCGTGGACGTGGCGTCTTCGGCCTGAGCGGGCATTTGCTCAGCGGCTTGTTCGTGACTCGGAACGCGGCTTGAGGCCGATTCGCGCGCGGCGTTGCCTGATCGAGCAACGCGGGCGCGACATCGCGGCGCGGGGCACGCTCGGCGGGCTCAAGGGCCTGGCACCCTTCTCAGTGCGGTAGCTTGCGCCAATCACGCAGGATCTCGCGCGCCGCGTTCATTCCGGGCAGGCCGCTCACGCCGCCGCCCGGATGGGTGCCAGAGCCGCACATGTAAAGCCCGCCAATCGGCGCGCGATAGGCACCGTACCCGAGCACGGGCCGCGCCGACCAGAGCTGATCGAGCGTCAGCGCGCCGTGGAAGATATCGCCGCCGACCATGCCGAAGCGACGCTCCAGATCGAGCGGCGACAGGATCGTGCGCCCGAGCACCGACGCCTTGAAATTGGGTGCATAGCGATCGACAGTATCGATCACGAGGTCGGCGGCGGCTTCGCGCGCATCGTCCCACGAGCGACCCGCGCCGAGCTGCGGCGCGAAGTGCTGGCAAAAGAGGCTCGCGACATGCCGCCCGGCCGGGGCGAGCGAATCATCGAGAGTGCTCGGAATCAGCATTTCCACCACCGGGGCGCGTGACCAGCCGTGCTCGCGCGCATCCGCGTGAGCCCGTTCCATGTAGCGCAGCGAAGGCGCCAGGATGATGCCTGCGCCGAGATGCGCTCCGGGCTCGGGCAGGCACTCGAACCGCGGTAGCTCCGCCAATGCGACGTTCATTCGCAAGGTGGCCGATGCGCAACGGTAGGCGCGCATCCGCCGCAGGAATTCGGGCTCGAGATCGCTCGCATCGACCAGGCCAAGAAAGAGCAAGCGCGGATTCAAGCTCGAGACCACGCAGCGAGCGCGCAGCTCGCGGCCATCGGTCAACGCAATACCGCGGGCGCGGCCCGCCGCGACGATGACGTGCGCGACCTCGGCGGCGGTGATTACGCGCACACCCAGCCGCTCGGCCTCGCTTCGCATCGCGCGCGTGATCGCCCCCATGCCGCCCAGCGCGTGACCCCACGCTCCGCGCACACCGTTCACTTCGCCGAACACGTGATGCAGCAGCACGTACGCCGTGCCCGGCGCATAGGGGCTCGCGTAGTTGCCGACGATGGCATCGAAGCCGAAGCAGGCCTTTAGCGGCTCGGCCTCGAACCAGGCATCCAGCATGTCGCCGGCACTCTTGGTGAAGAGATCGAGCACGTCGCGCCGCTCAGCCATGCCGAGCCGGCGCAGACGATCGCCCGCCTTGAGCGCGTTCAGGGCATCGCGCAAGCCGCCGCCGACATTGGGCGGAGTCTCCTGCGCCAGGGCGCGCAGCACCTCCGCAACGCGACCGAGCATCGCCTGGTAGGCCGGCAAGCGCTCGGCATCGGCGCTGCTGAAACGCGCGATCTCCGCGTGGTCTTCGGCACTGCTGCGGCCGATCCTGAAACACTCGCCACCGTCCAGCGGCAGGAAGTTCGCCATCGGCCGCTGCACGATCTTCAAGCCGTGCTGATACAAGCTCAGATCGCGGATGACTTTCGGATGCAACAGGCTCACGGTGTACGCCGCCACCGAGTTGCGGAATCCCGGATGGAATTCCTCGGTGAGCGCCGCACCGCCGACTTCGCCGTAGCGTTCGACCAGCGCGACCTTGAGCTTCGCCGCGGCGAGGTAGCACGCGCAAGTCAGCCCGTTGTGTCCGCCGCCGATGATGACGGCGTCGAAATCGCTCGCTTGCGCCACGTCGAAACGCCTTGAAGGTTGTCGCCGGGAATTCTAATCCGCCTGCCGAGGTCGTAAATGTATGCGCCGATTGCTCGCCTGCCTCGCAGTGCTGCTCGCCGGATGTGCCACCACGACCAGCGTGGTGCTGCTCGATCCGGCCAAGAAATATCCACCCACGCACGCGGTACAGATCCTGTTGAAGCCGCCCGCCACGCCTTACGTGGAAATCGCGAAGCTCGAATCCAAGGGCTTGGCGGGCGAGCCGGAGACGAGCGTGCTGGAAGACGCGCGCCGGCGCGCCGGCGAGCTCGGCGCCGATGCCATCATCGTGGTCGAGAGCAGCAGCGTCTATCAACCGCCGGTGATTGTGTACGAGCCGTGGCCGCCGTACCTGCCGTGGTATCACGACCGCTGGCACGGCTACCGCTTCTGGTACTATCCGCCGCCTTTCCCGTACGGTCCCGAGCCGCAGCTACCCGGCGGGCACGTCTACACAGTGCGCTCGATCGCAATCAAGTACCCGAGCTGATCGCAGCCGGGCCGCGGGCATTATGCGATTGCCGTCTTCGACGCAATGAGCAATGAGATCGGTTGAAGAGGCGGCGCGATCGGCGATCGCCGTTTTGCACCCGGCTGGCTGTCTACGTGAGCGTCGCTCGCCACGCCGTTGCTTGCACGCCGCGCATCTGCCGTTGTCGGCCTTCTTTACAGTCGTGACGCCATCCAGCAGGCTACGCAGCGCAGCCGAGCATCGAGCGGGCACCGGCCTTCGGCCGGCGAGCAGTAGATGATCCGATGATCCTACGCGCCCTTCTTCAGTGCGCCATGGCACCGGAATACGCTTCCGCGCGCGAAACTTGAGCGGCTGCCTGTTCGCGGGTGTAGAACCGATTTTCCAGCGCGAAGCCTGCGATCACCGTGCCGACCACCTGCGAAGGACGCCCGCCACGATCGCGCGCGACCACCAGCTCGTCGGGCAAGCCGTCGAGGATATGAAAGGCAGCGGGCCTGCCGTCGGCGAACGAGCAAGCGTAGATGCGGCCGGTGCGCGTATCCATGAAGGCGGGCACGAATCCCAGGTGACGGTTTTCGCTGCTCACGCCTCCCGTACCTCGGTGCGCCGCCTGCTCCAGCTCGAGATAACGCTTGCTCAACGTCAACATTTCGACGACTCCTGTACCGTGCCGCCATCGCCTGCGAGGCTGGCGAAGACGATTATCGGCACTTACGCGCCCGAGTGAAGCCCGAACTGGGCCGACCTCGGCCGACAATTTTCAAGATGGCCGCGAAGCTCGCGGGCATGTGCTTGACTCTCATCGTTAAGCTCCACTGCGGGAGGCTTACCGCCGCCCGTCGTCTGGGTCTCGCCCGTTCTAAAGCGAATTGCGTACCCGGCCGCGACATGGGCACATGAATGCCGTCGATTCGAAGCGGGCGAACGGGAGCTGGGACCGATCCAGCACTGAGCGCTCGAGCGCGCAGCCGGCACGGCGTGCCGTTGCCACGAGGCTGGCGCGTGCGAGCCAACGGTCATTCGAAACGCATCGGCGAGCTGCGCGGTCGTGGCCGCGTTGCCGAGGCGCTGGCGTGCCGGTCCTGCATTCGTGCGCATCGCGTTGTCATAGCGATCGCGGGCACCGCTGACGCTCAGCGCACGGCCGGCATCCGAGGGGTATCGATAGGGCGTGCGGGACGCGATCCACCGTGAGGGGCGCGAATGCGGCGACACGAGCCGCGCGGGCGATGTTCCGACCGGGCTGGATGCCATGCGGCCATGCTACAAGACATTGCGCGCGGCGTGCGCCAAGCGGCGTCGAGCAGGTGCAGTCCGACAGTCTGAACGTTGCGCGGTTGCCTCAGTGTCCGGTCGCAAGGCGAAAGCTCGCCCGCTCCTCACTATCGAGCTGGCGCAGCAAGCCCGTTTCCCACTCGAGATAAGCGCGCGCCGCTGCCCTGTTGCCCTCGTGCCGATCGTGGACGAAGAACAGGAAGTCGATCCGCTCGGCATCGGGCGGCGTATCGGGCGTCGCGACGATCCCTAGACCGGCCGCCGCGCAGGCTGCATGACCGCCAGCGACGATCCGCATATCGCTCACGCCCTGCTCGGCGAGATCGATGGCCGCGAGTTGCGCGAGCCGGACATCGTCGCTGATCATGGCGATGGGCTGGGCCGCCGCGGCGCTTGCGTCGAGCCGCGGCCGGATCGCCCAGGATGCGCCGTCGACGTGTCCCTGCCGATAGAGCGCGCTGCGGCGCAAATCGAGCAAGCGCCCGCGCGCAAGGAAAGCCGGCAATGCCACCGCCGCGAGGCGATCCAACTCGGGCAGACGCGGTCGCGGCCCGGCCGGAATCGACAGCTCGGCTTTCACGCCTGCATCGAGGACATGGACCTCGTGACCCATCTGCGCGAGCCAGCTCGCGCATACCGGCGCCCGCACCAGCTCGGCATCGAAAACGACGATGCGCGCGTTGCGCACCGCGACGTATTGATCGGTCGACTGCACGAGCTGGCCACCGGGGGTGTGTTGCGCCCCTGGAATCGAGCCGGCAGCGAACTCCTCGGGCGTGCGGACATCGCACAGATAGACGTTGCGGCTTGGATCGTTCAGCCAGGCCGCAACGCTGGCCGCGTTCACGCGCTTGACGCCATGGCGCGCCGCGAGCGCCTGCGCTTTCGCCTGTAGCGCGCCCAGGTCGGAGAGCGCCTCGACCGGCGGATACCTGCGATCGGCGCCATGCTCGAGCGCAAGCTCGGCGAGATACCAGCCCTGCGTGCCGTTTTCCAGCGCGTATACCGGGTTCGGTACGCCGAAGTTGCGCAAGGTCTGCGCCCCCAGGATGCTGCGCGTGCGTCCCGCGCAATTGACGACGATCTTGGTTGCGGGGCTCGTCACCATCTTGCCCACACGTAAGGCAAGCTCGCCGTTCGGACAGCAGATGCCGGTGGGAATGCTCATCTTCGTGTACTCGGTCCATGGCCGGCCATCGAGCACCACCACGTCATCACCGCGTTTGAGCATCGCGTCGAGCTCGGTCACGCTCACGCGCGGCGTCTCGTAGACATGCTCCACCAGCTCGCCGAAGGTCTTGCTCGGCAGGTTGACGCCCTTGTAGACGGAATTGCCCGCATCCCCCCAGGCGCGCACGCCGCCGGCGAAGCACGTGACCTGCGAATAGCCCATCGCCTCGAGCCGGCGAATGGCGCGTTGTGCCAGCGTGTCCGCGCCGCCGTCGTGAACGACCATGCGCGTGCTCAAGCGCGGCACCAGGCGGCCGATTTCCAGCTCGAGCTCGCTGTAGGCGAGATTGGTCGCGAAGAACAGGTGCCCTTCGCCGAACTCGCCGGCTTCGCGCACGTCGATGAGCGCGAGCTCCGCGCCATCCTGCAGCCACTGTTTGAGCGTCGCCGCGTCGATCGTTCGGTTCATCGTGTGCCCCTCGGTTTCGGCCATGCGTCGTCGCGCGAGTGGCGCCCGACGCGCATCGATTATAGGACGGCGGTATCAGCTTTGCGGGCGAGCGATGAAAGGCTACCATGCGCGCATGGGCGCGGTAGCCGGATGCAAGCGCATCCCCACCCGCGCTCGCCGAGGAGACCGCAGCTTGAAGGTGCTGGTACAGTACTGCGCCGCTTGAGGCTATCGGCCCGAGGCCCTCCGGGTGAGGGCGGTGCTTCAGTCGCACGGCATCGACGATGTCGACGTGCAGCCGGGCCGGTCGGGACAGTTCGACGTGCTGGTCGATGGCGAGCTGAAGTATTCGCGCTACGCTAGCGGACGATTTCCCTCGGACGAGGAGATCGCTAGACTAGGAGCCTGTCGGACTTGATTTCACTCGCGCGAAATCAAGTCCGACAGGCTCCTAGTGCCTCCCTAGAGCATTCAGCGCCCGCAACCAAGCGCGCCCGCTAGCCGTTATCAAGCCCACGAGGACAGCCCATGGCGTACAAATGTTTGCTCTACGAAGTACACGATCGAATCGCGACGCTCACGTTGAACCGGCCGGAACGCCTCAACGCCCTGGGAGACACGCTGCGCGAGGACTTGCATGACGCCGTGCTGAAGGCCTCCGCCGACCAGGGCGTGCGGGTGATGGTGCTCACGGGCGCCGGCCGCGGCTTCTGCTCGGGGGGCGACGTGAAGACGATGAGCGAGCGCGACCAGGCGGGCGCGACATCGCCGCTGGGCGAGAAGATCGCGCCCAGGCGCGATCAGACCATTCTGGCGATGCGCGACAGTCCCAAGCCGATCCTTGCCGCGGTCAACGGACACGCCGCCGGGGCCGGCTTCAACCTCGCGCTCGCATGCGATATGCGCATCGCCTCGACCGCGGCGAAGTTCACGCAGGCGTTCGTCCGCCGCGGACTGCATCCGGATTGGGGCGGCACCTACTTCTTGCCGCGCGTCGTCGGCACCGCCAAAGCCTGCGAGCTCATATTGACGGGCGAGACCATCGATGCCGAGGAGGCGTTTCGGCTCGGCATCGTGAACGCGGTCACGTCGCCCGAGACCTTGATGGCCAAGACCTACGAGCTGGCGAAGAAGCTCGCCGCCGGTCCGCCGATCGCGATCCGTCTCGCCAAGCGCGCGATCTATCACAACCAGGATGTGGATCTGCGCGCCGGCCTCGAGTACGAGACCTATGCGCAGAACATCTGCCGCGAAACCGAAGACGCCAAGGAAGGCGTGCAGGCGTTCGTCGAAAAGCGCGCGCCGAATTTCCAGGGCCACTGAGCCGGACCGCGGTCGGATCAGGATCGGACGGGGGTTGGATGGGGGTCGGACCGGGTCCGACCCTGGTCCATTCGCTGCTCAACGCAGGCTGTTGCCGAGCACGCCGCCGATGAGGGCGCCGGCGGCCGCAGCCGCGGCCCGGTGCTCGCCGTAACCGACGTGGTCGCCGATCACCGCGCCGAGGATGGCGCCGCCGATCGCGCCGACCACCGCACCCGAGTTGATCGCGGGCGCCGCGGCATGACCGTAGGGCGCATGCGCAGCCGGCGGGTAGTGCGCGTACGCCGGCGGATCGACGTAAACCGGCCGTTCCACCACCATCCGGCGCGCGGGCCGGCGTTCGACGTATCGATCGACGTGAACCCGGCGCTCGGTCACCACCGGGCGTTCGACCACGACCACGCGGCGCGCCTCGCGCCGGGGCTCGACATATCGGCTCGCCAGCGCAGGACGCGCGTAGCGATCCTCGCGATCGACGTAGCCGTCGCGTCCTCGCCACGGCGAATCACGATAAGGCGTATCGGCATACGCCGCCGAGATGCCGGCGAGGACCAGCACCGCACCCATCATGCTCACTGTCTTCCGAAGCTTCATGGCCGTTCCTTTCGAAGTCCCCGGTTTACCGACCGGTCAGTCGAATTAACCCAACTTGCGCAGAATCGTGGGTCGGGGGACGCGAAATCAGTGACTTAAGTAAGAAGTCGGCACTACATCTTCGCGATTAAGCGGCGCTGCGCTCGGCGTCGGCAGCAATCTCCGGGAGCCGG
>JADLAC010000082.1 GCA_020848435.1 Burkholderiales bacterium | reverse complement strand
GGCTCCCGGAGATTGCTGCCGACGCCGAGCGCAGCGCCGCTTAATCGCGAAGATGTAGTGCCGACTTCTTACTTAAGTCACTGATTTCGCGTCCCCCGACCCACGATTCTGCGCAAGTTGGGCTAGGGCGCGCCGCGCCTGCTCGTAATCGCCGGCATAGACGAACTGGACCTTGCGATCCTGGCAAACGCCGATGCAGTTCTGGGGTGCTTCGATGCGCCCGCAGCCGATGCACTGCCAGGCGTCGACATAATCGCTCACGGCGGTTCCAATGTGCCGCTGATGCACTGAAGCGTGCGGGAAGTTGGTTCGAGTTTGCGTCAGTGCTGGAGCGCGCGCAAGCTGCGTACCCGAGCCGCCGCGGCGGTCACGCCTCGAGGCGGATCGTGCGCTGGAACGCTAGCGCACGCCGGCGCATGCGCGCGAGCACGGCGCTCAAGCCGACGCCGATGACACAGACGGCTGCGATCGCGACGAATCCCAGGGTAAAGCGCCCGCTCGCGTCCTTCAGCACCCCGAGGGCGAAGGCGGTGGCGAATCCGCCCAGGTTGGCGAACAGGTTGGCGAAGCCGGTCGCGCTGCCGGTGAAGCGCGGACCCAGCACTTCGACCGGAACGAGAAAAAGCGCGCCGAAGTAGAACTGCATCAGTAGCGCGTAGAGCGCGATACTGGCAATGAGCAGAGCGCTGTCCTCCACCCAGACGAGCAACAGTGCGCTCACGCTCAGGAGCGCGAGCGCCGCGCCGATCAACCGCGGCGGATTGCGCAGCCGGTCGCAAAGATAACCGCCGAACGCATTCCCGGCCGCGGCGAACACCGCGCTCGAGGCGACGATCCATCCGGCTGCCTGCACCGAGAAGCCGCGGTCGGCCACGAGCAGCGAGGGCAACCACACCGTGAACGCCGTCACCGTGGAGAAGCGCACCATTTGCAGGCCGAAACACACCCACATCAAGGGTTGGCGCACGAGGCCCATCAGCGCATTGAGATCGATGCGCGCTCCCGGCCGGACGCCCGCGCGTTCCTTGGCCTTGAGCTTGTAGACGAACGCAAAGGCGATCCCGGGCAGCGCGAGCAGCATCAAGGCGGCACGCCAGCCGTAGTGCGCGGCGAGCAACGGCGCGCACAGCGACATCAGGACATTGCCGGCGACACCGCCCACCATGTACAAGCTCATGGCGCTCGCGCGGCGCTCCTTGGGAAACCACGCGGCGAGCAACGCCAGGCCGGGTGCGAACAGCAGCGAGCGGAACGCGCCGGCGAGAAATTGGCTCGCCAGCGCGAGCCAATAATCGTGGATCAAGCCGAAGACGAGCGAAAACACCGACCAGCCGAGCAGGCCCACGAACACCAGCCGGGTGGCGCCGTAGCGATCGGCCAGGAAGCCCGCCGGCACTTGTCCGAGCGCATAGCTCAGAGTCGCGACCGCCGAGAGCAGGCCGGCTTCGGCGAAGCCGATGCCCAGATCGGCGCGCACCAGGGGCAGCAACAGGGGAATGGCGGAGAAGGTCAAGCCGTGGACGATCTGGCAGAGCACCACCAGCGACACCGCCTGCTTCGCATCCCGGCTGATCGCGCTGGATCGCCCGAGGGGAGGCGGCGCAATCGGAACCGCCCCGACGCCGGGGTGGTCGTACTGCCTGCTCACGACTGCGCCATACCTTGAGAGACCGCCTGCCCGTAGCACTGCCGACGGGCAGCGTGCGCGGACAGTAGCACTGCCTTTCGCGCGGATTGTTGCGCCAAGTCAATTTTGCGTGCCACCATAGGGTAGAACAAGCACACCCCCATGACCGTCCGCAACCTCGACGCCTTGTTCCAGCCGCGCTCGGTCGCCGTCATCGGCGCTTCCACGCGGGCGCACAGCGTCGGCGCCCAAGTGATGCGCAACGTGATCGACGGCGGCTTTTCCGGTCCGATTTATCCGGTCAATCCGAAGTACGATCGCATCCTCGGCATCAAGACCTATACCGGCGCCGGCAAGTTGCCGGATCCACCCGAGCTGGCGGTAATCTGCACGCCCCCCGCCACTGTGCCCGAGCTGGTCGAGCAGTTGGGCCGCCGCGGCACGCGCGCGGTCGTGGTGCTTAGCGCGGGGCTCGGTACGCTGCTCGACAAGACCGGACGCTCGCTCACGCAGGCGATGCTCGATGCGGCCCGGCCGCACCTGATGCGCGTGTTGGGCCCGAACTGCGTCGGCCTGCTCGTTCCGGGTATCGGGCTCAATGCGAGCTTCGCGCACACCAATGCTCTGCCCGGCGAGATCGCCTTCATCTCCCAGTCGGGCGCGCTCGTGACCGCCGTGCTCGACTGGGCCAACGCGCGGCGCATCGGCTTCTCGCATTTCGTCTCGCTCGGCGAAAGCGCCGACGTCGACTT
Organism: Burkholderiales bacterium; assembly: GCA_020848435.1. Classification (GTDB taxonomy): domain Bacteria; phylum Pseudomonadota; class Gammaproteobacteria; order Burkholderiales; family WYBJ01; genus WYBJ01. The sequence goes on along the minus strand of JADLAC010000082.1, from coordinate 9,577 downwards.
CGCCGATTTGATCGACTACCTCGGCAGCGACGCCAACACGCGCGCCATTCTGCTTTATGCCGAATCGATCAAGCGCGCGCGCAAGTTCATGACCGCGGCGCGCGCTGCCGCCCGCAACAAGCCGCTCATCGTGGTGAAAGCCGGACGCGCCCCCGAAGGCGCGAAGGCCGCCGCCTCGCATACGGGCGCGCTGGCCGGCGCGGACGACGTATTCGATGCCGCCATTCGCCGTGCCGGCATGTTGCGCGTCGATTCCATGCTGGACCTTTTCTCCGCGGTCGAGACGCTGTCCCATATCAGCCGGTTCAACGGCGAACGCATCGCGATCATGACCAACGGCGGCGGCGCCGGCGTCATGGCGGCCGACGCGGTGGCCCTCGCGGGCGCCAAGCTCGCGCCGCTGTCCGCACCGACCCTCGCGCGGCTGGATGCGATCCTGCCCGCGACCTGGTCGCGCGGCAATCCGATCGACATCATCGGCGACGCGCCGGTGGAGCGCTACGTGAAAACCCTGCGCATTCTGGGCGACGAGCCGCAGGCCGACGCGATCCTGTTCATCCACGCGCCGACGGCGATCGTGTCGAGCAGTGAGATCGCGGCGGCGTGCGCGCCGATCGTGCGCGCGCTGGACAAGTGCGTGCTGAGCTGCTGGCTGGGCGAGAAGGCGGTGGCGCGCGCGAGAGAAATCTTTCATGACGCCGGGATCGCAGACTACGCTACGCCGGAAGAGGCGGTGCGCGCCGTGCAGCAATTGGTGACATATCGCCGCAACCAGGAGCTGCTGCTGCAAACGCCCCCGGCATCGAACGCGGGCCCGCCGCCGGACAAGACCACGGCTATCGAGATCGTGCGGCGGGTATTGCAGTCGCAGCGGCGCATGTTGACAGAGCCCGAAGCGAAGGACGTGCTGCGCGCCTACGCCATCCCCGTGGTCGAAACGCGCATCGCCGCCTCGCCCGAGCTCGCCGCGACCATGGCCGAGGAGCTCGGCTTTCCCGTGGCCCTGAAGATTCTTTCGCCGGATATCACGCACAAGTCGGACGTGGGCGGCGTCGCACTGAACCTCGGCAGCGCCGCGGACGTAGGCGCGGCTGCCAGAGCGATGCTGGTCCGAGTCGACGAGCGCCGGCCCGGGGCTCGCGTCGGCGGCTTCACCGTGCAGCGGATGCTGCGCCGCCCCGGTGCGCACGAGCTGATCGCCGGCATCGCGGTCGATCCGATGTTCGGGCCGGTGATCCTGTTCGGCCAGGGCGGCACCGCGGTCGAAGTCGTCGCCGATCGGGCGGTCGCGCTGCCGCCGCTCAACGTTGCGCTCGCGCGCGAGCTGGTCGCCCGCACGCGCGTGGCCAAGCTGCTCGCCGGCTATCGCGACCGCCCCGCGGCGGATCTCGATGCAATCTACGCTGCGCTCGGGCGCCTGTCGCAGATGCTGATCGACATTCCGGAGCTGGTCGAGCTCGACATCAATCCGCTGCTGGCCGATCATCGCGGCGTGGTCGCCCTGGACGCGCGCATTCGCGTGGCCCCAAGCAGCGAAGCGGGCTACGAGCGGCTCGCCATCCGACCCTACCCGCAGGAGCTGGAAGAACGCCTCGTCTGGGAGGGACGTGAGCTGCTGATTCGCCCCATCCGCGCGGAGGATACTGAACAGCATCTGCGATTCTTGCAGCAGTTGAGCCCGCACGACATACGCATGCGCGTGTTCCACACGCGCCGTTACATCGCCCCCTCGGAGCTCGCGCGCCTGACCCAGATCGACTACGAGCGCGAGATGGCGTTCATCGCCACGCTGCCGGATGCCGCGGGGAAGAGCGAAACGATCGGCGTGGTGCGCGCAGTCACCGACCCCGAGAACGCGGTGGCGGAATTCGGCATCATCGTGCGCTCGGACATGAAAGGCAAAGGCCTGGGGCGCATGCTGTTCGAGAAGATCATCCGCTATTGCCGCGGCCGCGGCACCGCGATCCTGGCCGGCGACGTGCTGCGCGAGAACACGCCCATGCTCGATCTCGCCCGCCGGTTCGGATTCGCGATCACCCGCGCGATCGACGCCGACACGGTGCAAGTGAAGCTCGACCTGCGCCGGGTACAAGACTGAGGAAACTCGAAATGATCAAGAGCATCTCCCTGCTCACGCGCAAGGCGCACCTGAGCCATGAAGAATTCGTCCGCCATTGGGTCGAGGTGCACGCGCCGCTCGCCTACGACGTGCCGCGACTCAAGCGCTACGTGCAATCGCACATCCTCGCCGAGCGGACTCGGCCCGACATCGAGACCCTCGAGGTCGCGATCGACGGTATCGCGGAGCTATGGTTCGACAGCCTGGAGGACATGCAAGTGGCGATGGCCTCGCCGCAGGCGAAAGCCCTGCACGCCGACGGCGCGACCTTCATCGGCAGGATCAAGTCCTTCACCATCGAGGAAAAAGTCATCGTCCCGCGGGCATGAATCGCGCCTTCGTCAATTCAGCTTCACCCCTGCCTGCTTTACCACCTGGCGCCATTTACGCAGCTCCTTGGTGACGAAGGCGCGCGCGTCCTGATCGGTCAGAAATTCGGGATCGAAGCCATTATCGGTGAGGCGCGTCTGCAAGTCCTGTGCAGCCATCACGGTAGCGAGCGACCCCGCAAGGCGTTTCTGCACCGCGCCCGGAATGCCGCTCGGCGCGGCGATGAAACGAAAAGCCTCCGGATTGACCGCGCCCAGGCCCACAGAGGCGAACGTAGGCACGTTGGGGAGCGCGGCAGGCGGCTTCTTGCCCGTGATCGCGAGCGGCACCAGCGTGCCGGCTTGGATATGCTGCAGCACCGAGCCCGGCACGACGAAGGTTAGATCGGTGTGCCCGCTCAGCAGATCGACAATGGCCGCGCCCGCGCCCTTGAAGGGAACGTGCAGCAGGTCGATGCCAGCGGCTGCCTTGAGCATCTCGGTCGACAGGTGGCTGGAGGAGCCCACGCCGGCGGAACCGGCGGTGATCTTTCCCGGTCGCTTCTTCGCCGCGGCGATCAGCTCCTGGATGCTACGCACCTTCAGACCGGGATGCGTGATGAGCAGCGAGGGCGAGGTCGCGATGATGGCGACGAACGTGAAATCGCGCTCGGCATCGTAGGCGAGCTTTTCCACCAGCGACGGATTGATCGCGAAGGCCGTATCCATCATCCCCAGGGTATAGCCGTCGGCGGGCGCCTTGGCGAGAAGCTGCGTGCCGAGCACGCTGCCGGCGCCGCCACGATTGTCGATCACAATTTGCTGGGCGAGCGTCTCGCCCAGCCGGGGTGAAATCAAGCGCGCCAGCAAATCGGTGCCGCCGCCCGCCACGAAGGGTACGATCATGCGGACGGGGCGGGTCGGGTAGGCGGCCTCCGCCGCCGGTGCCGCCGGCACGCACAGTACGATCGAGCCCGCTCCGATCACGCTACGCAACACGCCGAGCTTGGCTTGCATGGAATGTCTCCTCCTCGAAGTGCGCCGCCTGCCGTGCAGCGTCCTGCTATCGGGATGAGGAACCGGGCGGCGCGTTAGCGAAAGCCGGAAGCCGCGTCTGGGGCGGTGCAGGTTCTGCTCGCGCAGAGCGCTCTCAAGCGTATTTCTCCAGCACCTCGCGGTCGATTTCGATGCCCAAGCCGGGACCGCGCGGCACCGCCACCATGCCCCCGGCATGGCGTATCGGCTCCGTCGCCAGGTCGGTGCGCAACGCGTTTTCGCTCATGTCGTACTCGAGCAGCGTCGGGAAAGGCTCCAGTGCCCGCGGCGAATCCGGCAAGCTCGCCAGCAAGTGCAGCGTGGCCGCGAGACGAATCGCGGTGCCGAACATGTGCGGGATGATGCGCACGTGGTTCGCGCTCGCCATCGCGGCGATCTTCCGAAACTCGGTGAAGCCGCCGCAGATGCACACGTCGGGCTGCGCGATGTCGAGGGCGCGTTCCTGCAGCATGCGGCGAAAGGCCCAGCGGCCGCGAAGCTGTTCGGCGCCCGAAATCCTGAGGCCAAGCGCGCGGCGGATTTCGCCATAGCCCTCGACATCGTCCGCGCTGATCGGCTCTTCGAACCAGAGCAAGTCGTGCTCGGCCAGGCGCTGCCCGATCGCTATGGCGGAACCGCGGTCGTACCCGCAATTGGCATCGACCGCGAGCAGAATGCGCTCGCCGATCGCGCGGCGCACAGCCGCGACGTTCTTCAGGTCGTAATCGGGGCCGAAGCCGACCTTCATCTTCATGGCCTTGAAGCCCTGCTCGACGTAGCCGCGGGCCTCTGCCACCAGCGCGGCCGTCGGGTCGGCGTGCTCCTTGCGAAACAGTCCGGTGGCGTACGCCTGGACCCGGTCGCGAAACGCCCCGCCCAGCAGGTTGCAGATGGGCTGGCCGAGCGCCTTTCCCATGATGTCCCACAAGGCGATATCGATGGCGCTGATAGCGCCGGGGTCGGTCCCCATGCGGTGCAAGCCCTCCCACACGACCTCGGTGTGAAACGGATCGCGGCCGAGCACCTGCGCTTCGATGGCACGCCGGGGCGGTACCGCGGCGCCCTCGCCCCAGCCGGTGATCCCGCTGTCGGTCTGCACTTCGACGATGCCGAAAGGCCGTTCACGCGTCCAACGCATCGCGTTCGCGAACGGCTCCTTGACCGGATAGACGGCCGAATAGGTCTTCACGTCTATGATCTTCATCGCAGCTCCTGCGTTCGCTTGGCGACTCGCGGCCAGGGCGCGCGCGCCGCGGCCCGCCCTGCGGCGTTCTATTGCAGCGGTTTGATCTTGCCTTCCCGCACCAGGCGCGCGAACCGCTCGACATCGTCATTGAAGTACTTCTGGAAGTCGGCTGCGGCGACGGGCAGGTGCACCGCGCCCATCTGCGCGAGGCGCTCCTTGATCGCCGGCATCTGGATCGCCTTGGCGGCGGCATCCTCGAGGCGCGCGATCGCCTCCTTGGGCGTTCCGGCAGGTGCGAACAACGCCAGGTAGGCGCCGAACTCGAATCCGGGGAAGCCGCTTTCGGCGATCGTCGGCACCTCGGGCAGAGCGCTCGAGCGGCGGCTCGACGTGGTGGCGAGCGCGCGCACCTTCCCGCTCTGCACGTAGCCGTAGGCGGAGCCGGCGAGATCGAACAGGAAGTCGATCCGGCCGCTGATGAGATCGGGATAGACCGCGCCGCTACCCTTGTACGGTACGTGGATGAGATCGATGCCGGCGGCGGCTTCGAGCAATTCGCCGGTGAGATGGCTGCTCGTGCCCGGACCCGAGGAGCCGAACGAGAGCTTGCCGGGTTGCGCCCTCGCGGCTGCAATCGCGTCCTTGAAAGTCTTGAGCGACGATTCGGCCGAGGTCACCATGAGGTTCGGCAGGTTGGCCAGACCCGCGACGGCGACGAGGTCCTTGCGCGGATCGAAGTTGAGCTTCATCAGGCTCACGTTGGACGAAAGCGACAGCGAGCCGAGCAGGATCGTGTAGCCGTCGGCGCGGGCGCTGCGCGCGACCAGCTCCGCCCCGATGTTGCCGCCGGCCCCGGGCTTGAGCTCGACCACGACGTTCTGGCCCAGCGTCCTGGCCATCTCCGCGGCCACCACGCGCCCGACGACATCGGCGGAACCGCCCGCCGCATAGGGCACGATCATGCTGATCGGACGACTCGGAAAGCTCTGGGCGAGCGCTTGCACCCATGCACCCGCGATGACGAGTACGAAGCCGAGGCTGCGCAAAAGCTTGCTCGAGTGCATGTCGTCTCCTAGCGCAGGCGCCGGCGATCGCGGCCCATTCGCTCCAAGGTTCTTGCTGGCCTCCGAAGGGCAAGAGTTCCCTTCAGCGGGCTCAAAACGGGTCGATGCCGAGCAGCTTGGCCGCGGTCTCTCCCAGCATGGCGCGCCGTTCGTCGTCGCTGAATCCGGGCGCATCGAGGATGTGATCGACCGACCACGAAAACCACGCGATGGGATGATCGGTGCCGATCACCAGGCGCTCGGGGCCGACTTCGGCGGCGAGGTGGCGTAAGGCCTCGGCGGTGAAAACCAGCGTGTCGTAGTACATGTCGCGCAAGTACTCGGTCGGCTTCTTCTTCAGCTTCACGCCCGTGTCCATGTCGGGCGCCACGCGCAGCGCATTGTCCGAGCGCGGCGCGTACGAGGGCAGGTAGCCGCCGCCGTGCGCCGAGCAGATCTTGAGGCCCGGGAAGCGGTCGAGCGTGCCTTCGAAGATCAGGTGCGACAGGGCGATCGTGGTATCGAGCGGGTTGCCGATGGTGTTGGCGAGCCAGCCGTTGCCCTTGAAGCGTTGGTCGAGCGCGGGCGTGCTCTGCGGGTGGATGAAGATCAGCACGCCGAGCTCTTCGGCTCGTGCCCAGAAGGGATGAAACCTTGCCTCTGAAAACTCTTCGCCCGCGACGCTCGCGCCGACGGCCGCGCCGCGCAGCCCGAGCTTCTTCACGCCGTGCTCGAGCTGTTGCACGGCCAAATCGGGGTATTGCAATGCCACCGACGCGAAGGCGACGAAGCGCTCAGGGTAGGCAGCGCAGAATTCCGCCAGGCGCTCGTTCTGGATCCGCACCACTTCGCTCGCGCGGTCGCGATCCGCGCCATACCAGAAGGGATTGATGCTGAGCGCTTCGACGTCGATGCCTTGAGCGTCCATCTCGCGGATGCGGCGCGGTCCGACCTCGCCGATGCCCGGCCCGCGTTGCTCGTCGAGAGTCTTGCCGAGCAGCTCCAGCGCCTCGCGGATGAAACAATGCGCATGCACGTCAATGGTCTTCACGCGCTTGCCGTTGACGACGACCTGCCGGCGCTGCCCTCCGGGCTGCGCTTCGGCGCTCACCCGCGTCGCGTCGAGCGCATGACAGCCGGTGAATACGAGATCCGATGAATCGGAGCTTCTTCTGCCTGGCCGGCGCGATGTCGCCATGGTCGTCTCCTCGCTTAGGCGCGGGTACCGGTCCTGCGCGCGTCCTTGATGACACGCATGGACCGAAACAACGGCTCGCCGGCGCCCGCGGCCAAAGCCGCGATCAAGCGCTTCGCAGGAAAAGGATCGGCATCCCGGGTCAGTTCGCTTGGATCCCGGCGCTCGGGATCACCTTGCCCCAGATCGCCAGCTCTTTCTGGATGTGCTCCGCGAACTGCGCCGGCGTACTGCCGACGACGTCGGCGCCCAGTCCCGCGATGCGCTCGCGCACGTCCGGGAGCCCGAGCACGCCGGCGATGTCCCTATGCAAACGGCCGATGATCGCCGCGGGTGTTCCGGCCGGCACGAGGATGCCTTGCCACTCGTAGAGCTCGGCCCCGGCGATGCCCATCTCGCCCACGGTGGGAACATTGGGCAAGGCGCTCGAGCGTTTGTGCCCGCTCAGCCCGAACGCAACCGTCTTGCCGGCCTGGATATGCGGCAGCGCCATCGCGACCGTGCTGAACATGGATGTGATCTGCCCCGCGATGAGGTCCGCGATGGCCGGCGCGCCGCCCTTGTACGGCACGTGAATGATGTTGGTACCGGTCCTGAACTTGAACAGCTCCATGGCCAGATGATTGGCGCTGCCCGTGCCGGCCGTCCCGAACGTGAGCTGGCCGGGCTTCGCCTTCGCGAGCGTCACGAATTCCGGCACCGAGCGCGCCGTCACGCTCGGATGAACGACGAGCACCATCGGTACGACCACCATCAGCGTCACGGGCGCGAAGTGCTTGACGGTGTCGTAGGGCAGCTTCTTGTGCAGATACGGGTTTGCGCCATGCGCGATGTTGGCGCTCATCATGGTGTAGCCGTCCGGCGCGGATCGCGCCAGGATCTCGGTCCCGATGATGGCTCCTGCTCCGGTCCGGTTGTCGATGACGACCTGTTGGCCCAGCCGCTCGCCGAGCTTCTGCCCGACGATCCGGCCGACGATGTCGGTCGCGCCGCCCACGGCGTAGGGAATGATCAATCGTACCGGCCGGTTGGGATAAGCATCCGCCGCCGACTTATCCTGCGCCGGAGCGCTCTGCCCCGCGAGCGTTGCGATGACGGCGAACGCGATCCGGAAGATCGGACCCATGCGTATTTCCCCCCTTGATCGGTTGCAAGCAAGAACGGTTTGGCCAATCATGCGCTCCGCGGACGAGGACGGTCAAGCGACCGACGCGCGCAAGCGGCGAGCAACGCCAATCACCGGCCGAGCTAGCGCCAGGGCAGCAGGGGGTCGCCGGCTTCACGGGACGCTTGCTTCGGCATAGGTAGCAGGGGGTCGTGGCCGTTGATTCGGTCGGATCGTCCGGGATCCATACATTGAACTGACCCGCATTGTGCTGGCCACTCCTGACACCGGCTTTCTCGCTATCGCTCCCGCTCCCGCTACTTTCGACTGTCCGGTGCAAGGCATGGTTGGGCGTCACTTTCGACCGCCTGCTGCTCTGGACGACCAAACGCGAAGAGAACAATGTTTTGCAGCAAGCGAGAAATCGTTGTCGGTGGTTAACAGAATCAACTCGTGCCGAACACACAGTTGGGCCAGCAACGCATCAATGGTGCCGATCTGGACGCCTGCCCGACGACAATTGTTTCGAATCTCCGCAGCAGCAATATGATCCTCGCGGGCCGGCCGCAGGAGAGGAAGTGACGCGAATCGCTCAATAATCTGGGATGTGGCTTTGGGTCCGGAGAATCCTTGAAGTAGCTCCTGGAGAACAAGACCAGTGGTCACTACCACATCAGAGCCAGTCAGCACCTCCTTTAAGTACTGAACCTCCGGTTCAGGGGTTGCCGTGTCGCGACGCAGAGCCAGCGACCAAACACTCGTATCTACCAGAACGGTCACGTGCGGGACCGCTCAGATTTGTAGTTGAACGATTCGTCCCATTCGAGCTTACCCATCAGGTCAAGTATGCGTCTTTGTTCACGACGCGCAATGAACTCTTGAAGCGCCTTTGTGACTACAGCCTTCTTTGTCCGCTCTCCACTGACTTTCACTGCGCGGTCAAGTAACTTCGGGTCGATAGCAAGATTCGTGGCCATGTACACCTCCTTACACATGAGTCTACACAACTCTGTGCGACCAATCCAGGAGCTGTCGCGCGTCGGCCTGGGCTCGATTGGGAACCGAGACGCCCAACGGCGGGCATAAGCGGCGCTCAACAGTGGTGCGCAGCACCGCTGTTGAGCGTCCGTCTTTTTGCGCGGGTTACGCGCGAAATCACCGACTACTCGCGAATTCGGACTCGTTCGGGCTCGATGATCCAAAGACGACCTCGCGTGGACTCGGTCTCAAGCACCAGCAATGCAGATTTCAGTAAGGCGAGCGTGTTCCCGACGCTCTGCGTGTGCGGGCGCAATACCCAAATGCCCGCGTGACTGGCCGGCGGATAGACGCCGATGTCGGAGGAATCAAGATCGAAAGTGACAAGGATTCGATCCTCCGCCCTGGGAGGCGTCAAACACCCGTGGATCGGGGTTACCTCCCAACTGCTCGTCGAGTACGGTGTGTACATCGTGACCAGCGTTCCGAAGCAAGGCTTCGGCATCACGAGGTAGATTCTCGTCAAGTTTGAACCGAGCAGGCATCCTGCGCGACTATGCGGGGATGGGCACGATACGCTCCCGCGCCAAGTCTGCGGCGTAGCCAAT
>JADLAC010000081.1 GCA_020848435.1 Burkholderiales bacterium | reverse complement strand
GGAGGACGACGCAGCCGATAGCGAGACTATCGGCAAGTCGTTCGACACCGCCATGCGCGAAAAGCGCCCCGTCCCTTCGGGTTGCGCCCACAACGCGCGCATGCGGCGTTGCTCGGCTTGCCAATATGCCCGATATTGGCCTGCACCGAGCGCCTTGCCTGCGCGCGTTGTGGGCACAACGCATCGCGCGAAATCAAGTCCGACAGGCTCCTAGCGAGCGCCACCTACGGTCCGAGACCGCTCGACCCGCGTTCCAACGATGCGCGGGTCGAGTGCCCCTGCCGTCGAGGTCGCTTGCCGATTGCTGGAGCACGCCCGTTCAGCGGATGCGAAGTCCCGTTCCACGATTCGAGGGAGGAGTGACATGCAGCGCGCGTTTCGCCTGATGTTCGGGCTTGCGGTGGCAGCAATGGCGTCGTCTTCCAATGCCGCGGAATCGACCTTTCCCGACCGGCCGCTGCGGCTGATCGTGCCCTATCCCCCCGGCGGGAACACCGACATCCTCGCGCGCGTCGTCGCCCAGCGCATGACCGATTCTCTCGCCAAGCCGGTCGTCGTCGACAATCGGGGCGGCGGCAACGGCGTGATCGCCTCCGAAATCTCGGCCCGCAGCTCGCCCGATGGCCACACCATTTTCGTCGGCTCGACCCGCGAGCTGTCGATCAACCCCGCGCTCATGCGCGCGCTGCCGTACGATGCCATCAAGGATTTCGCGCCCATTTCGCAGGGGACGATCACGGCGATCCTGATCGGTGTGCATCCTTCGCTGCCGGTGCGCTCCATCAAGGAGCTGATCGCCTACGCGCGCTCGGATCCCAAGTTCGCCTACGGCACGCCGGGGATCGGCACCGCCATGCATCTCTCGGGCGAGCTCCTGAACATCGCTGCGCGCGTCAATACCGTGCACGTTCCGTACAAAGGCGGAGGCCCGGCCGTGGCCGCCGTGCTGGCAGGCCAGGAGGTCAAGCTCGGCTACATGGGCATGGGCCCCGTGATACCACACGTGAAGGCGGGCAAGATTCGACCGCTCGCCATCACCCTCGGCAAGCGCTCGGCGCTGCTGCCCGAGATTCCCACCATGCGCGAGCTCGGCTACAAGGAGTTCGAAACCAGCATGTGGTTCGGCTTCTTCGTCCCGACGCAAACGCCCAAGGGCACGGTCGGCAAGTTGAACGGCGAGATCGTGCGCATCCTCAACAGCAAGGAAGTCAACGACTATCTCGTCAACACCGGGGTCGATGTCGCGCCCAGCACGCCAGCGGAATTGTCGCGTTTCGTCCGCGATGATTTCGCGCGCTATGCCAAGATCATCCGCGAGGCCAAGATCGAGCCGCAATAGCCGCCGTAGCGACGTTCACCGAACGTTTTTGGGGGGAGGAGGCATGTCGATCGTCACAGCAATGGGGTTGATCGTCGCGGCGCTCGCGGGGTCGAGCGCGCTCGCGCAGACTTATCCCGGCAAGCCGATTCGCATCATCGTGCCGTATCCACCGGGGGGCAGCGGTACGATCATCGCCCGCATCCTGGGGGACAAGCTCACCCAGGCCTGGGGACAGCAGGTGCTGGTCGACAGCCGCCCGGGCGCGAGCGGCATGATCGGCGCCGAGCTGGTCGCGAAGGCCCCTAACGACGGCTATACCCTGCTGCACGGCTATACCTCCGAGGTCGCGATCAACGTGAGCCTCTTCAAGAAACTGAGCTACGATCCGCTGAAGGACTTCGCGCCCATCGCGCTCACGGGCGTGGTGCCGATGATCCTGCTGGTCCATCCCTCGGTGCCGGTCAAGTCGGTGAAGGAGCTGATGGCGCTGGCGAGAAGCCGGCCGGGCGAGATGACGTACGCCTCGGCGGGCGCGGGCAGCCCGGCGCATCTCGCGCACGAGCTGCTCAATCGCAGCGCCAACGTGAAGATGGTCCACGTGCCTTACAAGGGCGCGGCGCCCGCGCTGGTCGACCTCCTCGGCGGTCACGTCTTCACGTATTTCTCCGGCATGCCGCCGGCGATGCCGCACGTGCGCGCGGGCAAGCTGCGCGGGCTCGCGGTATCGACCGCGAAGCGCTCGGGGGCTGCGCCTGAGATCGCGACGGTGGGCGAATCGGTGCCCGGGTTCGACGTGCCGACGTGGTTCAGCCTGCTCGCCCCGGCCGGCACGCCGCGCGACATCGTCGCCAAGCTCAATGCCGAGACCGTGCGCAGCCTCAACGACCCGGCGGTCAAACCCAAGCTCGCGGCGCTCGGGGCGGAGACGAGCGCCATGAGCGTGGACGAATTCGGCACCTTCCTGAAGAACGAGGTCGACAAGTACGCCCGTGTCGTCAGGGAATCGGGCGCCAAGGTCGAGTAGACAGCGGCTATGAATGGACGGTGGATAGGATGAGAATCAGGCTGCTAGGCACCGGCACGCCGACGCCTTCGCTCAAGCGCATGTGCTCGGGTTACGTGGTCGAGATCGGCGCGGATGTCCTGGTGTTCGACCACGGCTTCGGCGCCCACCATCGTCTGCTCGAGCTCGGCATTGCCGCGACCCGAGTGACGCATTTCTTCTGCTCCCATCTGCACTACGACCACATGGGGGATTTCCCGCGCTTGCTGCTCACGCGCTGGGACCAGGGCGCTGGCAAGATTCCCGAGCTCAGGGTCTACGGTCCGCCGCCGATCAAGGAAGTGACGCGCTCGCTGTTCGAAAAGGGCGGCGCGTTCTGGCCGGACCTGGTGGCGCGCACCGAGAATCTTTGCAGCGTGCAGATCTACTGGGCGCGCGGCGGCAGTGGCGAGCGCAAGAAGCCGGTCCCCGATGTCACCGAGCTCGCCCCGAACGATGTCGTGCGCGGCGGCGGCTGGCAAGTCACGACTACAGGGGTATCGCACTTCGGCCCGCAGCTCGTGTCCTACGGTTTCCGCCTGGATACTCCGGAAGGCTCATTCGTCTATTCCGGCGACAGCGGCCCGTGCGCATCGATGCAACGGCTGGCGCAGGATTGCGACGTGCTCGTGCACATGTGCCAGTATCTCTCGGGCACCGAGCTCGGGGCCGAGTTCGCGCAATCCTGCATGGGTCACATGGAGCTCGCCCGCCTGGCGCAGCAGGCGAACGTCGGCACCGTGGTCATCAGCCACGTCACCGAGCAGATCGATCAACCCGGCGTGCGCGAACGCCTGGTGCGCGAGATGGGCGAAATCTACCGCGGCAACATCGTGTTCGGCGAAGATCTGCTTGAAATACCGGTGAAGGGGCCGCAAGCGGCGAAGCTGATGTGATGCGATAGCGTTGCCCGAGTCGGAATCTGGCGCGCACACCGTGGCGCGGCCCGCGACCTCCGACATCGCCGCTCGGGAAGCGCACGCCGACACGACATCGGTGAGGGGGGGCTGAGATGCGAACGCGCACGATCGAGCGGATCAGGATCGCAGTATCGAACGCCAACCGATACCCTTGGCGCTGCGTAGCGCTCGCCATGCTGGCGGCGTGCTTGCTGCCGAACGCAGCGATGGCGCAGCCCTATCCAAGCAAGGCGATGCGCCTGATCGTCCGCGCGCCGCCCGGGGGCACCGATGACTTGATCGCCCGCCTCATCGCGCCCGCCATTTCCAGGCAGATCGGCCAACAGGTGATCGTCGACTATCGCCCTGGTGCGGGCGGGCTGGTCGCATGGGAGTACATTGCGAAGCAGCCGCCCGACGGCTATACCCTGCTGCTCGCCGCCTCGGGGCTCGCGGCGATCAAGAGCTTGCGCCAGGGTGTGACGCTCGATCCGTTCAAGGATATCGGCTGGGTGACCCAGGTGACGAGTTTCATGCTCGTCCTGACGGTGCATCCGTCGCTGCCGGCGAAGTCGGCGAGCGAGCTGATCGCGCTCGCGCGCAAGCGTCCGGGCGAGCTGAGCTACGGTTCGTCGGGCGTCGGCGCCACCCCGCACCTGGCAGCGGAGTATTTCAAGAGCATGGCCAAGGTGGATATCAATCACATTCCGTACAAGGGCGCCGGGCCGATGTACCTGGATCTGTTTTCCGGCCGGATCGAGATGGGCAGCGCAGTGCTCGGCGGTGCGCTGCCTCACATCCGCAGCGGAAAAGTGCGCCCCATCGGCGTGAGCGGCGCGGCGCGCTCGGCGCAGGCGCCAGACATACCGACCCTCGCGGAAGGCGGCGTGAAGGGCTACGCGTTCGAGCCCTTCTATGCCCTGGTCGTCGCCGCCGGTACCCCGCGCGAGATCATGGCCGCTCTCGCCGATCATATCGGCAAGGCGCTGATGGCGCCGGAGTTCCGCGCGCAATTCGTCAAGGTGGTCGCGTCCGAAGTGCAGGTCAACGCGCCCGAGGTGATGCTGCAAACGGCAAGGAAGGAAGCCGACTTGATCGAGACGATCGTGCGCACGGCGGGCATCAAAGTCGAGTAGCTCATTATTGCGGCGACGGCGAATGGCGCCGTTTCCGGCGAGGATTCGTTCTTTCAACGCGACCAGGGTGCGATTCATATGGCACGCATCGCCGTAGGTGGCTTTCAGCACGAGACCAACTGCTTCGTCGGCGTCCACACGGACTTCGACTATTTCGCTTCGGTCGGCGATCGGCCCGCGCTCGCGCGCGGCGACGAGGTGCTGCGCAATCTTCCCGCGAAGGCGTTCGCCATGTCGGGCTTCCTCGCCGACATGGCGCACAAGCACGAGCTGGTGCCGCTGGTATGGACGAGCGGCGGCGCGGGCGGCTATGTCACGGCGGATGCCTACGAGCGCATCTGCGGGGAAATGATCGGCCGGCTTTCGCTCGCCCTGCCGGTCGATGCGGTCTACCTCGACTTGCACGGCGCCATGTGCTCGATCGACTTCGAGGATGGCGAAGGCGAGCTGCTGCGCCGGGTGCGCGCCGCGGTCGGCCCGAAGATGCCGGTGGTGGTGAGCCTCGACTACCACACCAACCTCACGCCCGCGATGGCCGCGTACACCGATGGCATGGCCGTTTACTACACCTATCCGCATGTCGATCGGCCGCAGACCGGCAGCCGCGCGGCACGCATCCTGACGAGCGTGCTGGAGCGCGGCCAGCCGCCGGCGCGCGCGTTCCGCAAGCTTCCCTTCCTGCTGCCGCTCAATTTTCAATGCACGCTGGTCGAGCCCTCCAAGGGCATCGTTGCGCGTTCCGCCGCCGCCGAAGGCGGCGACATCCTCGATCTGTGCTATGGCGCCGGCTTCCCGCCCTCGGATCTGCACGACTGCGGTCCGGGAATCATCGCCCACGGCTATTCCCAGGCGGCGGTGGATGCCGCAGCGGAAAGCCTGTACCAGCACGTGCTCGACCTGGAAGGCCGGTTCGCGCAGCCCTTGCTCGATCCGGACGCCGCCGTGCGCGAGGCGCTCGCCATCGGCGCGAGCGCGCAGCGTCCGGTCGTGATCGCGGACACTCAAGACAATCCGGGTTGCGGCGGCACCGGCGACACCACCGGCATGCTGGAAGCGTTGGTGCGTAACCATGCGCAGCGCGCGGCGCTGTGCGTGTTGACCGATGCAGCCGCGGCGGCAGCCGCGCACGCCGCCGGAGTGGGCGCGGAAATCGAAATCGACTTGGGCGGCGCTCACCCGCTGCCCGGCGTCAAGCCTTTCCACGGCCGCTTTCGCGTGAGCGCGCTGTCGAATGGCCAGTTCGTCTGCAAGGGCCCTTGCGTGGGCGGACGCGAAGCGAAGCTCGGTCCGACGGCGTTGCTCGCCATCGAGGGCGTGAGCATCGTCGTCGCCAGCAAGCGCATGCAAGCCTACGATCTGGAGATCTTCCGCCACCTTGGACTGGAGCCGACGGCGCAGAAGATCCTGGTGGTCAAGAGCACTTGTCACTTCCGCGCCGACTTCGAACCGATCGCCGAGCGCGTGCTGATCGCGGTCGCCCCCGGCGCGCACCTCGTGGACGCACGCGAATATCCGTATCGGCACCTGCGCGCGGGCGTGCGCCTCGAGCCGCTCGGGCCGGCGTTCGTTCCCGCTGCCGATCGCGCGCCGGCGCGATGAGCCTGAGCGGGGTCAGGTCCTGCACGTTGCACGTATCCATCGCACACGCAGTTTAGGGGTCACGGAATTTGCGGTTCAGGCCTTGCACGTTGCACGTATCCATCACGCAGGCATGAACGTGCGCGTACAACGGGCAAGACCTGACTCCCATGCATGGCCGCCATGTAACGTGAAACGTGCAACACCTGACCCCCGAGCTCGATCTCACCGCAGTCAACGCAGAAGGAGGGTGCACCATGATTTCGCGACGCCGAGGATGGTCGCTATCGATGCTCATCGCGTTGTGCGCGGCGCCACCGCTCGCCGCGCAAAGCTATCCGGAGCGCAGCATCCGCATGATCGTGGCATTCCCGACGGGCGCCTCCCAACTGGTCGCCGTCACCTTGTCGGACAAGCTACGGGAAGCACTCGGCCAAGGCGTTGTGCCCGATTTCAGGTCCGGCGCCGGCGGCAATCTCGCATCCGAGCTGGCCGCCAAGGCGCCGAGCGACGGCTACACCCTGCTGTTGACCAGCCCCACGATCGCCATCAGCCCGAGCCTGTTCAAGAAGCTCCCATACGATACCGCGCGCGATTTCGCACCCATCTCCTTGCTCGCCACGGTGCCGAACGTGCTGGTGGTCCATCCCTCGGTACCCGCGAGAACCCTACAGGAGCTGGTATGGCTGGCGAAAACCTACCCGCGCAAGCTCAACTTCGGTTCGGGCGGGGTCGGCTCGGGCAGCCAGCTTGGCGCCGAGCTGTTCAAGGCGACAGCCAAGGTCGAAATGGTGCACGTGCCCTACAAGGGCGCGGCGATCGCCATGACCGCCATGCTGAGCGGGGACGTGGATATGGTGGTTTCCACCGTTCCTGCCACGATCGCGCACATCCAGTCAGGACGCATGCGCGGCCTTGCCGTGCTTGCGCCGAAACGGGTCGATTCGATAGCCGATGTGCCGACCACCGCCGAGGCCGGCATGCCGGATGTCGTCGTCATCACCTGGTATGGCATGTTCACGCGCGCGGGAGTCAAAGCCGAAATCATCGAACGGCTGAACGGCGAGATCGTGAAGATCCTCGGCGCCCCCGATACGCGCAACACGTTCGCCCGAGTGGGTGTCGATGCCGCCCCGAGCTCGGCGGCCGAATTCGCCCGTTTCGTCCGCGCCGAAACCAACAAGTGGGCCAAGGTGATTCGCGATGCGCAGATCCGGGTGGAGTGAACCACACGATCCCAACGTCCCGCTGCAGCACGTCATGCAACGTGCACGACCTGACCCCAACTCGCCCGGCTAGGCTTCCAGGCCGAGCAGGCGCTCCATGTGCTTGCGATGCACCTTGGGCGCGCCGAGGCAGTGGTAGAGCGAGCGCGACATCTTGGTATGCAGCGTGAGCCCGTATTCGCGCACGACTCCGATGCCGGCGTGCACCTCGTGCGCGAAGTCGCACGCGCGCAGATAACTCTCCGAGGCCACCGCCTTCGCCACGTGCACGCTGGTGGCCGCATCGAGGCCGCTATCGAGCTTCCACAAGGCTTCGTATGTCGTCCAGCGCGCCGCATCCAGGTGGTTGACGATATGGACGATGTGGTCCTGCACGCGCTGAAAGCGTCCGATCGGCTGGCCGAACTGGCTGCGCTCGCGCGAGTATTGCACCGACATTTCGAACACCGCCTTGCAACCGCCGACCTTGTACGCGCACAGGACGGGCGTCGCGGCAAGCAGCGCGCGCTCGAGCGCATCCCATCCGCCTGCGCGCGCGCCGACCATGTCTTCCGGGCCGACCACGACATTCTCGAAGCTCACCTCGCTCAATCCGGTGATGAATCCCTCGAGCGGGCGCACGCGAACGCCCTTGGCGCGCGCATCGACGCGCAGCAAGTCGATGCCCGAATCCGAGCGCGCGAGCACCAACAGGTCGGTGGCCAAGGTCGCGTCGTGGACGAAAACCTTGCAGCCGTTGAGCTTGCAGCCCGTGCCGGCGGGCGCCGCGGCGAGGCGCACGTTTTCCGGCAGCCAGCCGTAGCTCGACTCGGTGAGCGCCAGCGCGAACACGCGTTCGCCGCTCGCGAGCTGGGGTAGCCAGCGCTGCTTCTGCGCTTCGTTCCCCGCTTCGAGCAGCAGGCGCGCGCACAACACGCCCGACGAAAAATGCGCGCCGGGCACGGGGCCGGTGCCGAGCTCCTCGTACAACACGGCGACGTCGGTGAGCGAATTGCCGGTACCGCCGTACGCCTCCGGAATAGCCATTCCCATCCAGCCGAGCTCGACCAGCTTGGGCCACAGAGTATCGGCGATCGCTGCCGGATTGCGGTCGAGATTCACCAAGGTGTCGCGGCTGCACGCGCCGCGGACGAAGTCGCGCGCCGATTCCTGGATGAGCTGCTGGGTTTGGTCGAGTCCGAGATCCATCTTCTCTGCTCCGCGTGTCCTGGGCGTCGGGGGCGATGCCGATCAGCGCAGCGCGCCGGCCTTTTCGCGCTCCGCGCGGCCTACGCCGATACGCCGCGAAATGATGACGCGCTGGATGTCGGTGGTCGCTCCGGGATGCAGCGAAGTAATCGCGTCGCGCTGGAAATACTCCACCATGCCCTTAAGCGGCCCCCAGCGCTCGTCCTTGGTCAGGACGCGCGGGCCGGCGATACGTAGCATCTTCTCCGAGATGTCGAGGCCGGAGAGCTTGCGCCGCAAACTGTACTGCGCGCCTTCGTAGGATCGCGGCTGGCTGGTATGCGACAGCCAGTGGTTGCGCAGCGCGAACAAACGCGTGATTTCCGCTTCGATGTAAAGCTCCACCAGCTCGGCCCGAGCGGCCGGATCGTCGGCAATCGCTGCGCCGTCGTGGCGTTGGCGGCAGAGCTCGATGAACTCGTAGATCACGCGCCGGTCGGCGAGCCGGCCCATGCCGCCGTGCTCGGCCTCGAGGTGAGTGGTCGCCACGCGCCAACCGTTGTTCTCGCCGCCGACCAGGTACTCGGCCGGCACGCGCACGTCGTCGAAAAACACCGAGTTCTTGACTCCCGATCCACTGCCGCTTTCTCCGCCCGTGGCGAGCAAGTCCATCGGCACCACCGAGATCCCTGGCAGGTTCATCGGGATCATGAGCCACGACAGGTTCTTGTGCCGCTCGCCCTTGGGATCGGTAACGACGATGCTCCACGAATAGTCCGCGCCGTGCGAGCTGCCGACGAAAACCTTCTGGCCGTTGACCACATACGCATCGCCGTCGCGGATCGCGGTGGTCTTGATGCCCGCCAGATCCGAGCCCGCGCTTGGCTCGGTCAGGAGCTGCCAGGTACGTACCTCCCCGCGGCAGATCGGCGGCAGGAAGCGCTTCTTGTGCTCCTCGGTGCCCCACACCAGGATGGTCGGCGCGGCCATGCGTCCGCCGGCATCGTAATACGGCGGCAACGCCAGCCCGACGCGCGCGATCTCGTCGTGCAGGATGACGGTCTTCTCCACCGCCAGGTCGCCTCCGCCGTACGCGGTCGGCATGCTCGGGTACAGCCAGCCCTTGCTGCCGAGTCGGCGTCCGAGCTCGCGGCGCAGCTCGTACTGCTCCCGGTTCATGTCGCGAGGATCGACCGAATGCTCGATGCCCGCGGGCAGGTTGTGCGCAAGCCAGCTTCGGACTTCAGCGCGGAATTCGCGTTGCTCGGGAGAGTCTTCGATTGCAAAGTCCATGCGGCTTCGCTCCTAAAGCGAGGATGCTGCGTGCTCGTGCGAACGCTCACGACACGCGCCGATTGCGCTGCACGCAACCGCGTTCGATCACGGCCTAGGGGTCGATGTTAACACCGGCAAGGCGCGCCGCTCGCGCTCGAAGCGCGCTCGGCACGACCTGCGGTCTCTCGCTCTATTGCGCGAAACCGATCCGGCCGATGCCGGGCAGCTTGATGCCCGGGGTATTGAAATCGAGCCCGAAGGAAAGACCCAGCACGTTGAGCTCGAGCCCCTCTTCGAGCGCACCGATCACGCCGAGGGCGCCGAAGACGGAGAGCTGGAACCCGGTGCCGCTCGGCGCGCGCGCCGCGAACGAGCCGTTGGGCAGGAAATCCTTGCCGATGGCAGTCGGCGGCAGGTCGATGCGCAGCTGCGGCACCTCGCGCGCGACGTAGGCGACGAACGTGTTGCTGTTCGGCCCTGGCCAGGTGCGATAGCTATCCTTGTAGGGGTAGCTCGCCACCGCAATTTCGATGCGCTTGATGATGGCATCGACCTCGGGGCCGCGCCGGTCGAGCAGTTTCTCCGGTGCTGCGCCGAACCAGTAATTGTCCGGGCCGGTGCGATCGACCTGGATCGCGGGGTAGCCGCGCATCACACCCCAGCCGACCACCTCGTAGCGCGTATACCGGCTCGCGCCGCTCGGCTTGGCGACGATCCACGTGTGCACCCCGAATGCGCCGCGCCAGCCGACCGTGCGCGCCGCATAGACCTGCACCACGGCCTCGGGCGTGGCTTGCGGATCGGGTGCCTGGCCCGAGGGATCGCGCCGAGCGTTGCGCCAATCGCTCCCCGGACCGCCCCAGATCGTGCAGCCGCTGGAGGCGAGCAGCGGCAGCACCAGCACGATCAGTACGGTCCAACCGAGGATGCGCATCAAGGTCACCAATGATATCGTGACGACGGTGTCTCGCCCGCGACCGGAATGAATGGCATCTGGCCCGCGCCCCGAATCGTCGGCGCGCACCGGCCATGCGACGAGCGAGATGCCTGCGCCGCTGTGCTACTTGCCTTCGCTGCCGTCCAGGTATTCGCCCGCAGCCGTCACGAGCCAAGCCCAGGCATAGTCGGCGAAGCTGCGAGCGACGTAAACCTCGTAGGCCGGATCCTGACCAACCTGGTGGATCAGTACCGACACTTTGCCGAGCAGGGTCTGGGCGCACTGGCCGGGACGAAACGCGCGCGGATGCAGATCCAGCGGACACCCCTTGGCGAACACGTCGCGAGCATTCGGCCCGGCGACAGCATACACGATGCGTGCGTCGCCGACCTCGGTCACCGCCGCGTGCACGCCACGTAACGCCTGGCGCAGCCGCGCGCACAACTCGCCGCTCGCCTGGGTCTCGCTGACGACCAGCCATTCATCGGGGCCGAGCCACAGCAGCGAGGCGAGCAGGCCCGAGGCGGCGGCGAGCCCCTGCGACGGTGGCCGCAGATCGGTCACGCTTTCGACCGCGTGAACGAAGCGCGCATCGGTTACGTCGCCGCGTAAGTCGATGCACGCGCGCGCGGGTCGCTCGGCGATCGAAATCCCCGCGCCTTGCCTGAGCCTATCGTCTCGAGCAAGCTCAGCCACGCCGCACCTGTGCCTGCGCGTCCAAGAAACAGGGGGCGGTCAGCGTCACTTTAACGAGCTGGCCGTCGAGCGGGGCGTAGAGCGTCTCGCCCAGGCGGGATATGCCCGCCTTCACCAGTGCGAGCGCGATCGAGCGGCCGCAGTTCGCGCTGTAATAGCTCGACGTGACATGACCCGCCATCGCCACGGGCGACCTCGGCGCGGCGGCGAAATCATGCGGTTCCAGGATGAGCTGGGTGCCTTCGGGCAATACCGTCTGCGGCGATTCGGTCAGCAGGCCGACCAACTGTTTGCGATCGGTGCGGCGTGCATCCGCGCGCGCGAGCGAACGCTTGCCGATGAAGAACTTGTCGGCCGCGACCATCCGATCCAGACCGAGGTCGAGCGGCGTCACGGTGCCGTCGGTCTCCTGGCCGACGATGATGAACCCTTTCTCCGCGCGCAGAACGTGCATCGCCTCGGTGCCGTAAGGCGTGATGCCGAAGCGCTCGCCGGCGCCCATCAGCGTCGTCCACAGCTCTACGCCTCGACCCGCCGCAACGGCGATCTCATAACCGGGTGCGCCGGAAAAGCTGATGCGAAATACCCGTGCCGGAATGCCCGCGACGCTGCCCTCGCGCACCGACATGGGAGGCATCGCGTCGAGCTTCACATCGGTGAGCGGGGCGAGCATGTCGGCACAGCGCGGCCCGGCGATCGCCACCTGCGCGTACTGCTCGCTGACCGAGGTGCAGTAGACGCGCAGTCGCGGCCACTCGGTCTGCAACCATTCCTCCAGCCACGCGAGCACGCGCGCGGCGCCGCCGGTCGTGGTCGACATGAGGTAGTGGTGCTCGGACAGACGCGCGCTCACGCCGTCGTCGAACACCATCCCGTCCTGCCTCAACATGAGGCCGTAGCGGCAGCGTCCCGGCGCGAGCGTGCGAAAGCTGTTGCAGTAGATGCGGTCGATGAATTCGGTGGCGTCCGGCCCCTGGATATCGATCTTGCCGAGCGTGCTCGCGTCCAGGATGCCCAGCGCGGCGCGCACCGCGAGGCATTCGCGGTCGACCGCCTGGCGCATGCTCTCGGCCGGGCGCGGGTAGTACCAGGGCCGCTTCCATTGACCGACATCCTCGAACAGCGCGCCGTGGCGCTCGTGCCAGCCGTGCATGGGCGTGCGGCGCACCGGATCGAACAACGCGCCGCTGTCCGCACCCGCGATCGCGCCGAAGGCGAGCGGCTGATATGGCGGCCGAAACGTCGTGGTGCCGATTTCGAGCACCGGCACGCCGCGCAACTCGGCGAGCAAGGCCAGCGCGTTCAGATTGCCGGTCTTGCCCTGGTCGACGCCCATCCCCGCGGTCGTATAACGTTTGAGATGCTCAATGCCGTCGTAGCCCTCGCGCGCGGCGAGGCGGACATCGGCCACGGTCACGTCGTTGTGCCAGTCGACGAATTGCTTGCCGCCGCCCGGCGTGCCGCGAAACGCGCACGAGGCATCGATCGGCGTCTCCTCGGGCTCGAGCGTGGGCGGGCATTCGATCTTCGCGATCCGGTCGAACCCGCAGCGCGCCGCGGCCGCCGCGCCGGCCTGAAAGCCTTGTGCGAGCGCCTCGCGCAGCGATGGCGCGCCACGGACCATTCCGGCGCAGGTCACCGCTTGCGTTGCCGCGCCCGGAACGAACGCACCCAGCCCGGCATCGAATTCGAGCTTGCCGCGCGACTGCGAGAACAAGTGCACGCTGGGCATCCAGCCTCCGCACATCGCCAGCAGGTCGCACGCGAGCGCGCGCACCCTGCTCGCGCCGGTCTGCACGCGAACGGCGTCGACACGCATTCGACCCTCGGTGCCAACGATGCGGGCGCCGGTCAGCACTTCGATCCCGCGCGAGCGCACTTGCTGCGGCAGATAGCCCGCGGCCTGTGCGCGCAAGTCGGCGACGGCAACGATGCTCGCCCCGGCGCCGGCGAGATCGAGCGCGGTACGATACGCGTCATCGGCTGCGGTTGCGATCACGACCCGCGTGCCGGGCTTCACGCCGTAACGGTTGAGATAGCCGCGCACCGAGGCGGCGAGCATGATGCCGGGCCGATCGTTGTCGGGAAAGACGAGCGGCCGCTCGATCGCGCCGGTCGCCAGCACGACTTCCCGGGCGCGTATCTTCCAGAGCCTCTGGCGGGGTACGGTCGAGAGCTCCTTCGCCCGCTCGCCGGGCAACTGCTCGCAGCCCACCAGGAAATTGTGATCGTAATAGGCGTTGATCGCGGTGCGCCTGAGCAGCCTCACTTCGGGCAGGGCTTGCAGCTCCGCCAGCGTCGCGCCGACCCAGGCGAGCGCGGGCCGGCCTGCGATCTCGAAGCGTTCGGCCAGCAATTGGCCGCCGGCCTCGCACTGGTCGTCGGCCACGATGACGCGAGCACCCGCGCGGCCCGCCGCCAGCGCGGCAGCCAAGCCGGCCGGCCCCGCGCCGACCACCAATACATCGCAATGCGCGTGCATGCGCTCGTAGCGATCCGGATCGGGCTCCCGCGGGGCATGCCCCAGGCCGGCCATGCGCCGGATGCCGCGCTCGTAGCGCATCCACAGCGCCGCCGGCCACATGAACGTCTTGTAGTAGAAGCCGGCCGGCAGCAAGGCGGACAGGCGGTCGTTGATCGCGCCCACATCGGTGCTCAGCGACGGCCAGCGGTTTTGGCTCTGCGCGCTCAAGCCCTGGTAGAGCTCGACCTGGGTGGCGCGCATGTTGGGTGTGGTGTAGGCGCCCTGGCCGAGCTGGACCAGGGCATTGGGTTCCTCGACCCCCATGCTCAGAATGCCGCGCGGCCGATGGTACTTGAAGCTGCGCGCGACCAGGTGCACATCGTTGGCGAGCAGCGCCGAAGCGAGCGTATCGCCCGCGTGGCCTACGTAGTGACGGCCATCGAAGCGAAAGCTCAAGGGACGCTCGCGATCGATGCGTCCGCCCGCGGCGGTTCGATTCGGCTGGCTCAACGCGCGTCCTCGGGCGGCTCGGCGCCTGGCTGGTATACCGCCGCGATGCGCTCGCTCGCCGTATCGCGCACCACGTTGAACCAGCGCCGGCAGCCGTGCGTGTGCACCCAGCGCTCAAGATGGCGCCCCTTCGGATTGGTGCGCATGAAGAGGTATTGCGCCCACGCCGCATCGTCGAGCGCGTCGGCAGCCTCGGGCAGGGCGATGTGCGCCTCGCCGCCGTAGGAGAACTCGATCTCCGCGCGCGGGCCGCACCAGGGGCAGGCGATTCGCAGCATCGTCAGTGTGCCACCGCGGCCGCGCCGTGCTCGTCGACCAACGCACCAGTGGTGAATCGCTCCAGCGCGAAGGCGGCGTTCAATGCGTGCGGCTCGTCGCGCGCGATCGTATGCGCGAACACGTGCCCGGAACCCGGGGTCGCCTTGAAGCCGCCGGTGCCCCAACCACAATTGAAATACAGCCCGCGCACCGGCGTCTTCGAAATGATCGGGCTCGCATCGGGACAGACATCGACGATGCCCGCCCATTGCCGCAGCATCTTGAGGCGCCGGAACGAGGGGAACAGCTCGACCAGCGCGCTCACGGAGGCTTCCACGACGGGAAAGCTGCCGCGCTGCGAGTAGGAATTGTAGGCATCGATACCGGCGCCGATCACCAGCTCGCCCTTGTCCGACTGGCTCACGTAGACGTGCACCGCGTTCGACATGACGACCGTGTCGAGCACGGGCTTGATCGGCTCGGACACCAGCGCCTGCAGCGGGTGACTCTCGATCGGCAGGCGTATCTCGGCCATCTGCGCCAGCACGCTGGCATGGCCGGCGACGACCACGCCGAGCTTGTCGGCCGCGATAGACCCGCGCGTGGTTTCCACGCCCGTCACGCGCCGATCGCGCTGGCGGATCGCGGTCACTTCGCAATTCTGGATGATGTCCACGCCGAGCGCGTCGGCGGCGCGGGCGAAACCCCACACCACGGCATCGTGGCGGGCGGTGCCGCCGCGACGCTGTAAAGACGCGCCGAGAACGGGGTAGCGCGCATCGGCCGCACAATTGAGCGCGGGCACCATGCGTTGCACTTCCTGGGTGGTCAGGATGTCCGAATCGATCGCGTTCAGGCGGTTGGCATTGACGCGGCGGCGCAGCTCGCGCAAGTCGTGCAGATTGTGCGCGAGATTCAACACCCCGCGCTGGCTGAACATGACGTTGAAATTGAGCCGGCGCGACAAGCCTTCCCAAAGCTTGAGCGAATGCTCGTACAGATGCGCGCTCTCGTCCCACAGGTAGTTGGAGCGCACGATGGTGGTATTGCGGCCGCTGTTGCCCAGGCCGATCAGCCCGCGCTCGAGCACCGCGATGCTGCGTACGCCGTGCTCCTTGGCGAGGTAGTAGGCGGTCGCGAGCCCATGACCGCCGCCGCCCACGATGACGACATCGTAGCGGCGCTGCGGCTCGGGGCTGCGCCAGGCACGCTGCCAATGCTCATGATGCGATAGCGCGTTGCGCGCGAGCGTGAAAATGGAATAGCGGTTCACGGCGCCGTCTCGGGATCGAGCGCGGATTTCGAGCGAAACAGCAGCAGCCAATAGTACGTCAGCGTGCGCAGCTCGACACCGCTGCCGTGGAGAAGACCCCAGCGCAGCAGCTCGGCGCAGGTCGGAAAGTTCTTCAACACTTCATAGCGGCCGCCGTCCTCCAGCACCCGTTCCTGGTACGTGTTGCCGGCGGCGTCGCGCCGCGCGAGCGCGGTACTGCTGCCTTCGACATAGGTGTTGTCCGCGATGAGCACCGGCGCGCCCGGCTCGAGCACTTTGCACACGCCGGCGAGAAACGCGGCCATGTGCTGTCGAGGTACGTGCGAGCACCAGAAGCTCATCAGGCAGCCGCTATAGGCGACGGCAGGCAGCGGCAAGGCGTAGGCATCGGCGTGCTCGAAGCGCGCCTTCGGAATGTTCTTGGCACGGGCGAGCGCGAGCGTCTCCTCGTTGGCATCGAGCCCGACGAGCGAGCTCGCGCGCCGCGCCGCCCAGGCGCTGAAGTATCCCGTGCCGCAGGCGATATCGAGCACGCGCCGGCCCGCGAAGACGGCTTCGATCGCCGCGGTCAACTGCCGCAGGTCACCTTGCCGCTCCGGGCGCTGATAGATGCGCTCGTACTCGCCCGAGCGGCGCGCGTAGTACTGCAACATGTCGGCCGAAGTCACCGCCCGCCTCCCCGCCGTGCCCGTCTCATGCTGTTCGATCGGGTCGGATACTACACGAGCACAGGCCCGCCGGTGCAGCGACCTCGTGAGGCCCAACGCCGCGGCGGCAATCTGCCACGCCGACCCGGCCGACGCGCGCGTGGCGGTCTCAACTCCGCATCCGAACGGCGCATCGGGCTGATGCGTGAACGCCATCATCGACTGGCGCCATGACGCTCCAGCGCCCATGCCACGTGCTCGCGCACCAGCGCCGAGGGATCGTCGGCGCGAGCGCGCAACGCGCGCAACGCGCTCGCCCGATCCTTGGCATTGCCGAGGCCGACCGCGAGGTTGCGCGACCAGCGCTCGAAGCCGATGCGGCGTATGGCGCTGCCGGCCATTCGTTGCTCGAATTCGCTGCGCGACCAGGCGAACAGCGCGACCAGCGTTACATCGTCGAGACCGTTACGCACGGCGAAATCGGCTTCGGCGCTCGGCCGGGCAAAGCGGTTCCAGGGACAGACGAGCTGGCAATCGTCGCAGCCGTAGACCCGGTTTCCGATCAGCGGCCGCAGCTCCTCAGGAATCGAGCCACCATGCTCGATCGTGAGGTAGGAGATGCAGCGCCTTGCGTCCAGCAGGTACGGCGCGACTATCGCTTGGGTCGGACAGACGTCGATGCAACGCGTGCACGAGCCGCAATGCTCGCCCACCGGGCGCTCCGCGGGCAAGGGCAGATCGGTGAATATCTCGCCGAGAAAATAGTAGGAGCCGGCATCGCGCGATAGCAGCAGGGTGTGCTTGCCGCGCCAGCCCAGGCCCGCCCTGAGTGCCAGCTCCACCTCCATTACCGGAGCACTGTCGGTGAAGACGCGATAGCGGTGCGGCGCCACCTCGGCGCTGATGCGACTCGCGAGCTGCTCCAGCTTGGCGCGCAGGACTTTGTGGTAGTCGCGCCCGAGCGCATAACGCGAGACGAAAGCGCGCTCCGAATCGCTCAGCACCGCATGGCTGTCGCACGCGCGCTCGTCGCGGTAGTCGAGGCGCGCGCAGATGACGCTCACCGTGCCGGGTATCAGCGCGCCGGGACGAGCCCGCTTGATCCCGTGCCGCGCCATATAATCCATGCTGCCGTGGAAACCCCGCGCCAGCCATTCGACCAGGCGGGGCTGCGCGTCGCCGAGATCGATACCGGCGATGCCGACGGCTTGAAAGCCCAGCTCCCGACCCCAGCGCTTGATCCGACTGACCAGCACCGGGATATCCGTCACGCCCTGCGGGGATAGTGCTTGCACGATCGACCTCTTGCTGCCGCGAGCCTAACACGCTGCCTCGGCGACGAAGCAGCAACCGCCGCGCTGGGTCGCGCGCTCGCCCCGGCACTCGTGCCCGGCATGGTGATTTACCTGCGCGGCGAGCTCGGCGCGGGCAAGACCTGCCTCGCCCGCGGCATCCTGCGGGGTCTGGGTTACGAGGGCAAAGTCAAGAGCCCGACTTACACCCTGGTTGAACTTTACAAAGTTTCGAAGTTATACTTGTACCACTTTGATTTTTATAGGCTCGACGATCCCCATGCCTGGATCGACAGCGGCTTCCGCGACTATTTCGACGAGCACGCGGTGTGTCTGGTCGAATGGCCCGAACGCGCAGGCGCCACGCTGCCGCTCGCGGACCTCGATATCCACTTGGAAATCTCCGCGCACGGACGCATCGCACGACTCGGCGCACATACCGAAGCGGGGCGGCGATGTCTGAGCACGCTCGGCCCCTGAGCCCTGCGCATCCGCCTCGAAGCGCATGGCCGTGGCTGCCGTTCGCGCTGCTCGTCGCCTTGCTGCTCGCCACTCTCTACCCCAGCGTCGCGCCGGCACATACCCAGATCGCCTCGACGCGCTTGTGGCCGGCGAAGGAGTACACGCGCGTCACGCTCGAAGCCGCATCGAGCATTCGCTACACCGTGTTTTCGGTGCCGTCGCCGCATCGCCTGGTCCTCGATCTCGAAGGCGTCGAGCCGAGCCCGCATCTGGACGCCTTGGCGAGCAAGGTCACCCCAGAGGATCCCTACGTGAAAGCGATACGCGTCGGCCGTTTCAAGCCGACCGTGTTGCGCGTGGTGTTCGATTTGAAGGGCGAAGCGCGCGCCGAGGTGTTCGCGCTCGCACCCGTCGGCAGCTACGGCCACCGGCTGGTGCTCGATATTCACCCGCTGAAGCCGATCGACCCCTTGATGGCCTTGGTCCAGCAGACGGAGCATCAACGCGAAGCGCCGGGCGCTGCCATCGAAACCCCGGAGGTGGACGCCGAAGGCGCTCGGGTCGTTCCGATCTCCATCGATCGATCGGCAGCCGTGCCGCCTCGGCCCAGTGCTGCGCCGGCGGCGCAGCGCCCGATCGTCATCGTGATCGATGCCGGCCATGGCGGCGAAGACCCGGGGGCCATCGGCCCGCTCGGTACCTACGAAAAGGAGGTTACCCTTGCGATCGCGCGCAAGCTGCGCGAGCTGGTGAATGCCGAGGCCGGCATGCGCGCGATTCTCACCCGCGACGACGATTATTTCGTCGCACTGGGCGCGCGCGTGCAAAAGGCACGGCGGGTACAGGCCGACCTGTTCGTCTCGATCCATGCCGATGCCTTCATCCGGCCGCACGCACGCGGTTCCTCGGTGTTCGCGCTGTCCGAGCGCGGCGCCACCTCGGCGGCGGCGCAATGGCTGGCCAAGCGCGAGAACGAGGCCGATTTGATCGGCGGCATCAACCTCGACGTGCGCGACCCGTATCTCAAGCAGACGCTGTTGGACCTGTCGCAGACCGCGACCATCAACGACAGCTTGAAGCTCGGCCGCGCGGTGCTGAGCGAAATCGGGGAAATCAACACACTGCACAAGAACGCCGTGGAGCAGGCGGGGTTCGCCGTACTGAAAGCGCCGGACATCCCCTCCATCCTGGTCGAGACGGCGTTCATCACCAATCCCTACGAGGAGCGGCGGCTGCGCGACGACGCCTACCAGGGCAAGCTGGCGAGCGCCGTCCTCGCCGGCGTGAAACGCTATCTCGCGGCCAATCCGCCGCTGGCACGCGCACCGCGGATCGCCCAAAACGCCAAGAGCCAGCAACCGCGCTGAAACTAGCCGGCGTTGCGCCTCATCCTCGCGGCATGGGGCCCATTTGCACGGCCGTGCTTTTCTGCTAGCTTTCGAGCGGATCGCACTCGCTTGCGCCATGCTGCCACCAATACGCCTCGCCGCAATCACCGCCGTCGCCGCACTGCTCGCAGGCTGCGCCGGCATTCCGAACGAGCCGCCCGACCCGTGGCCGAGTCGGACGGTGGCCGCCTTTTCGCTGGCTTCGCCCAACGGCGCACTGCCGGGCGGCTGGCGGCCGTGGCGATTGTCGAAATTGAAGAAGCTCACGTCCTACGAGCTGGTCGATTACAACGGCTCCGTGGTGGTGAAGGCGATGTCGGCTGCCTCGGCCTCCGGATTGATGCATCCGCTCGACATCGACCCGCGCGAGCTGCCGATCCTGCAATGGCGCTGGAAGGTGCCGCAGCTCATTCCGGGCGCGAACAACAAGCGCCGCAACGCCGAGGACGCGCCGGTGCGAGTCGTGATCTCGTTCGCCGGCGATATCGCCTCGCTGCCGCCCGAAGACCGGATGTTCTTCGATCGCATCCGCGCGCTGACCGGACACGAGATGCCGTACGCGACCCTCATGTACATCTGGGAGAATCGCGCCCCGCGCGGCAGCGTCATTCCCAATCCGCATAGCGAACGCGTCCAGATGATCGTGGCCGAGACGGGCGAGACCCTGACCGGGACCTGGAAGCTCGAATCGCAGAACGTATACGACGACTACAAGCGCGCGTTCGGCGCCGAGCCCGGACGCATCAAGGCCATCGCGATCATGACCGACACCGACAATACCGGCGCGAGCGTCGAAGCCTACTACGGCGACATCGCCTTCATGAGCCTGCGCGAAGCCGAGCGTATCTCGACCGCGCCGCGGCGCTGAGCCCGTCGCTGGGCTTGAGCTCGCTGGACGATGGTGTACTGCGCGTCGTTCATGACTAGGGAGCAGATCATGCGGCACCTCACTTCGGCCATCATGGTGAGCGCGACGGCGCTGATGGCAACGGCTCACGCGCTATTCGCCCAGCCGTATCCCAGTAGACCAGTGCGCGTTATCGATGGCTATCCACCGGGCGGCACGACCGATATCGTCGCGCGCACGATCGCGCCGAGATTTCTCGAAAGTCAGGGCCAGCCTTGGGTGGTCGAGAACCGCGCCGGTGCGCAGGGCATTATCGCTACCGACATGGTGGCGAGGTCCGCTCCCGACGGTTATACGCTGCTCATGTTCACCGGCGGGCATGCCGTGCATCCCAGCATTTACAAGAATCTGCCTTACGACTTGATGAAGGCCTTCGCGCCGGTGACGTGGACCTCCGATACGACCAATGTGCTCATCGCCCATCCTTCGGTCCCGGTGCGTACGGTAAAGGACCTGATAGCGCTGGCGAAGGCGCAGCCCGGCCGCCTCAATTTTTCGTCGGGCGGTGTCGGCTCCCCCGGCCATGTCGCCATGGAGTTGCTCAAGAACATGGCCGGGATCGACATGAAGCACATACCCTACAAGGGCGGCACGCCCGCGGTCCTCGATATCGTTGCGGGCCACGTTGACCTGGGATTCGGCACCCTTCCGGTTGCCCATCCGCATGTGAGGAGCGGAAGATTGCGCGCGATTGCCGTGGCCTCTCCCAAGCGCTCGCTCGCGTTGCCGGAGGTTTCCACCGTCGCGGAAGCGGGCTTGCCCGGCTTCGAGGCAGGCAATGCGACCGGCGTGCTGGCGCCCGCAGGCACGCCGCGCGAGGTCATCGCCAAGCTCCAGCAGGAAATCGCGCGTATCTTGAAGCTGCCCGAGGTCCGTGAGCGCCTTCTCAACCTGGGTACCGAGCCGGTAGGCAGCACGCCGGAGCAATTCGGCGACTATCTTCGCACGCAGATCGCTAAGTGGGCCAAGGTGGTGAAGGCCACGGGGATGGAATTGCAAGCTTGGTAAACGCTCATCGGTACGTTGACGGGCCGCGTCGAGATAAGCACGTCTGCACGCGTGACGTTTACGATGGCATGTCCGACGCGGACATGCCGCAATAAACCGGGTCAGCCGACGTGCGGGATGCGCCGCGCGACCGACTGGTAGCGATGATTGGCGCCTGATGCGATGCAGTAGCAGCGCATGCATGCGCACCACTCTAGCCCTTCAGCGCCGCCAACACCTCGTCCAGCATCTTTTTCGCATCGCCGAAGAGCATGCGATTGTTCTCTTTGTAGAAGAGCGGGTTGTCGACCCCGGCATAACCCGAGGCCATGCTGCGCTTCATCACGATCGAGGTCTTCGCCTTCCACACTTCCAGCACGGGCATGCCGGCAATGGGACTGGCGGGATCGTCCTGCGCCGCGGGATTGACAATGTCGTTGGCGCCGATGACCATGGCCACGTCGGTGGCGGGAAAGTCGTCGTTGAGCTCGTCCATTTCGAGCACGATGTCGTACGGGACCTTGGCCTCGGCGAGCAGCACGTTCATGTGTCCCGGCATGCGCCCGGCCACCGGGTGGATACCGAAGCGTACATTCACGCCGCGCTCACGCAGCAGGCGCGTGATCTCGTAGACGGTGTGCTGCGCTTGCGCCACCGCCATGCCATAGCCCGGAACGATGATCACGCTCTTGGCCTCGCGCAGCAGCTCCGCGCTTTCCGCGGCCGAGATCGGCGACACCTCGCCGGCGGGCTCGCCACCGGCGGCGGGCGCGGGCGCACCGCTCGTGCCGAAGCCGCCCGCTATCACGCTGATGAAGTGCCGATTCATCGCCCGGCACATGATGTAGGACAGGATCGCACCGCTGGAGCCGACCAGCGCGCCGGTGACGATCAGCAGGTCGTTCGACAACATGAACCCGGTCGCGGCCGCGGCCCACCCCGAGTAGCTGTTGAGCATGGAGACGACGACCGGCATATCGGCGCCGCCGATCGCCATCACCATGTGGATGCCGAAGAGCAGCGCGATCACCGTCATCACGATCAGCGCGACCATGCCCTCGTTCACCGACTCGGCGCGCAGGAACTCGGCCCCGAACCAGATCACCACCAGCAAGCCGACGAGATTGATCCAATGGCGCGCCGGCAGCAGCAACGGGTTGCCGCCGATTTTGCCGGAGAGCTTGCCGAATGCGATCACCGATCCCGAGAAGGTGATGGCGCCTATCAGTATCCCGATGTAGACCTCCGCCTCGTGGATCGTCTTCTCCGCCCCGGTGAGCTGCGCCGCGGCCGCCGGATCGATGTAATTGGCGAAGCCGACCAGCATCGCCGCCAGGCCGACCAGACTGTGCATCAACGCGACCAGCTCCGGCATCTGGGTCATTTTCACGACCCGAGCAGCGTAGACACCGATGCCCGCACCGACGGCCATGGCGGCGATGATCCAGGCACTGCCGCCCGCCATGACTCGCGGACCGAAGACGGTGGCGAGAACGGCAATTGTCATGCCGATCATGCCGTAGAGGTTGCCGCGGCGCGACGTTTCGGGATTCGACAATCCGCCGAGGCTCAGGATGAACAGCATGGTCGCGCCGAGGTAGGCGACGGTTGCCAAGTTCTGGGACATGCGACTCCTGTCCTATTTGCGGAACATCGCCAGCATCCGCTGCGTCACGGCGAAGCCACCGAACATGTTGATGGTGGTGAGCGCGATGGCCGCCACCGCGAGCCAGCGAATCCATTCCTCGGGCCGCGCGACGCCCGCCTCGACCGGCGGCGCGATCTGCACCAGCGCGCCGATCGCGATGATGCTGCTGATCGCGTTGGTGACGCTCATCAAGGGCGTATGCAGCGCCGGCGTGACGTTCCACACCACCATGTAGCCGACGAAGCAGGCCAGCACGAACACGGTGAAATGACCGAGGAACGCGGCTGGGGCATAGGCGCCGATGGACCAGAACGCGACCGCGGCAACCACGAACAAGCCGGCGATCCAGGCGGGCGCGGCCGGCGCCGCGGCACCGCCGTGTGCGGAAGTCGGCTTGGCCGGCGCAGCGGCGGGCTTGGGCGGCGCGCTCGGCGCAGCCGCGAGCTTGGGCGCGGGCGGCGGCCAGGAGATGTTGCCCTCCTTCACCACCGTGGTGCCGCGGATGACTTCGTCGTCCATGTTGACGTCGACCGTGCCGTCCTTGCTCTTGCAAAGCTCCTCGGTGAGCCGCAGCAGGTTGGTCGCATACAAGGTGCTCGATTGCTTGGCGAGTCGGCTCGGCAGGTCGGTATAACCGATGATGGTGACGCCGTGTTGCACGCTCACCTCGTTTGGAACGGTCAATTCGCAATTGCCGCCCTGCTCGGCCGCCATGTCGACGATGACGCTGCCCGGCTTCATCGACTGCACCATCTGCGCGCTGATCAATCGCGGCGCGGGCTTGCCCGGAATGAGCGCCGTCGTGATGATGATGTCGACCTCCTTCGCTTGCTTCGCATAGACTTCCGCCTGCGCCTTCAGGAAGCCTTCGCTCATCACCCGGGCGTAGCCGCCGGTCCCCGCGCCTTCCTCCTGGTAGTCGACGCCGATGAACTCGGCCCCCATGGATTTCACCTGGTCGGCGACTTCCGGTCGCGTGTCGTTCGCGCGCACGATCGCGCCCAGGCCGGCCGCCGTGCCGATGGCCGCGAGGCCGGCCACACCCGCGCCGACGATGAAGACCTTCGCCGGCGGCACCTTGCCCGCCGCCGTGATCTGGCCGGTGAAGAAGCGTCCGAAATGATGTGCGGCTTCGATCACCGCGCGATAGCCCGCGATGTTGGCCATGGATGAGAGCGCGTCGAGCTTCTGCGCGCGCGAAATGCGTGGCACGCTGTCCATCGCCAGCACCGTCGCTTGCTTCTCAGCGAGCTGACGCAGCAACTCCGGATTCTGCGCGGGCCAGATGAAGCTGACGACAACGCAGCCCGCGCGCATGAGGGCGATTTCCTGCACGCTCGGGGCGCGGACCTTGAAGACGATGTCGCTCGCTGCCCAAAGAGCGGGAGCAGCGGCGATGATCTCGGCGCCCGCGTCGGCGTACACCGCGTCGCTGAAATTCGCCGCGGCGCCCGCGCCCGATTCGACCGCGACACGAAAGCCGAGCGCGATCAGCTTCTCGACCACTTCGGGAACGGTCGCCACGCGCTTCTCGCCGGCGGCCGTTTCCTTCGGAATACCTATCACCAGGGACATGACTGCGACCTCTGACTCATGACTGCACGGGCCAGCAACATCGCTTGAGTCGAGCGATGGGCTTCGGACTGCGCGGATTGTACCCGCTGAGGAACACGCGTCCAAGATCGAGGGATCGATTCGAAGGCGGGCATGCACGCCTACGATCGCCGCATCCGGCCTCGATCGCCGCCGCATGCCGAACGAATGGTCATGCGCCGCGCGCCCGGCAATGTGCTTGAGCGCGCGTGCGGCGCCGCAGCTTTAGCGGCTATAATTTCCGCGATGTCCGCCATCAGCGTCCTGCCGGACAATCTCATCGATCAGATCGCCGCCGGTGAGGTGGTCGAGCGTCCCGCGTCCGCCCTCAAGGAGCTGCTCGAAAATAGCCTCGATGCCGGCGCGGCGGACATTCGCGTCGATTTGATCGACGGCGGCATGCGCCTCATTCGGGTCGCCGACCAGGGCACTGGCATCGCCCGCTCGGACTTGGCACTCGCGCTGGCGCGGCATGCGACCAGCAAGATCGCCTCGCTCGCGGACCTCGAACAGGTCGCGAGTCTCGGTTTTCGCGGGGAGGCGCTGGCGAGCATCGCAGCCGTCGCGCGCGTGGTGTTGTCGTCGCGCCGCGCAGGCGATGCCCACGGCTGGCGCATCGAATCCGACGGCGGGCAGACGAGCGAGACGGTGCCGTCTTCGCAGGCGCTCGGCACCACCATCGAAGTCGGCGATCTATATTTCAACACTCCGGCGCGGCGCAAGTTCCTCAAGTCCGAAGCGACAGAGTACGGTCATTGCGAGGAGGCTTTTCGCCGCATCGCGCTCGCTCGCGCCGGCGTGGCCTTGTCAATGAGCCACAACGCGCGCGCGCGCTGGCATCTGAAACCGCAGTCCTTCGAAGAACGCGCGCGCGCGCTGCTGGGAGAGGAGTTCTATCAGGCCAGCAGGGCGCTCGACCAATCGGCCGCGGACTTGCGCCTGTGGGGGCTGATCGCCGAGCCCACTTATTCGCGCTCCGGCCGCGACTTGCAGTACTTGTACGTAAACGGACGCTTCGTGCGCGACCGCTTGCTCGCGCATGCGCTACGCCAGGCCTACCAGGACGTGCTGCATCACGAGCGCCAGCCCGCGTACGTGCTCGCGCTCGAGCTGCCGCCACGGGCGGTGGACGTGAACGTGCACCCGAGCAAGATCGAGGTCCGGTTTCGCGACGCCCGCGCGATCCACCAGTTCGTGTTGCACGCGGTACAGGCGGCGCTGTCGCACTCGGGCAAGTCCGCGAGCGTGGCGCGGGTGCCGGCGGCAATCGACGCTCGAGCCGAGGCGACGATCGCGCCGATGGCCACGGACCGATTCGCCCCGGCGCAGGCACGTCCGCAGCACGCCTTCATGGCGCAATCGAACCTCGCCTTGGGCATCGCTCAACCGGCAGGCGCGTACGAGCTGTTGTTCGGCGCCGCCTCGAGCAGCGCGGAGCGCAACGCGGCGCCGCTCGCCGCCGAGATCCCGCCGCTAGGCTTCGCGTTGGCGCAATTCGCGGGCGTCTACATACTCGCGCAGAATCGCCGCGGGCTCGTCGTCGTCGACATGCACGCGGCGCACGAACGCATCGTGTACGAGCGCCTGAAGCGCATGCTGGACGAGGACGCGATCGCCGTTCAGCCGTTGCTGGTCGCGGTCACCTTCGCCGCCGCCGCGGTCGACGTGGCGAGCGCGGAAGAACACGCGGACACATTGCGCAAGGTGGGATTCGAGATCGCTGGCATGGGACCCGGCGCGCTCGCGGTACGTGCGCTGCCGGCGTTGCTGCGCGATGCCGACGCGAAGCGCCTGGCGCTCGACGTGCTGCGCGAGTTGCGCGAATACGGGGCCGAGCGTGTGCTCGCCGAGCGACGCAACGAGCTGCTCGCCACCATGGCATGTCACGCCGCGGTGCGCGCCAATCGCGCGCTCACGCTCGCCGAGATGAACGCGTTGCTGCGTGATATGGAAGCGACCGAGCGCTCCGATCAATGCAACCACGGCCGCCCGACCTGGTTCGAGATGTCCCTGAGCGAGCTGGACGCCCGCTTTCTGCGCGGCCGCTGAGGTCCACTGTCGATCGACAACGAATTGCCCGCGACGCCACCTTGAGCCTTCCGGAAAACATCGCGCTGCGCAGCCGCAGCGCCGCCAATCTACCTCCTGCCATCATGCTCATGGGCCCGACCGCCACGGGCAAGAGCGCGCTCTCGCTGGCGCTCGCCGAGCGTTTCGGCTGCGAAGTCGTGAGCGTCGATTCGGCGCAGATCTATCGCCACATGGATATCGGCACGGCCAAGCCGAGCGCTGCCGATCGCGGCCGCGTCCCGCACCACCTGATCGATATCGTCGAGCCGCACGAGCGCTATTCGGCCGCCCGCTTTCGCGACGACGCGCTCACCGCGATGCGCGAAATAAGCGAGCGCGGCCGCGTCCCGCTGCTCGTAGGCGGGACGATGCTCTACTACCGGGCGCTGACCGAAGGCTTGAACGACCTGCCGGAGGCCGATCCCGCGGTACGGCTCGTGATCGACACCATGGCCGAGGAAAAGGGCTGGCCGGGGCTGCATGTCGAGCTCGCCCGCGTCGATCCACGGGCAGCCGCGCGCATTCAACCCAACGACGCGCAGCGCATCCAGCGCGCCTTGGAGATCTTCTACCTCACTGGCAAGAGCATGTCGGCGCTGCTCAGCCGGCCCAAGTACGTCTATTTGCCCTATCGCATCTGCTCGCTCGCACTTGCCGCGGGCGATCGCGACTGGCTCCACCAGCGCATCGCCGAGCGCTTCGAGATCATGCTCGAGCTGGGCTTGATCTCGGAGCTGCGCAAGCTTCGCCGCGAGTACGCACTGGAGCCGACCATGCCGTCGATGCGTTGCGTCGGCTACCGCCAGGTCTGGGCCTATCTCGACGGGGAATATGCCTTGGCGACGCTGCGCGACAAGGCGATCGCCGCGACCCGGCAGTTGGCCAAGCGGCAAATGACCTGGTTGCGCGCCACGCCCGGACTGGCCTGGTTCGATTGCAATCGCGAGGATTTGCCCGAGCAAGTGTGCGCGATGGTGCAAGCGCACTTGTAGCCGGCCCGAGGGCTAGCCCTCGATCTGGCGCCCTTGCCCGAAGCCGAGCCGCTGTCGCTCGATCTGGTACCCTTGTCCCAACACCTTCTGCGGCTACTCCTGTGCAACGCGTGCGCGCCGGCGGCTTGAGCCTTGCGAACCGATAGCTGTCTTCAGTCACCTGGCGCGCCGCGCGCGGCTGGATCGCACGCCTGCGTGCTCGATAGCGGGCTGCGCAACGGCAGCGAGAACAACGCCTTGGACCGCGCCTGGCTGCGCCTGCACGCCGCGGGCTTGCGGCCGCCGCTGCTGCGTTTCTGGCGCAGCCGTCCCAGCGCCTGCTGCGGCGCATTCCAGGCGATCGACCGCGAGCTGCGCCTCGAGTACTGCGAGCGGCGCGGCATCGAGTACGTGCGCCGGCCGAGCGGCGGTGGCGCACTTTACCTCGACCCCGCGCAGCTCGGCGTGAGCCTGGTTTGCCCCCGCCGGTTCGTTGCGGCCGGCGCCGGCTTGCAGGAGCTGCTCGTGCGCTTCGGCCGTGGCATTGCGGCCGGCCTGCGCACGCTCGGTGCTTACACCGTGTTCAAGGCTCCGAACGACCTGGAAATCGACGGTCGCAAGCTTGCTTGCGTGTTCGCCGCCCTCGACGGCGACGCCGTCCTGCTGATGTCGACCGTGCTGCTCGGCGCCGACATCCGCACTATGCTCGAAGCGCTCAGGGTCCCGACCGAGAAGCTCTCCGTCGATGGTCTCGCCGCGGCTCGTCACCGGCTCGTGACCCTGACCGAGGTGCTCGGGTTCGCACCGGTGCATCCCGCGGTACGCGAGGCGCTCGAAGCTGGCATTTCGACTGAGCTCGCGCTGCGCCTCGAGCCCGTACGGCAGAGTGTCCTGGAAGGCGCGATCGGAACCGCGGAGCTGGCGGAAGAAGCGCGCATTGCACGCTGCCTCTCGTGGCCGCGGGATGCAGCACTCGAGTCCCTGTGGCGAGGAAGCGCGGCGACGCTACACTGCCGCGGCGGCGTCGCCGGCGGGCGATTCAGCAATGTCCGTTTCGCGGGCGACTTCCATCTCGCGCCGAAGGACGCGTTGGCCGCGCTCGAACAGACGTTGGCGGACGCGCCGCTCGGCGCTGCGCGCGATCGCATCGAGCAGGTATACCGCAGTCGTGCGATCGACTCGCCGGGACTCGGCCCCGCTGACTTCGCGCAGGCGCTACGCGCGCTGGCGGACCAGGACACGTTGCGCCGCGAGCTCGGACTGAGCGATGCCGAAGCCTCGGCGCTCATGCTGTTGTGCGACGAACCGGGGCAGAGCGCCGGCGAGCGGCTGCGCGCGGCTCGCGTCATGCTCGTGCCTTACTGCGCCAAGCCGGTGTGGTGCAAGTGGCGAACGCGCGACGATTGTCCCGAGTGCGGCCTGTGCGCGGTCGGGGAAGCATACCGCCTCGGGCGCGACCGCGGCATGCAGGTCACCACGGTGACCAACTACGAACATTTGCTGCAATGCCTCGAACGGATGCGCGAGCAGGGCGTGACAGCTTATGTCGGTATGTGCTGCGGCAACTTCTTCCGCAAGCGCTTCCATGCCTTCCGCGACGCCGGCATGCACGCCGTGCTGCTCGATATCGCGGGCGCCAATTGCTACGAATTGAAGGCTGAGGACGAGGCGTACGCGGGCCGCTTTCGGGCGCAGGCGAAGATCGACGCCGGCGTGCTCGCCAAGGTGGTTGCGCCCATTGCGCCGGGCACACCCGCGCAGCCAGCGCGCCGAAACCAGCGCCGAGCCCGGCAGGATCCCTGAGTCATGAGGCGTCGCCCGCGCGAACACCGCCGAGCCGACGCGATCCCTGAGTCATGAGTCGTCGTCGGCGCGGCGAGGCTGTTGCTGTTCAGCGCGTGCGCCGCGATCGACATCGGCGCCGCCGATGCGCGTGACCTGGGTTTGCGCCTCGCCGCGGGCGAACTGCAGGTTGAGCGCGGCGCCCAGCCTCAAGGTCGCGGCGTCGCGCACGATCCGGCCCTCTTGATCGGTCGCGATCGTATAGCCGCGCTCCAGCACCGCGCGAGGATTGATCGCCCCTAGGCGAGCGCCGCTCGCCGTCAGCGCCGCCGATCGTACCTGCAGGTAATGGTGAAGCGCGGAGCGCAAGCGCAGGCTGACCTGTTCCATTGCGAGCGCCTGCCGCTTGGGCTGCACCCGGGCGCCGAGCAGGCGCCTGCCCAGGCCGGTCAATGCCCAGCGGCCGGCACCGAGGAAGCGCACGCCGCACAGACTCAATCGCTGCGCGAGCTGGCTCACGTGGCGCATATCCGTGTGCAGGCGCGCGCGTGGATCGGCCAAGCGGCGGCCGAGATAGTCCAACACTTGCCACAGCCGCTCGATACGTCGCATCAGCAAACGCTTCAGTTGCCGCTCGGTTTCAGCGAGACGCGCGCACAAGGCACGGCCATCCGGGCTGACCGCTTCGGCTGCGGCCGATGGTGTGGCCGCGCGCAGGTCGGCGGCGAAATCGGCGATGGTGAAGTCCGTCTCGTGACCGACGCCGGCGACCACGGGAATCGCGCTCGAGCGGATGGCTCGCGCAACGACTTCCTCGTTGAACGCCCACAAATCCTCGATGCTGCCGCCACCGCGGCAAAGTACGAGCACATCGCATTCGCCGCGGCGCGACGCGCGCTCGATCGCCGCGGCGATACAGGGCCCCGCCCCGCTGCCTTGAACCGGCGTGGGGTACACGATCACCGCGATGCCGGGCATGCGCCTGGCAAGCACCGTCAGCACGTCGTGCAGGGCCGCTGCCGTCGGCGAGGTGATCACCCCTACGGCGCGAGGATAGCGTGGCACGGCGCGCTTGCCGGCGGGATCGAACACTCCTTCGGCCGCCAGCCGTGCTTTGAGCCGCTCGAACGCTTCATACAGCACGCCGACACCCGCGCGCCGGATCGCCTCGACATTGAGCTGAAACTCTCCGCGCGGCTCGAACAGCGTGACCAGCGCGCGCACTTCGACCTGCATCCCGTTGCGCGGTTGCCACTCGAGCAGCGCTGCCCGGCTGCGAAAAAGCGTGCAACGCACCTGGGCGTTCGCTTCCTTGAGCGTGAAATAGCAGTGGCCCGAGGGCGCGCAGGTGAAATTGGAGATCTCCCCGCGCACCCACATGAGCGGCAAGCCCCGTTCGAGGAGATCACGCGCCAGGCGATTGAGCGCCGCCACACCGAGTATGGCGCCGGCAGGGGCGCAAAGAAGGGATGCGGACACCGCTCGATTGTACCCACCCGGGTTTGCTCGACGGCGCTAGCGCGCGGGGACGAAAAAAGTTCCCTGGGAGCGCTCCCGCAGCCGAGACCAGCAGCGGCGGAGCAGGTTCATCCACACCTGTCAAGCATTCGACACAAATCTTGACTCGGTGCCGCGCGTCCCCTGGGAGGTGTCAATTAAGACATTGAATTGATTATAATTTTTTCCCGATTAAATTTTGACCGGAGAGACAAAAACGCTGTCCTCGAACCCACTTAGCGCGTCTGTTTACAAATTGTCCACAAAGTTATGCACCGACTTTGTGGATTAACTCGACGGCGATTAAGGTTGTCCCGCAGGGTTGCCGAACACGGACGTGCAAGCTAAAGTTCGCCCCTTTGATTGGGACGGCGACGTGTGGGAGATCATCCAGGCGGCAGGTTGGCCCATATGGCCACTTATCCTCGCATCCGTCATTGCCCTGGCCATCATCGGTGAACGCGCCTGGTCGCTGCGCGACAGCGCCGTCGCGCCTCCCAATCTCCTGGCGCAAGTCGTCCAAGAGCTGCAGCAAGCCGGTGCGAGCGCCCAGTTGATCGCCCGCCTGAGCCAGGGCTCGCCGCTCGCTCGCATCCTGGCGGCGGGGTTGCGCAACATCAAGACCTCGCGCGAGGTCATGCGGGAATCGATCGAGGAAAGCGGGCGAGCGGTCGCCCATGAGCTCGAGCGCTTTCTCACCACGCTCGGCACCATCGCATCCATGAGCCCGCTGCTCGGGCTGTTCGGCACTACCGTCGGCATGATCGAGATGTTCAGCGCCCAGACCCCGGCGGGGTTGAATCCTGTGCAACTCGCACATGGCATTTCGGTGGCGCTGTACAACACCGCCTTCGGCCTGGTGGTCGCGATCCCCAGCATGATCTTCTACCGCCACTACCGTGCCAAGGTGGATGCGCTCGTGATCGGCATGGAGCAGCAGGCGGTGCGCCTGGTGGATAT
Source organism: Burkholderiales bacterium (assembly GCA_020848435.1). Lineage (GTDB taxonomy): Bacteria > Pseudomonadota > Gammaproteobacteria > Burkholderiales > WYBJ01 > WYBJ01. The sequence continues at coordinate 4,804 of JADLAC010000081.1, read as the reverse complement.
CGTCCACGGCGCTCGTGCCGGTTAGCGCGATTCGATGGCGCCGGAGCGGCTCGCCCGATGAACTTCCGCCGCGGTCTCGCCCGGGACGAGCCGGAGATCAACCTGATCCCGATGATCGACGTGTTGCTGGTCATCCTGATCTTCCTCATGGTCACCACGACTTTCACGCGCTTCGCGGAGATCAAGATCAACCTGCCCACGGCCGAAGCCAACAAACCGCTGGAGCGGCCGAACGAGGTCCAGGTCGGAATCGACACGCAGGGACAATACGTCGTCAATCGCACGCCGGTCGCGTTTCGATCCGTGCAGGCATTCGCCGAGGAGCTGCGCCGGGCCAGTGCCCACATGAACGAGCCGGTCGTGGTGATCAATGCCGACGCCAATGCCACGCACCAGTCCGTGGTCAACGTGATGGAAGCGGCTCGCCTCGCGGGGCTGACGCGGATCACGTTTGCGACGCAAGGGCCGCCGAAGTGACTCGATAGCGTGATCGGCGAAGCAGTAGCAAAGCTCTGGTATCGGCCGCCACGGCTCGCCTACGCGCTGGCACCGATCGGCTGGATTTATCGGGCTGCCGGCGCGCTGCGGCGCGCGCTCTACCGCGCAGGGATACTAGCCAGCGAGCGCCCCGAGGTGCCGGTCGTGATCGTCGGCAACATCGCGGTCGGCGGAACCGGCAAGACGCCCTGCACCATCTGGCTTGCGCAGGCTCTCGCTGCCCGAGGCTTCAAGCCGGGAGTGGTGAGCCGCTCCTACGCCGCGAGCGCGCGCACTGCCGGGCCGGTGTACCCGAACGACGATCCGAACGTCCACGGCGACGAAGCGGTCCTGCTCGCCAACCGGCTGGCGTATCCGGTCTGGAGCGGTCCCCGCCGCGCCCGGACGGCGCGCGCCCTGCTTGAAGCGCATCCGGATGTCGACGTGCTGGTTTGCGACGATGGCCTGCAACACTACGCGCTCGCGCGCGACGTCGAAATCGTGCTGATCGACGCCGAGCGCGGCTTCGGCAACGGTTTGTGCCTGCCGGCGGGGCCGCTGCGCGAGCCGCGCAGCCGGCTGCGCAACGTCGATGCGATCGTCGTCAACGGCGAGGCAGGCGCTGCCGCGTTGCCCCAGCACGTGCCGCGCTATCGCATGCGCATGCGCGCCGAGCGTTTCCGGAATCTGGCCGATAATGCCCGCACCGCCGCGGCGCAGGACTTCGAGGGCAAGCGCGTGGCCGCGGTCGCGGGCATTGCCAACCCGGCGCGCTTCTTCGCCCAATTGCATGCCTTGGGCATACGCTTCAGCGTGCACGCGTTCGCCGATCATCACCCTTATTCGGCAAGCGATCTACGGCTCGACGGCGCGCAGATCGTGCTGATGACGGAAAAGGATGCGATAAAATGCGCTCGCTTCGGAGATCACCGCATGTGGATGCTCCCGGTGAGCGCCGACATAGAGGCGGGACTGCTCGAGCTGGTGATCGATCGGATCGGCGCCCGATCGCGCCCAGCGTACGACACCCGGGCGACGGGCTTGGCGAATTAGACCGCGGAGGCCGCACTCATGGACGCAAAGCTGCTCGACATCCTGGTCTGCCCGCTGTGCAAGGGTCCGCTCGTGTTCCATCGCGACCGCCAGGAGCTGGTGTGCAAGCCCGATCGGCTCGCCTACCCGATCAAGGACGGCATCCCGGTGATGCTCGAAGACGAAGCGCGCAAGCTCGCCGCGGACGAAGAGCCCTGAGTCGTCACCGCAGTAGCACGCCGAGCGAATGAGCCGCAATAGCCGACGCCCTGCACCCGTGTCGCGGAGCGCGGGCGCATTCAGCGCCGTCATTCCAGCGCGTTACGCCTCGACCCGGCTGCCGGGGAAACCGCTGAGCGACATCGGCGGAGTTCCGATGGTGGTACACGTCGCGCGGCGGGCACGCGCGAGCGGCGCGGCTGCGGTGATCGTCGCGACCGACCACGATGCCATCGCCGCGGCCGTCGAGCAGCATGGCTTCGAGGCCGAGCTCACATCGAGCGCGCATCCGAGCGGCACCGATCGCATCGCCGAAGTCGCGCGCAGGCGCGGCTGGCCGGCCGCGCACATCGTCGTCAACGTCCAAGGCGACGAGCCGCTGATCGAGCCAGCGTTGATCGCTCGGGTAGCGAAGGCCGCGAGCGACGATGCCGGCGCGGCGATCGCCACCTTGTGCTGTCCGCTGACCGACATCGAGCAGTTCATGGATCCCAACGTGGTGAAGGTGGTCCGCGACGAACGCGGCTATGCGCTGTATTTCAGCCGCGCCGCCATCCCCTATCCGCGCGACGCCTTGCGCGCGTCGCCGCCGCGGCTGCCCGCCGGGCTTCCCGCCTACCGGCATATCGGCCTGTACGCTTACCGTTGCGGTTTTCTGCAGCAGTACAGTGCGCTGGCGCCCACGGCGCTGGAGCGCTTCGAAGCGCTGGAACAGCTGCGTGCCCTCGGGCACGGGCTGCGCATCGCCGTCGCCGTAGCCGAGCACGCGCCGCACGCGGGTGTGGATACGGAGGCCGATCTCGCGCGCGTGCGCAGGCATTTCGAACACGGCATGCCTGCGCCGTAGCCGCACGGCCGAAGCGCGCGGTATCATCGGCGCGCGCAATGCAACGCGTCGCTTGCGCGCGCATCTGGAAGGCAATCATGAAGCTCATCCTGCTTGGTTTACCCGGCGCCGGCAAAGGCACACAGGCGCAATTCCTGGTCGAACGCTATCGCATCCCGCAGATCTCGACCGGGGACATGCTGCGCAAAGAGATCGCCGCGGGCTCGCCGCTCGGGCTGAAGGCGAAGGCCTACATGGACCGGGGCGAGCTCGTTCCCGATGACGTGGTCATCGCCCTGGTCAAGCATCGCGTCGGCGAGCCCGATTGCGCCAACGGCTACCTGTTCGATGGCTTCCCGCGCACGATCGCGCAAGCCGACGCCATGCGCCGGGAAGGCATCGGGATCGATTTCGTCATCGAGATCGAGGTCGCCGACGAAGAGATCCTGCGCCGCATGAGCGGGCGGCGGGTGCATTCGAGCTCCGGGCGCACCTATCACATCGAGTTCAATCCGCCCAAGGTGGCGGGCAAGGACGATATCACCGGCGAGCCTCTCGTGCAGCGTCCCGACGACCGCGAGGACACCGTGCGCAAGCGCATCGCGACCTATCACGCGGTAACCAAGCCGCTGGTGAACTACTATCTGAGCTGGGCCAAGTCGGGCGAGCCCGGCGCGCCGCGCTACTGCAATTTCTACGGCCGGGGCTCTATCGAGCACATCCGCGACAAGATCTTCGCCGCGCTCGATTCGCACCAGAGCTATTCGGGCCTGAATACCGCGGACACGCGCGGCAGCACCTGACGCGCCTCCCGCGCCCTGCGGTTAGAATGCGAATACGCGAGTCACCGGGGAGACGCAGAGCATGGCGAAGAAGAACTTGTTCTACGCCCAATCGGGCGGGGTGACGGCCGTCATCAATGCCACCGCGGCCGCGGTCATCGAAACGGCACGCCGCTACAAGAGCCGCATCGGCAAGGTCTATGCGGGCCGCGACGGCATCATCGGCGCGCTGACCGAAGACCTCATCGACACGTCGAAGGAGTCGGCGGCGACCGTCAAGGCATTGAAGCATACGCCCTCGGGCGCCTTCGGCTCGTGCCGCTACAAGCTGCGCGACATCGACAAGGACGCGAGCCAGTACGAGCGGCTGATCGAGGTCTTCCGCGCCCACGACATCGGCTATTTTCTCTACAACGGCGGCAACGACTCGGCCGATACCTCGCTCAAGATCTCCCGCATCGCGGAGAAGATGGGCTATCCGTTGATCTGCGTCGGCGTGCCCAAGACGGTGGATAACGATCTCGCGGTCACCGACACCTGCCCCGGTTTCGGCTCGGTGGCGAAATACGTCGCGGTGAGCATTCGCGAAGCCGGCTTCGATGTCGCCTCGATGGCGCGCACCTCGACCCGGGTATTCGTGCTGGAAGTGATGGGGCGTCATGCCGGATGGATCACCGCGGCTTGCGGGCTTGCCGCGGAGCGCGAAGGCGATGCGCCGCACGTGCTGCTGTTTCCCGAAGTGCGCTTCGATCAGGACAAGTTCATCGCCAAGGTCGACGCGTGCGTGCAGCACTACGGCTATTGCACCATCGCGGTATCCGAGGGGCTGCGCACTGCCGACGGCAAGTTCGTCTCGGAAACAGGGTTGCGCGACGCCTTCGGTCACGCCCAACTGGGCGGCGTCGCACCGGTCGTTGCTCAGCTCGTGCAGCAGAAGCTCAACCTCAAGTATCACTGGGCGGTGGCAGATTACCTCCAGCGCGCGGCACGCCACATCGCCTCGAAAACCGACCTCGATCAGTCCTACGCCGTAGGCAAGGCCGCGGTGGAGTTCGCCGTCAAAGGCTACAACGGCACCATGCCGGTGATCGTGCGCAAGTCCAACCGTCCCTATCGCTGGATCATCGGCAAGGCAGATCTCAACGACATCGCCAACCACGAGAAATTCATGCCGGAGGATTTCATCCGCGAAGACGGCTTTCACATCACCGACAAGTGCCGCGCCTACTTGTCGCCGCTGATCGCCGGCGAGGCGTATCCGCCGTATCGCAACGGCCTGCCGCAGTACATTCGGCTGAAGAACCGCCCGGTACCGAAGAAGCTCGGCACCGAGTTCAAGCTCTAGGAGCCTGTCGGACTTGATTTCGCGCGATGCGTTGTGCCCACAACGCGCGCAGGCAAGGCGCTCGGTGCAGACCAATATCGGGAATATTGGCAAGCCGAGCAACGCCGCATGCGCGCGTTGTGG
>JADLAC010000080.1 GCA_020848435.1 Burkholderiales bacterium | reverse complement strand
TGCCAAGAGGCAAGGTCGGCACTACACGCCCCTTTGCGCTTCACGCACGATCCAACTCGATGATTCCATTCAACCCCGGTCCGAAAAAAATGCCGAAACGGGGGTCGAACTGCTCAAGTTGGGTTAACGCACCGGCCTTGGCCCACGGCCACAGCGAAGATGCAACAAAGCGTGAGCGTGTTTACATTGGCCTGAGCGCTGGCCGCCCATCGAGGCAACGCCGTTGCGTTTGACGACTGGAGCGAGTCGGCGCGCCCAAAGGAAGGGAGTCGCCGGCGCGCTGCGTGCTCACAGCGTGCGGCGGATCAGCGCGGCAGAACCAGGATCGCGCGAAAGTCGTTGACGTTGGTGAGCGTCGGCCCGGTTACGACCAGGTCGCCGAGCGCATGGAAGAAGCCATAGCCGTCGTTGTCGCGCAGCAGCCGCTTGGGCGCCAGTCCGCGCTCGTGCGCGCGCCGGAGGGCATCCGGCACCAGTATGGCGCCGGCATTGTGCTCGCTGCCATCGATGCCGTCGGTGTCGGCAGCGAGCGCGAAGACACCGGGCATGGCGTCGAGCGCGATCGCCAATGCCAGCAGGAACTCGCTATTGCGACCGCCGCGTCCGGCGCCGCGCACGCTGACCGTCGTCTCGCCGCCGGAGAGCAACACGCACGGCGGCGCAACCGGCTGTGCGTGACGCACGACTTGGCGCACGATGCCCGCCATGACGGTGGCGACTTCGCGTGCCTCGCCTTCGATGGCATCGCCGAGCACCAGCGGCGTAACGCCGGCCGAGCGCGCGACCTCTGCCGCTGCCATGAGCGCGTCCTGGGGTCGCGACACCATCACCGTGTGGGCATTGCAAAGACGATGATCGCCCGGCTTGGGCGTCTCGTCCTCTGCCCGCTGCAAGCGAGTGACCACGCTTGCGGGCGCGTCGATGGCGTACTTCGCGAGCACGCCACGCGCCTCGGCGAAAGTGCTGGGATCCGGCACCGTCGGTCCCGACGCGATCACGGCCGGATCGTCGCCCGGCACATCGGAGAGCAGCAGCGTCATCACCCTCGCGGGATGCGCCGCGGCGCCGAGGCGACCGCCCTTGATCGCCGACAAGTGCTTGCGCACACAATTCATCTCGGCGATGTTGGCACCGCAGGCGAGCAAGGCGCGGTTCACCGCCTGCTTGTCCGCCAGGGTGAGCCCGGCGGCCGGCAGCGTGAGCAACGCGGAGCCGCCGCCGGAGAAAAGGCATATCACCAGATCCTCGGCGTTCAACCCCCGCATGAGCGCGAGCATGCGCTCTGCGGCGGCGCGTCCCGCTTCATCCGGCACGGGATGCGCGGCCTCGACGATCTCGATCTGCCGGCACGCTACGCCATGGCCATAGCGCGTGACGACGAGCCCCGAGAGCGCGCCTTGCCAGTGCCGCTCGAGCGTCGCCGCCATGGCGGCGGAAGCTTTGCCGGCACCGACGACGAGCGTGCGCCCGGAGCCCGGCGCGGGCAGCTTCCCCGGCAGGCAGCGCTCGGGCAAAGCGGCGCCGACCGCGGCGTCGAACATTTGCCGCAGCAGCGCGCGCGGTTCCGCGGTCATGATGCCTCGCTTACCGGCGCTCCGGCAGATAGGGGCGAATCCAGCCGAGCCCGTCGAGCGTCGTGGTTCGCGGCTTGTACTCGCAACCTATCCAGCCCGCGTAGCCGATGCGATCGATGAAATCGAACAGGAAGGGATAGTTGATCTCGCCCGTGCCGGGCTCGTTGCGTCCCGGCGTGTCCGCGAGCTGCATGTGCGCGATGCACGCGAGATGCCGCTGAATGGTGGGCGCGAGGTCGCCCTCCATGATCTGCATATGATAAATGTCGTACTGCACGAACACGTTGTCCGAGCCAACGGCAGCGATGACGGCGAGCGCTTGCCGGGTGGTGGTGAGGAAGAATCCCGGAATGTCGCGCGTGTTGATGGCTTCGATCAAGAGCTTGATCCCCGCAGCTTTGAATCGGGGCGCGGCGAAACCGAGGTTGTCGGCGAATGTCTGCTGCAAACGCTCGCGCGCAACGTCCGGCGGCGCAATGCCCGCGAGACAGTTGACTTGCGTGCAGCCGAGCGCTTTCGCATACGCGATGCTGGTCTCGACCCCCGCCCGGAATTCGCCGATCCGATCGGGCAGGCAAGCGATGCCGCGCTCGCCCTTGTCCCAGTCGCCCGCTGGCATGTTGTGCAGGATCTGCGCAAGACCGTTGGCGTGCAGCCTCTCCACCAACCGCTCCTGCCGATAAGCATAGGGGAAGAGATATTCGACGCCGCGGAAACCCGCCGCCGCCGCGGCCTCGAAGCGGTCCAGAAACGGCACCTCGTTGAACATCAAGCTGAGATTGGCGCAGAACTTGGGCATGGCGGCTGTCCTCGGCGGCGAGGGTAGCATGGCTCGGCTTGACGGACCGGCAGAAGACGGGACCGAGCAGCGCCGCTGGAGCGCACGCCCGGATCTACGCGGGGACGCTCGGGAGGTTGCTCAACGATACCGCGCTGAGCTCGTCGAACCCCAGGCCGCGACCACTGAAGCGCAGCTCGCTGGTGCGTGCTCGGCTCTGGGCCATGGATCGCGGCCCGTCGCCTGCGTCCTGCGCTGTAACCCTAGGCCGCGCGCCGGCGCCGCAACGCTCCCAGTCCGGCGAGGCCGAGGCCCAGGAGCGCGAGCGTCGCGGGCTCTGGCGCCTGACCGGGGGTCTGATCGAGGACGGTGACGTTCAGGGTGTAGCTCACGATGCCGAGCGGGCTATCGATGGTATCGTCGCCGACCAGGAGCGACCACTGCCCATCCGCACTCTTGCCGTCGAACATGCCGGTCGGACCCGCGAAGGGCGTTTGTGGCGCGAAGCTACCGGTCGCGAAGTCCGTGCCGTCGATGAGCCCAGCACCGTCGTCGAAGGTGAGGACGATACGCCTGCCGGGGTCCGGGCCGTCCGGAAAATAGATATCGGGCTCGACCAGGCTCACCGTACCCAGGGACCCGGGACCCTGCAAGCGCAAGACGATCTCGCGCGCGGATGCTGGACCCGCGGCCAAGCCGGTGCAGTCGTCATCGACATTGGCGGGGCCGCCGAGAGGATAACCCTGCGCCGTGGGATCGCCGCCGCACTTGAAGAGATCGATCGCGATACTGACCGCGGTAATCGTCCCGGCGCCGAGCGTAACGGAAAGGGGCAAGAGCTCGGAGTCCGGAATGGGCGGGAGGCTGACGACATTGGCGTCGACGATCGTCGGGGTCGCGGGCGCAAAGGACGCGCTCAATACCAATGCATGCGAAGGAAGCGCCACACACCATCCCAGCGCCAGTCCAGCCAGTTGCTTCCGCTTCGCGTTCGAGCCCATTCGAGGTTCTCCGATTCGATGGCTTACCGCCGTAAGCACTAAGCGTTCCTACGCAGCGAGCATGCATTTGAAATCAATACGGTGATATCGACAACAACATCCGACACGATTGCCGGCAGAAGACGATGTCAAGAAAGCCGACAGTCGACGAGAATCCGGCGGGGTCGAACGCGTACGGCCTCGGTCGGGCGCGCGAGCGACTCGGGCGCAAGGCGCCGAGCCATGTCAGGCCGGCCGGATAGCGACTGCGGCGCTCACGGCCGCCGAAGGATTCGGCGCCAGCGCTCGAGGCTCGCGTGTCAGGCCGAAGTCGTCGCCGGGGCGGCGCTGAGCGTCACCTTCAGGGAGGCGTTCGGACCGAGCCCGCCCGGTGCGCCGAGCGCGCTGACGAAGCTGGCGCGCCAGTCGGACGTTGCGCTCGCCGCGGCCGGGGCCGCTGCGGCAGGCATCGCCGCCGTAAGATCGATCGCCGGCGCCGCGGCGAGCCCGGCGAGGCTGCGCACCGAGTCCTTCGGCGCGGCCAGGAGCGGCAGCACCGGCGCGCTCGAAAGCTCCGGGGCCGGCTCGGCGCGCCCCAGCAGCGTGTCGATGAGCGCGCTCGTCAACCGAGCG
>JADLAC010000079.1 GCA_020848435.1 Burkholderiales bacterium | reverse complement strand
TGTCGAAATCGGCGCCAGACGCGAAGCGAACCGCAGGCGAGGCTTGGACACCTGGCGAGGATTCGCGACAAAGTATGGCGTCGATTCTCGGCATCTTTTGTGCGGCGAATTTCGGACTCAGGACACTTAGATGCTCACCAGGAGTTGCGATGACGCTCAAGCTTCCGCACCATGGCCGCTACGATTACTCGCCGATAACCGAGCGCAAGGACTACAACTGGCCCGGCGGCAAGCGGCTTGCATTCTGTTTGACCACCAACATCGCCGTGCACGCTTTCATGAAGGGGCGTGGACACGACAATGCCAAGCACGGCGAGCCGCAAACGCCGCGCAACTACTCGTGGCGCGATTACGGCAATCGGATCGGCATCTGGCGGCTGTTCGATCTCGCCGACGAGCTCGATTTGCCGCTGGTGCACAACACGAACAGCTTGCTCTACGTCGAGGCGCCGCAGATCTTTGCGCGCATTCGCGCGCGCGGCGACGAGATCATCGCGCATGGGCGCACCAACGCCGAGAACTTCAACGACGTGCGCTGGGAGGAAGACGAGGCGCGCATCATCAAGGAAGTCACCGACACCTTCGCGCGCAACGAAGGCAAGCCGCCGCGCGGCTGGCTGAGCGGCGGGTCGTACGAGCACTCGTGGACCCCGGACCTGCTGAAGGAAGCGGGTTACATCTACTTTTGCGATTGGCCATGCGACGACCAGCCCATGTGGTTTCGCACCCGCTCCGGACCGCTGTTGTCGGTGCCGTACCCCGTGGAGCTGAACGACTCGCCGCAGATCATCCACCGCCAGCACACGGCGCGGGAATTCTGCGACATGCTGGTGGACCAGTTCGAGGAGATGATCGAGCAGAGCGCAAGACACCCGCTGGTCTTCAACGTCTCGATCCACCCGCACGTATTCGGCTATCCATTCCGCCTGCGGCCCTTGCGGCGCGCGCTGCAACACTGTCTCGCCAACAAGCTCGTCGATCGGGTCTGGAGATGCAGGCCCGGCGACATCGCGGACTATTGCATGCGCCTCGAACCCGGGGTGATACCGGGAAGTTGATCGGTCCGCGCCGGGACTCGGGATGTGCGGCCAGCGGCTAAGCGCAAATGAATCGCGTCGGCGCTCTGGCCGCGCGCTCGAGGCATGACGCCGCGAACACCGCCTTCACCGAGCGCGACTCTGCGCCCGGGCAGCGCAGCCGGCGCGATTTCCTCCGGCTGCGCTCGCACGTTTACGCACGCCCGGCCCGGCGCAGGGCCAATATCCGCTCGATGGTCGCGAGCGTGGCGGCCTCGTTGGCACGAACGAATTCCACGCTCTTCTGGTTGGCGATGCCGTAGCGCCGCATGACTTCGGCCGCGGCGGGCTTGCGGCTATCCACCTCGCGGAAGAACTCGACCACCCGCGCCAAGTCCGGGCCGATCCGATCGGCGATACCTTCCAGATAGGGATAGTGGCGGCTATAGGTCATGGAGCTGGCGAGGCTGATGGTACTGAGCTCGCCGGCGGGGAGGTCGAGAGCACGCTCGGCGCGCGCCAGCATACGCGCGCGGATCGCACGCAAGTCTTCGGGCGTGATTTCTTCGCGCTCAAAGCGCTGGTAGAGCCGCTCGAGCGCCGTGTAGTGCGCGATCGTCGTCTTGGTATGCTTCGCTTGCCCTCGCGCGTAGTCGCGGATCGCACGGTTTTCGCGCGCATACCAGCGAAAGCGCTCGGCCCCGAAGTGCGCCATCGCGCGGTAAGTGATGATGTTGCAGAGCGCCTCCTCGATGCCGAAGGCAAGCTTGAATTGATCGTGGCAGTCCTCGTGTATGACGAGGTACACGAAGCGATCGAGGGTGCCGGCGAGCATTGCGCTCGTGACCGGCGTACCGATCTCGCCCCAGACTTCGACCACGCCGTAGTACACGTCGGTGTCCGGGTCAACGTCACGGCAGTGCGCCTCGCCGGCCGTTTCCAGCCAGCGGATGCCGGGGTCTTCGTACGAGTACGGTAGACGGCGCATGGAGGCTTGGCCGCAGAAGGGAAAGGCTTCGCGTTCCTTGCTGAAGGAGGCGAAATTCCTGGTTTCGCTGAACCCGAGCCGGCGCTCGTAGGCGCGCAGCTCGTCGAGCAGCGCGCGCCAGTCCCCCGGCAGCGCGGCGCCGGGAGGGGTAGCGAGCCGTTCCAGGTGCACGCAACCCAAGGCGGTGAGCGCCGCAATGGCGGCCAGTGCGAGCCAACGCAGCGTTCGTCGATGCCGGGTCACGAAGCGAGGCGCCGTCACGACGTGAGGCAACGTGTCGCGCGGGGATCGGGCCGCCATCCCGAGGTGGGCGATCTCGTCCGGGCGCCGTGCTTCATGCGCGGCGCTCCTGCGCGATCGGTGTGGCATGGAGAAACTGTAGCTGCGCAAGATGCGCATACAGCCCGCGCTGGCGCATCAGCTCGTCGTGCCGGCCGATGGCGTGGACCCGGCCATGGTCGAGCACGACGATGCGATCGGCATCCTGAACCGTCGCCAGGCGGTGGGCGATGGCGACGCTGGTGCGACCGCGCATCAAGGTGGCGAGCGCCGCTTGCACCAAGCGCTCGCTCGCGGCGTCGAGCGCGCTGGTGGCCTCGTCGAGCAGCAGGATCTCCCGGTCGGCGAGCAGGGCGCGGGCGATCGACAGGCGTTGGCGTTGTCCGCCCGAGAGCCGCACGCCACGCTCGCCCAGCTCGGTGTGCATTCCTTGCGGCAGGCGCTCGACGAACTCGTCCGCGTACGCGCCGCTCAACGCCTTGCGCACCTCCGCTTCGCTCGCTTGCGGGCGGCCGTAGCGCACGTTGTCCAATACGCTGGCGGCGAAGATGACGGCCTCCTGGGGGACCAGCGCGATGCGCCGCCGGACATCGGCGGGATCGCAGCGGCTGATGTCGATGCCGTCGATCAGGATGCGCCCCGCGCGCGGCTCGTAGAAGCGCAGCAGCAGGGCCATGACGGTCGACTTGCCGGCACCCGAGGGTCCCACCAGCGCAACGCGCTCGCCGGGCGCGATGTCGAGGCTGAAGTCATCGAGGGCGAGCGCTTCCGGGCGTAGCGGATAGGCGAAGGCCACGTGCTCCAGGCTGACACGCCCGCGCACGCGACGCCCGAGCGCGATCGGCGCCGGCGGCGCCGTGATCTGGGGCGGGGTGTCGAGGATTTCCAGCAGGCGCTCGGTGGCGCCGGCCGCGCGCTGGATTTCGCCCCAGACTTCCGACACCGTGCCGGCGCCGCTCGCCACGATGCCGGCATAGAAGACGAACGCCGACAGCTCCCCGGCGGTGACGGTGCCGCTCAGCACATCGTGGCCGCCGATCCACAGAATGACGGCGACGGCGCTGAAGGCGATCAGCATGACCAGCGCGATCAGCACCGCTTTCTGTTGCACGCGATCGACCCCTGCCCGGTAGGCGGACTCGACGCGCCGGGCGAAGTCGCGCCGTTCCTGCGTCTCGTGGACGTAGGCCTGCACGGTCCGAATCTCGTGGATCGCCTCGTCGATATGGGTGGAAACGTCGGCCACCCGATCCTGGTTCGCGCGCGACAGGCGCCGCACGCGCCGCCCGAGCAGCACGATCGGTATCAGCGTGGCCGGCACGCCGAGCAGGACCAGGGCGGCCAGCTTCACGCTGGTGACGACCAGCAAGATGGTCGCGCCGAGCATCATGAGCAGATTGCGCAGGAACATGGAGAAGCCGAAACCGATGACCATCTGCAACTGGGTCGTATCGTTGGTCAGGCGAGAAATGATTTCGCCGGTGCGCGTGGCATCGAAGAAGCCTGGCGAAAGGCTCACCACGTGGTCGAAAACGGCACAGCGCAGGTCTGCGATGACGCGCTCGCCGGTCGTCATCATCAGGTAGAAGCGCGCGTAGGTGGCGGCGGCGAGCAGTGCCGCGATGGCGAGGACCCCGCCGAGCGCGGCATTGAGCAGCGCAGGATTGCCGCTCGCGAATCCCGAGTCGATCACGTGCTTGAGCCCCTGGCCGAGCGCGAGCACGCTACCGGCGGCGACGATAAGGGCTATGGCGGCGCCGAACAGCCGCCGCCGGTACGGCAGAACGAAGCGCGCCAAGCGCAGCAGCGTGCGGGCTGAGTTGCCGGACGGGCGATCGGGCGATGACACGCTGCCTATCGTAGCCGATGTGGCATGGCGCCCGGAGCCTCTCGGATTTGATTTCGCGCGCTGCGTCGTGGGCGCAACCGAAGGGGGGCGGGCGAGCGGCCATGAGGCAACCGTCTGCTGGGCTGCTCGCAAGGGCCGGCGAGCTCGCCGGCAAGCGGTTGCAAGGTCCTAATCGCCGCTGGCACACGCGGCTTGGGACCTCATTCTGTCCCTAGCAGCGCCTGGCTCTTGAAGAACGGGCTTCCCGCCCTAATCTGCGTTTACCTCACGCGCTGCTCGTTGCGCAAGGTCTGGCGTGTAAGCGGGCGCTCACGTGCTCCTTCGCCGCGAGGGATCGATTGCAACGATCAAAGCGCGTGGTTATTATTGGCACTCCTTAGCAGCGAGTGCTAACAGCCCCATCTGAAGGAGATACTACATGGCACTTAAGATTCGTCCGTTGCACGACCGAGTGATCGTCAAGCGTCTGGAAGAGGAGCGCAAGACGGCCTCGGGCATCGTCATCCCCGATACCGCCGCCGAGAAGCCCGACCAAGGCGAAGTCATGGCCGTAGGCAAGGGCAAGGTCCTCGACGACGGCAAAGTGCGCGCCCTGGAGGTGAAAGTCGGCGACCGCATTCTGTTCGGCAAGTACTCCGGCCAGACCGTCAAGGTCGAAGGCGACGAACTGCTCGTGATGCGCGAAGAAGACATCATGGGCGTGATCGAAGGCAAGTAATCCCTCATTCATCGCGCATCGGATCGGCGGGCTGCTCGCGCTGCGGCAGTCGACGCATCCGGAGCGCAAGCTTTAGGAGACTGAATAATGGCAGCCAAGGAAGTACGTTTTCACGAGAGTGCACGCAGCCGCATCGTGGCGGGCGTCAATGTGCTGGCCGATGCGGTCAAGGTGACCCTCGGACCCAAGGGCCGCAATGTCGTGCTGGAGCGCTCGTTCGGCGCTCCCACGGTGACCAAGGACGGCGTCTCGGTCGCGAAGGAAATCGAGCTCAAGGACAAGTTCGAGAACATGGGTGCGCAGATGGTGCGCGAGGTTGCCTCCAAGACCTCCGACGTGGCCGGTGACGGCACCACCACCGCGACCGTGCTGGCGCAAGCGATCGTCCAGGAAGGCATGAAGTTCGTAGCCGCCGGCATGAATCCCATGGATCTTAAGCGCGGCATCGACAAGGCGGTCGAAGCGGTCGTCGAGCAGTTGAAGAAGCAGTCGAAGCCCTGCACGACCAGCAAGGAGATCGCACAAGTCGGCGCGATTTCCGCCAATGCGGACGAATCGATCGGCAAGATTATCGCCGATGCGATGGACAAGGTCGGCAAGGAAGGCGTCATCACCGTCGAAGACGGCAAGAGCCTCGACAACGAGCTCGAAGTCGTGGAAGGCATGCAGTTCGACCGCGGCTATCTCTCGCCCTACTTCATCAACAACCCCGAGAAGCAAATTGCCGTGCTGGAGGATCCCTACATCCTGCTGCACGACAAGAAGATTTCCAACATCCGGGACCTGCTGCCGCTGCTCGAGCAGGTCGCCAAGGCGGGCAAGCCGCTGCTGCTGATCGCCGAGGAAGTCGAAGGGGAGGCGCTGGCGACGTTGGTCGTGAACAACATCCGCGGCATTCTGAAGACTTGCGGGGTGAAGGCACCCGGCTTCGGCGATCGTCGCAAGGCGATGCTCGAAGACATGGCCGTCCTCACGGGCGGTACGGTCATCAGCGAAGAGCTGGGCCTGAAGCTCGAAAACGCGACCCTGAAGGACCTGGGCCGTGCCAAGCGCGTCGAGGTAGAGAAGGAAAACACGATCATCATCGACGGCACGGGCGAGAAGAAGGCGATCGAAGGCCGCATCAAGTCCATCCGCCAGCAGATCGAAGAGACGACCAGCGACTACGACCGCGAGAAGCTGCAAGAGCGCGTGGCCAAGCTGGCCGGCGGTGTCGCGCTGATCCGCGTCGGTGCCGCGACCGAAGTCGAGATGAAGGAAAAGAAGGCGCGCGTGGAAGACGCATTGCATGCAACCCGGGCAGCCGTCGAGGAAGGCATTGTCGCCGGCGGCGGCGTGGCTTACCTGCGGGCGCGCGACGGCGTCAAGACGCTGAAGGGCGCGAACCACGACCAGGATGCGGGCATCAAGATCGTCCTGCGTGCGCTGGAAGAGCCGATCCGCACCATCGTGGCGAATGCCGGTGACGAGCCCTCGGTGGTCGTCAACAAGGTGGTCGAAGGCAAGGCCAACTTCGGCTACAACGCCCAGACCGCCGAGTACGGCGATCTGGTCGGCATGGGCGTGCTCGACCCGACCAAGGTTGCGCGGGCTGCGCTCCAAAACGCGGCCTCGGTCGCGGGCCTGATCCTCACCACCGACTGCATGGTCGCCGAAGCGCCGAAGGATGAATCTGCGGCGCACGCCGGCCACGGCCATGGTGGCATGGGCGGCATGGGCGGTATGGACATGTAAGGTTATTCCGTCGCGTAGTGACGGCGAACGCCGTCACATGCGAGGGAATAACTGTTCGGATTGAGCGTCGTCTACGCCGACGCTCAATCCGGACCGTGTCCGATGTTCGATAAAGCAAGAGGCCCCGCGATCGCGGGGCCTCTTGCTTTATCTGGGGCAGAGCGGGTGACAGCTCGACATACGCAGCCAGCTCACCCCTTCGTCATGAACCGGCGCTGTGCCACGGGCCGAGCCGCGGCACGTCAAATGTTCTCGCGTATGGTTTCACCGCCGTCGGCAACGATGTTTTGGCCCGTGATGAAACGACCTGCGGCCGATGCGAGGCATACCGCGATGCCGGCGATATCGTCCGGCTCGCCCAAGCGTTTGAGCGCGACCGCCTCCAGGCGCCGCTGCAAGCGCTCCGGATCTTCGTACAGCACCTTGGCGAAGTCGGTACGCACCAGTCCGGGCGAAATGGCATTGGCGCGAATGCCATGCGCGCCCCATTCGAGTGCGAGGTTGCGCGCGAGCTGGATGTCGGCGGCCTTGCACAAGCCGTACATGCCCTGCATGGAATTGCCGCGCAGCGCGGCGATCGAGGAAATGATGATGATCGAGCCTTCGCCCCGCTCGGCCATCCCCGGGCAGACCAGCTTGCACAGCCATAGCTGCGCCTTCAGATTGGTCGAGATCATCTTGTCGAAGACCTCGTCGCCCATGTCCTGCATCGAGCCGAAATAGGGATTGATCGCGGCGTTAAGGACCAGGACGTCGATCCTGCCCCAGGTGTCGAGCGTGCCGCGAACGAGTTGCTCGCACTGGTCCTTGTACCCGACATTGCACGGCACCGCGATCGCATCGTGACCTTCGGCCTTCAACTCGGCCAGCGTTCGTTCGCACGCGTCGGGTTTGCGGCTCGATACGACGACGCTGGCGCCGGACAAGGCAAGGTGCTGGACGATGGCGCGGCCAATGCCGCGCGTGGAGCCGGTCACGATGGCGACCTTGCCCGCGAGATCGAATAGCTTCATGCGAATTTCCGCCTGACCGGGAGGGTGCGCGCAGCGCCGAGCGCAGCTAGTCCATCATAGCATGGCATGCTACAGTCACTCGCGCCCGCTAACGCAGCCGCGCGCGGCCGGCAGATGCTCACGCGCAATGCCCGCACCGCCCGCCATGACGCCCTTGGACACAGGACATCCGCTATGCATTTCGACTACAGCGACAAGGTGAAGAGCTGGCAGAAGACGATCGGCGAGTTCATGGACGAGCACGTGTATCCGAACGAGCGTCGCTTCGATGAGGAGGCCGCGCGCTGCGCGCCCTCGGACTACCCGCTGCTGCTGCTCGAGCTGCGCGCCAAGGCGAAGTCGCGTGGCCTGTGGAACCTCTTCCTTCCGCATTCGAAACACGGCGCCGGCTTCACCAATCTCGAGTACGCCCCGCTGTGCGAGCTGATGGGCCGCGTGTACTGGGCGCCGTTCGTCTTCAATTGCAACGCGCCCGATACCGGCAACATGGAAACGCTCGAGCGTTACGGCAACGAGGCGCAGAAGAAGCGCTGGCTCGAACCGATGCTCGAAGGCGAAATGAGCTCGAATTTCGCCATGACCGAGCCCGACGTAGCCTCATCTGACGCCACCAACATCCAGGCGACCATTGCGCGCGACGGCGATCACTACGTCATCAACGGGCGCAAGTGGTGGTCCTCTGGCGTGATGAGCGAGCGCTGCAAGCTCATCATCTTCATGGGCAAGACCGACCCCGATAGCAGCGACAAGTACCGCCAGCAGTCAATGATCCTGATCCCGCGCGACACGCCCGGGGTGAAGATCCTGCGCCACCTGACGGTGTTCGGCTACTCCGACGTCCCCAACGCGCACGGCGACGTGCTGTTCGAAAACGTGCGGGTACCGAAGGACAGTATCCTGCTCGGCGAAGGCCGCGGCTTCGAGATCGCGCAAGGCCGGCTCGGGCCGGGCCGTATTCATCACTGCATGCGCTTGATCGGCGCGGCCGAGCGCGCGCTCGAGCTCATGTGCAAGCGCGCGCGCACGCGCTCGCCCTTCGGCAAGACGCTGGCCGAGCAAGGTGTCACGCGCGAGCGCATCGCCGAATCACGGATCATGATCGAGCAGGCGCGCCTACTGGTGCTCAAGGCGGCCTACATGATGGATACGGTGGGCAACAAGGTCGCGCGCCGCGAGATCGCGATGATCAAGGTGGCGGCGCCGAACATGGCGCTGCAGGTGCTCGACTGGGCGATCCAGGCGCATGGCGGGGGTGGTGTGTGCCAGGACTTCCCCCTCGCGCACCAATGGGCGCGCGCGCGTATTCTGCGCTTCGCCGATGGACCGGACGAGGTCCATCGAGACCAGATCGCGCGCCTGGAGCTCGGCAAGTATCGGGATGACGCGAGCCCAGCGGGCCGGCGATGACGGGATTGCGTACGGCATCTCGGAGCAGGCCGACGTGTCTGCGACCGCGTCTATAATGGCTCGAGCTTACGCCCAGACGCGCATCATTTCGTGCTCCTGTTCCTCTCCGTCCTCAAGGCATTCAGCGAGGTGCTCGCCCTGAGCCTGCTCGGTCAAGGCATCCTGTATCTCGTCGCCGGTCGCTCGCGCGAGCAGAACTTCGTCTACCGGATGTTCAGCGCGGTCACGCGCCCGGTGATGCGCATCGCGCGCTTCATCATGCCGCGGTTCGTGCTCGACCGGCACATCTGGCTGGTGGCGGTGCTGCTCGTATTCGTCGTCTGGGTGGTCGCGGGCCAGCAGAAGCTGCGATTGTGCATGACGCAAGCATCGGACAGCCCGCTCTGCGTCGAACTGGTGAAAGCGCTGAAAGAGCGCCGGGGCGAGACGAAGTAGCCTCGATCCGGCACTCGCGCCGGGCCGGCCATGCGCGGATCGTGCGGCCAAAAGAAGAGCGGGGCCATCGGGCCCCGCTGTCCTGAAGTGGCCGATCCTTTCGCGTATCGGCCGATCCCGCGCGCTGCGTCTTACTTGGCCTTGGCCTTCTCGGCTGCCTTGTCGTCCTTGCCCTTGCTCTTCTCGGCTGCCTTGTCGTCTTTGCCCTTGGCTTTCTCGGGCGCGGCGGGCGTCGCAGGCGTCGCCGGCGTCGCCTTGGCGGCATCGCCCTTCGCCGGGGTTGCAGGGGTTGCGGGCGTGGCCTTGCTCGGCTCGCTCTTGGTTTGCGCGGCCGCGATACCGGTGGTTGCAGCGAAGGTGGCGGCGACCAGGATGGACAGAATCTTCGACATGATGGGTTCCTCTGCGGTGGTTGATTGCCTTTCGGCTCCGATGCTAACGCGGCGCGGATAGAGGAGGTTGACCCTCTGCAGCAGCGGCCACAATGTTTCATGGGCGCGCCATCTTTATGCCATTTTCATGTCGCTCGATCACGACAACGCGCGCGCACGCCGCCGCGGCTGTCGCTTGCGAACGACGTTTGCTGCCGGCTCGGCCGCCCGCAGGCGGCAGGGGTCAAACGCTCGGCACGCTGCCATATGTCGAGTATGTCCTCGGCTGCCTTCGCGGAAACGGACTGCGAGAGGGGGCGGCGCTCTGGTCCTGCGGCGCGAGCCGCTGCGCGGTCCTCGGCAGGGTAGAGTCGTCTTGGCGCAATCGAGTGCGCGCGGCGCGGGAGTACGTGCCTTGGTAGAATCGGCCCCATGTCGATCGATCGCCGCCACCCGAGAGAGATTCGGGCCGATATCCGTAACGGCAAGCTTACCGGCGTCACCGCCGGGCTGGGTCAGAACTACGTGCAGGCCAATCTTGCCGTTCTGCCCAAGGCCCAAGCCTACGACTTCCTGCTCTTCTGCCAGCGCAACCCGCGGCCGTGTCCGTTGATCGAGGTGTGCGATGCCGGCTCGGCCGAGCCCGCAGGGGTGGCCGCGGGCGCAGACCTGCGCACCGACGTCGCGAAGTTCCGGATCTACCAGCACGGGCAGCAGATCGCGGAGGTGGCCGACGTCAGGCCGTATTGGCGCGAGGACCTCGTCGCCTTCCTGCTCGGGTGTTCCTTCACCTTCGAATGGGCGCTGCTCGATGCCGGGGTGCGGCTGTGGCACGTCGAGCACGGCAAAGGTGTCGCGATGTGGCGCACCTCCATCGCGTGCCGGCCCGCCGGCGTGTTCCACGGACCCGTCGTGGTCTCGATGCGTCCGATTCGCGCGGCGGATGTGCCCAAGGCCGTGACCACGAGCGCGCGTTTCCCCGGCGCGCACGGGGCGCCGATCCATATCGGCGATCCGGCCGCGATCGGCATCGCCGATATCACCCGGCCCGACTATGGCGATGCGCAGGAATTCGCGCCGGGGGATGTGCCCGTGTTCTGGGCGTGCGGGGTGACGCCGCAGGCCGTCGCGCTCGCCTCCAAGACGCCGTTCATGATCACGCACAGTCCGGGGCACATGTTCATCACCGACCTGCCGAACGCCGCCCTCGCCGCGCTGTGAGCGTGCGCTTCATGCCCGCGGGCGATCTCGCCGTCCTGGTCGAGATCGACGAAGAGATCGGACCGGCACTGAGCCAACGCCTGCGTGCGCTCGAAGCCCTTGCGAGCCGCGAAATCGCGGGCATCACCGAAACCGTGCCCAGCTTTCGCGCGCTGCTGGTCTACTACGACCCGCGGCTCGTGAGCTACCCGCAGCTGTGCGCAGCCATCGCCGAGCGCCTGCCGCGCGCGAGCGCCGCGGTGCTGCCCGCGACGCGGCTGATCGAGCTGCCCTGCTGCTATCGCGATCCCGAGCTCGGTTTCGACCTGGACCAGGTCGCGGCGCGGCTCGGACTTTCGGTCCACGAGCTGATCCGGCTGCAAACGAGCGTCGATTACCTGGTGTACTTCATCGGCTTCGCCCCCGGGCAGCCGTATCTCACCGGCATGCCTGAGCGGCTCGCCATTGCGCGCCTGGAGACCCCGCGGACCAAGACGCCGCAGGGCAGCGTCGGCATCGGCGGCACCCAATGCTGCGTGTATTCGGTCGAAAGCCCGGGCGGCTTCTGGGTCCTGGGACGCACGCCGGTGAAGTTGTACGATCCGCAAGCATCCGAGCCGGTATTGTTGCGGCCGGGCGATTGCCTGCGCTTCGTCGAGATCGAGCGCCGCGAGTACGATCGCATCGCCGCCGCGGTGGCCGCGCGCGCCTACCGGGTGCGGATCGCATGATCGAGATCCTCGACGCGGGTCCGCAAACCACGGTGCAGGACCTGGGCCGTTGCGGTCAGTTGCGCTCCGGCATCCCGCCTTCGGGCGCCATGGATCGGTTCGCTTTCGTCGTTGCCAATCGCCTGGCCGGAAACGGCGATACGGCCGCGGCGCTCGAGTGCACGCTGCTCGGCCCGCGCTTCGCCGTGGCTACGACGTGTGCCATCGCGGTGACGGGCGCCGCCATGCCGATCGCGGTCAACGGCGTCGAGGCGCCCGCGTGGACCACGCTGGTGCTGCACCCGGGCGACGTGGTGAAGCTCGGTTCCGCGCGCGCCGGGTTACGCGCCTACGTCGCTTTCGGCGGCGGCCTCGACGTGCCGCTCGCGCTGGGATCGCGCGCGACCTATCTTCGCGGCGGCCTCGGCGGCCTGCACGGACGCTCCTTGAAGAAGGGCGATCGGCTGAATATCGTCCGGTGCTGCGTGCCAGCGCGCCGGCGCGTCCGCCGTGACGCCCTCCCAAGCTATCCCAGCGAGGTGTCGCTGCGCGCGATTCTCGGGCCCCAGCATGATCGATTCACGGCGGCGGGCATCGCTGCGTTCTGCAGCGGGGCCTATGAGCTGCTGCCGCAATCCGATCGGATGGGCGTGCGCCTGCGGGGCGAGCGCATCGAGCACGCGCGCGGCCACGATATCGTCTCCGACGGCATTGCGCTAGGCTCGGTGCAGGTGCCCGGCGATGGCCAGCCGATCGTCCTCATGGCCGATCGCCAGTCGACCGGTGGCTACACCAAGTTGGCCACGGTCTGCTCGTTCGACATCGGGCGCCTCGGCCAGCTACGCCCCGGTCAACGGGTGCGTTTTTCGCCGGTGAGCATCGATGAGGCGCATCGGCTGCTGCGTGCGTCGGACGAGGCATTGACGCGACTCACTCTGGAGGAGATTGCATGATGCCGGCCAATCCCATCGATATCGATCTGAACTGCGACATGGGCGAGAGCTACGGCCGCTGGACGCTCGGCGCGGACGCCGAGATCATGCCGTTCATTACCTCGGCCAGCGTGGCCTGCGGCTTTCACGGCGGCGATCCGCATGTCATGCGCAAGACCGTGTCGCTCGCGCTCGCGCATGGTGTTGCGATCGGCGCGCATCCTTCGCTGCCGGACCTGATGGGCTTCGGCCGGCGGGCGATGGCGGTGACGGCGCAGGAGCTGAAGGACTACTTCTGCTATCAGACCGGGGCGCTGCGCGAGTTCCTGCGTGCGAGCGGGGCGAGCCTCCAGCACGTCAAGGCCCATGGCATTCTGTACGACATGATGGAGAAGGACGAAGCGCTCGCGCGGGCCGCCGGTGAGGCGGTGCTCGAATCGGGAGGCAAGGACCTCATCATGGTTGCGCTTGCCTGCGGCAGCTGTGACCGCGCAAGCCGCGCTCGAGGCGTGCGCGTCGCATCGGAAGGCTTCGCCGATCGCGCCTACAACGCCGATGCGACCCTGGTATCGCGCCGGCTCGCCGGTTCGCTCATCGACGATCCGAAGCGCGCGGCCGCGCAAGCGGTTCGGATGGCGACCGAAGGCAAGGTGCGTACCCTCGACGGCCGCGATATCGCCATTTCAGTGCAAACCATCTGCTGCCATGGCGATACGCCGGGTGCGCCGGAGATCGTGCAAGCGGTGCGCGAAGCGCTGGAGCAGGCGGGCTGTCGGGTGCGGCCGATGCGCGAGGTGGTCTCGCCGCCGGCTTAGCGCGATCCCGAATCGCGAACGATCCGGCGGCAGCGCCGGCCGGCCAAGCTTCACGCCTTGACCAGGACCGCTGCGTTGGCCGCGAGCGAGTCGATGGTCGCTTCGAGCATGGCGACGTTGGCGAGCATGTGCTCGAGCGGAATCGGATAATCCGCCTTGCCCTCTACCGCGTCGGCGAATGCGTCGATCTCGTAGCGCAGCGTGTCGACGGGATCGAAGCTGTAGCGCCGCGGTTCGGCCTCGCTCATCCGCAACACCGCCTCGGTGGGGCTCACCGCCTCGGCCGAGCCGCGCTTGCCGAAGACGTGCACGCGCCAGAACTGCGGTGTGCTGCGCACACCGCATAGCACGCCGCTCACCTGGTTGCGGAACTCGATCACGACCGAGAGCGTGTCGACTGGATCGGGCTCGGGCGGACGTTCGACCAATTGCGCGTACACGCGCCGCGCGGGTCCGACCAGGTTGACGAAGGCATCCATGATGTGGATCCCGGTCGCGGTCATCCCGCCGCCGGGCGATTCCTGCGGCGACTCGCGCCAGCCAGCGTAGAACTTGCGCGTCGTCTCGTTGCTGAAATGACCCTCGATATGCAGGATGTCGCCGAGCGATCCGCTGTCGACGATGCGCTTCAACTCCTGCATTGCAGGATAGAAGCGCTTGTCATGGCCCAGGCCGAGCGGTACTCGCGCTTGCCGGCACGCATCGATCGAGCGCCGGGCGTCCGCGACGCTCAACGCCAGGGGCTTTTCGCAGAACACCGCCTTGCCTGCGGCCGCGACGGCGAGCACCTGTTCGGTGTGCACCGTATGCGGCGTGGTGAGCACGACCGCGCGGATGGCGGGATCGGACAACACTTCGGCCAGAGACTCCGAGACGGCAAGCCCGTGCTCTGTGGCGAATGCGCGCACGCTCTCGGGGCGCCGGGCGACACAGCGCGTGAACCGCAGCCGCGTGCTCTTGCCTTGCACCGCGTTGACGATGTTCTTGCCCCAGCGGCCGAGGCCGACGATTGCCGCATCGATCATGCTTGTCGTATCTCCACGTTGACTCGGCCCGCGCCTGGGACCTTCAAGCCACTGCTCGGGATCGTCGAACGCGCTTGATCGTATCGAAGAACGAGCGCTTCACGCACCTACGCTGCGCGTGTAGCCCGGCGGCAGGCGTTCTCCCGCGCCCGCACCCGGATGGAATCCCGCGCTCAAGCGCTCGATCTCATGCTGCGCGAGCACGATGTCGAGCGCGCCCATGTTCTGTTCCAGGTATTTCTGCTGCTTGGTGCCCGGGATCGGGACCACGTCCTTGCCGCGCGCAAGCAGCCAGGCGAGCGCGATCTGGACCGGCGACGCGCCATGCGCGGCCGCGATCTCTTCCAGCGGGCGCAGCAGCGCGAGGTTGTGCTCCAGGTTCCCGGGGAGGAAACGCGGGTGCTTGCGGCGGATATCGTGGCTGGCGATGTCCTCGTAACGCTGGACGGTGCCGGTGAGCAGACCGCGCGCGAGCGGCGCATAGGCCACGAAGCCGATGCCAAGCATGCGACAGGCGGGCAGGATTTCCGCCTCGACGTGGCGCGCCCACAGCGAATACTCGGTCTGGAGCGCGGTGATCGGATGCACCTCATGCGCGCGCTCGAGCGAGCGCGGCCCCGCTTCGCACAGCCCCAGGTAGCGCACCTTGCCCTTGCGCACCAGCTCCGCCATGGCACCGACGGTATCGGTGATCGGAACGTCGGGATCGATCCGGTGCAGGTAGTACAGATCGATGGTATCGATGCCGAGACGCTTCAGGCTTGCATCGCAGGCCCGCGCGACATACTCCGGACGCCCGTTGAACGACTTGCTGCCATCGGGAAGCGTGAGGTTGCCGAACTTGGAGGCGACGATGACCTCGTCGCGGCGATCGCGGATCGCGCGCCCGACGAGGATTTCGTGGCGGCCCTGCTGGTAGGCATCGGCCGTATCGAAGAAGTTGAGGCCGAGGTCGATGGCGCGGCGCATGGTTGCGACCTGAACCTCGTCGTCGCGCTCGCCGAAGTGGGTCGTGGCGCCGCCCATACCCAGCCCCAGGGCGGATACGATCGGTCCGCTGTGACCGAGCTGACGGCGCTTCATGCTCATTGGCTGTGATACAGTCCCGCGCCCTTTACCACGGTGGCCCACTTCTCGGTTTCGGACTTGAGCAGCGCGTTGAACTCTTCGGGCGTCGTGCCGTTCGGTTCCGCGCCCAGGGCGGCAAGGCGGTCGCGCACCTCCGGCGCCGCGAGCGCGCGCGCGATTTCCTGCTGGGTCTTGCGCACGATGTCGGCAGGCGTTCCCTGCGGCGCGACGAATCCGCCCCAGCCGATCGAGATCATGCGGGGAAAGCCCGATTCGACCATGGTCGGGGTGTCGGGAAAGGCCGCGGCGCGCTGTTTGCCGCAAGTGGCGAGCAGGCGCAGCCGCCCCGTCTTCACATGCGGCGTGACCCCGGCAGAGGGCGAGAACATCATCGCGACTTGTCCGCCGACCAATTCCGTGATGGCCGGGGTCTCGCCCTTGTAGGGCACGTGCAGCATCTTCAGTTTCGACTCCAGCCGAAACAGCTCCGCCGTGAGGTGGGTCTGGTTGCCCACGCCAAAGGAGCCGTACAGGAGATCGCCGGGGCGCGAGCGTCCCAGCGCCACGAGCTCCTTCACCGAGCGCGCCGGCAGGTGCGGATTGACCACCAGCGCCATGGTGTTGGTGACCGTCTGGGTGATGCCGGTGAAGTCGCGCAGCGTATCGTAGGGCAGCGACTTGTAGACCGAGCCGTTGATGGTGAGCAAGGACGTGAAGCCGTACAGGACGGTGTAGCCGTCGGGCTTGCTCTTGCTGAATTGCTCGACGCCGATGATGCCGTTGGCGCCCGGGCGATTGTCCACGATCACCTGCTGCCCCCACGCGTCGGTGAGCTTCGCCGCGATGGCCCGCGCCACCACGTCGGTGCCGCCGCCGGCGGGTTGCGGCAGGATGATGCGCACCAGGCGGTTGGGGAATTCGGCCGCCGCGGCAGCCTGGACAAGCGGCGATGCGATGCAGCCCAGGGCGCCTAAGGCCAGGGCGATTGTCGAGTGCATAACGATCCTCCTCGTGGGACTCATGCGACTGAATGGATCAAACGACCAACACGGCCCGGCCGACGATCTCGCCGGCCTCGAACGCCTTGTGCGCGGCGACCGCGTCCTTCAAAGCGAACGTGCGGCCGATGACGGGCGCGATGCGTCCGTTCTGGATCAACGCCAGGCACTGCGCGATGTCCTGGCGCCCCGCGGAGCGATTGCCCGTGACTTCGATCTCCTCGGTGAACGGCCAGGTGAGCGTCTCCAGGATGCCGCCGCGGGGAAAGTAGCCCATGATGACCAGGCGAGCGCCGGGCGCGAGCGCGGCAATGCTCGCTTGCAGCGTCTCGCGGTTGGCGACGAAATCCAGCACGGCATCGACGCCCCAGCCCTCGGTCAGGCGGCGCGCCTCCTGGGCGAGATCGTGGTCTCGAGTCGAGATCACGACGTCGGCGCCCGAGGCTGCGCACGCCTGCGCCGTGCGCGGCGAACGAATGGCTGCGATGACGCGTGCGCCGCACGCGCGCGCGGCCTGGATGGCATGCAAGCCCATGCCGCCGCCGGCACCGATGATCAGCACGTCTTCGCCGGCGCGAATGCGGGCACGGGCCGAGCACGCTTTGACCACCGGGCCGATCGTATTCGGAATCAGGCACGCCTGCTCGAACGAGACCCCCTCGGGCATCACGAGCAGATTGCGCGCGGGTACCGCGACGAACTCGGCGTAACCGCCGTCGCGATGGGCGCCGATCATCCCGCCGCGATGGTTGTTGAGGCCGGCGCACAGCGTCTCGCGGCCCATGCGGCAGTACTTGCAGTTGCCGCAGCTGATGTTGTTGCAGACCACGACGCGCTGGCCCACGCTGAACCCGGAAACCTCCGGACCGAGCCGGGCGATCTCTCCGGCCGGCCCGTTGCCGATGATGCGCGGCAGCGGGATTTGCAGCGCGCGGCCGCTGCGAAACTCCATCTGAAAGAGGTCCACACTGACCGCGCGCACGCGCAATAACGCTTCGCCCTTTTGCGGCTCGGGGTCGGGCAGCGTCTCCCATTTCAGGTTTTCAGGGGGACCGTACTCGCGCAGAACGATTGCTTGCATCGCTGACTCGCATCAAAGGCGGATTCGCGCCTGCCCGCAGTAGGCGCACCGTGGGGCGAAGCGGGAGCCCTAGTCGACTTTCGCGCCGGACTCTACCACGACCTTCGCCCAGCGCTTGATTTCCTCGCGCGTGATGCGCCCGAGTTGCTCGGGCGTCGTCGGCGCGGGCTCGGCACCGAGCTTGGCGAGGCGCTCGACGACATCGGGGGCTCTGAGCACCGCGGCGATCTCGCTGTTGAGCTTGGCGACGATCTCGCCCGGGGTGCCTGGGGCGCAGAACATGCCGTACCACGATTGCACATCGTAACCCGGCAGGCCGGATTCCATCACCGTCGGCACGGCGGGCAGCAGCGCCGAGCGCTTCGGTCCCGTGACCGCGATCGCGCGCAGGCGCCCGGCTTGCACTTGCGCGAGCCCGGTCGGGATGCCGACCGAGGCGACCTGGAGCTGTCCCGCGAGCAGATCGTTCACCACGGGGCCGGCACCCTTGTAGCCGATGTGCACCATTTTCACCTGCGCCATGGTGTTGATGAGCTCCATGGCCAGATGATTGGGCGAGCCGGGGTTGGCGCCGAAATTGATCTCGCCGGGGCGCGCTCGCGCCAACGCGAGCAAGTCCTTCATCGACTTCACCGGCAGCGCCGGATTGGCGACGATCATGCTGGGAAAGGTGGCGAGCTGCGTGATCGGCGCCAGATCCCGCGCCAGGTCGTAGGGCAGCTTCTGATAGAGCGTCATGCCGATCGCGTGCGGCACGCCGGCGACGAGCAAGGTGTAGCCGTTGGGCGGCGACTTCGCCACGATGTCGGCGCCGATATGACCGCCGCCGCCGGCGCGGTTTTCGACCACGAACGGCTGGCCGAGATTGGCCGTGAGCTTCTGCGATACGATCCGGGCCAGCACGTCGGTGGCCCCGCCGGGAGAAAACGGATCGATCACCCGCACGGCGCGGTTGGGATAATCCTGCGCCGCCGTCGCTCCAGCCAGAGCCATCGATGCCGCGGCCAGAAGCACGCTACCCTTGGTCCGATTGTTCATGGTCCCTCGTTGCGGAAACCGTCCGCGCGTACGGGCGAACGGGTATGCCAGTCGGTGGCTTCCTGGTAGGCGTGCCCCACCCGCAGCAGCAACGCTTCGGCGAAGGCGCGGCCGATCAACTGGAATGCCACCGGCATGGCATTGTCGGAAAACCCTGCCGGCACGCTCAGTGCCGGCAGGCCGAAGAAGCTCGCCGCGCGGGTGTTGCGCGTGAACATCGGGATCAGCTTGCGCAAGTTCTCCGGGTCGGGATCCTCGGTCGCCGCGATCGTCGGCACGGGAACCGGCAGCACCGGGGTATGCAGCACATCGACCGCGCTCATCACCGAGGCCGTGAACTCGCGCGTGAGACGCTTGCGCTCGTTTTGCGCCTCGATGTAGCGCACCGCCGGCACGGTCAAACCGGGCTCGAAGCGCGCGCGCACGTCGGGGGCATAGTCCTGGGGTCGGGTTTGCATCCAATGCGCATGATAAGCCGACGATTCGCACTCGGCGATCAGCACCGACAGCGGCATGATGGCTCGCGCCTGCGGCACGGCGATCGGCACGATGTGGGCGCCGAGCGCGCTTAGCACCGCGAGGCTCGCATCCATGCAGCGGCGGATGTCAGGGGCGAGGTCGTCGTAGAAATGGTCGGTCGGGACCCCGATGCGCACTCCGGCGATACCGGCGCCGATGCCGCGCTCGTAGTCGGGGACAGGCTCGCGGCTCGCATCGGGATCGTTCGGATCCGCGCCGGCGATGACGCTTAACAGCCGCGCGCAGTCGCGTACGGTGCGGGCCAGGGGGCCGATGCTGTCGTGCGACCAGGCGCGCGGCATGGCGCCGTGGACGCTCACCCGGCCGTGGGTGGGCTTCAGTCCCACCACGCCGCAAATCGCCGCCGGCGTGCGGATCGAGCCGCCGGTATCCGAGCCGAGCGAGGCATGGCAGGCGCGTGCGGCCACGGCGGCGGCCGATCCGCTGGACGAGCCGCCCGTCACCGCGGCGAGATTCCAGGGATTGCGGCAGCGACCGAAGTGCGCGTTGTCGCCCGTTGGGTTGGAGGCGAACTCGCCCATGTTGAGGCCGCCCAACCACAACGCGCCGGCCGCCTCGAGGCGCTCGACCACCGTCGCCGTCGTGGTCTGCGGCTGATCGCGCAGGATCTTCGAGCCGCAGGTGGCGATCTTCCCGCGGCGGAAGAACATGTCCTTGTGCGCCAGGGGCACGCCGTGCAGCGCTCCGAGCGGCCCGCGCGCTGCCAGTATCCGATCGGCTTTGCGCGCGGCGGCCAGCACCGCCTCGCGTTCGATGGAGATGAAACAGTTGAGCTGCGGCTGCACCCGATCGATCCAGGCGAGACAGGCCTTGGTAAGCTCCAGCGACGAGATGCGCCGGCGGCGAATCGCGCCCGCCGCCTCGGTGAGGCTCATGCCGGTGAATTCGTCGGCGCGAGCGCGCTGATGGGGGATGAGCTTCATGGATCGGTAGCGAGATCCGCTGGCCGCAGCGGTTTGTCGCGGCATGAAATGTACGCGAAATCACGCCCGCATATCAACGGCGCGGCCGCCGAACAGAAAACTACGGCGTGGCTCGCCACGGCGTGGGCTATGCACGGCTGGACCCCGGGGCAAGACAAATCGATTGCGTGCAATCACGCGGGTGGGTCAACATTGCGCCAGCCGGAGAAGGCCATCGGTCGTTTCAGGCCGATCACGCACGGGAGAGGAAGTCATGATCGCGGGATTGCGGGCAGGCGCGGATCTGTCACTCTTTACCGCACTCACGCTAGGCACGGCCTGCGTCGCAGCGCAATCGCCCGGCGCCTACCCGGTCAGGCCGATTCGTCTGATCGTCGCCTCGGGCGCCGGCGGCGGGCTGGACTTCGTCGCCCGGCTGGTGGCGAATCCGCTCGGCGATGCATTGGCGCAGACGGTGGTCGTGGACAATCGCGCCGGCGCGAGCGGCAGCATCGCGGCGGAGCTTGCCGCGGCGGCGGCGCCCGATGGTCACACCCTGATGTTCTTGAGCGCGAGCCTGGTGGTGTACGGCGTCGCCAACAAGACCCGCTACGACCTGGAGCGGGACTTCACGCCGGTGTCGCAGGTGGCTGCCGCCCCGTACATCCTCACCGTGCATCCAGCATTGCCGGTCAGGACGGTGAAGGACCTGGTGGCCTACGCCAAGTCGGCGCCCGCGAGGCTCAACTACGCCTCCACGGGGAATGCTTCGCTTGCCCACCTGGCGGGGGAATTGTTCGCCATCTCGACCGGGACCCAGCTCGTGCACATCCCGTACAAGGGCGTCGGCGCGGCGTTGAACGATCTGCTCTCGGGCCAGGTGCAGATGAGCCTGCTCAGCATGGGCTCGGTGTATGCGCAGGTGCGCGCGCAGAAGCTCAAGCCGATCGCCATCGCGAGCGCCGAACGCGCGAAGATGGCGCCCGATGTCCCGACGCTGATCGAGTCCGGTGTCCCCGGCTATCTCGTCACCCAGTGGCACGGAATGCTTGCGCCGCGCGCTACGCCGCGTGCGATCGTCGAACGCTTGCAGCGCGAGATCGCCAAGGCCGTGCGGCTGCCCGAGGTAGCGGCGCGGCTGGCGCTCGACGGCACCGAGCCGGTCGCGAGCTCCCCCGAGCAATTCGGCCGGCATCTCGCCGACGAGCGCAGCCAATGGGCGCGGGTGGCCAAACGCGCCAATATCCGCACCGACTGACGCAGCGGATGTGGTTATACTGCGTCTCGCGCCGTAGACACGGAGGAGACGTCATGAAGACGAAAGCGATTGTTGCGAGCGTGAGTGGCTGCGTGGCGATGCTGTGCCTGGCCGAGTCCTACGCCCAGGCCCCTGGGGCCAAGCCGGCGGCCAACTATCCGACCCGGCCGGTGCGCATCGTGATTCCCTACCCGCCCGGGGGCACTTCGGACATTCTCGCCCGCTTGATCGGCGTCAAGGTGACCGAGGCCTGGGGCCAGCAGTTCATCGTCGAAAACCGCACCGGCGCCAACGGCAACATCGGCGCCGAAGTGGTCGCGCGCGCAGCGCCCGACGGCTACACCTATCTCCTCACCGATATCGGCAATCTCTCGATCGCACCGAGCGTGTACAAGCTGCCGTTCGACCCGCTGAAGGATCTTACGACGGTGACCATTGTGTCGTACTCGCCGCACTTGCTCACCGTCCACCCGAGCGTGCCGGTGAAGACGACGCGCGAGCTGATCGCGCTGGCGAAAGCCAATCCCGGCAAGCTCAACTACCCGACCGGCCTGGGCGGTGCGCCGCATTTCGCCGGCATGTTGTTCGAGCAGAAGGCCGGTGTGAAGTGGACCTACATCGGCACCCGCGGCGGCGCGGATTCCGCGCGCATGGTGGCATCCGGCGAGAGCGATCTGTTGTTTCTCGGCATGTTGCAGACGCTCCCCCACGTCAAGAACAATCGCCTGAAGCTGATCGCGGTGTCGAGCGAAAAGCGGGTTCCCTCGCTGCCGGACACCCCGACGGTCGGTGAAGGCCCCGGGCTCGCGGGCTTCGTCACCGGATCCTGGCAGGGCATACTCGCACCGGCGCGCGTACCGTCCGAGATCATCACCAAGTTCAACGCCGAGCTCGCACGCGTGTTGCACCTGCCCGACATGAAAGAGAAGCTGACCAGCCAGGGTACCGATCCGGTCGGCAACGCGCCGCAGGACGCGAGCAAGTGGATGACGGGCGAGCATGCGCGCATGGCGAAGCTCATCAAGGACACCGGCTTCAAGCTGGAATAGGGCTGCGTCGAGCGCCAGCAAGCTTGCAGCTCGACCGCTGCTCACTGGCGCGAACAGGCGTTGAGTATGTTCGCGAATACCCGGTGAGCTCGCGCGTCGCGATGAAGCGTCCGCGCTAGCCGCGCGCGCGGATCGATTCGGGCGCGATGCGCGCCGCCACGGCGATCAGGGTCAGCGTCAGCGCCATCAACAAGGTCGACACGGCGTTGACTTCCGGGGTGACCGCGACCTTGATCATGGAATAGATCTGTAGCGGCAGCGTCGTCACGCCCACCCCCGCGGTGAAGAACGTGATGACGAAGTCGTCGATCGATAGCGTGAACGCCATCAACGCCCCGGCGACGATCGCCGGTAGGATGAGCGGCAGCGTGACATGACGGAAGCTTCGCCACGGCGTCGCGCCGAGGTCGCGCGCGGCCTCGAAGATCGCCTCGTCCATGCCCTGGAGCCGGGCGCGCACCACGATGGCGACAAAGCCGATGGAGAAGGTGATGTGCGCTATCACGATCGACGCGAGACCCAGCGTCAGGTCGAGCACCTGGCGAAAGAACAGCAGTAGCGACACGCCCAGCAGGATCTCGGGCATCGCCACGGGCGTGAGCACCAGCGCAGGCAGAAGCCTGGGCCGGTAGCGATGGATCGCGAGCCCGGCCATCGTGCCGAGGATGGTCGCGGCGATGCTCGCCACAGTGGCTACGAGCAGCGAGTTGGCGGCCGCCGAGAGCATGTCGGCATCGGCCAGGAGCAGCTCGTACCAGCGCGTGGTGAAGCCGACCCAGCCCGCATTGAGCGCCGAATCGTTGAAGGAGAACAGGACCACGACCGCGAGCGGGACGTAGAGAAAGGCGTAGACGACGGCGGCGAGCAGCCACAGGAGCGGCAGCTTGAGCGTCATGCGAGCCCCCGCGTGCGCGCGCGCGCCAGGCGCAACGTGCCCCAGGCGAGCGCTAACACCATCGCGGTCAGCACGAGTGATAGCGCGGCGCCGAGCGGCCAGTCGCGATTGTCGAGAAATTGCTCCTTGATGAGGTTGCCGATGAGGATATCGCGGGTACCGCCGAGCAACTCGGGAACGGCGAACATGCCGAGCACCGGGATGAACACCAGCGCCGAGCCGGCGAATACCCCCGGCAGCGACAGCGGAAACGTGACGTGCCAGAATCGCCGCCAAGCGTTGGCGCCGAGGTCCTGCGCCGCATCGAGCAGCGCCGGGTCGTGTTTCTCGAGATTGATATACAGCGGCAGGATCATGAAAGGCAGGTGCACGTAGACCATCGCGATCAGGACGGCCGTCTGCGTGTAGAGCAGGTCCATGGGACCGAGCACGATCATCCAGGCGTAGACACGCACCAGGAAGTTGCTGGCAAACGGCAGGATCACGAGCAGCACCAGCAGATCGCGGCGCTTGCGCGGGCTCGCGGCGATCAGCATGGCGAGCGGATACGCGAGCGCGAGGCAGGCGAGCGTCGTGACGGCGGCGATCGCGAACGACTTGAGGCAGATCCAGAGATAGACCCAGTCGCCGAAGACGAAGGCGTAAGCCTCCAGCGTGAGGCCGTGGTCGCTGCCGTGCGCCGCGCTCGCCGTGAGCGGCGCAAGCCCGCCGAGCTCGCCCGGGAAGCGAAACGATGCGCCGGCCATGATGAGGCTCGGTGCAAGAAAGAACAGCGCGAGAAAGAGCGAAGGCGGAGCGGCTACGAGCCAGCGGCTCAACCGCGATCTCATGCCGGCTGCTTTGCCGCGTTGCCCGTGTCCCACGCTGCGAGTTGGTTTCATCGCAGGAAGTGTCCGGCATCGTGCCGCCACGCGACCGTGACGGCATCGCCGGTGCTGAAGAGCTGCGCGCGCGCGCTGCCCGAATTCGCCGCCAGTGCCTGCAAGGTGCGTCCGTTCGCGAGCGCGACGCTGTAGTGGGTCACGTCGCCCAGGTACAGGCTCTCGCGCACCGTCGCCTCGAACTGGTTGCGCAAGCGTTCGGCATGGCCGCGCGCGCTCAAGCGAATCTGCTCGGGGCGCAGTGCAAGCGTGCCGCGCTCTCCGACCGCGATGCCGGGCGCGGCGGGTGCGACGACCTCTCCCAGCGTACCGAGGTCCAAGCCGAGATGGGCTGCGGTGGCGGCCGCGACGGTGGCATCGATCAGGTTGCAGGTGCCGATGAATTCGGCGACGAAGCGATTGACGGGCTGCTCGTAGATGCGCTCCGGTGTATCGACCTGCTCGACGCGTCCGGCATTCATCACCGCTATTCGATGCGACAGGGCGAGCGCTTCGGTCTGGGCATGGGTGACGAAGACGAAGGTGATGCCCACGTCGCGCTGCAGGCGGATCAGCTCCGAGCGCATTTCCTCGCGCAGCTTGGCGTCGAGCGCGCCGAGCGGCTCGTCGAGCAACAGCAGCCGCGGCCGATTCACCAGCGCGCGCGCGAGCGCCACGCGCTGCTTCTGGCCCCCGGAGAGCTCGTGCGGATAGTCGGCGGCCTTGTCGGCGAGGTGCACCTTGGCCAAGGCTTCGCGCACCAAGGGCACGATCTCCTCGCGCGTACGCCGTGACATGAGCAAGGGAAAGCCGACGTTGTCTGCCACGCTCATGTGCGGAAACAAGGCGTAGCTCTGGAACACCGTATGGACCGGGCGGCGCTCGGGCGGCGTGCCGGCGAGGTTTGCGCCCTCGAGCAGGATGTCGCCTTGGTCGGGGGCGTCGAAGCCCGCGATCATGCGCAACAGCGTGGTCTTGCCGCAGCCCGAGGGCCCCAGCAGGGTGAAGAACTCGCCCGCTTCGATATCCAGGCTGACCGCTTGCACCGCCGCCAGCGCGCCGAATCGCCGGGTGACGTTACGCAGCTCGAGCAGCATGACGCGAGTACCGTAGCCTCAATGTGGCCGGCCGCCGGCAGGATGGTGCGGATGCGCGGGCACGTGGTGAGTCTGCGCCGCGGCATGGCGATGCAGCTCGGCATGCGCGGGCGCGATCGGGGTGGGCCGGCCCACGAAGTGCGGCAGCAACGAACCGAGGCCCATCCCGGCGATCGCGGCGAACAGTCCCAGGAGCTGGGGCGGCCATACTGTCGCGGGCTGGAGCAGCTCCAGAACGAGCCAGGCGCCCGCTCCGGCCGTCACGGCGAACAACGCCCCCTGGGTATTCGCGCGCTTCCAGTACAGGCCCGCGGCGAGCGGTACGAACGCGGTTACGAGCGTCACCTTGTAGGCGTTCTCGACCATCTTGAAGATGCTCTCGTTGGAGATGAGCGCGTTCACCAGCACGATGAGCGCGAAGACGACCAGGGTCGCGCGCATGGTCCACAGGAACGTCCTGTCGGTCATGCGCGGAACCGCGTTGCGGATGACGTTCTCGCTGAAGGTGACCGACGGAGCGAGCAAGGTCGCCGCCGAGCAGCTCATGATGGCGGACAGCAGCGCGCCGAAGAATACGACCTGGGCGAAGAGCGGCGTGTGCGAGAGGATCAAAGTCGGCAGCACGAGCTGGGAATCCTTTTCCAGCAGGCTGCCGAACATGGCCGGATCGATCAGGGTCGCCGAGAAGGCGAGAAACATGGGCACGAAGGCGAAAAAGAAATAGATCGAACCGCCCAGGACCGAGCCGCGCACGGCGGTCTTTTCATCCTTGGCCGAGGTGATGCGCTGGAACACGTCCTGCTGCGGGATGGAGCCCAGCATCATCGTGACCCAGGCGCCGATGAACGGAATCCATGCCGCCGCGCTCGCTTCGGGAAAGAGATTCAGCTTGCCTGCGGCGCTCGCCTGGCCCACCACCGCGCCCACCCCGCCGGTCATGCCCGAAACGATCCAGCCGATAAACAGCATCCCGGCCATGATGACGATCATCTGCACGAAATCGAGCACGGCCACCGAGAGCATGCCGCCGAAAGTGGTGTAGGTGAGCACGATGGCCGCGCCGATGATCATGCCCTCGGGCTGACTGATGGCGCCGGCGGTGACGACGTTGAACACCAGGCCGAGCGCCTTGATCTGCGCCGATACCCAGCCCAGATAGGATCCGACGATCGCCAGCGTGCAGACGACCTCGATGGTGCGGTTGTAGCGCAGCCGATAGTAGTCGCCGATGGTGAGCAAGTTCAGTCGATACAGGCGGCGGGCGAAGAACAGTCCGGCGAGAATGAGGCACAGGCTGGAGCCGAACGGATCGGCGACCACCCCGCCCAAGCCTTCCTTGACGAAGGTGGCCGAGATGCCGAGCACGGTCTCGGCGCCGAACCAGGTGGCGAAGACGGTCGCCGTGACCACCGGCAGCGGCAGATGGCGCCCGGCGACGACGAAATCCTTGGTGTTATGCACCCGTGTGGCTGCGTACAACCCGATCGCCACGGAAAGCAGCAAGTAGAAAACGACAAACCACACCAGCATGGCGATCCTCGCAGCCGCAGGCCGGCGTCACGGAATCACCCTTCGCCGGGTCGCGCGCATGATAGCGTATCGTGCCTGATTCGCGCCCGAGCCCTAGGAGCCTGTCGGACTTTTCCCGATATTGGTCTGCACCGAGCGCCTTGCCTGCGGGCGTTGTGGGCACAACGCATCACGCGAAATCAAGTCCGACAGGCTCCTAGGGCCAGACGGGTGGGGTCATGTCCTCCTACGCTTGCCGCGAAGTGCGGCCGTGCCCTGCTGCTGCACGATGGAAGCTGCAACGCTCAGGGTGCCGGCGAGGCGAGGAGCCGCGCCTTGAGCAGCGGCGGCTTGCCGTCAGCCGCGAAGCATGTTCACGAGCACGATCGTCACCAGCAGCGCGACGACGAGCAGGAGCCAGGTGTGGCGCCGCTGCTCCCGCGCCAAGCGCGCGAGGCTCGCCGCGATGACATCGTCCTTGCGGTCGGCCAGGGCGCGATGCACCAGCCGAGGCGTCTGCGGCAGCCATACCCCCCAGTTCGGCGCCTCCTGACGAACGCGCCGTACCAGCCCGCGCCAACCGATCTGCTCGGACATCCAGCGCTCCAGGAAGGGTTTCGCGCTGATCCAGAGGTCGAGGTCGGGATCGAGCTCCCGGCCCAGGCCCTCGATGTTGAGCAAGGTCTTCTGCAGCAGCACCAGTTGCGGCTGCACCTCGATGTTGAAGCGGCGCGAGGTCTGGAACAGGCGCATGAGCACCTTGCCGAGCGAGATTTCCTTCAGCGGCCGATCGAACACCGGTTCGCACACCGCGCGGATCGCGCTTTCGAACTCGTCCACCCGCGTATCCTTAGGTGCCCAGCCCGATTCGATGTGCGATTCCGCGACGCGCCGGTAGTCGCGGCGGAAGAAGGCGAGGAAATTCTGCGCGAGATAGTGCTTGTCGACGTCGTTGAGCGTGCCCATGATGCCGAAGTCGAGCGCGATGTAATGTCCCTCCGCATCGACCATGATGTTGCCCGGGTGCATGTCGGCATGAAAGAAACCGTCGCGAAACACCTGGGTGAAGAAGATTTCGACGCCCGCACGCGCCAACGCCTTGATATCGATGCCCTGGGCGCGCAGCTCGGCGACATGGCTCACCGGCGTGCCGCGCATGCGCTCCATGACCATCACTTCCGTGCTGCAATAGTCCCAATAGATCTCGGGCACGAGCAGCAACGGCGAGTCCTCGAAGTTGCGCCGTAGCTGGCTGGCATTGGAGGCTTCGCGCATCAGGTCGAGCTCGTCTTCCAGGTGCTTCGCGAACTCACCCACCACTTCATGCGGCTTGAGCCGGCGGCCCTCGCGCCACAGCGCCTGCAGCACCGTGGCGCCGTCGTGGAGCAGGGCGACGTCGTGCGCGATCACCGCTTCGATGCCGGGGCGCAGAATCTTCACGGCGACCTCGCGCCCGTCGGGCAGGATGGCGAGATGCACCTGGGCCACCGAGGCGCTCGCCACCGGCGTGAAGTCGAAGGTCTGGAACACTGCCTCGACCGGGCGAGCGTAGGTCCGCTCCAGCGCGGCGCGAACATGCCGGGAGGCGAACGGCGGGACCTGATCCTGCAAGCGAGCGAGCTCGTCGGCGAGATCCGCCGGCAGCAGATCGCGCCGGGTGGACAGCACCTGGCCGAACTTGACGAAGATCGGTCCGAGGGCTTCGAGTGCGAGGCGCAAGCGCACCGCGCGCGGCGAGTCGAGCTTGCGCCACGAGGTCAGCGCCGCGACGGTGGGACGCAGGCCCTTGAAGCGCTCGTGACCCAGGACGAATTCATCCAGGCCGAATCGAAACGCGATCCAGAGAATTCGGATGAGCCGCAGCAGGCGCATCGGCGGATTCTAACCGCTACCGTGACCTGACCATGTGCTGGCGCGCGAGCGGCTTGGCGCAGGCGTTTCAGAAAGGCTGTGGCGGCCGCGCGCAAGACTCAGCGCGACTGACTCGATCAGTGGCAAAGCCGTGGTCGTCCAGAACGTCTGCCGCGAACGATCGAGCGCCGAGGTGAGCCGCGGCGCAGGTTCGGCGGTAACGGCCGCGGGCCTATGTCAGCGATGGGAAACTCGGCGAGGGTGGAGCGCGCGGCTGACTCAGCCGCGAGCGCCGAGCCTGGAAATCCTTTGATCGAGCCGTTCCACGTCGTCGCGCAATGTGTCGACGTCATGCACGAAGCGCTGGACATCGCTGCGGCGTGCGATCAGCGCACGCTCTTCCTGCCAGTAATCCGATAGGTTGCGGGCGAAGCTCGCCGCGGCACGGCGCTGAAACGCGAGCAGGTTGCGTCCCGCTGCTGCCACGCGATGGGCCAGGCCGTCGCCCAGCAGGCGCGACAAGTCCTCCTCGAGGTCCCAGCGCGCGTGACGGACCACGTGTTCGATGGCCTGGGCGAAATCGGGATCGCCTTCGACGATGACTTCGGCGTAAGCGCTCTGGTCGCCGGCTACGATGCGCGCCAGAGCCGCGGGCGTGAGACGCAAGCTCGCCTCGGCTGTTACGGTCGACGGGGCGGCAAGAACTTCACCGCCTTCGGCGACGGTGAAGCTCAAGGAGAAAGGAGGGGCGTGGAAGCGAGCCGTCTTGCCAGCATGAGGTTGCAAACGCCGCAACGCCCAGCTCTCGCCCCGCAGGACGTGATTGACAGGCGTTACGGCGAGATAGGACAACAAGCGCCGGGGAGCCCTAGCTGTCCTGCTGGATGCCGGCCATGAGCCAGCCGGTCGACCCGTTCAGGGGTTTCTGCAGGTGCCACAGCTCGCTGAAGGGCTCCGGCTGGGCCGCCGGGTCGTCCTTCATGAGGCCAGTGAAGCGCACGCTGGCGACGTAATGATCGCCTTCGGTGACGACCTCGATCACCTTGGCATCGAGCGTGACGACCTCGGTCTTCTGCGGC
The DNA here is from genome assembly GCA_020848435.1 of Burkholderiales bacterium. Taxonomy (GTDB): domain Bacteria; phylum Pseudomonadota; class Gammaproteobacteria; order Burkholderiales; family WYBJ01; genus WYBJ01. Next base: position 50,809 of record JADLAC010000079.1, on the reverse strand, counting down.
GCGTTACCGCGCTCGCGCAGTTGGCCCTCGATCTCGCGGAACAGCGCCGGGGTCATCATCGCGCGCAAGGCGCCGGCGTCGGCACGGTCGTGCGCCTCCTGCAGGCGAATGAAATTGCTCTTCGCTTGACGCGCGAATGCCTCGGCGTCGAAGCCGGCCGGAAAATAACCCGCCGCTGCGGGGCTCGGCGCGGCGCCGAGCGAGGACGGCTGCGGATGCGGCAGGGATGGTTCGACGCGCGGCTCGGCCCCGACACCCGCGTATTGCAGCGGCTCGCGCTGGCCCGCCGCCGCTTGCGGCTTGCGCATCATCATTCTGAAGATGAAGAAGATGCCCGCGGCGAGAACCAGGATGAGGACGACGTCCATGAGCTTGATGCCGTCGAATGCGCCGCCGAAAATCATGGCGCCGAGCAACCCGCCGGCCAACAGGCCTGCCACCGGGCCGAGCCAGCGTTTGCCGCCCGCGGCCGCCGCCGGGTTGGCTGCCGCGCCGGGCTGCGGTGCGGCTTGCGGTTGCTGCTGCGCCTGGCGCGGCTCCGCCTGCTGCGGGGTGGACTGGCGCTGGCTGCCGACCGACTTGCCGCCGCCCAGACGCCGCGCGGCATCGGCATCCGGAATACCGATCGCAACAGCGACGAACACTGCGAACACTGCGCTGAAGAGCTTGTTCACGATTCCTCCTCTAAGGAAACGAACGAGACAACACCCCATTGTAGCAATTCGGCATCCCGCAGCCGCGACTTGAGTACTAATTGACGGCATTGTAGAACGCAATCACGCCGTCATCGTGGATCCCTGTTGCGCGTTGCAGCATCGATGGCGGCAGCGCCGATCCCTGCTTGGACGCCGTGCCGGGGCTCACCAGCTCGAGCACGTTCCAGTTTCCTTTGACCCACAAGGCGCCCGCACGCGAGGTCTGGCGCAGGTCGTAGTAGCCCGAGGTGTTCTCCGAGCGCACCACCCGCCCGACCGAGGGCGCGTACCAGTCCGTTTCCCACACCTGGGTATCGGTCTTCCAGAAATCTCCGTCGCCGATGAAGACGTGGCGGTCGATGCGCACGGCATGGTACGCACTGCCCTCGGTCTGGATGCGCTCCCAGCGCACCACCCGACCATAGACCAACACCGGATAGCTCTGGCCGCTCTGCCGATCGTGGCTCATGGTGCGCTGGCGCCAGCGCTTGCCGACCTCCAGGGGAAACGGAATGGCTTCGAGCGGCGGGGAGTACTCCAGGGCGCCGTATCCCGGACGTGCCTTGGTGACCCATTTACCGTCGGGCGTGAAGCGCTCCGTCACGTGCTCCTCGCTTCCGGTGCGAGCGATTTCCAAGCCTTGACCGGTATCGACAACTTGCTCGCGGAAGCGGGAGACTTCCTCGCTGTTGTAGCCGTTGACCAGGCGGTAGGTCCAGCTCCGTCCGACCTCGAGCTGGGGCTTCGCGACGATCGGCGGGCCGCTCGTCGCGACGCCATGGGCCGTGTAAGCGCCGCGAAATCCACATCCGGCGAGAACGGTGCTGGCGAGGGCCAACGCGGCGAGGCTGCGAAGCGGCATGCGCGTTCCTTTGCTTCGGGCAGGAGTGACCAACGTTGGACCGCGCGCGCTTCGGTTCGGTTGCCTCACCCCAACTTGAATCCTCGATGCACGGCGACCACGCCGCCGGCCAGATTGAAGTACTCCACCCGCTCGAAGCCCGCGGCTGCCAGCATGGCGGCGAGCTCGCGCTGCGACGGATGGACCCGGATGGACTCCGCCAGGTAGCGATAGCTCGCGGCATCCTTGGCGACGACGCGCCCGAGCAGGGGCAGGACGCCGAACGAATAGGCGTCGTACAGCGGCCCGAGCGCACGCGGCACGTGCGAGAACTCCAGCACCACCAGCCGCCCGCCCGCGCGCAGCACGCGGAAGCTCTCCGCCAGGGCGGCATCCTTGCGCGTCACGTTGCGCAAGCCGAAGCCGATCGTGACACAGTCGAAGCAATCGCCGGCGAAGGGCAGGCGCTCGGCATCGCAGCGAACCGCTGGCACCGTCGTGCCCTCGTCGAGGAGCCGGTCGCGGCCGCGTTCGAGCATCGATGCGTTGATGTCGCTCAGTACCACTCCCCCGCCGGGCATGACCTTGGGCCAAAGCCTGCGCGCAAGATCGCCGGTGCCCCCGGCGACATCGAGCACGCGCTGGCCGGGACGCAAGCCGCAGACCTCGACCGCGAAGCGCTTCCATAGCCGGTGCAGACCCCAGGACATCAAGTCGTTCATGAGGTCGTAGCGCTGCGCCACCGAGCTGAAGACCGCGCCGACGTGCCGGGCCTTTTCTTCTTCGGCGACGCTCTGGAACCCGAAGTGGGTGCGCTTAGCTTCGTCCGCAGGCGGCTTCACGGCTTGCCCCGGCCTTCGCCAGGCGTTCGAGGTAGGTCGCCCACATCCGCTGCTGCTTCATGCCGTACTCGTAGAGCAGGTCCCAGGAATAGATGCCGGTGTCGTGGCCATCCGAGAACGCGAGCTGGATGGCGTAGTTGCCGACGGGATCGAGGCGCACGATAGCGACGTCTTTCTTCCCGGCTTGCAGCACTTCCTGGCCCGGACCATGTCCACGCACCTCCGCGGAGGGGGAGTACACGCGCAGGAACTCGCACGGCAGGTGGAATGTCTTGCCGTCGGAGAACGTGATCTCCAGCACGCGCGACTTCTGGTGCAGCGTGATGGCGGTGGGCGCCGGGGGTTGCTGTGAGGGTGCGCTCATCGGTTGACTACTCGACCGGCCTCGGGCGGTCTCAGGCGAGCTTCGCACGGCCGGTGGCGAAGCTCGGTTGACGCGTGGTCGAAAGAAGGCCCTTCATGATATGAGACCGGCCCGGCGTCGTCCAGGCAGCCGAGGCCAGCGGGCAGATCAGGCCAAGCAGGTAGATCAGGCCGAAAGGCAGCCCAGGCCAGCAGGCAGCTCAGGCCACCAGCTCGAACACCGCGCGTTCGAAATCCACCCCGCGCTCGGCCAGCCTGAGCAGACGCACCCGGCGCAGCGTGCCGGAGACGAGCTCGAGGATACGACCAGGCTGGAAGATGCCGGGGGCAAGGAGCAGTGTCGCCGGGGCGCGCGCATCCGGCGCGGCGGGCAGGATGATGACGGCGGGCTCGTTACGGGCCGTGCCGTCCGGCGCGCGCAGTGCGCTGACGTTTGGGATCCCCGGCAGCAGGCGCAAGCCGATGGACAGCTCGCCGTCTTCCTCCAGCTTCATCCATTGCGCCACCGCGAGCTGAAAACTCGACGCGCTGCGCCGCTTGATCGCGACCAGCTGGTGGTGCTCGATCCTTTCGTCGCACTCCGGGCCGCGCGCGACGCCGATGAAGCCGGGCGCGTTGATGCTGACGATGTTCCAGTGCTCGGTCAGCGGACCGTACGCGGTGCGGATCGACGCCGCGCCCGATCGAAACGCCTCGGCTTCGGCGCCGAGCTGGCGCATGACGGTGGCGAAGCCCACGCATGCACGCGCGTCCTCGCCGTGCACGCGCTCGCCGGCGAGCTGTCCCATGCCGCTGCCGCACCACTGTATATAGAGCAAGGTGAGCAGCCGTTCGCATCCGGGTTGGCGGCAATCGTCGCCCAGGCCGAGCGCGTGCGGGTCCTCGCCCTGGCGCAGGCGGGTGAGCGTGCGCCGCAGCGCTTGGCCGAGCTGTTCCATGGCGACATAGCGCGCCCACGGGCTTGCCTCGATCTGTTGCGCGCCGACCGCGGGTTGGCCCGAGCTCAAGTCGACGGCGAGCACAGGTGCCATTGCCGGCGCGACCGGAGTCGGGCCGATGCCGACCAAAGACTCCCAAAGCTGCGCCCAGCGATACATCACGCTCATCTGCCGGGGCGACATCGTATAGGGATTGCTGCGATGGGCGAGCAGGGCCTTGGCATAAGCGCCGGCGCAGGTGCGCGCCGGCATGGAGGCGCTCAAGGGATCGGCCACGCCGAGTGTCGCGAGACCGTGGCGTTCCGCTTCGGCGTAGCACTGGTGGAGCTGCTGCCACAACGCGCCGGAGACTTCGCGGTAGACGCGGTGGTATTCCCTGATGGCCGCGGCCGTGAGATCGATGCAGCGCAAGGCGAGCAGCGGTGCGTGCGCGGCCAAGGCGCCGTCGCCCTTGACGCACCCGCGCAGGCAGGACCGATAGCCATCGAACATGGCTTGCCACAAGTCGACCACCGAATTCCACACCGAGTACTCGACGATCGACAGCGGCAAGGCGCGGCCGATGAAGCGCCGGGCCAATTCGCCTTGCAGATGCTCGGCGGTCTGGTACAGCACTTCCAGGATGCGCAGCCGTTCCACGGCGGGGAGTGCCGTGCTCGTCACCAGCCCGACCTGGGCGGCGACCATCTCGTGCGCCTCGGTCACGCGCGCGAGCGGAATCGTTTCGAGCCAGGCGACGCACGAGCTTGCATCCGCGAACTGCAAGCGCGCGTAGTACGTGGGGCCCGAGGTTTGAGTGAGCATGCTGCCTCCTTGCGGCGCGCTGCGCGGGTCGTGCTGGCTTCGTCCGATGCGGGAGACGCGCTTCGACATTGCTTGTGCTGCGTGGGTTGGGCTTCGCTGGTTGGCCGGTGATGCGCGAAGCGGCGCTCACCGTACCCGAATCAAGCCGACCGCGATGTTAATTTCCGCACGCGAAGACCGAGCGCGCGGCTCGATCGCAGCCGTGGCGTGAAGAACTTGGCTCGCCAGCGTGCATCTTCACACCGGGGCGTAGGCGATGCGATCGAAGTCGAAGCCGCGCTCGATCAGGTTGCCGAGCCGCACGCTCTCGCCGCGGTTGGCGTGCAGCTCGATGATCGCACCGGTCGCGAAGCGCTCGCGCGCGACGATCAGGCTTGGCGGCAGCTTGAGTTGCGCATCAGCGGCCACGGCCAGCGCACGCTCGTACTTCTGGCTGCTGTCGGCACGAACCGCGACGCCTCGCGTCTCGCCGCGAATGACGCGCAAGCCGATCGCCAGCGATCCGTCCGCTTCCAGCCGCAACCGCTGGACCGCGGCAAGCGCCGGATCGGCGGCGCTCGACTGGCGGATCGCGATGAGCTGTCCATGCGCGATGCTCGATTGCAGGTCGGGCTTGCGGCACATGCCGAGCAAGCCGGAACGACTTTGGTTGACGATCTCCCAAGGCTCGAGCGCGGCGCTACGCCCCGTGAGCAAGCGCTGCTCGGTGCGTTCCGTGATATGGCCGAAGGTCGCCAGGTCGTGCTCCTCTTCGCGCGTGTAGCGCAAGCCAGGCTGGCGAAATGCGCGCCCCGATATCTGGAAATGGATCGCGTGGATGTTGAGCGCCGCTTGCGCGCGGCTCGCGCGTTCGCGCCGTTCATCGATCCGGCCGCTGCCACTGCTGCACCATTGCACGTATAGGTGGGTGAGCAAGCGCTCGAGCGCGGCTTGCGGCAAGTCGCCCGCCGACTCGAGCTCTCCAGCTCGAGCGCCGCCGCGCAGGCAGCCGGCGAGGTCGCGCAGCTTGGCCCCGAGCGCGCTCGTATCGAGGTAGCGCAGCGTCGCGCTCGGCGCGAGCTCGCGGATGATGCGCGCCCCGGCCTGACCCGCCAAGTCGATCGCAAGCGGCGAGCGCGCCGCATCCGAGGGCGCTGACGCGAGCAGATCGGCCAACCCGACCCAATCCGGCAACCAGCGCTCGAGCGCTTGCACTTGCGCCGTCGCGAGCGCGTACACGTTGGCGGCGTCGTGCAAGACCGTGACGAGGAACACGTCCCGGCACGTCTGTGACGGCGCGTGATCCCCGGAAGCCACCGGCACGGCGTCGAGCTCGCAGTCCTGCGCCGATCGATAACAGTTGTTGAGCTCCTTCCACAACGACGCCGGCACCGCGCGATAGGCGTAGCCGTGCTCGCGAATGGCGCGGCCGAGACTATCCAGCGCCCGCTGCCACACGCGCGCACTCAAGGCGGCGTCGCCGCGCACGTCGGTGCACAAGGCATAGCCGAAATAGAACGCCTGCCACAGCGCGATGGTGTGCTCCCAGGCTTGGCGTTGTGCGGCAGTGAAAGGCAGCGACTGGCCGAGATAGCATTGCCGCTGCTGCGGCAGGAGCGCCAGCGCGCGTGCGCGCACGTGCTCGAGCGATTCGAAGCGTTGCGCCGCGCCTATCGGCTCGGAAGCCAGGGCGTGCGCTTTTTCTCGCAGCGCGCCGAGCGCGGCACTCGCATCGCCCGGCAGCCGGTTGAGCCAGTCGCCGAGATCGTCGTCGGCGGCTGCGGCGGATCGGGTCGGAGCAAGAGCGGCCATGGATGCGTTCGATCGGCGGACGAGGACGGGTCAGGTGGTGCCTTTGACCCTCGGTCTGTTACGGCGAGCGCGCGTTGCGACTTTAGCGCTGCGCGCGCATGCTCACTCGCACGTCGTTTGTGCGCGTCGATTAGAGCACGGCGACAGCAGCGCATGGGTGATTTTTTTCACGCCGAGCGCATCGCCGCGCTCACCTGTCGCCGGGTCCCGACAGGTCGAGCTCATGCATCGTTGCGGTGACACGCGGACCAGCGCCCAGGCGCGATCACGCGCAATGCCGGCGCCTCGATCCGGCAGCGTTCGAAGGCGTGCGGGCAGCGAGGATGGAAATGACAACCCGGCGGCGGATCGATCGGCGAGGGGATCTCGCCGCGGATCGGATGATACTGTGCGCGCCTTGCATCCAGCCGCGGCACCTCTTCGAGCAGGGCGCGCGAGTAGGGGTGGTTGGGCATCAAGAAGAATTCCCGCGCGCTCGCGAGCTCCACGATGCGGCCGAGATACATGACCGCGATGCGATCCGACATGTGCTCGATCACGCCGAGATCGTGGCTGATGAACAGGTACGTGAGCCCCAGGGTCTCCTTCAGCTCCACGAACAGATTGAGCACCTGGGCACGAATCGAGACATCGAGCGCCGACACTGCTTCATCGCAGATGAGGAATTCGGGCCTCACGGCCAACGCCCGTGCGACGCCGATGCGCTGCCGCTGTCCGCCCGAGAACTGGTGTGGAAAACGGCGCTTGCAACTGGGGTCGAGACCGACGCGGCGCAGAATATCGTCGACGAAGGCGGCATAGTCCTGCGCGCCGACCATGCCGTGCACCAGCGCCGCCTCGCCCACGATGTCCGCGACGCGCATGCGCGGGTTGAGCGAGGCGAACGGGTCCTGGAAGATCATTTGAATGCGCAGCGCCGCGCGCGCCGCCGCGCCGGCGCGGGCCGCCGTCAGATCGACGCCGTCGTAGACGATGCGCCCTGCGCTTGGCGCAAGCAATCCGGCGATCATGCGTCCGAGGGTCGATTTGCCGCAGCCCGATTCGCCGACCAGCCCGAGCACTTCGCCGCGTGCGATCCGAAAGCTCACGGCATCGACCGCGTGCACGACTTCCTCGCGCACCCCGCCCGTGATGCGCCCGGCAAGCCGGGTCGCAAGATCGGGCGCGCGGCGAAAGCGCTTGCTCAGTGCGTCGACTTCGAGCAGGGGTTGCATGGCCTGGGCTCAGGGCATGGGGTTGAGACAACGCAGCGTGCGCGCGGGCTCGGGCGCCGATAGCGGAATCTCGCCGCGACAGCGCTCCAGCGCGCGCGGGCAGCGCGGGCGGAACGGACAACCGGGCGGCAGGTCGATGAGCGCCGGCGCCATGCCGGGAATCTGCGTGAGGCGCTCGCCGCGCCGGTTGCGGCTCGGCAGCGATGCGATCAAGCCGGCGGTGTAGGGATGGTGCGCTCGCTCCAGCATCGCATCGGTCGGCCCGGATTCGACGACGCGCCCCGCGTACATCACCGCGATTCGGTCGGCCAATCCCGCCAGGACCGCCAGGTCGTGCGTGATCCATACCAGCGCGGTGCCGCTGTCGCGGCAGAGCTTGCGCACCTCGTGCAGGATTTGCGCCTGGATCGTGACATCGAGCGCCGTGGTCGGCTCATCGGCGATGACCAGGTCGGGTTGGTTGATGAGCGCGATGGCGATCGCGACTCGCTGGCGCATTCCCCCGGAGAGCTGGTGCGGATAGCTGCGCAGCCGTTGCTCCGGCGCCGGGATGCCGACGCGGCGCAACGCCTCCAGGGCGAGTTGCTGCGCGTCGGAGCGCCCGATCGTCCGATGCGCGGCCAGCGTCTCGATCATCTGGGTATCGACCCGCAGCACCGGGTTCAGGGTCATCATCGGATCCTGGAACACCATGGCGAGACGATCGCCGCGCAGCCGCCGCAACCGCTCCGCTTCCATCCGCAGCAGATCCTCGCCGCGAAACAGGATGCGCCCGCAGACCACGCGGCCCGGCGGGTCCACCAGGCCGAGTATCGACAGGCCGGTCACCGACTTGCCCGAGCCGGATTCGCCCGCGAGTCCCAGTATCTCGCCTTGCTCGAGCGAGAACGAAACGCCGTCGACCGCTTTCGCCACGCCCTGGCGGGTGAAAAACCAGGTGCGCACCTCGTCGAGCGCGAGCAGCGGCGCGCTCATGTCACAGCGCGACCCAGATCACCGCCAGGTAGCGCCCGAGCTTGCCCAGCGCCATGAAGGAGGCGACGCCGAGCCAATTCAATCGCAGCCAGCCGGCCGCGACGCACAACGGATCGCCGATGAAGGGAAGCCACGCGCCCAGCAGCGCCGGGGTGCCGTAACGCCGTGCGAAGCCGAGCGCGCGCGTCTGCCGGCGGCCCGCGCCGGTGGCGGGATCCGCCGCGGTCGCGGGCAGCAGCCGGCCGATCGCGTAGGAACTCATGCCGCCCAGCGTATTGCCGGCGGTCGCAACCGCGAGCGCAGCCCAGGCGAGGCCGGCATTGAGCTTCACCACCGCGAAGAGCACCGTTTCCGAACCTCCCGGAAGCAGCGTCGCAGCCAGAAAGCTGCTGATGAACAAGGCCCACAGGCTGCCTTCCTCCCCCATCGTCGAGCGCAACTTTCTTCGCGTGCTATACTCGCCCGCGCCGTGCGGGGGCAGGTGGGTTGCTTACGGCCCGTGCTCTAGTCGAAGCAGGGAGCGCGCAGTCTCATGCGGCGAGCGTTCGAGATGCCGCCCTGGTCGCCGACACGCCGCATTATGGTGACGAAACCCGGTCACGACAATCGTCTTGGCGCCGGTCGCGACGCCGCTTCACGCGCTTGATCGGCAGCGAGGTAGACGCGAGCCATGGAATACGCAATCGAGCTCGGACCGCAGGTGACCCTGCCGGTCGTGCAGAGCAACAGGCTTTTTCCCGTCGGGCGCATCTACTGCGTGGGCCGCAACTACGCCGAGCACGCGCGCGAGATGGGCCACGACCCGCAGCGCGAGCCGCCGTTCTTCTTCATGAAGCCGGCCGATGCGATCGTCGCCGACGGCGCGACCATTCCCTATCCCCAGGTCACCAAGGACCTGCACCACGAAATCGAGCTGGTGGTGGCGATCGGCAAGGGCGGGGCCGATATCGCGGTCGAGCGCGCGCTGGAGCACGTGTTCGGCTACGGCGTGGGGCTCGACATGACGCGGCGCGATCTCCAGGGCGAGGCGAAGAAAATGGGCCGGCCGTGGGAGATGGGCAAGGCGTTCGACAACTCCGCGCCCTGCACGGCACTCAAGCCGGTGGCTATGGCCGGCCACCCGGCGAAAGGCGCGATCTGGCTCAAGGTGAACGGCAAGACCGTGCAGCAGGGCGACTTGTCCGAGCTCATCTGGAACGTGGCGGAGACCATTGCGTATCTGTCGAAGCTCATCACTTTGCGTGCGGGCGATCTCATCTACTCCGGCACGCCGGCGGGCGTGGGGCCGGTGCAGCGCGGCGATCGACTCGAAGGTCACGTCGATGGCGTCGGCGATTTGACCATCTGCTACGCGGAATAGGCTTGCATTAGGCGCGATCACACCATCGTGAAGCGCTGATGCCGACGCTCCCCCGCGGCTTGATCCCGGCAGAGTATTCATGCCAGTGGCCGCGACGAGCCAGCGCACAGCCAGGTCGAGCGCGACGATAATGTCGTCACGTTCTGGCTGGACCCGGTACGCTTACACAGCAGCGGTGGCTTTTCCCGCGTCGAGATCAAGGCACGCTGAGATGCAGAAGGAGGATGGGCGATGCAGAAGCGCAAGCTAGGTAGGAACGGCCCGGAGGTTTCGGCGCTCGGGCTGGGTTGCATGGGCATGTCGATCAGCTACGGGGAGCGCAACGATCCCGAATCGATCGCGACCATACACCGCGCGATCGAGTTGGGCATCAACCTGATCGTGACCTCGGACGCCTACGGCGCCGGCGTCAACGAGGAGCTGGTCGGCAAGGCGCTCGCGGGCAAGCGCGAGCGTGTCCTGATCGGCACCAAGTTCGGCAACGTTGGCCTGGGTGGTGCCGTGCCGCAGGGATTGAGCCCCGGCCATCCCGACTACGCCGTCATGGCCTGCGAGGCGAGCTTGAAACGCCTGGGGGTCGATGTCATCGACATCTACGGCCTGCATCGCATCGATCCCACGGTGCCGATCGAAGATACCGTGGGCGGCATGAAGCGGCTGGTGGAGCAAGGCAAGGTGCGCTACCTGCTGTTGTCCGAGGCCGGCTCACAGACTATCCGCCGCGCGCACAAGGTTCATCCCATCACCGCGATCGAAACCGAGTATTCGCTCTGGTCGCGCGATGTCGAAGCCGACGTTCTGCCGGCCTGCCGCGAGCTCGGCATCGGCTTCACGCCCTATTCGCCGCTCGGTCGCGGCTTCCTGACCGGCACCATCAAGAGCGTCGATGCGTTGATCGCGAAGGATCGCCGGCGCGAGCACCCGCGATTCGATCCCGCGAACATCGAGCGCAACGTGAGGCTTCTGGCGCCGCTCGAGGACATTGCCGCCGCCCACAAGTGCAAGCCGGCGCAAGTCGCGCTCGCCTGGCTGTTGGCGCAAGGCGAGGACATCGTGCCCATTCCCGGCACCAAGCGGCGCGCGTACCTGGAGGAGAACGCGGCGGCCGCGGACTTGAAGCTCAGCGGCGCGGAAATCGAGCGCCTGAAACAGGCCTTCCCGCCCGGGGTGACCGCCGGCACGCGCTATCCCGAGAAGCAGTTGAAGGCGCTGGGGATCTGAACACGGCGCAACACCGGGTTGGCCGTCAAGGCCGTTCGGTTTCACGATGCAGCTCGCCTCGAACTTCGCCATGGGGTCGGCTATTGTTGCGTCCGCTCCAATCCGACGGAAGCCGGGTTACTGGCTAACCCGCACCAAAGAGTGACGGCTAGCCCCTGGCCTTGCGCTCGACGACCACCAAGAAGCCGCGCGGAACACGGTCGAAGTGGACGAGCTCGAAGCGCGCCATCAACCTAGGCAGCCACCACGACGCCGGCTGCTGGATCAGGTGCGCATTGCGGCCATCGGCGAGCAGCTTCCCGGCCGGGCCGGTCGCGATGGTGAACATGCCGTAACGGCGCAGCACGCGCTGGAGGTCATCGAGCACGTTGTCGAGTAGCTCGGGCTCGATGTGCTCCAGCACGTCGATGCAGGCGACGAGCTCGCACGGCGCCGGCTTGGCCGACCACTGCGGCAGCGCCGGCTCGTAGTGATGAATCCTGAGCGGCGTTTGCACCAGGCTGCGCAGCGCCTGCCCGAGCCGGCCCTTGCCCGCGCCGTAGTCGAGCATCTCCGAGATGCCCTGAGCGCGTATGAACTGCGCCACCATCGGGGCGAACTCGACCGAGGCCACGCCGTAATTCGGGTCCCGATGCAGCCCTTCCTGCATGCGCAGGTACTCGGCGCTGATCAGGGGGCCGCCGGTCGCGGCGATTGCGGCCGATGCGGGCGCCTCGGCCGGGGCGCTTGCCTTCGTCGCGGCCGCATCCTCGGTCATGGGCGCGCCGCGATGCGCTTGCGCATCGGCGATCAGCTTGCACCCGGCAAGGTCGTTTCGCAGCGCGGCGAGCGCGGCCGACCAGTCGCCCAGCGGCGATTGCCGATAGACGCGAAAGCCCGGGAACCAGGGCGATTCCTCGCCCGATTCCATCCAGCGCCATTCCGCCGGGCTGGGCACCAGCACGCGTGCCTTGCCACCGAGGGCGGCCATCAGGTGCATGTTGGTGTTGCTCACGCCGATGTAATCGTCGAGCGACGCCAAGAGCGCGAGCATGGCCTCGAGGTCCTCGTTTTCCGCCGACAGGTCAAAAGCGGCGCGTCCCAGTCCCGCCTGGAGCTCGGCCATGTCCTGCGCAGCGGGAAGTCGCTGCAGGATCAGCACCGTGCCTGCGATGTCGCGCAGCGCCGCGCCGAGCTGGCGCGGCGGGATGCGTTTGGAGAAGGCGCGGATGTCGCGCGCGAGCCAGTCCAGTCGGGTCTCGGCAGCACCCGCCCGCCACGTGACGCCTATATACGGTGCGGGCCCGAGCGCGGCCAGGCGTTCCTGCACGTGGGCGCGGCGCGCCGCATCGGGCGCGAGCGCGATCGTGGCGGGAAAGGGCGCCGCGCCTTCCGGATGGCGCAGCATCTGCGGCAAGTCCGTGATCCGCAGGCTCGCCGTCACCGGCGGCAGCGCATCGCCGGGCGCGAGCACCTGGGCGAAGTCCAGCGTGCGCGGCTCGAGCACGCGCGCGAGCTTGTCGCTCGCCTGGAAGAGCACGCGGACGCCGCGCTCGGCCGCCAGGCGCGCGAAGCGCAGAAAGAACAGCTCATCGCCGATGCCTTGCTCGGTCTTGACCAGCAAGCTCGGATCGTCGGCTCCGAGCACCTCGGCAAGCTCGGGCAAGGGAGCTGGAGGCACCGCGTCGGGTGCGGTGCGGGCACGCCGCGCCCATTCGCTCATGCCGGCCCACGCGGCCGGGCTCGGCTCGGCGCGCAAGAGCAGGATCTCACCGCGTCGCGCCCGCACCTCGGCATCCGCGGGATCGCGCGCGGCCAGCGCTTCGTAATACGGCAAGGCTGCGCTGGCGCGGCCGCGGGCGTAGTGGACCTCCGCGACGCCACGGCACAAACGGACGCGGTCGTGGCCGGATGCCTGCTCGATGAGCGCCGTCGCCTCCGCGTCGCGTCCCTGGATGAACAAGGCATCGCAAAGGTCCAGAAGGGCGTCGAAAGACTCCGGCGCACAGGCCAAAGCGGCCCGAAACGCCTGCTCGGCCTGCGTCATCTGCCCGAGCCGGATGAGGGCATTGCCCAGCCCGGCATGCGCCAATTCGACCGCCGGCATGTCCGCGGCGAAGCGCTGGAAATGCGCGCGCGCCTGGTCGAGTCGATCGAGCGCGAGCAGGGCGATACCGTGGTGGTAGCGCGCTTCCGTACACGTGGGGTGGGACTGCTCGATCCGCGCGTACATCTCGGCTGCTTCGCGCAAGCGCCCCAGGTCGGCGGTGAGCGCCGCGAGCTTCAACGCCGGCTCCACGAAGTCGGGTTGCAGCGCCACGGCCGTCGCGAAGCAGGCGTACGCCTCCTCCGCCCGGTCGCTATCGAACAAGAGCTGGGCGAGGTTGTAGTGTGCCAGCGCATTGCGCGGGTCCGTCTCGATGGCGCGCCGGTACAGCGACTCCGCGCGGGCGCGGTCACCTTGGGCGAGGGCGAGATTACCGAGGTTGCCGAGTAGATCGGGATGACCCGGCTGGAGGCGTTGCGCCCTGTTATAGCTCGCCTCGGCGTCGGCGAATCGCTGGGCGCGTGCCTGGATGTTGCCGAGCCCGATCCACGCCTCGACCGCGGCAGGCACCGCCTTGACGACCCGTTGATAGAGCGCCTGCGCGCGCGCCAGCTCGCCGAGACGCTCGTACTGTGCAGCAACGGCGAGCAAGGCCGTGGGCGCGTTGCGCGCCGCCCCCTCGGCTTTCGCCAGGGATTGCAGTGCCCGCGCGGGCTGCCCGGAGAGCTGCAGCGCGCGGGCATGGTCGATCAGCACGAACACGTCGCGCGGGCTCGCCTTGAGCGCCGCCTCGAAATGCTCCAGGGCGAGGGCGGCGTCCGGCCGGGCGAGGGCGATGACGCCGAGCAAATGCAGGGCGACGCTGGAGCGCGGATCGAGCGCGAGCGCGGAGCGGCAAATCGCTTCGGCAGCGGCGTGGTCGCCTTGACCGAACAGCTCGGCGGCTCGGGCGAGCAGCGGATCGATGGCCGGCAAGCGGGGGGACTTGGATTTCACGGGCGCTGGGGGCACGGGTAGCCCGCAGGGATCCGGGCCAGCCGGATCATACCCATTCCGTGCCTGCTTACGCCAAGCCCGCGGATCGAGCGGGAGGCCCTGCTGCCCAGCTCGGCGAGCACGACCGCCGCTGAAAGACGCGCTCGATCCACTGCTCTGCCGAGCGGAACGCCCGGATGACCCGGCCGGCAGCCGTGCACCAAAGTGTGACAACCGCGCAACATCCGGCCCCCCGATTTTCGCCGACGCAGGGGGATTTCTTGCGGCTGCCTTCGTTGGCTGTGCAAAATTGCCGTAACCCTAGGGGGAGTGAGCATCGCGGAGCCCAGATACTCGAGTGTGGGCTCGCGGTAACCAAGGGATAGGTTTCGAGCGATTTCGCGTTGTGCTTCCGTGAAGTTCGCGGATTTTTTACAGGAGATTGGAATAATGAATCGCAAGTTGATCGCCGTGGCCGTTGGAGCCGTCCTGGGCTTGCCCGCCGTAGCGGCGGCGCAAAGCACGGTGCAGATCTACGGTCGCGCCCACGTGGAATACGCCTTCACGAAGCAGGGTGGCGCCAACGAAGACCAGCTGCACAACGGCGGGGGCTCGAACATCGGCTTCCGTGGCACCGAGGCCTTGGGCGGCGGCTTGAATGCCTGGTTCCAGTGCGAGTCGAGCATGCAGACCCAGACGGGTACCAACGCGGACGGCTTCTGCTCGCGTAATTCGGGCGTCGGCTTCCAGGGCGGCTTCGGCAATGTCATGTTCGGCCACTGGGACCTGCCCATGAAATGGGCGACGGTTGCCGGCGTGAAGAACGCGGATACGGGCGTGTTCGGCGTTGCCAACCTGTTCCACAAGGGCGCCCCGGCAGGCGTGGCGAACGGCACCTGGGCTGGCGCCGGCCAGAACGTCGTGAGCATCGTCACCACCCCGCAGGCCGGAGCAACCGCCGGCACGGCGACGGGCACGGGCACGGTGCGCAGCACCTCTGGCGTCAACCAGGCCATCACCACCTTCTATCGCCGTCAGGCCAACACGGTGCAGTACTGGACGCCGCGCTTCGGCGGCTTCGAGGCGCGGGTAGCAATGTCTTCCGCGAACGAGGAAGGCGCACCGCCCAGCCGCACCCCGCGCACGTGGGGGCTTGCCGGGAAGTACACGGCCGGGCCGCTGCTCGTATCTTTGGGCTACGAGAAGCACAAGGAATACCTGCTGACCGGGCGTGACGACACCGGCTGGATCGCGGCCGTGAGCTATCAGCTCGGGCCGGTGCGCTTGGCGGCGATGTACGAAGATCTCGAGTACGAGTCGTTCCACGCCACCAATACCGCCGAGACCGACACCTGGGGCTTGTTCGCCGATTGGAACATCAGCGGGCCGCACAGCCTGCGCTTCCAATTCGTCAAGGCCGACGATTTCAAGGGTGCACATGTCGGCACGCAGGCGACCGGCGCGGGCACGACGCTGGTGTTCAACGCCGGCGCGGGCGGTACCGGCGCCAAGCAGTACGGCGTCCAGTACTCGTACGATTTCTCCAAGCGTACGGCGGTGCGTGTGGCCTACAGCGTGGTCGACAACGACAGCAACGCGCGTTACGGCCTGTATGTCACGGGGCCGGTGGGTGCGGCTGCCGGCGACCGCGCCCGCGGTTGGGGAGTCGCGATCGACCACCGCTTCTAATCTGCTCCATTCGTCCCGCGCCGGCCTGGCCTCAGTACGCGGTCAGGCCGAAGCGGACGATCGAAAGCGCAAGGGCGTCCTTACGGGGCGCCCTTTTTTCGTTTGTGGTTCCTCAGGGGAAGGTGGCCGGCATTGCACAGTCGTGCCGAATAGCGGTGGACCCTGGACCTCGGCTCGCATCCCGCGTTGAGACACACTATGCGGACCATAAACGCTTACGCTTAGATGAGATGGCATGCCGTTATCTATCGTGCGAGCGCCGACGAAATCAGGATCCTCGTCGTCAAGCATGACAGCAGGCGTCCTGGGTTCGGCGGACGACGCACGTAGCGGCAGCGCAACCCCTAACGCACGAGTGCTCCAATGCGCTCGCAGCGTGGCAACGGCGTTCGTCGCAATGAAGTCGCCCGCGCTCGCCCTGGCTGTTGCGTTGGCGCGACAGACGTTAGCGGCTGCCTTGCGCGGTGCAGCCGCGTACGTTGAAGGACAAGCGCGGAGAACGTAGTCTGCGTATTGCGTATCCATCCCAAAAGCATACGAACATGCCTTCGAAAGCGCTGGTGGCGTTGGCCCTCGTCCTTGCCGCAGGGACCGCTTGGGCCGCGCCGCCCGACGACGTGCGCGCCTTGCTCGAACAGGGCAAGGCGAAAGAATCCTACGGGCTCGGCAAGCAGCATCCGGATCTGCTCGGTCAGCCCGAGTTCGACTTCTACTTCGGCATCGCCGCCATCGAAGCCGGCCACGCCGGGGAAGGCGTGCTGGCGCTCGAGCGCTACCTGCTCGCCTTTCCCGACAACGCCTCGGCGCGGCTCATGGTCGCGCGCGGCTATTTCGCCCTGGGCGAGAATGCCCGCGCCCGCGACGAATTCAGCGCCATCCTGGCTACCAAGCCGCCAGCCGACGTGCAGGCGACCATCGAGCGCTATCTCGACGTCATCCGCACGCGCGAAGCGCGTTATGCCACCACCGCGGGCGCGTTCATCGAAGCGGGTATCGGCCACGATACCAACATCAATAGCGGGGTGTCCGGCGCCAACATCACCTTGCCCGTGCTCGGCCCCGTGCTGCTCGATCCGAGCGGCCAGAAGATTTCGAGCGCTTTCCTGTCCGTGGCAGCAGGCGCCCACGTCACCCATCCGATCGCGCCGGGCATTGCGCTGTTCGGCGCGGTCAACGGCGATCGGCGTTTTCACGACGGGGGCGGCAAGAGCCAGTTCGAGCAGGGCAATGTGAATGCCGCGGGCGGCGTCAGCTTCTTGACCGGGCCGAACTTGTTTCGCCTCGGCGCGAGCTACGGCGAGCTGTCGGTCGGCAACGACCGCTACCGCTCGATGGCCGGGGTGTCGGGCGAGTGGCAGCACCAGATCAGCGAGCAGCAGTTGATCGGCCTGGGTGCACAGTGGGCACAGCTCGACCATGCGGACCCGAATGCGCCGCGCGACGCGGACTTCTACGGCCTGTCCGCGAGCTATCGCGTGGCTTTCAGTCATGCGTGGCAGCCGAGCCTCGCGCTGGGCTTGAATCTCGGCAGGCAACATTCACGCCGGGATCGGGCGGATCTCGTGCCCGAGACCTGGGCCGTCAATACGAGCTTCAGCTTCACGCCGGCCGCCAAGTGGGGCGCGGCCGTGGGCTATTTCTACCAGCAGAGCGACTATCGCGGTCCCGATGTTTTCCTCAACACCACCCGCGCCGACCGTTACCACGCCCTGACCGGCAACGTGGCCTACTATTACTCGCGCAGCCTGTCCTTCAGAGGCGAGCTACAAGTCATTCGTAACCGCTCGAACATCGAGCTGTACGCCTTTCCGCGCGAGCTGGCCGCGTTCAAGGTTCGCTACGAGTTCAACTGAGGTATGCCGTGAGAATGACTGCGACATTGCCGCTGCTATTGGCGGGTACGCTTGCGGCCGGCGTCTCGTACGCCCAGGACGCCGGGCGGGTTTTGGCATCCGTCGGCGACGTGAGCGTCGTGCGCGACAACCAGAAGCTCCCCGTGCAACCGGGCATGGCGGTGCGCGCCGGCGATACCCTCCAGCTCGGCGCTCAATCGAATGCGCAAGTGCGCTTCAGCGACGAATCCATCGTCGCCCTGCGCTCCGAGACCACGTTTAGCATCGCCGACTACCAGTTCCGTGCCGCCGAGCCCGATACGGGCCGAGCCTTCTTCAACCTGCTCAAAGGCGGCATGCGCACCATCACCGGGCTGATCGGCCGCCGCAACCAGGACAGCTACGGCGTGCGCACGTCCACGGCGACCATCGGCATACGCGGTACGCATTACACCCTGGTCGAATGCGTCCAGAGCTGCCGCAACGCGGACGGCACGCTGGCGCCCGATGGCACCTACGGCACGGTCACGGACGGGCGCATCGGCGCCACCAATCAATCCGGCGAGCGCGTTTTCGGCGTCAACGAAGTGTTCCATGTCGCGGGTCCGGCAGCGCTGCCGCAGCCCCTTCTCGCGCCGCCCGGATTCTTGCGCGATGTGCTGGAGGGACGGGCGCGCGCGGCGGGGGCCGCCGTAGCGCAACAGGAGCAAGCCAAGCCGGCGCCGAAAGCGCAGCCGAGCACGGCAGCGGTCGCGGCAACGGCGAGCGTTGCGCCCGTGCTTGCGCCCACGGGCGCGGGCGCGAGCAGCGCCGATCCGCTGCTGTCTTCCGGCGTCACGAGCACGACCGTATCCACCCTGGCACCGGCCTTGACGGTCAATACGTTTCAGCCCAACAACGAGTTCGCGACCGTCGGTCCGGCGACGGTGATCGAGCCGACCTTCGGTGGCACGATCTATTACCGCCTGCAGGGCCCGTTCAACATTCCGGTCACTTGCACCAATCCGCCGTGCGCACCCATCGTCGCCGGGCGCATCGGACTGAGCATCAATTTCGCCTTGCAGCGCGCCGTGGTATCCACCGCGCTGCTCGCAGCCGACGGGGAGATGTTCAACCTGGGCACCCCGCTCAACACCACTGGGTTTCCGCTCAGCGTCGAGGGCGGCCAGGTTTCCTTCTCGGGCGTGCTCAACCGCTCGGATCCGCTGTTCGCGGAACAAACCGGCAGCTTCCGCTGCAGCAACTGTAGCGCAGCCAATTCGATCGGCCTGGTCGACCAGATCTCGGTGCGCGGCAAGGTCGGGGCGGATAGCGCGACACTCGAGTTGAGCGCGACCGACGCCGGTGGCAGCGGGTCTATCGTGGTCACCATCCCCAAGGCGCAGCCGCCTCATGCTTCCGGCGCTGCCATGGTGATCCAGACGTGCACCGCCAACTGTTCGAGCGCGACACCCACGCTCGCCGGCGCTACGGCCGCGTCGAATTCGCAGTTCGACGTCACGCTGGATGCGTCCGGGCGGCTCGTGCAGTACGGCACGCAGAACGCCGGCGGCACCGGTCCCGCGACGGCCTATCCGGGAACGGTCGGGCGCCTGACGGGATTCGTCGGCTCGGCGCAAAACGTCATCATCGGCTCGGACGCGAGCGCGGGCAATCTCGTGTGGGGCCGCTGGGTCGGTCCGGGCGCGCGCCTGACCGATGGCAACTATGTCGCCTACACCACCGCGGCGAATCAGCGCCAGCCCTGGATCACGGGCGATCTGCCGAACACCGTACCGCCTTCGTTGGGGAGCCAGACTTATACGCTCATTTCGACGCCGAGCGGATTCGCCGCCGCTTTCAGCAGCAACACCTCCAGGGTCAACAGCGCCACGCTCAACGCGGACTTCGTCAACCGCTTCATGACGCTTTCGGTCAACGTGACCAACGCCGCCAGCCCGACGAATACCAACACCTACCAGGCGTCGGGCAGCTCGGGCATTTCACCGATCACGGGCCGCTTCTCGGCCGGCTTCAGCTCGACCACGTGTACCGGCGCATGCAACAACGGTGTGAGCCGGCCCGATGGCTCGTTCAGCGGCTTCTTCTCCGGCGCGCAAGCGCAGGGCGCGGCGGTCGCGCTGACGGTGGGCTTCGGCGCCAGCGCCAGTCCGACCACCGGTGCGGGCGTGAGCGGCGTCATCGGGCTCAAACGCTGATCGCCGGATCGACGCAGCGTCCTAACCGTCGATCCAGAATAATGATTGCCCGTCCCGCTACGGGCTCCTAGAATCCGCCGACAGCGGCGGCGCTTCCATCGCACTCCCGGGCCGGCGTCACGCCGCAATCCCAGCGCTCACGTGTGCTCGCATTCGCTTGCGCGAGCCACGCGCTTCGCATCGATCCACCGCCGCCGGCGCGGAGCGCCGCACGCACCCATGGCTGAAGTCGAGGACAGACGCTCGCGCTTGCAGGACGACCTCGAACAGGTCACCGAGCTCTTGCAAGCATACGAGGCACGGATCGAGGCGCGCGACGCGGACGAGGCCGATGCGGCTTCCCAGCTCTCGGACAGTCCCGAGCTGGCGAAGCTGCGGCACAAGCTCGACCAGATGCATCCGGCCGACGTGGCGTACGTGCTGGAGACCTTGCCTGTCGACGAGCGTCAGGTGGTCTGGGATCTCGTGCGGCAAGAGCGCGACGGCGAGATTCTGCTCGAAGTCTCGGACGCGGTGCGCGAGTGGCTGATCGAGCACATGGAGACCGACGAGCTGGTGGCCGCGGCCGAGCAGCTCGATGCCGACGAGATCGCCGATCTCGCACCGGATCTCCCGCCGGAGGTGATGGACGATGTTTTCGCGTCGCTCTCGGTCGAGGAGCGCGAGCAGCTCCGCGCGGCGATGTCCTACGCCGAGGATTCGGTCGGCGCCCTCATGGACTTCGACATGATCGGCGTGCGCGAAGACGTGACCGTGGAAGTGGTGCTGCGTTACTTGCGCCGCCGCGACGAACTGCCCGACCACACCGATCAGCTGTTCGTGATCGATCGCGAGGAACATCTGCGCGGCCTGCTCGCCGTCAATCGCCTGCTGGTCAGCGCGCCCGACGCGCTGGTCGGCTCGCTGATGGCGAGCGAAGGCATCGTCTCGCTGCGCCCGGAACAGGATGCGCAGGAAGCCGCGCTCGCTTTCGAGCGCTACGATCTGGTCTCGGCGCCGGTGGTGGGTGCGGCCGGCAAGCTGGTGGCGCGCGTCACCATCGATGCCGTCGTCGACTTCATCCGCAGCCGCAACGAGAGCGAGATGCTTTCGGCTGGGGGCTTGCGCGAGGACGAAGACTTGTTCGCGCCGGTCTGGGACAGCCTGCGCAACCGCTGGACCTGGCTCGCGCTCAACCTGGTGACCGCGTTCATCGCCTCGCGCGTCATCGGCGCCTTCGAGCACGCGATCGAGAAGCTGGTGGCGCTGGCGGCACTGATGCCCATCATCGCGGGCATCGGCGGCAACTCGGGCAACCAGACCATCACCATGATCGTGCGCGGGCTGGCGCTCGGACAGATCACCAGCGGCAACGCGCGCAAGCTGCTGGCGAAAGAATTCCTGGTCGCCGTGCTCAACGGCCTGGTGTGGGGCGCGGTGGTCGGGCTGTTCGCCTTCGTCATCTACCACAAGTGGCAGCTCGGCGCGGTCATGATGGGCGCGATGCTGCTCAACCTCATGCTCGCCGCGATCATGGGCTTCGCCATCCCGATCACCATGCACAAGCTGGGCCGCGATCCCGCGCTGGGATCGAGCGTCATGATCACGGCGATCACCGACAGCGGCGGCTTCTTCATCTTCCTCGGGCTGGCGACGATATTCCTGGTGTGAGCGCGCGCCGCGGTTCGCGCCAGGCGTATCGGCTGCAGAGCGAAGCGAGGTGCTGCGCAGGCAGAAGGACGCCGTGGCGTCGCGCACCGGGCGCGCAAAAAGCAAAAAAGGCGGGAGCACGAATGCTCACCGCCTTATGCTGCT
Source organism: Burkholderiales bacterium (assembly GCA_020848435.1). Classification (GTDB taxonomy): domain Bacteria; phylum Pseudomonadota; class Gammaproteobacteria; order Burkholderiales; family WYBJ01; genus WYBJ01. Next base: position 29,251 of record JADLAC010000079.1, on the reverse strand, counting down.
AGCGGGAGGCTAGCTCCCGCCTATTCTTTACACTTTTTTCTTGGCTGCTTTTTTTGCAGGCTTCTTCGCTGCCTTCTTCGCTGGCTTCTTGGCCATTCTCATCTCCTTACGAGGTTGCTGTTCAGTACGAGCTCGTGACCCGCACCGCCAAGCTTTCCATTCGACTTTGCATGCATCGCTTCGTCGTTGTATCCACTCATGACGAGAGGATGGATGCTTGGTGAGCGCATTCTATGCCAGATTTAGATCAAAATACAACAGCCTCGTCAAGTTTTTTGCGCGCCGCGCGCGCTGCGCGACATTCGCGCGACACGCGCGCATGCGAGCGCGTGTCGACATCGATACGCTCGATCGTCTCATCGCCTCGAGCACCATTCGTTACCGCGCCATGAATGCTTCGCGCGCGAAAAGATCGGCGATGGTTTCGCGCGAGCGCACGAGATGGACGCGTTCGCCGTCCACCATCACCTCGGCGGCGCGCGGTCGCGAGTTGTAGTTCGAGCTCATGCTCATGCCGTAGGCTCCTGCGGACATTACCGCCAGGAGATCGCCCGCTTCGACGCCGAGCATGCGGTCGCGGCCGAGGAAGTCGCCGCTCTCGCACACGGGTCCGACGACTTGGCACAGGCGTGAAGCACGCCGCGGCTCCACGCGGACCGGTCGAACATCGTGCCACGCATCGTAGAGCGCAGGGCGAACGAGGTCGTTCATCGCCGCGTCCACGATCACGAAACAGCGCTCGGCTGTCGTCTTGACGTACTCGACGCGAGTGAGCAGCACACCGGCGTTGCCGGCGATCGACCTGCCGGGCTCGACCATCAAGCGCATGCGCCGGGCGCCGAGGCCCGCGACCAGCGTGCGGACGTACTCGCCGATCGCGGGCGGGCGCTCTTCGGCTTGATACCGAATGCCGAGCCCCCCGCCGAGATCGAGATGCTCGAGTTGAAAGCCCTCGGCGGTGAGTTGATCGGCGAGCGACAGCACGCGTTCGAGCGCGGCGGCGAACGGGCTCGTGTCCGTGAGCTGCGAGCCGATGTGGCAGCCGATGCCGGTCACGCGCAGTCCGGGCAGTTGCCGCGCCTTGCGGTAGAGCACGAGCGCTTCCTCGTGCGGGACGCCGAACTTGTCTTGCCTCAAGCCCGTGGAAATGTAGGGGTGGGTGCGTGCATCGACGTCTGGATTCACGCGCAGGCTCACGTTGGCGGTCGCGGCGGCGGCGGTAGCGACGCGCGACAGCCGTTCGAGCTCGGGCTCCGACTCGACATTGAAGCAGTGAATTCCGGCCGCCAGTGCTTGGCGCATTTCGCCGCTCGACTTGCCGACGCCGGAAAAGACGATGGTCGAAGGCGCCGCGCCCGCTGCCAGCACGCGGGCGAGCTCGCCGCCGGAGACGATGTCGAAACCGCTGCCGAGCTCGGCCAGCAGCTTCAGGATCGCGAGGTTGGAGTTCGCCTTGACCGCGTAGAGAACGAGATGGGCGTGCTCACCGAAGGCCGCGCGGTATTGGCCGAAGGCATCGACGATCGCCGCTTTCGAATAGACATAACACGGCGTGCCGAAGCGCTCCGCGATGGCGCTGAGCGCGACGCGCTCGATGCACAGCTCGCCGCCGGCATCAGGCGCGGCGCGCACGGGTCGCTTCCAGGTGACTCGAAGAAGCCGGGCGTTCTTTCGCCGGCGGCTTGGCCGCGGGTTTGCTTTCCGGCAAGTACAGTCCGCCCTTGAGGCCGCAGCCCGAGACCATCAGGGTCAGAACCAGCGTGACGAGCATGCGATGCATCGGGAACGCCTCGTTATGGTATCGCCAGGGCGACTATAACAGCCGGGTTGCAGGTGAGGAACGGCCGCTGGCGCACGTTCAGGACCGCTTCGCCGATGGCGGCGAGTCGCGCGACGTTCGCTGCCGCGCGCGCATACGCATCATCTCGCGCTCGATCCAGTCGGCGACCGCGCGGTTCAGCGTCTCGGCGCTCATCCCCGTCGGGTCGATGGGATCGCCGATGCGTATCGTGACCGTGCCCGGATACTTGAGAAAGCCGTTTTTCGGCCAGAGCTCGCCCGCATTGTGCGCGACCGGGATGACCGGCACCCCCGCCTTGCACGCGAGCCATGCGCCGCCGGGTTGGAAGTCCGCGCGCCGGCCCGGCGGCACGCGCCTGCCCTCGGGGAATATCACGATCCAAAACCCCTGCGCCAAGCGGCGTGTGCCTTGTTCGAGCAGCCTGCGCAGCGTACGCGTTCCGTTCCCGGATGTGACGGTGATGGGCGAGAGCGTCGCCAAGCCCCAACCGAAGAACGGCAGCCACAGCAGCCAGCGCTTCAAGACGAAGACCTGCGGTGGAAACAGCACCTGGAACGCGAGCGTCTCCCAGGCCGACTGGTGCTTGGCAAGGACGATGTAGGGACCTTGCGCCGGCATCGGGTTGCCGTGCACCTCGTAGCCGATGCCGCAGATCGCGCGCGCCAGGGCGATGACGATGTGCGACCACGAGGTCACGATGCGGTAGCGCCAGCGGTGTGGGAGCGGCAGCACCAGCCAGGCGAGCACGGCATACGGCGGCGTGATGGTGAGCACCGACAGCAAGAACAACGTCGATCGGACCCAGACCTCGACCCGCGCCATCGGTCAGCGTCGCGGTTCCGTGGCCCAGCCGTTGAGCTCTCTGGCGAAAGCCGCGAGGTCGTCGAACACCGCGGTACCCTCCGGCATGCCGCCTTCCTTCAAGGTAACTTTGCCCTTGCCGGTGGTCACGAGGATCGGCCGTGCGCCGACTTCATGTGCCGCCTGCAGATCGCGCAGGGAATCACCCACGGCTGGAACATCTTTCAGGTCGCTGCCGAAGCGCCTGCCGATCTCTCGTAGCATGCCGGCCTTGGGCTTGCGGCACTCGCAGTGCGCATCGGCCGCATGCGGACAGAAGAAGATGGCATCGATGCGTCCGCCCACCTGGGCGAGCTGGCGCGTCATCTTGTCGTTGATCGCGTTGAAGGCCGCCATGTCGAGCAAGCCGCGGCCGATCCCCGATTGGTTGGTCGCGACCACGACCCGGTGGCCGCGCTGGTTCAGGCCGGCGATCGCTTCCAGGCTTCCAGGGATCGCGCGCCATTCCTCGGGCGTCTTGATGAAGCGATCGCTGTCGAAGTTGATCACGCCGTCGCGATCGAGCACGACCAGTTTCATGCCGGCAGCCTGGAGATGTTGGCAACCTGGTTGAGCAGATGGTTCAACTGCGTGAGCAGGGCGAAGCGATTGGTTCGCAGCGCCTCGTCCGGCACGACCACGCGCACCTCGGTGAAAAACCGGTCCACCGGCTCGCGCAAGCGCGCGAGCGCGCGCAGCGCGCCGGAAAACTCGTTGCGCTCCACGTGCGCTTGCACCAGGGGGCGCACCTCGGCCATCGCCGCGTACAGCGCCTGCTCGGAGGGCTCCCGCAGCAGCGCGGGGGCGAGCGCATGCACCAGGTCCGACACTTTCTCCTTCGCCACGATGTTGCGCGAGCGCTTGTTCGCTTCGATGAGGCTGGCGGCTTCGGGCAGCGTGCGGAACTGCTTGATGGCCTCCAGCCGGGGCTGCAACTGGTCCGCCGGAAGATCATGGTTGCGGTACAGATCGAGCACCGACTCGATCTCTTCCGCGGCATAGCCGAGCTCGCGGAAATAGCCGAGCGCCCGGTCGAGGATGAAGTCCACCAGGTCGTAAGCCACCCGGTCCGAGAGCGCGACCGCGGTGCCGTAGCCCTCGCGCGCCGCCGCCAGCAACTCGTACAGCCCGAGGTGCTGGCGATACTCCACCAGGATGCGCAGCACGCCGAGGCCATGACGGCGCAGGGCGAACGGATCGCGATCGCCGCTCGGCACCAGGCCGATGCCGTAGATCCCGACCAGGATGTCGAGCTTGTCGGCGAGTGCCACCACGGCCGGCGCGCCTGCGTCGGGCAGCGCGTCGGCGGCGTATCGCGGCCGGTAGTGCTGCTCGATGGCTTGGCCCACTTCGGCCGTATCGCCGTCGTGGATCGCATAATAACGCCCCATGATGCCCTGCAATTCCGGGAATTCGCCCACCATGCCGGTGGCGAGATCGGCCTTGCACAGCAGCGCCGCGCGATCGACCACGAGCGCGTCGGCGCCGAGCTTCGCCCCGATGTCCGCGGCGAGCGTACGCAGTCGCTGCACGCGTTCGCGCTGCGAGCCGAGCTTGTTGTGATAGACCATGCGGTCGAGCTCGCCGAGGCGCTGCTCGAGCGCGATCTTCTTGTCCTGCTCGAAGAAAAAGCGCGCGTCGGCAAGCCGCGGCCGCACCACCCGCTCATTGCCATGAATGATCGCGCCGGGATCGTCCAGGCACATGTTACTCACGATCAGAAATGCCGGCAGCAGCTTGCCCGAGCGATCGAGCAGCGGGAAGTACTTCTGGTTCTGCCGCATGGTAAGCATCAGGCATTCCTGCGGCACGGCGAGAAAGGCGCGATCGAAGCCCCCGGCATAGACGCAGGGCTGCTCGACCAGGGCCGTGACCTCGTCGAGCAAGCTGTCCGGATCGGACAGGACCGCATCGAGCTCACCGGCCTTGGCGTGCAACTGGCGCGCGATCGATTCCCGCCGCTCCTGGAAATTCACCGTCACCTTGCCCTCGTCGAGCAGCGCGCGCTCGTACTGGAGCGCATGCTCGAGCACGATCTGCGTCTTGCCCTGGAAGCGATGGCCGCGGGTGGTGCGGCCGCTTTCTATTCCGAGCACCGAGCCCAAGACGATGCGGCTACCATGGAGCATCACCAACTGGTGTACGGGGCGCACGAACTGTGCTTCCCCGCTGCCCCAGCGCATCAACTTCGGGATCGGCAGCTTCTTCAGCGCTTCCGCGAGCAGCACGGGCAAGTGGGCAGCGAGCGCTTCGCCCGGCCGGGTCGAGCGATAGACGAAGTATTCCGCCTTGGCCTCGGTGATGCGTTCGAGCGCTTCGACCGCCACGCCGCAGGAGCGCGCGAACCCGCGCAATGCGCCGCTCGGTTGGCCGGCGGCGTCGAGACCCGCCTGCACCGAAGGTCCCTTGCGGGTCACTTCGCGCGCCTGCTGTTCGGCGCGCACCGCCGGGAAGCGCACCGCGAGCCGGCGCGGCGTGGCGAAATTGGTATGCGCGGCGGCGCCCTCGGCAATGAAGCCCGCCGCCGAGAGCGCGGCGTGCAACTGTGCGCCGAGCGATTCGCTCAGGCGCTGGAGCGCTTTGGGCGGCAGCTCCTCACACAGCAGCTCGATCAATAGCGGCTCGTGCGTCATTGGGAGGCGCCGGCGAGCAGGGGAAAACCGAGCCGCTCGCGCGACTCGTAGTAGCTCTTGGCCACCCCGCGCGCCAAGGCGCGCACCCGGCCGATATACGCGGCGCGCTCGGTGACGGAAATGGCGCCGCGCGCATCGAGCAGGTTGAAGGTGTGCGAGCACTTCATCACCAGCTCGTAGGCGGGCAGGGGCAGGCCGTGCTCGAGCATGCGAGCCGCCTGTTGCTCGTAGTCGCGGAATTGGCCGAACAGCCAGGGCGCATCGGCGAGCTCGAAGTTGTAGCGCGATTGCTCGACTTCGTTCTGATGGTATACGTCGGCGTAGCTCACGCCCGGCGTCCATACCAGGTCGAACAGGCTGTCCTTGCCCTGGAGATACATGGCGAGGCGTTCGAGGCCATACGTGATCTCGCCCGATACCGGCCGGCAATCGAGCCCGCCCACCTCCTGAAAGTACGTGAACTGCGTGACCTCCATGCCGTTGAGCCACACCTCCCAGCCCAAGCCCCACGCGCCCAGGGTCGGAGATTCCCAATCGTCTTCGACGAAGCGGATGTCATTGCGAGCCAGATCGATGCCCAGGGCCGCCAGCGAGCCCAAGTACAGATCCTGAAAGGCCGGCGGCGAGGGCTTCATGATGACCTGGTACTGGTAGTAGTGCTGCAGGCGGTTCGGATTCTCGCCGTAGCGGCCGTCCTTGGGACGGCGCGAGGGCTGCACGTAGGCCGCATTCCAGGGCTCGGGGCCGATGGCGCGCAGAAAGGTGGCGGTATGGAAGGTGCCGGCGCCGACTTCCATGTCGTAGGGTTGCAGCAGCGCGCAGCCCTGCTCATCCCAATAGTGTTCGAGCGCCAGGATGATTTGCTGGAAGCTCAGCATGACGATTTCGTGCCGGTGTGCGGGCGGAGGAAGCCACGGATTCTACCGGGTTCCTCATGCCCGGAGCAGTCGGCGCCGCGACATCAGGGGCGAGCGGCAGCGGATCGTGCGTTCGCCCGAACGCCAAAGCCGAACGCCGCGAGCAGCAGAAGTGCCGCCGTCGCGACCGCGGGCGCATTACCGAAGCGCACATACGGCGTCGCGCCGGTGTAGCCGCGCACCGCCACCTGCACGCTCTCGGTCGTGAACGTTGCCGCCGAGCGCAGCACGCGCCCGCGCACATCGATCGCCGCGGTCATGCCGGTGTTGGTCGCGCGCAGCATCGGCCGCCCGCTTTCCACGGCGCGCATTTGCGCGATCTGCAAGTGCTGCATGGGTGCGATCGAGTCGCCGAACCAGGCCACGTTGCTCACGTTCACCAGCAGCGTCGCCTCGGGGAGCTGGCGGATGATCTCTTCGCCGAAGGCATCTTCGTAGCAGATGTTGACGGCAACGCGCTGGCCCGCAACGGCGAGCGGGCGTTGATCGATACTGCCGCGGGAAAAGTCGGTCAGCGGGATCGCTGCCAATTCGACGATCGGCGCCAGCAGCGGGCGCAGCGGAATGAACTCGCCGAACGGCACCAGGTGGGACTTGCGATACGCTTGCGGCACGGATGCGCCGATGCTCACGACGCTGTTGAAGTAGGCTTGGCCTTCGCCGCGCTCGGGCAGCCCGAGCAGAACGTCCGCTCCATTCGCGCGCGCGTGCCGCGCCACATCGTCGAAGAATTCGCGCGGGACCTGGTGCAGGAAAAGCGGCAGCGCCGTTTCGGGCAGGATGATGAGCCGCGCGCTGCTGGCGCGGATCATCGCCTCGTAGCGCGCCAAGGTTTGCACGAGCTGCTCGGGCCGCCACTTCATTTCCTGCGCGATGTTGCCTTGGAGCAGGCTTACGCTCAATGGCTCGCCGAGCGCTGTGGTCCACTCGATCGACTTCAGTCCGGCCGCGCCCGCCCAGAGCACGAGCACGGCAGCGGCAGCGGGCCACCGTGTTGGATGCGAACGGCTGCGCCAAGCGTGCAGCGCCCATCCCGCAGTGGCGGCGCTCGCGAGCCCCACGCCATACACCCCGAGCACGGGCGCGATGCCCGCGAGCGGCGAGTCGGGGACCTGCGAATAGCCGAGCGCCAGCCAGGGAAAGCCGCTGAGCAGCCAGCCGCGCAGCCACTCGGTAAGGATCCATGCCGCCGGAAAGGCGAGCAGCCGGCGCAGGGGTGCGCACGCGATGGCGCCGGCGAGGCCCGCGGCGCAGGCCGGAAACAGCGCCAGGTAGGCGCAGAACAGCACGGTCACCGCGACGGCGACCGGCGCGGGCATGGCGCCGAAATCGTGCAAGCTCACGTACACCCACGACACGCCGGCGAGAAAGAAACCGAAACCGAAGGCGAAGCCGAGCTTGAAGCCACGGGCCGCGCCGAGGCGCCGCTCCAGCAGCAGCAGCAGCAAGGCCAGCGTGACGATGGGCAGAGGAAAGAGGTAGAAGGGCGCGAATCCGCCGACGCTGACGGCGCCGAGAACAAAGGCCAGCGCGAGCTGTTTCATGCTGCGGCCCGGATCAGACTGCCGGCGCGTCCCCCGCGAGCCGCGCGTAAGGCGCCGCGCCCGGCCGGCACGGGCACGCTTGCCTGCGCGGTCGGTTTCAACGTCGCGCGTGCACGGCGCCGGCGCTTTCGGGGGCGCGTTCGACCTCGATCAAGTGCAGCCTGCGGCTGTCGGCGCGCAGCACCCGCATGAGCAGGTCGTCGATCCGAATCTGCTCGCCGCGCTTGGGCAGCCGGCCGAAACGGTTGATCACCAATCCACCCACCGTGTCGAAGTCCTCGTCGCTGAACGCGGTGCCGAACGCGGCGTTGAAGTCGTCGATCTCGGTGAGCGCCTTCACCCGGTACTGGCCCGGCTTGTCCTGCACGATGTTGTCGTCGGCCTCGTCGTAGTCGTGCTCGTCTTCGATCTCGCCGACGATCTGCTCCAGCACATCCTCGATGGTGAGCAGGCCCGCGACCCCGCCGTACTCGTCGACCACGATCGCCATGTGGTTGCGGTTGGCGCGAAACTCCTTCAGCAGCACGTTGAGTCGCTTCGATTCCGGTACGAACACGGCCGGGCGCAACATGTCGCGGACGTTGAATTCCTCTTCTCCGGCGTAGTAGCGCAGCAGGTCCTTGGCGAGCAGGATGCCGATGACATCGTCCTTGTTCTCGCCGATCACCGGAAAACGCGAGTGACCGGTTTGGATCACCAGGGGGATGAAGCGATCGGGCGGCTCCTTCACGTCGATCACGTCCATTTGCGCGCGCGGCACCATGATGTCGCGCGCCTGGAGCTCGGAGACCTGAAGCACGCCTTCGATCATCGACAGCGCATCGGCATCGAGCAGATTGCGCTGAAACGAAGAGTGCAGCAGCGAGACGAGCTGCTCGCGGTCGCCGGGCTCGCGCATCAGCAGGGCGCCCAGGCGATCGAGGAAAGTATGTTTCGGATAAGCCATCGAGGAGCGCCGTGTCAGCCGGGCCGAACGCTGCGATAGGGGTCGGCGTAGCCCAAGCGCGCGAGGATCGCTATCTCTCGCGCTTCCATCGCGGCAGCCGCCCGCGGCGCGGCGTGATCGTAGCCTTGCAGATGCAGCATCCCATGTACCAGTAGATGGGCATAGTGGGCATCGAGCGTCTTGGCTTGTTCGCGAGCTTCGCGCGCGACCACGGGTGCGCACAACGCGATGTCGCCGCCAAGAGGCGTAGCGTCATCATAAACGAAGGTGAGCACGTTGGTCGCGTAGTCGCGCCCGCGATAGCGGCGGTTGAGCATCCGGGCCTCGCGCGCACCAGTGATACGTACGGTGACGCGAGCGCTGCGGTTGAGCGCCGCCAGCGCCCACGCGCGCAGCTTGCGCCGCGACGGGATGCCGTTTGCATCGCTGGCCACTTGCAAGGTGAGCACGAGCTTAACCGGCATGGATCACGAGGCGGCACTGGCTCGCGCGCTCGCCTTGCGGACCCGGAGCGAGCGCGCTTTGCGCCCGGCAGCGAATGGGCCAATCTGCATCGGAGCTCGTGAAGCCGGCCACTCGATTCCGCGCGCGCTTTCGCTCTAGTCGCGCGCGCGGTGCGACTCGTAGGCGTTGACGATGCGCTGCACCAGGGGATGGCGCACCACGTCGACGCTTTCGAACAGGGTGAAGGCGATGCCGCTGACATCGGCGAGCACCTCGCGGGCCTCGACCAGCCCGCTCTTCTGGCCGCGTGCGAGGTCGACCTGGGTGACGTCGCCGGTGATGACGGCCTTGGTACCGAAGCCCATGCGCGTGAGGAACATCTTCATCTGTTCCGCAGTCGTGTTCTGCGCTTCGTCCAGGATGATGAACGAGTGGTTCAACGTGCGGCCGCGCATGAAGGCGAGAGGCGCGATTTCGATGGTACCGCGCTCGAACAGCCGCGCGACCTTGTCGAACCCCATCAAGTCGTAAAGCGCGTCGTACAGCGGGCGCAGGTACGGATCGACCTTCTGCGCCATGTCGCCCGGCAGGAATCCGAGCCGTTCACCGGCTTCGACCGCCGGGCGCACCAGGACGATGCGCTTGACCCGATCGCGCTCCAGCGCATCGACGGCACACGCCACCGCGAGATAGGTCTTCCCGGTACCCGCGGGGCCGATGCTGAAAGTGATGTCGTGGCTCTGGATCTGCTGCAGGTATTGCACCTGGCGAGGCGTGCGCCCGCGCAAGTCGCCTTTGCGCGTGAGCAGCGTCGCGCCCTCGCTCGCATCGGCCGGCGGGAGCTGTTGGCGCACCTCCACCAGCCCAAGCTGAATGTCGTCCGGACTGACGTGCTGCCCCGCTTGTGCATACAGGCGTTCGAGCGCCTGCACGCCTTGCGCGGTGCGTTCGGGCATGCCGGACAGGCGAAAATTCTCGCCGCGGCGAGAAATCGAAATCTCCAGGGCGGACTCTATCGATCGCAGGTTTTCGTCCAGAACGCCGCAGAGGTTGGCCAGGCGCTGGTTATCGACCGGGGTGAAGCTGATGTCGACCGACTTCGATCTCAACGATGAACGAGGCGCAACACGAGGATGAAGGGATTTTCAGCGATTTCGCGGTGCTCAGCAAGCGCGCATGCCCGAGGCATCGGCCGCATGCATCGTGCCCGTTTCGGCCGCTACGCGATCCTGCCAGCGGCCTCGCAGCGAATGCGGCAACGCCGCGCTGATCGCCACCTCGACAAAGCGGCCGAGCAGCGATTCGGGCCCGGAGAAATTGACCACGCGGTTGTTGTCGGTGCGCCCGCTCAGCTCGCGCGGATCCTTGCGCGCGTGGGCGTCGACAAGGATGCGCTGGCGGCTGCCCACCATGGCGCGGCTGATGCGTTGCGCCTGGGCGTCGATCAGCGTCTGCAATCGTTGCAGGCGCTCGAGCTTCACTCGGGCGGGCGTATCGTCCTCGATGTTCGCCGCCGGGGTGCCCGGGCGCGCGCTGAATACGAAGCTGAAGCTCGCATCGAACTCGAGCTCTTCGGCGAGCCGCAAAGTCGCGTCGAAATCCGCGTCCGTCTCGCCGGGAAAACCGACGATGAAATCCGAGGACAGGGAGATATCCGGCCGCGCCCGGCGCAGCCGGCGCACGATCGACTTGTACTCCAACACGGTGTAGCCGCGCTTCATGGCGGCCAATATCCGGTCCGAGCCGCACTGTACCGGCAGGTGCACGTGGCTCACGAGCTGCGGCAGGCTCGCGTAGGCATCGATCAGGCGCTGCGTGAATTCCTTGGGATGCGAAGTGGTGTAGCGCAGCCGCTCGATGCCCGGAATCTCGGCGACGTAATCGAGCAACAGGGCGAAATCGCCGCGCTCGCCGCCGGGCAAGGCGCCCCGCCATGCGTTGACGTTTTGACCAAGCAAGGTGATCTCCTTGACCCCTTGTTCGGCGAGCACGGCCGCCTCGGTGAGAATGTCTTCGAGCGGCCGGGACACCTCTTCGCCGCGGGTATAGGGCACCACGCAGAACGAGCAATACTTGCTGCACCCTTCCATGATCGAGACGTAGGCGCGCGCGCCTTCGACCTTGGCCGGCGGCAGCCGGTCGAACTTCTCGATCTCGGGAAACGATACGTCGACCTGCGGTGTGCCCGTGCGCATGCGCGCATCGATCAGGTCGGGCAGGCGGTGCAAGGTCTGCGGGCCGAAGACCACGTCGACATACGGCGCGCGGGCGATGATTTGCGCGCCCTCCTGGCTGGCGACGCAGCCGCCCACGCCGATGAGAACGCCGGGGCGCGCACGCTTGAAGTGCTTCACCCGGCCCAGGTCGTGAAACACCTTTTCTTGCGCTTTCTCCCGCACCGAGCAGGTATTGAAGACGATGAGATCGGCTTGGCCCGGATCTTCGGTCGTTTCCATGCCGCGCGCGGCGCGCAACACGTCGGCCATCTTGGCCGAATCGTATTCGTTCATCTGGCAGCCGAAGGTGCGGATGTATACCTTGGCTGTCATGGCGTCACATCGAGGCGACGAGCGTGCGGGCCGAAGGCGCCCTAGCGCTTCGCCTGGTCCAGGCGCTGCTGTTCTTGCGCGGTCAGCAGGTAGATGCGCAGCACCGCGCCGCTGCCGTCGAGGGTGTAGACCACATCGGCGGATGCGGGTAGGTAGCCGGGGAGGATGGTGCGGTTGTGCGTGTCGTAGATCAGGGCGCCGGGCGCCAGCCGGCGTTGCTCGCCGCCCAGCAGCACGAAGGGATTCTGATAGCCGCCGAGCGTCGCGCGCTTGGCGTTCGTGGGCAGCGAGCGCAACTGCGCCCATGCCGCCACCGGCGGGAGCGCCGTCGTGATTAGCAGCAATGCGGCTGCGATGGCGCCCGGAATCGAACTTGATCGCATACGATACAGAACCCTGCTTGGAGCCGGACCAGGATCGGTGGTAGTGATGGAGGGACTCGAACCCTCAACCTCCACATTATGAGTGTGGCGCTCTAACCGGTTGAGCTACATCACCGCTATGCTGCCCGGCAGCGGCTGCATTCGACACGCCAGCGAAGCGGCTTTTGCCGGGGCAGGTATTATCCGGACAATGGCGCGGAGGCGTCAATTGCGTGCAAGGCGCCTGTCGGAGTCGGTTTCGCGTGTGCGCCGGTGGCGAATTTCGCGCAGGCCAGGTCCCAGGACGAGCATATTCATGGATCGAGCGCCGCCGGGCCGCTTATCGTCGCGGCTGCACCGCCCGGCGCCCGGAGTCTGGAGGCGGGCCGCGTCGCGCACGTAAACTGAACGTTCCAACCGGATCGAGCGACTATGTATTTGCGCCTATTGCCTGCGCGACTCCCGATTGGCTAGTGCCCTGAGTCTGAAGTTCGTTGCTTGAGCGACCAACGCTACGACTGTACCCTGAGCGGCAAGAGTGTCGAAAACGACGTCAGACGCGAAGCGAACCGCAGGCGAGGCTTGGACACCCTGGCGAGGATTCGCGCCAAAGTATGGCGTCGATTCTCGACATCTTTTGTGCAGCGAATCTCGGACTCAGGGCACTAGCGTCCCGCCATGAACTGCGATGTCGTCATCGTAGGCGCCGGCCTGGTCGGCGCCAGTCTTGCCGCCGGGTTGATCGGCAGCGGCTTGCGCGTGCTCATGCTCGATGCGCAAGCGGACGAATCGCCACCGCATTCGGACTGGGACAGCCGCATCTACGCCATCAGCCCGGGCTCGAGCGACTACCTGCGAGCGATCGGGGCTTGGCAAGGCATCGCGCCGCAACGCCTCGCGCGCGTCGAAGCGATGGAGGTCCACGGCGATGTCGAAGGCGCCGAAATCCGTTTCAGCGCCTACCAGGCCGGACGCGCCGAGCTTTGTTTCATCGTCGAAAGCCGCGAGATACAGAGGGCTTTGCGCGAGCGCGTGCAGGCCGAGGATGCGATCACGACCGCGTACGCGACGCGGCCCGTGGCGCTCGCAGTGGGCGAAGAGAGCGCCGGGATCGAGCTTTCGGACGGCCGCTCGATCGAGGCCCGGCTTGTCGTTGGCGCCGACGGGGCCGGGTCCTGGGTGCGCGACGCGGCCGGCATCGATACCGACGTTCGCCCCTACGGCCAACACGGCGTGGTCGCGAACTTCGAGACCGAGCGAGCGCACGCCGCGATCGCTCGCCAGTGGTTCATGCGCGACGGTGTGCTCGCGCTGTTGCCGCTGCCCGGGAACCGGGTATCGATGGTCTGGTCTACCTGGGACGCCCTGGCCGAGCGCCTGGTTGCGCTCGATGCAGCCGATCTGGCGCGCGAGGTCGAAACGGCGAGCCACCATGAGCTTGGCGCATTGCGCCTGATCACCCCGGCGCGCGCGTTTCCGTTACGCTGGCAGCGGGCATCGGCGTGGGTGCGACCGCGCCTGGCGCTCATCGGCGATGCGGCCCATTGCGTTCATCCCTTGGCCGGACAAGGCGTGAACCTGGGATTTCACGATGCGCGCGCGCTGGCCCAAGTGCTCGCGGCGCGCGGGCCCCAGGACGACTGCGGCGACTATCGCTTGCTGCGTCGCTACGCGCGCGCCCGGGTGGAGCCGGTGCGCCTGATGCAAGCGACCACCGATGGCTTGCAACGGTTGTTCAACAACCAACGCTTCGGCCTGCAATGGTTGCGCAACACGGGCTTGCGCTTGAGCAATGGCGTCGTCCCGCTGAAGAGTTTCCTGGTCGAGCAGGCGCTCGGCTGAAAGCAATGCGAATCGGAAGGAGCCGAGAGTGAAACGTTGGTTCGTCTTGTTGTGCGTGGCGGCAGCCGCGGTCGGTGGCGCGGCGCGCGCGAATGAAGCCGAGGTGCGCAAGAACATGCAAGCGCGCTATCCCGGCATTCCGGTGGAGAGCGTCAGCCGTTCTCCGTTGCCGGGCATCTATGAAGTGTTCGCCAACGGCGTCATCATCTACACGGACGAAAAGGTGAACTACGTGATCGCCGAAGGGCGCCTGGTCGATGCCAAGACGCGCACCGACCTCACCGCGCAACGCCTGCGCAAGCTCCAGGCCATCCCCTTCGACAGCTTGCCGCTCAACCAGGCGTTCAAGATGGTGCGCGGCAACGGCAAGCGCAAAGTCGCCTACTTCGCCGATCCCAATTGCGGCTACTGCAAGAAGTTCGAGCAGGAGCTCATGAACGTAGCCGACGTGACCATTCACGTGTTTCTCTTCCCCATCCTGTCCGCCGATTCGCACGAGAAAGCGCGCTCGATCTGGTGCTCCAAGGATCGCGTCAAGGCGTGGAACGACTGGATGCTGAAGGCGGTCGCGCCGAGCGCGCCCGGCAACTGCGATACCCCGGTCGACAAGCTGGTTCAGTTCGGCCAACAGAAAGGCATCAGCGGCACGCCCACCCTGATCCTGGCCGACGGCAGTCGCGTCCCGGGCATGTTGCCCGCGGCGGAGCTCAACAAGCTGCTCGACGCCACGAAGTAGCGCGCGCGAGCCGTGCACGTTGCCGTGAATCCCTTGGGCGTGCCGCTTCCGATGGCATCGACATCCGCCTGGCGCCTGGGCCTTGCACTAGGCCTTTCCATTGCCGCTCATGGCGCGTTGCTGGTGCTGGTCGAAGCCGAGCCGCGAGGCACGCGTGCGGCGAGCGCCGTCGCGCTGCATGCCTCGCTGGAGCGCGTGGCCGAGGCGGCGAGCGCCGTGACGCCGAGCGAAGCGGCCATGCCGGCGGCGGCCGGCAACGACGCCGAGCGCGCGCCTGTCGAAACGGTGTCCGCGCACAAGGTTCCGCGGGCACGGGAAGATGCGGCACCGAGACCGAATCCTGTCACCACTCCAGCCGAGGGCTCGCAAGCGAGCCCAGGGATGGCATTGCCCGTTACGCGCGATCCAACCTTCTACTCGATCGCCGCGCTCGATTCGCCGCCGCGGCTGGTCGGTGTTGCCGATCTCTGCTATCCCGACGGGGCGAACGGCGAAGTGACGTACACCTTGTCGATCGACGAAGCGGGCGTGGTGGCACAAGCGAGTGTCACGGACATCAAGCCCGTGGGTCTGTTCACGGCCGCTGCCGAGCAGATGTGCCGCACGCTCAAGTTCATCCCCGCGGTCAAGGATGGCCGCGCGGTGCGCAGCCGGGTGCGCTTCGTCGTCGGGCCGAAAAGCTCCTGACGCGCGCACCGCGACGCCTCGTGTATCAGCGCCGCAGCAGCGTGTGCGGTGCCAACCCTAACGGGACCAGTACCCACAGGCGCCCGCTTTGCTGCATGCGCCCGGCCTGGGCGCCGGCCTGCTCGCCGTAACCCCAGAAATAGTCACCGCGAACGCCGCCGCGGATCGCGCTGCCCGTGTCCTGCGCCATCATGAGCCGTTCCAGCGGACGCTTCGTACTCGGCCATGTCGTCGCAAGGAAGACCGGCGCACCGAGCGGGATATAGCGCGGATCGACGGCGAGGCTGCGTCCCGCGCTCAGCGCGACCCCGAGCGCGCCGAGCGGTCCGGGCAGATCCGCGGCAAGCTCGCGGAAGAACACGTAGCTCGCGTTGTGATGCAGCACTGCGGCGAGCTTGTCGGGATTGCGCTGTGCCCAGGCCTTGATGCCTTGCATCGAGGCCTGCTCGAGCCCGAGCTCGCCTCGATCGATCAGAAAGCGGCCGATGGATCGGTAGGGATGGCCGTTCTGGTCGCCGTAGCCGATCCGCACGCGTTCCCCCGTGTCGAGCCGGATTTGGCCGGAGCCTTGGACCTGGAGGAAGAACAGCTCGATCGGGTCGTCTACCCAGTACAGCACCTTGGCGTTGAGCGGCGCTTCCTTGCGCTCGATCTGCGCGCGCGAGTAGTACGGCACGACGCGCCGCCCGTCCAGGCGCCCGCGCAGCCGCAAACCCTTCAAGTCCGGGTACAGCTCGCCGAGGTCGACGACCAGTAGGTCCTCGGGCACGCCGTAGAGCGGGAAGCGATAGCGCGCGGACGGCTTGCGGCTGCCGTGCAGCAGCGGCTCGTAGTAGCCGGTGATGAGGCCCTGCTCGGCGCCGTCGTCGTTGAGCGCGCGATAGACCTGGAATTCGGTTTCGAAGAAGCGTCGTGCGACGGCTGCGCTGGCGCCTCCCAGCTTGCGCGCCGCTTGGCAGATGTTGCGCCAAGCCTCGCGCGCGGCGAGCACGCTGCACCCTTGCTGAAACGCCTTGAGCGCGGAGGCATGATCATCCGCTTGCCAGCCCGGCAGCTCGCTGAACGCCGCCGGGACCAGCCCCGATGAGGGCGCCGCCACAGGCGGGAGCAGCGGAGCGCTCGGCTCGGGGACGGGCGGCGCTGTGCGGGGATCGGCGGGGACGATGCTCGGCGCAGTGGTCGCGACCGCGGGCACCTGGGGCGGCGCGGGCTCCGGCGCCGGAGGCGCAACGGCGCAGCCGGCGGCCGTCACGGCGAGCAAGCGGGCGATGATTCGACGCAATCGGATTGGCGGCGCTGGCGCAATGAACTAAAGTCGGCACCTGCGAAACGGCCCGGCGCCTCTCGCAGCGAGTATACCAATCGGGACCGACGACCAGATGTGGATTATCGCCCTGGAAGCTGTGGTTGCGCTCGCGCTGCTGGTGCTCATCGTATGGCTCACGATGGGCGGCGCCAAGCGCCGCGATGCCCAAGCAGCCTCGAAGCGCGAGCCCAAGGCCGGCGACGATACGACGCGCTGAGCCTGCGGCGCGACGACGCGTGTCGTCAGCGCGCGCGCTTCTCCAGCACGATCGAGCGAAACCAGCCCGAGGCGAGCACCGGCCGATCGCTTTTCACCACGAGCGCGGGCACCTGCGCCAGCACTTCTTCGAACACGACATCGAGCCGCGTCGCGAGGCGCCCGGCAAGCGGGCTCAACAGGCGGCGTAACGGCGCGCTGCTTCCGGTGCGCAGGAACTTGTCGAGCACGAGCAGCCGCGCACCCGGTCGCGCCACGCGCGCGGCCTCGGCCAAGGCGAGCTCAGGGCGCGGCACCACCGCGACGATCAGGTGCAGCACCACCACATCGAAGCTGTTCGCGGCGAACGGCAGCGCCAAGCTATCGGCTTGGAGCAGCCGGCAGTCGAGCCCCGCGCAGCGCGCTCGCGCGCGCCGCAGCATGGCTGCGACCAGGTCGGTGCCGACGTAGCGATGCGCGGCCGGCAGGAGCGGCAAGTCGAGCCCGGTGCCGACGCCGTCGATCAGGATGTCGAGCCCCGCCGGCGATGGGATGTTGGCGAGGCTCGCGCGCCGGGCGGGCGCGGACAGCCGCGCGACGGCGGCGTCGTAGAACGGTGCAATCAGCTTGTAGGAATGGGTGAGCGTCACGTGGCCGCCATGCCGGTGCGGGGACCGGGCCGCGCCGGGTGCTAATGCAACACGCGTGGAATGCTGAGCGTGAATTCCGGAATGGCGGCGTCGAATTCGTAGCCGTCCGCGGCCACCATTCGATAGCTGCCGCGCATGGTGCCCACGCCGGTCGCGAGCGCGGTGCCGCTGGTGTACTCGAAGCTTTCCCGCGGCTTCAACAGCGGTTGCTCGCCGACGACGCCCGAGCCGCGTACTTCCTGCGTGCGCGCGTTGGCATCGGTGATGACCCAGTGGCGGCTGATGAGCTGGGCTGCCACCGTTCCAGCGTTGCGGATGGTGACGGTGTAGGCGAACACGTAGCGGCCGGAATCGGCATCGGATTGGCCGGCCAGGTAGGTGCTGCGCGCGCTGATGCGGATATCGTACTTCGCCCGCTCGTCCATGGGCGTATTGCACTCCAATCGAGCGCTGATTTCAAGCGCCGGGGCGCGCGTCTACATCACCCTCGCGCAAACCGCTTGCGGGGCCTCGGGCGTGGCGCATCGGCCGGGGAATGCGCCGAGCTGGGTTAGAATCCGCGATCGATCCGCCGCGGTCCTTCCTGGACAGATCCTCATGCTGCGCACGTTTCGCATCGCCCCGAGCATTCTTTCGGCCGACTTCGCGCGCCTGGGCGAGGAAGTCACCCGGGTCGTCGCGGCGGGCGCCGACATCATCCACTTCGATGTGATGGACAACCACTACGTGCCCAATCTCACCGTCGGCCCGATGGTGTGCAAGGCGATTCGTCCGCTGACCCAGGCCCCGATCGACGTGCACCTGATGGTGAAACCGGTCGATCGCATCGTTCCCGACTTCGCCGCGGCCGGTGCCGACATCATCTCGTTTCATCCCGAAGCCTCCGAGCATGTCGACAGGACGCTCGGCTTGATCCGCGACCAGGGCTGCAAGGCGGGACTGGTGCTCAACCCGGCGACACCGCTCGCGTATCTCGATCACGTCTTGGACAAGCTCGACCTCGTGCTCATCATGTCGGTGAACCCGGGCTTCGGCGGCCAGCAGTTCATCGCGCACGCGCTGGAAAAGCTGCGGGAGGCACGCAGCCGCATCGAGGCGAGCGGGCGCGAAATCTGGCTCGAGGTCGACGGCGGGGTCAAGGTGGACAACATCGGCGAGATCGCCGCCGCCGGCGCCGATACGTTCGTCGCCGGTTCGGCTATCTTCAACACCTCCGACTATGCCGCGACCATCGCCGCGATGCGCTCCGAGCTGAGCCGCTCGCAAGGTGCTTGAGCCGTGAGCAATCCTGAATTTCCGCTGCGCGTTCGCGCCGTGGCCATCGACCTGGACGGCACCATGCTCGACACCGTCGAGGATCTCGCCATCGCGATGAACCGCACTCTGGCCGAGCTCGACCTCGACGCGCTGGCGCTCGAGCTGGTGCGCACCTTCGTCGGCAAGGGCCTGGCCAATCTCGTCCAACGCTCGCTGCGAGTCGCGCTCGGGGGCGAACCCGACCCGGCCCATCTCGCGCGCGCGATGGCGTTGTACGAAGCGAACTACGATCGGGTCAACGGCGACACCACCACCATCTATCCCGGCGTGCGCGAGGGCCTCGATCTGCTCGCGGCGGCGGGCTATCGGCTCGCCTGCATCACCAACAAGTCGGCGCGCTTCACCGGGCCGCTGCTCGAACGCATCGGCTTCGCGCGCTACTTCTCGCTGGTGCTCTGCGGCGATTCGCTGCCGCGCAAGAAGCCCGATCCGCTGCCGCTCACCCACACCGCGGAGCGCTTCGGCGTGAAGCCCGCCGAGATCGTCATGATCGGCGATTCGATCAACGACGCCCAGGCCGCGCGCGGCGCCGGCTGCCCGATCTTTTGCGTCACTTACGGTTACAACGAAGGCCACGATGTACGCGACCTCGACGTTGATGCTATAGTCCCTTCGCTCATCGAAGCAGCGGCTTTGATAAGACCCTTCGAGTCATGACTTGCGACAGTGCGATGCCGGCAGGCAAGACGATGCGATGGCGATGGCGCCGTGCGCACTCGGCTTTCCGCATGCGTGCCTAGCCCTCGGGCCAAGGCACTCCACCGAACGCATTCTCCGAGGTTGACATGACCGAGTCCGAATTCCGGGCGCTCGCCGCCCGGGGCTACAACCGTATTCCGCTGGTGGTCGAGACGTTCGCCGATCTCGACACACCGCTTTCCGTCTATCTCAAGCTGGCCAACGCGCCCCACACCTATCTGCTCGAATCGGTGCAGGGCGGCGAGCGCTTCGGCCGCTATTCGTTCATCGGGCTGGCGTGCGCCGATCGCATCGAAGTGCGCGGCCGCCAGTGCACCGAGGTGAGCGCGGGCGAAGTCGTCGCTCAGCGCGAGCTCGAAGACCCGCTCGAATTCGTCGCCGCTTATCGCAACCGCTTCAAGCCTTTCGTCCCCGAGAAGCTGCCGCGCTTCTGCGGCGGCCTGGTCGGCTATTTCGGTTACGACTGCGTGCGCTACTACGAACGCAAGCTGGCGGCCAGCGCCAAGCCCGACCCGGTCGCTACGCCCGACATCGTGCTGTTGCTCTCCACCGAGCTCGCCGTGGTCGACAACCTCAAGGGCAAGCTCTATTTCATCGTCTATCTCGATCCCGCCCAGCCGCACGCATATGCCGCGGGCCAGGCGCGCCTCGCCTCCCTGGTGCAACGGTTGCGGCAGCCGGTCGACATCCCCGCCGAGACGCCCGCGGCGGCGGCGAGCGCGGTGTCGGAATTCTCCGAGGCGAGCTTCATCGCGGCCATCGAGCGCGCCAAGCGCTATATCGTGGACGGCGACATCATGCAGGTGGTGCTGTCGCAGCGCATGACGCAGCCGTTCACGGCCTCGCCTCTGGCCTTGTACCGCGCGCTACGGGCGCTCAATCCTTCGCCGTACATGTTCCTGTTCGACTTCGGCGGCTATCACGTGGTGGGCGCCTCGCCCGAGATCCTCGTGCGCCTCGAAGGCGACAGCGTCACCGTCCGGCCGATCGCCGGCACCCGTCCGCGGGGCGCGACCGGCGACGAAGATGCGCGCCTTGCCGCCGATCTCCTGGCTGATCCGAAGGAGCGCGCCGAGCACGTCATGCTGATGGATCTCGGCCGCAACGATGTCGGGCGCATCGCCGAGGTGGGATCGGTCAAGGTGACCGAGAGCATGAAGATCGAGTACTACTCGCACGTCATGCACATCGCATCGAACGTGGAAGGCCGGTTGCGTGCGGGCTTGGGGGCGATGGACGTGCTGCGGGCCGCCTTTCCGGCGGGCACCGTGACCGGCGCCCCAAAGGTGCGTGCGATGGAGATCATCGACGAGCTCGAGCCTACCAAGCGCGGGATTTATGCGGGCGCCGTGGGCTATTTGAGCTTCTCCGGCGATATGGACGTGGCGATCGCGCTGCGCACGGGCGTCATCAAGGACGCGCGGCTGCTGGTGCAGGCGGGGGCCGGCATCGTCGCAGATTCAGTGCCGAAAAGTGAATGGGTCGAGACCCAGAACAAGGCGCGCGCGCTGCTGCGCGCCGCCGAGATGGCGCAAACGGGGCTGGATACGCGCTTCGACTGATTTCTGAGGGGCGAGGCTGCCAGATGCGCCGCGACCCGCCGGCAGCGTGCGGCGGTGTTCGACTACAGCGCTCACCCTGCGGGCCACACGAGCTGCGGCGCTACTTCGCCCGCATCTCGGGTTTGATGGTTTTTCGCCAGCGCTCGATTTCGGCGTTCACCAGCGCGCTGAGCTGTTCGGGTGTTCCGCCCACGACCTCGCCGCCGACGGCTTCGATACGCTCTTTCGTCGCCGGCAGCGAAAGGGCCTTGTTGATCTCGCTATTGAGCCGGCGGATGACCGGCTGCGGCGTGCCCGCCGGCGCAAACGTACCGATCCACAAGGAGACGTCGAAGCCTTTCACGCTGGTCTCGGCGATCGTCGCGATGTCCGGGAGCGAAGCGAGTCGCTTGCCGCTGCTCACGGCCAGCACGCGCAGGCGCCCCGACTTCACGTGCGGCAGCGAAGGCGGCAAAGTCACGAACAGGAGCTGCGCCTGGCCGCTCAAGATAGCGGTCACCGCTTGCCCGCCGCCCTGGAAGGGCACGTGGACGATGTCCAGGCCGAGCTCGCTCTTGAACAGCTCCGCGGCAAGAAAGTTCGCGCTGCCGACGCCCGACGAGGCATAGTTGAGCTGGCCGGGCTTGGCGCGTGCCAGCGCGATCAGATCCTGTACGCCCTTGGCCGGAAACGCCGGCGGTACGACCAGCACCGTGGGCATCAGCGCGACCCACGCGATCGAGGCGAAATCGCTGCGCGTATCGTACGGCAGCTTCGCATGCAGGGCGGGGTTGGCGCCGTGCGCGATCTCGCACATGATGAGCGTATAGCCGTCGGCGGGCGCCTTGGCGAGCAGGCTCGTGCCGATGATCGCCCCGGCACCGGGGCGATTGTCCACGACCACTTGCTGCCCCAGGGCTTCAGCCAGCGGCTGGGCGAGGATGCGCGTTATGATGTCGGTCGCCCCGCCGGCGGCAAAGGGGACGATGTAGCGAATGGGCTTGTACGGATAGGCTTGCGCGAAGGCACTCGTCGAGCCGAGCGTGAACGCCGTGCCGGCAATCGCCGCCGCCGCGATCAGCCAGCCTTGCCGCGCACAGCGCAGAACTCGATGCATTGCTCTCGCCTCGTCGAATCGACCGCCGACCACGCGCGCAATGTACGCGTTGGCGCGTTTTTCGGCAATCGTTCGACCGTTGGCGCAATGCGCCGGGCGATCACGACCGGCGCAAGCCAGCTCGGAGAATGATCGTGAACATCACCTTGCTCGACGACTACCACGATACGGTGCGCACGCTGAAGGTCTTCGGCATGCTGGCCGGCCATGACGTGCGCATCTGGAACGACCACATCAATGATCTGGATGGATTGACCGATCGGCTCAAGGACGCCGACATACTGATCCTCATCCGCGAGAGAACGCCGATTCGCCGGCCCCTCATCGAGCGCCTGCCGCGCTTGCAGCTCATCAGCCAGCGCAGTGTCTACCCGCACATCGATGTCGGCGCGTGCACCGAGCACGGCGTCCTGGTGTGCTCGAACATGCATGCCGGCACACCGTCGTACGCAACCGCGGAATTGACCTGGGGATTGATCCTGGCGGCGATGCGCCAGATCCCCCGGCAGATGGCTTCGTTACGCGCGGGTCGCTGGCAGTGCGGCGTCGGCGAAAGCGTGCGCGGCAAGACCATCGGCATCTACGGCTGGGGGCGCATCGGCGGCGCGGTGGCGGAGTACGCCCGTGCCTTCGGGATGAACGTGCTGGTTTGGGCGCGAGAAGCGTCGCGCGCGCGTGCAGCCCAGGCCGGCTGGCAGGCCGCGGCGAGCAAGGAATCGTTCTTCGAGCGCTGCGACGTGATCACCCTGCACATGCGCCTGGTCGATGCGACCCGAGGGATCGTCACGGCGGCGGACCTCGCGCGCATGCAGCCGGGCGCGCTCATCGTCAACACCAGTCGGGCCGGATTGATCGAGCCGGGCGCCTTGGTCGGTGCCCTGCGCGCGGGCCGCCCCGGCATGGCCGCCGTCGACGTGTACGAGGAAGAGCCCGTGCGCGACCCGCACCATCCCTTGCTCGGAATGGACAACGTCGTGTGCACGCCGCACTTGGGTTACGTGACGCGCGACGAATACGAGCTTCAATTCCATGACATCTTCGAGCAGATCCAGGCCTACGTCGCGGGCGCGCCGATCCACATGATCAACCCCGAGGCGCTCGCGCGCCGCAAGCGTTAGACGAACGACGCTCGGACGGTCGTCGAGCCGCCGCCGCGGTTCAGTTGGCGCGTATGCCTGCGGCTTTGACGACCCTCGCCCACTGCGTCACATCGGCGCGCACGATCGCGGCCAGCTCCTCCGGTTTGCTCGGCGCGACGACGAAACCTTGGACGGCGAAGCGCTCTTGCACGTCGGCCAGAGCGAGTGCCTTGCCGACCTCAGCGTGCAGGCGCGCGACGACTTCGCGCGGCGTACCGGCCGGAGCGAACAAGCCGAAATCCAACGGCACCTCGTAGGCGGGATAGCCGGATTCCTTGACGGTCGGTACTTGGGGCAGGGCCGGATCGCGGGTTGCGCCTGTAACCGCGATGGCGCGCACCCGGCCTGCCTTGATTTGACCAAGCCCCGCGGCCGTGCTCATGAAGGCAAGCTCGCATTCGCCGGTGACGACCGCGGTCGCTGCGGCCGGGCCGCCCTTGTAGGCGATATGCTGTACCTCGATGCCAGTCGTCAGACGGAACAGCTCCCCGGCCAGGTGATTGCCGGACCCCACGCCGCCGGAGGCGAATTTCAGCTCTCCCGGTCGCGCCTTGGCGAGGGCGACCAGTTCCTTGACCGAGCGCACGGGGAGCGACGGATGCACGACGAGGGTCACCATGCCCGAGGCAACCCGCGTGACGGCGGCCAGATCCCTGACGGCGTCGTAGGGAAGCTTCGAATACAGGCTTTCGCTCGCCGTCATGGCGACCAGCGACGCCATGAACAGCGTATAGCCGTCGGGCGGCGATTTCGCGACCGAAGCGGCGCCGATGGTGCCGCCCGCGCCGGAACGGTTTTCCACCACGATCGGTTGCCCCAGGCTCGCGGTCAACTTGGGGCCGAGCACACGAGCCAGGTAGTCCGCCGCGCCGCCGGGCGGGAAACCGTCGATGATGCGTATGGGTCGATCCGGATAGCCCTGGCCGCAAGCGCCGGACGCGCCGAGTGCCAGGAGCACGGGGAGGACGATGCGTCTCGCGTTGAACGATCGCTTCACGTTCCTGGCGCTCCCTGGTGGGGTTATTCCGCTTTGCAGATCAGCGGCCGGGCGGATGAGGCCATCGTCATTGATGCGACCGTGCATCATATTCGATGAACGGGGCTGGAATGAGAACGACGGTATCCATTCATGACGAACTCTATCAGAGAGCACTAGATCTCGCTGATCCGGGAATGGACAAGGGCGATCTATTTCGTGAAGCGATGAAGGTGTTTGTGCGGGTGCAGGCTGGCAAACGGCTTGCGGCAGCAAGCCGTCGTCGCCACAACCGACGAGATACCTGCCCTGATCGAGAAGGAGCAGGTATATGACTGAGGCTGCGGCGCCGTAGACCTGGCGTTGCTCGCCTCTGTTCTGCTCACTCCGGACACGCTGCTTTGGACAACAGACAAGAATCTCGACAGGTTGGCGGCAGTCTTAGGCGTTGCATTCACCGTCCCAAGCTGGTAGTTCCCCTTATGGAACGTAGGGCCGACAAGATGGTCCGCCGCCCGTGACCGTCACAGCGGCGAGCATACAACCGCAATCAGCCTGGGAACGGCAAATGCACGCAACGCTCGATTTCATCACCATCGCGGAGGCGGCGCGCCGCATCGCCGCCCGCGAGCTCTCGCCGCTCGCACTCACCGAGGCAAAGCTCGCGCGCGTCGGTGCGCTCGATGCGCAAATCAACGCCTTCATCACCCTTACGGCCGAACGCGCGCTTGCGCAGGCGCGAGCGGCCGAAGCCGATATCGCGGCGGGGCGCTATCGCGGTCCCCTGCACGGGATTCCGCTGGCGCTGAAGGATATCTACGCGACCGCCGGCATCCTCACCTCGGGGCATTCGAAGGTGGGCATCGATAACGTGCCGGCGGAAGACTCGGCTGTCAGCGCCAAGCTCGAGGCCGCCGGCGGCGTGCTGCTCGGCAAGCTCGCGACCAACGAGTTCGCTCACGGCGGTCCGGCGTTCGATGCGCCATGGCCGCCCGCGCGCAATCCATGGAATCCGGAGCACTTCACCGGCGGCTCGAGCACCGGCGCGGGCGCGGCGGTCGCGGCCGGTTTCGTGCCGGGCGCGATGGGGACCGATACCGGCGGCTCCGTGCGCAATCCGGCGGCGTGCTGTGGGACGGTCGGATTCAAACCCACCTACGGATTGGTGAGCCGCTATGGCGTGATCCCGAACTCTTTCACGTTCGATCATTGCGGCCCGCTTGCCTGGACGGTCGAGGACTGCGCGCTCATGCTGCAGGCAATCGCCGGCTACGATGCGCGCGACGGTGCAAGCGTTCCTGCCGTCATTCCCGACTATCGCGCGGCGCTCAAGCGCGACTTGCACGGCTTGCGCGCCGGCGTCATACGCCATTTCTGGGAGGAGGACCTCACGGTCAGCGACGAGGTGGCGGGCGCGATGGACACCGCGCTCGAGGTTCTGCGTGACCTCGGGGCGAAGCTCGACGACGTGCGCATGCGCCCGTTGCAGGACTACACGGACGTGAAGATGACGATTGCCGAGACCGAGCTCTTCGCCATACATCAGAAGGAGCTGATCGAACGCGCCGGCGATTTCGGCCTGCCGTTTCTGTCCGGGACGCTGGCGGGCTGTCTCTTCGGCGCGGTGGAATACGTGCAGGCGCAGCGCGAGCGGCGGCGGATGCTCTCGGAGATGGCGCCGTTGTACGAGCGCTTCGACGTGCTCGTCACCGTCAGCTCCGCGCCGGCGCCGCGCTTCGATCGGATTTCGTCTCTGCGCTCCTGGATCGGGCCCAACATTCACACGGTCTTCAATGTCACCGGGGGCCCGGCCGTGGTGTTGTGCAACGGGTACAGCGCGGGCGGCTTGCCGCTTGCGATGCAGATCGCCGGGCGGCCCTTCGACGACGCGACCGTGCTCGGGGCCGCCCACGCCTACGAACGGGCGACGCAATGGCGGAGCCGGCGCCCCGCCTTGAGGCCGGGCACGCCCCGCGCTGCCGTAACGCCACCGCCGGCGCTCGCAGGCATGGCGATCGAGCCGTCCGTGCGCGAGCTGGTCGAGCAACAGGCGCGCCGCCACGCACTGCGCTTGAATGATATGCAGATGGCGTTGCTGTGCGAAGTGGCGCCCTATGCACGCGCGATGGCCGATCGGGTACGGCGCAATCTGGAGAAGAGCGTGGAGCCCGCCAACGTATTCCGGTTTCCGGACGCCGGTGCGAGCTTGCACCACGGCGCCTGATGCCGGGAAAGCGCGTCGAGATTTTTCGACGCTGCCGAGGCGGACGCACGGTGCCCGCAAGAGTGCGCAGCGCGTGCGATCCGGCGTGAGCCAACGCGCGTCGCGATGGCGCGGGCCGCTGCCCGAATACTGGCCCGCACCGAAGCGCGAGCACTCAATCCAAGCGTCGCCCCGAGATCCGGACCGCATTTTCGTACTTCGCGAGCTCGCTCTTGATGAACGCTCGCAGCGATTCCGGCGTATTGGGGCCGAACGCCGTGCCGTCGCTCGCGAGCTTCGCTTGCACGTCGGGAAGCTTCAGGATGCTTCGCAGCGCATCGTTGAGCCGCGTCAGCACCGCGGCCGGCGTGCGCGCGGGGGCGAACGCTCCTGACCACCCTATGGCATCGTAAGCCACGCCCGATTCGATCAGCGTCGGCACATCGGGGAACTGAGGCATTCGTTTGGTGGTTGCGACGGCCAGCAGTCTCACGCGGCCGGGACCGATATAAGGCGTCGCCGCGATCATGTCAGCGAACATCATGCTCGCCTGTCCGCCGAGCACGTCCGCGATGGCTTGCCCGCCGCCCTTGTATTGCACCGTCACCGCGTCGATCTTGGCCAGGTTCTTGAACATCTCGCCCATCAGATCGGACGGCGCGCCGAGGCCACCCGAGGCGAGAACGAGCTTGCCTGATTGTTTGCGTGCGACTTCGATCAGCTCGCGCACCGACTTCGCCGGCACCGACGGGTGCGCGATCAGGACGTAATAGGTGGGTGCGAGCATGACGACAGGGACGAAATCCGCCGGGCCGTAAGGCAGCTTCTTCACCAGCCACGGATTGACTACGACGGCGCTCGGGCTCGACACGAGCAGCGTGTAGCCGTCGGGCGCGGCGCGGGCCACGATCTCGGCGCCGATGGTGCCGCCCGCGCCGGGGCGATTGTCGACGATGATCTGCTGGCCCCAGCGTTCCGTAAGCTTCTGTCCGGTCACGCGCGCCGCGATGTCGGTGCCGCCGCCGGGGGCGAGCGGTACCACCATGCGCACCGGCCGGCTCGGGTATTCCTGCGCCAGGGCGGCTTGGGCGATGGACACCAGCGCGACAGCTTGAAGAATGGCCAACGCGAGCGGGCCTTGCATCGGAACGGTCTCCTCGGAAACGATCATTTCCTTCCCGCAGAGTAGCAGAGCCGGCGGCAGGCCGCGAACACTTCGTCTGTCTGTTCCAACGTGGTACGAGCCCGTGCGGGGCTCGTATTTCCAATCAGGTATGAGCCTGAGGGCTGCGCTTTGGGGCGATCGTCGAACACCGGGGGACGATATGAAAGAAACGAGGCCTCCGACCGGGCAGCTGCGCGGCTTCCTGAAGGCTACTTGCGAGCTGCGGTTCGATCGCGCTGCCGCTGGCGTCCAGCGCCGTCCATCTGGACGATGCGCGTTCAAAACTGATATATCCCCTATTGCGCTGCCGGCGCTGATGTCCTCGCTGGGCTGCGCACACAGCGCCGCGATGGGCCGATCGGCCGGCGTGCGCGCCCACACACACAGAGGAAGAGCATGCGTTTCGCAACGAATTTCGCGCGCTGGATTTCGATCGTAGCCATCGCCGCATGCAGCGGCGCGATAGCGCAAGGCTATCCCGTCAAGCCGGTGCGGATGCTGGTGCCGTTTCCGCCGGGAGGCGGAACCGATTTCATGGCCCGCCTGCTCGGCCGGCATCTGAGTGAGAAATGGGGCCAGAGCGTCGTGATCGAGAACCGGCCGGGCGCCAGCATGATGATCGCCTCTGAAATCGTCGCCAAGGCCGCGCCCGACGGCTACACGATCATCATGTCGTCGTCGAACCACACCATCAATCCGAGTCTCTATCCCAAGATTCCCTACGATACGGTCAAGGATTTCGCCGCGGTCACGCAAGTCGCGACTTCGCCTTTCCTGCTCGTCGTGCATCCGTCGCTGCCAGTCAAGACGACGCACGAGTTGATCGCCTTGGCGCGGGCGCGGAAAGGCCAGTTGGCTTATGCTTCGAGCGGCACCGGCGGCCCGCAACAGCTCGCCGGCGAGTTGTTCAAGACGATGGCGAAGGTGGACATCACTCACGTGCCGTACAAGGGTACCGGTCCGGCGGAAGTCGACCTGGTCGGCGGCCACGTACAAGTGATGTTCGCGACCATCATCTCCGCCGCGCCGCAAGTGGCGGCAGGCAAGATGCGCGCCCTCGCGGTCACCAGCCTGGAGCCCTCCAAGGCCTTTCCCGACTTGCCGACGGTGTCGGCAGCGGCGCTCAAGGGGTACGAAGCATCGAGCTGGTGGGGCATCCTGACGCCTGCTCGGACACCGTCCGAAGTCATCGACAAGCTGCACGCGGATGTCGTCGGCGTGCTACAGGTTCCCGAGCCGCGAAGCAGGATCACTACCCTGGGCGGCGAGCCCGTCGGCAATACCCCGAAGCAGTTTTCGGAGCTGCTGCGCGCGGAGATCGCCAAGTGGGCCAGGGTGATCAAGGATGCCAATATCAAGATCGACTAGCGGCGGCGCGAGTGCACACACCCCGAGAAAAAGCCCTCTGCTGACGGTCATTCCAGGCGAATCCGGCGCCAATGTGGGTGTGACGGCGCACATAAAGAATATCGTTTATCTACGATGATGCAAGGGGTTACCATGGGCATGGTTCTCATGATCGACAACTACGATTCGTTCACCTACAACCTGGTGCAATATCTGGGCGAGCTGGGCGAGGACGTGCGCGTGTTTCGCAACGACCAGATCACGCTCGACGAAGTGGCGACGCTCGATCCCGGCG
>JADLAC010000078.1 GCA_020848435.1 Burkholderiales bacterium | reverse complement strand
GCGCTTTTCGCGCATGGCGGTGTCGAACGACTTGCCGATAGTCTCGCTATCGGCTGCGTCGTCCTCCTAGCCCTGCGCGAAAATCGCCTCCGTCGCACACGTGAAATCAAGTCCGACAGGCTCCTAGTTGGCGTCGGTCTTGCGGCTAGGAATCCGGCCTGCCAGTTTGCGAGCTCGCCGGCGTATCGACACTCGTAGGATTCTCCCCGTACCGTGTAGATACGGGTAGAGACAGGCGCTGAGGCATGGGGGCCAAGGTCTCACGCATGGAGCTGGGATGTCGGAATGGGGCAACAGCCTCGCCGTGCGGCCCGCTTCTTGCTCCGAGATTGCGCTAACCGGGTCCGACTTCCGGCGCGGGGCGCCCGTGTCCACGCCTGCGCCGGGGCGCTCGGGCCGGCCTGATCCGGTGGTCGAGCACCGATCGGTGCCGCGTGCGTCATCGGTGTGCGCCGCCGCTGCGTAGTTCAACCTCCTGCCGAAGGAGAGTTGCCATGGCTTGGTATGCGCGCTTCCGAACTGTTCCCTGCACCGCTCTTATGCTCCTGAGCTTGTGTTCCGGTGCCGTCCATGGCCAGACGGAGGTCCTGCCCTCTCCCACCATCGGCATGGATAGCCGCTTCCCCTACGCCCACGTGAGCCTCCCCGGTGCGGCCGGGATCGACTTCCGGTTCGTCGGCGCCTTCGCGCCCCACTATCCCGCTGAGGAGAGCCATACCGTCGTACTTACCTTCGAATGGGGCCCCAGCGTGGCCGGTCCCTGGGCGTCGAGCCCGGATCACGTCAAGACCGTGCCGGGAGGAATGACCGCGATTTTCGACACCGGCGTCTTCCACGGGCCGGCGGACGCGCCCTGGGTGGCGATCCACTTCTTCGCTGGCGATTTCTTGACTGTGAGCGGCGAGTTCTCGCACCTCTCGGCCGTGCCCGAGCCCAGCCAGGCGTGGCTTTTTGCCTGCGGCGTCGCGCTCATCGCCTTTACGTCGCTTGGCCGCACGGTTCGAGCACGTGCATTGCTCGCCCTGCGGCATTGATTGCGCTTGAACGGACGAGAAGCGAGCCCGCGCTCAAGCGCCCGCAGCGGGTTCGTCCGGCACGAACACCAGCATGACGGCAAGCTGCGTGCCGAACTTGATCACGGCGTCCTCGGCCAGCACGCGCGCGCCCGAGTAATGTAGCGGTTCGTCGTCGACATACGTGCCGTTGGTCGAGCCAAGATCCTTGAGCAGGACGCCGCCAGCAGCCGGCTCGACCAGCGCGTGCCTGCGCGAGACCTTGAGATCGGCGCCCAGGTCCTTGGCATACGCGGAATACTGCGCGTCGCGGCCGATGTGGATACGGTCCTGCACCGGGGTGATATCGCCCCAGGGCCAAACCAGCATGGCGCGCCGCTGCTGCTTCGGCGGCGCGCTCGGATACGGCGGCGGAGCGTCGCCGGCGCGGGGCGCAACGCTTTCCGCGGCCTCGCGGGCGGGCGCTACCTGGCGCAGCGCCTGCGCCAGCACCAGGGTTCGCGCCGCCGTGCTGTTGGCCGGGTCATGACGATCGAGCGGGAGCAGGACCGCGGTCGGCGGCAAGAAGCCGTAATCCACGAGCTGCAGCTCGACTGCGGCGACCAGTTTCGCGAGCGCGTCGCGCGCCAGCGCCAGACGAGGCTCGTACGCGCGGTACCAGCCGAGATCGACGATCGGGCCGTGCAGCGGCGCGCCGATGAAGCGGCGAAACTCGGCGCGCCCCAGTGTCGCGCGTTCGAGCGCCGCGCCGTCGAGCTCGAACCAGGCCGCCAGCGTGCATAGCTTGTAGAACGATGTCGGCGGCGTGACGCCGAGCTTCTCGTCGAGGGCATGAATCCAGTGGCCAAGCGCGCTCCAGTCGATGCACGCCGCGGCCTGCAGGATGAATTCCACATTGAAGGCATCGCTGCCGAGTGGCGGACGCACGTGCTCGAATGCGCTCGCGGGGGATGTCTCGTGCACGCACTTCATCGCGTCACGATGCGCGCCGCGCCGCTGTTTCGCTGCGTGCAGCCTCGCCGATGGAGAACAGAAACGTGGTGCCGCAGCCTGCCTCGCTGGCGGCGCGAATCCAACCCCCGTGACGCTCGACGACCCGCTTGACGGCGGCGAGCCCGAGGCCGGTACCCGCGAAGCTGCGCGCGGAGTCGAGGCGAGCGAAAGGGGAGAACAGCGCGCTCGCGGTTTCCGCGGCGAAGCCGATGCCGTTGTCGGCGATGAAATAGACGACTTCGTCCTGGTCCGCGCGGCGGCCGAATTGGATCCGCGGCGCCGGGGTGTGCGCGGTGTACTTCCAGGCATTGCCGAGGAGATTCTCCAGTGCCAGCCGGATCAGCGCCGGATCGCCCCAGGCGTCGAGCCCGGGCTGTATCGTCGAGCTCACGCTGCGCCCGCGATCGCCGCGCTCCAGCTCGTCGACCACTTCGCGTGCCATGGCGCTCATATCGACGGCCCTGCACTCGAGGTCGCGCGCGCCGATCCGGGCGAGCCGCAGCAGACCCTCCACCAGTCGGGAGAGCTTGAGGACGCGATCTTCGATCACGTCCAGCAAGTGGATCGATTCCGCGTCCGCGCTGTGCAAGCGCTTGCGCAAGAACTGGGTGCGCAGGCTGATTCCGCGGAGGAAGGATCCGGAATCGTGCGCAAGCGCGTGAATGAACGACTCCAGCTCGTCGTTGCGCCGTTCCAGCTCGAGGACGCGCTGCGCCAGGCTGGCGCTGGCCGAGGCTTGGGGCCGCGCGTGCGTGCCGCCTGTCGTGATGCGGGCCTCCGGGAGGCTCAGCTCGCAGACCATGTTCGCTCTCCTGTCGATTCCGAGGGACGCGACGAATTCTAGAAAAGCACTCGCGCGCCTCTTCAGTCGCGTAACAAGGTTTGACATTCGGTGTCGCTGCGTTCGGCGACAATGAATCCAAGCACAGACCTTGGCGCCGTGACCGGCGCCTGCTTTGCGATCACCGCGGGGATTCGAGAGCGCGCAGCCGTCCCCGGCGCACATCGTGTAACGATGGGCATTCTCGCAGCGTAGGCGTGATTGACTGCAAAGTGGATTGACAGCCAAGTGGACTCGCACGACACTTCGCCTCGCCCCCCAGGCGACCAGCGCGATCCCGGTCATGAGACGCCGCGCCTCTCGAGCGCCGGCCCAGCGACGCTCACGGCCAACATGCTCATGCGTACGGCCATACTCGAAGACGATACCAACCAGGCCCAGGTGCTGGCGCGCTGGCTCGCCGACGCAGGTCACGATTGCCATGCGTTCGAGTCCGGCAAGGCGCTGGTAAGAAATCTTGGCCGCGAGACCTACGACCTGCTGCTGCTCGACTGGAACGTCCCCGACATGAGCGGCCCCGAAGTGCTGGCGTGGGTGCGCAACAGCCTGCGCAGCACCGTGCCCGTGATCTTCGTGACCGCGCAGCATAGCGAGAACGCGATCGTGGAGGCGCTCTCGTGCGGGGCGGATGATTACCTCGTCAAGCCGGTGCGCAGGCGCGAGCTCGTGGCGCGCGCGCTCGCCGTGTACCGTCGCGCGCATTCGGAGCTGGCGAGCGAGTCGGGCTTCGAGCTGGCGCCCTATCGCTTCGACGTGAAGGCCCGGCGCGTGGAATTGCATGGTCGCGCAGTGGAGCTCACGGACAAGGAGTTCGATCTCGCGCTGTTCATCTTTCGCGAGCGCGGGCGGGTGCTCTCGCGCGGCCATATCCTCGAACGCATCTGGGGGCGCAACGCCGATGTCGTGACGCGCACGATCGACACCCACATGAGCCGCCTGCGCAGCAAGCTCGATCTCGGCGCCCACAACGGGGTGCGGCTCAGCTCCGTCTACAGCTATGGCTATCGCCTGGAGAAAGTCGATGCGTGAGCGTGCCCTCGGTCATTGGCTGGTCGCGATCGTCGCCTGCTTGCTCGCAGCGCAAGCGGCTGCGGCGGATTCGCCGCCGCGAGACGAGGTCGTCTACACGATCAAGCAGGGCGACACGCTCATCGGCATCGCCAATTCGCAGATGATCGAATCTGCCCGTTGGCGCGAGCTGCGCGCGCTCAACCGGGTGCCCAACGACAGGCGCCTCAAGCCCGGTGCAACGCTGCGCATCCCGGCCGAATGGATGCGTCAGTCCGCCGCGCAAGCGCTGGTGGTGCGCAGCGACGGTGACGTCAACGTCGATGGACGCGTGCCGCAGGCAGGCGAGCCTCTCGCCGAGGGGGCGAGAATACAGACCGGCGAGCGCGGCTCGCTCAGCCTGCGATTGGCCGACGGGGCGAGCGTGATCGTTCAGCCGCGCACCAGCTTGCTGCTGGCGTATCTGCGCACGCTGGAGGCGAGCGGCGCGGCGCGCGCGCGCATACGGCTCGATCAAGGCCGGGTCGAGAACGCGGTCACACCACAGCGCAAGCCCGGTGCGTTGTTCGAGGTCCAGACGCCCGCCGCCGTGGCCGGGGTGCGCGGCACGAAGTACCGGGTCGCCGATCTCGAAGGCGACGCGCTGGCCGAAGTGCTGGAAGGCGTGGTGGGCGTGGTGGGCGCGGCCGCCGATGCCGGCGGCACCGAGCTCAAATCCGGCTTCGGGGTGCGCGTGTCGGCTGCCGGCCAGGTGGCAGCCCCGGTTGCGCTGCTGCCGGCGCCGAATCTCGCCGGCTTGCCGGCTCTGCAGGAGCGCCCGCTCGTGCGCTTCCGAGTGCCGCCCCTTCCAGCGGCGGTGCGCTATCGTGCGCAGGTGGCGCCCGATGTTTCGTTCCAGGCGATCCTGCAGGAGAGCGTGACCGAAAGCCCGGAGCTGCGCTTCGTCGGATTGCCCGATGGCGAGTATGCGTTACGCCTGCGCGGCATCGATGTCTCGGGTCTCGAAGGGCTCGATGCGGTGCTCGCGTTTCGACTGAAGGCGCGGCCCGAACCGCCCTTCCCCGCCTCGCCTGCGGACGGCGGCAAAATCCGCGGGCAGACGCTGCAATTGCGCTGGACCGCAGCGGCCGAGGCTGACCACTACGTCCTCCAGGTCGCCTCCGATGCGGCGTTTCGCAATATCGTGGTCGAGGCGGCGGAAGTGCGCGAAACCTCCCACTCTCCCACGCATGCGTTCACGCCGGGCAAGTACGCGTGGCGGATTGCATCGGTGCGCGCGGACGGCGACCGCGGCCCATGGAGCGATCCGGCCGCATTCGAAGTCCTGCCGCCGCCCGCTGCCCCCGAGCCGCCCGCGATCGATGACGACAAGATCGTGCTGCGCTGGGCGGCGGAGCCGGGTCAGCGCTTTCTCTTCCAGATGGCGCGCGATGCCCAGTTCGCCAACATGCACGTGGAGCGCAAGCTCGATCAGCCGACGATCACGCTGCCGCGGCCGCAGCCGGGGAGCTATTTCGTCCGGGTACAAGCCACGGACCCCGACGGTTTCGTCGGTCCGTTCACCGCAACGCAGCGCATCGACGTGCCCGAGCCCCCGCCCAGCCCATGGCTCTTTCTCTTCCTGCTGCCGCTGCTCTCGATCTTCTGACGGCGCTCGGCGCGCGCTCGGCTGCCTCCGGGTGCGCCAAGCATGGGCTTATTCGGCGCTGCACCGAGTTGCCGGCAGCAGCGGCACGATCGCCGGTGGCGTGTGTACAGCCGCGCAGTGCCGGCGCGCCCGGCAGTCAGCACCACGGGTCAAGCGCTGCCGCGGCTCGGGTTCGAGCGTCGGGCGCGCTTCCGGCGGCAGCGGCACGCGGCACCCAAGCGTGATGCGGCTGCGCGGCGCTCGGCGGTTGTGGCTGGAGTGGGGACTCATCGCCTTGGCGCTCGTCCTCTTCAGCCTGTGGTCTTTCCGCGAGCAGTGGACATGGCGGATGGATCTCGCCATCTATGACGCCGCGCTGTCGCTGTGGCAGCGCGAGCCGCCGGCCGACATCGTCATCGTCGCGATCGACGATGCGAGTCTCGCCGCCCATGGCCGCTGGCCCTGGCCGCGGCCCGTGATCGCGCGCTTGTTGGAGCAAGTGGCCGCCGGGCGCCCGGCAGGGGTCGGGGTCGATCTTCTTCTCACCGAGCCCGATCTCGATCCGAGCGCCGACGCGCGGCTCGCCGCAGCGATCGCCCGGTTGCCTCGCGGCGTGCTGGCGACGTTTCAGGCCGAATGGAGCGGCGAGCGCCATTTCGTCGAGCCCCTGCCGCGGTTCGCGGCGGCGGCGGGGCAGCTCGGGCACGTCCACGTCGAAATCGATCCGGACGCCGTCGTGCGCAGCGTGTACCTGCTGGAAGGGCCGAGCCAGCCCGACATGCCGCACGTCGCGCTCGCGCTGGCGCAACGGATCGGCTCCGCGCCCGCGCTGCTGCCTGGCGAGCGCCGTACCCATCCGCCGTCGGGAGCGCCGCTGTGGCAGCGCGATCACTGGTTCCGCGTGCCGTTCTCAGGCCCGCCCGGCCATGTCATGCGCATATCGGCAGCCACGCTGCTGGCCGGCATCGACCTGGACCGGCTGCGCGGCAAGCAGGTGTTGGTCGGTGCCACCGCCGCGGGCCTGGGCGAAGGCTATGCCGTACCGACTTCGGGCGCGTCGCGCCTCATGCCCGGAGTCGAGATCAGCGCCCAGGTGCTCGATGCGCTGCACGCGCGCATCGACATTCGGGATCCACCGAGCGCGCTGGCGCAAGCGGCCGGCCCGCTCGCCGTGCTGGTCACCATGCTGAGCTACCTGGTCTTGCGCCCGCGCGGTGCGCTGCTGGCGACCTTCGGCGTCGCCGCGGGGCTCGCGGGCGGCGCCGTGCTCGCGCTGCGCCTGGGACATCTGTGGTATCCGCCAGCGAGCGCCCTGGCGGCCGTGCTTACGTGCTACCCCCTGTGGAGCTGGCGGCGCCTCGATGCGAGCCTCGGCTTCATGCGTGAAGAGCTGAAGACGCTGCAATCCGAGCCGGATCCGCTGCCGCTGCGGGACCTGCCCGTGGCTGCCGCGGCGCCGGGTCTCGCCGATATCGTGCAGCGCTCCATCGAAGCGGTGCGCACGGCGAACGAGCGCATGCACGTGTTGCGGCGATTCGTCGTGGACGCGATCTCGCTCCAAGCCGACGGCGTGTTGGTGCTCGATGCCGCCGGGCAGGTGGTGTTGTGCAATGCGCGCGCCCACGCCCTGCTCGGGACCGACGCCGATATCCAGGGGAGGTCGGCCCGCGAGGTCTTCGCGCGCCTGCGTGACGCCGACGAGCAGCTTGGGCAGATCCTCGCCGCGCCGCCCGCAGGGTCTGGGCCGCGGCAAGCCGAGGCGCGCACTGCGCAGGGCCGCGAGCTGTTGATCACGGCGACCGCCTGCCACGGCGAGAGCATCATCGGCCACATCGTCAACATCACCGACGTCACGGCGCTGAAGGCCGCAGCCCGCGCCCGCGAGGAAGCGGTCGGCTTCCTTTCGCATGATCTGCGCGCTCCGCAGGCCGCCATCCTGTCGGTGCTGGAGCTGCGCCGCTCACAGCCTGATTCGATCAGCGAAGCACAGCTCCTCGACCAGATCGAGCGCAGCGCGCGCCACACGCTGGCGCTGGCCGACGCATTCGTCACGCTCACGCGCGCGGATCACCTCGATCCCACGCACTTTCGGGCGGTCGACATCGCCGATGTCTGTCGCGAAATGCGCGACGAAGCTTGGCCGCTGTGCCGCGCGAAAGACATGCGTTGTGAATTGCGCTTCCAGGCCGAGGAGGCGTGGGTGGCCGGAGAACGCGCGTTGCTCGCGGCGGCGGTGCTCAATCTGCTCGACAACGCGATCAAGTATTCCCCGCGCGGCAGCGAGGTCGAGCTTGCGCTCGAGCGCCAGGGCGAGACGTGGATCGTTGCGCTCAGCGACCGCGGCCCCGGTATCGAGGCCCAGGACTTGCCCAAGCTGTTCGAGCGCTTCCGCCGCCTGCGCTCGGAGGGGCGCGAGACGCCTTCGGGAGCCGGGCTCGGGCTGGTGATCGTCGACACGGTGATCCGCAAGCACAATGGCCGCGTGTCGGTTCGCTCCACGCCCGGCGCCGGCACGACCTTCGCGCTGCATCTGCCCGCGGCGGCGGCCAACGACGGCGCGGCGTGAGCCAAGCTCTGCCGGGCGATTCGTCGCGCCAGGCATCGGCTCGCGAGTCATCGACAGCTTCAGAGCTTCGAGCCGTTTCCGTTCGGCGAGTCCATTCGTTGTCCGGCAAGGGTCAGGGCGCTGCAAGCGACGCACCCGCGATCGCGGCTCACTCGTGCCGCAGCGCTTCGATCGGATCGAGCCGGGCGGCGCGCCGCGCCGGGAAGTAGCCGAAGACGACGCCGATCGCGGCCGAGAACAGGAACGACACGACGTTGATGCGGGCATCGAACAGGAAGGGCACCTGCATCATCTGCGCGAGCTGGTAGGACGCGACGGTCGCCAGCACGATGCCGATGATGCCGCCCAGGCAGGCGAGCGTCACCGCTTCGATCAGGAATTGCAGCAACACGTCGCGTTCGAGCGCACCGATGGCAAGCCGGATGCCGATCTCGCGGGTGCGCTCGGTGACCGATACCAGCATGATGTTCATGATACCGATGCCGCCGACGATGAGGCTCACCGCCGCGACAGCCCCGAGCAGCATGGTGAGCACGCGGGTCGTGCCGGTGAGCGTCTCGGCGATCTGCCGGGTGTCCATGAGATTGAAGTTATTGTCCTCGTTGGCGCCGATCTTGCGCCGCTCGCGCATGAGCTGCTGCACGGCCGCCATGGCCCGATCGACCGAGACGCCTTCCTGCACCGAGATGCGGATCGAGTTCACGTCCTGACTCCCGGTCAAGCGGCGCTGCACGGTTCGCAGCGGCATGACGATCACGTCGTCTTGGTCCATGCCGAAGGTCGATTGTCCCTTGGAGGCGAGCAGCCCGATCACCTCGCAGGAAAACTGCTTGATGCGCATGTCGCCGCCGATCGGGCTCTGCGCACCGAAAAGCTCGCGCCGCACCGTCTCGCCGATCACGCATACCGCGCGTCCGGCGCGCTCCTCGGTGTCGTTGAAATAACGCCCCTCGGCGAGCGTCCAATTGCCGGTGGCGAAGAACGCGTTGGTGCTGCCGGTCACGCTGCTGGTCCAGTTGCGCGCCATGCGTACGATGGTCGCGCTGCGCGCGATGGAGGGCGCGACGGCTTCCACCCCGCTCACCTGCGACTCGATCGCCTGCGCATCGGCGAGCTTGAAATTCGGCGCGCCGACCCCGCCACCGGGACCGAGGCGCTGCCCGGGCCGCAGGATGATCAGGTTGCTGCCGAGGCTCGCGATCTGGTCCTGCACCGCGCGGGTGGCGCCGTTGCCGAGCGTCACCATGGTGATCACCGCGCTCACCCCGATCATGATGCCGAGCACCGTCAGGAACGAGCGCGTGAGATTGCGCCGGATCTCACGCAACGACAGCAGCAGCGCGTTCCAAATCATGCGAGCGTCCGGTGGTGCCGTGGACGCGATCGGTCGGGCTCGCGCGCGGCGTGCAGCGTGTTGCAGGTCATGCGGCAAGCGTCCCGTTGAGCGTGTCGGATGCGACCCGCCCGTCGAGGAAACGCACGATGCGCCGGGCATAAGCCGCCATGTCGGCCTCGTGCGTGACCATGATGATGGTGATGCCGCGCTCGCTCTGGAGCGCGCGCAGCAGCTCCATGATCTCGCGGCTACGCGCGGTATCGAGGTTGCCGGTCGGCTCGTCGGCGAGCAAGACCGCCGGCCGGGTCACGAGCGCGCGCGCGATCGCCACCCGCTGCTGCTGGCCGCCCGAAAGCTCCGCCGGTGCGTGCGACTCCCAGCCGGAGAGACCGACGGATGCAAGCGCCGCGCGCGCGGCCGCGCGCCGCGCCGAGGCGTGCAAGCCGCGATAGAGCAACGGCAGCTCCACGTTCTCGAGCGCGCTGGTGCGTGCGAGCAGGTTGAAGCCCTGGAACACGAAGCCGAGATAATGGCGCCGCAACAGCGCGCGCTGATCGCGCGTGAGATGCTCCACGCGCACGCCGCGGAAGCAATACGAGCCGCTGGTGGGCGCGTCCAGGCAACCGAGGATGTTCATCGCGGTCGACTTGCCCGAACCGCTCGGTCCCATCACCGCGACGAAATCGCCCTGGTCGATGCGCAAATCGACCTCGCGCAACGCGTGCACCGCCGCCATCCCGGCGCCATAGACCTTGGCCACTTGGCGCAATTCGATGAGCGGCGCTGTGTCGGTCATGGCAAGGGCGCTATCCGCGGGAAGCGAGCGCCTCGACGATCACTTCCGTGCCGGCTTCGAGCTCGCCACTCACGACCTCGGTGACGCGCCCGTTGGTCACCCCCGTCTTCACCGGCACCGCGACGGGCTCGCCCGCGCGCAGCACCCACACCCGCTCGGCACCGGGCGTGGCAGCGGGCATCGCCTTGCGGGCGGGCTGGCGCGGCGGACCGGGCAGGAGGCTGCCCACGATGCCGCTGCTTTTCTTGTCGTTCGCCGCGGCTCGGGCGGGCGGGGTGAAGCGCAGCGCGGCGTTGGGCACGAGCAGGACATTCTCGCGCGCGGCAGTGACGATCTCCGCGGTTGCGGTCATCCCCGGGCGCAGCGTCAAGTCCGCGTTGTCCACGCTGAGCACCGTGAGATACGACACCACGCCTTCCTTGACTTGCGAGCCGAAGCCCACCCGGTCGATCCGCGCGGGATAGGCGCGGCCCGGATAGGCGTCGACG
Source organism: Burkholderiales bacterium (assembly GCA_020848435.1). Lineage (GTDB taxonomy): Bacteria > Pseudomonadota > Gammaproteobacteria > Burkholderiales > WYBJ01 > WYBJ01. The sequence goes on along the minus strand of JADLAC010000078.1, from coordinate 162,335 downwards.
CTGAAGGTCGCGCTCTGACCGGCCTTCACCTGGCCCACGTCGGCTTCGTCGACATCGACCTGCAGCTCCATCTGCGACAAGTTCTCGGCCAGCGTGAACAACACCGGCGCCTGGAACGAGGCCGCCACCGTTTGGCCGGGCTCCACCCGGCGCATGAGCACGACCCCGTCGATGGGCGAGCGGATGAGCGCCTTGGTCAGATTGGTTTCGTCGGCGCTCAGCACGGCGCGCGCCTCGGCGACCGCCGCCCGGGCCGCGGCTTCATCGGCCTGGGCTCGGGCCAGGTTCGCTTCGGCGGTGTCGAGCTCGGCCGGGGCGGGCACCTTGCCGCCGCTCAAGCGCGCCACTTCGCGCAAGCGGCCGAGATTGGAGCGCGCCTGTTCCACGCTCGCCTGCGTTTGCAGCACCTTCGCTTCGGTGGCGGTGGCCGCGGCGCGCGACTTGGCGGCCTGGTCGCGCAGCTTGGAGCGATCCAGCCGCGCCAGCACCTGGCCTTTCTTCACCCGGTCGTTGTCGTCCACCAACACCGCCTCGATGGTGCCGGAAAGCTCGCTGCCGACGTCGACCTTGTTGGTGGGCTGGAGGTTGCCCGTGGCCGCGACGGTCGCCACCAGGCTGCCGCGCTCGACCCGCGCGGTGACGAAACGCGGCGCGGCCGCCTCGCGCTCATTGCCATACCACCACGCGATCCCGAGCCCGGCGAGGGTTGCGAGCAGCAGCGCGAGGAGCCACGGCGCCCACGCCCGCCAGCGCGAGCGCGAGCGGCCCAAGCCCAGCAGGTCTTGGAGCGAGGGGGTGTCGGGACCGGCAGGCTCGCTGCTCATGTCATCGAGCCGGGAGAGCGCCGACGCTCGCATCGGCGCCGCTCATCGACCAGCCGCCGCCGAGCGCCTTGTACAAGCGAATGAGCGCCGCGGCGCTGTCCGCGGCTGCCAGCGCGCCGCTTTCTTCCACCGTCAGCACGCTGCGCTGGGTGTCGAGCACCACCTGAAAATCGATCAAGCCGCTCGAGTAGCGCTGCAGGGCGTACAAGGCGGCGTTGCGCGCGGCCTCGGCCGCGGCGGCCAGGGCCGTTTCGCGCTCGCGGCTGTTGCTCAAGGCAACCAGCGCATCCTCGACTTCCTGCAAGGCGGTCAACACGGCCGACTCGTAGGCCGCCAGCGCCTGCTCGCGCACCGCCGCTTGCACTTCGACCTGATGGCGGCTGCGTCCGGCATCGAACAGCACCCCCGATACGCCGGCCGCCAAGGAGCGCGCCAGGGCTGCGCTGCCCCCCAGCGCACCCAGGCTCAAGGCTTCCAGGCCGATGCTGCCGGAGAGACGGAACGCCGGATAGCGCGCGGCCTCGACTTGGCCGATGCGTGCGGTCTCGGCGGCGACCCGGCGCTCCGCGGCCCGCACGTCCGGGCGCCGGCGCAAGGTCTCGGCCGGGATGCCGACCGCGACCCTCGCCTGCGCGCTGGGGATGGGACCAGGCGCGACCAGCTCGGGGCCGAGCAGGTGCGGCGTCGCGCCGAGCAGCGTGGCGATCCGGTCCTGCGCCTGCGCGAGGCCGGTTTCCAGCAGCGGGATGAGGGCGCGCGTCTGCTCGGTCACCGTGCGCGCCTGCTCGACATCGAGCGCGCCTACGAGCCCGGCCTGCGCACGCCACCGCGTCAGTTGCAGCGTCTGCGCCTGGCTCGCCAGGTTGCGCCGCGCGATGTCCAGGCGCGCCTGGTAGCCGCGCACGTCGACGTAATTCAGCGCTATTTCGGCCGCCAGCGATACCCGCGTCGCCTCCAGGCTGGCGAGGGCTTGCTCGAGATCGGCCTGCGCGGCTTCCACGCCGCGCCTGCTGCCGCCGAAGATGTCGGGCTCCCAGGCCGCGTCGAAGCCCGCTTCGTACAGCTCGACCCGCTTGCCGCCGCCGGTTTCGCGGCTGCCGCGCGAACGGGAAACCGATGCCGCTGCGGTCGCGCTGGGGTAGAGCTCGGTCCCGGCGAGCGAACGGCGTGCGCGCGCTTCGCGCAGCCGCGCCTGCGCGGTGCGCACATCAGGGCTAGCGATGAGCGCGCGCTCCACCAGATCGGCTAGCACCGGGTCGGCGAAATGGGTCCACCAGCGCGCCAGGTCCTGCGCCTGCTCGCCCGTGCTGGTCGGTGCGGGGGAGTCGACGCGATGCCAGGCGCTCGGGGCATCCACGCGCGGCGCGAGGTAATCGGGTCCGACCGCCGCACAGCCGGCGAGCACGACCAACGCCGCGCTCGGCCAGGACGAGCGAACGAGACGGCGCAGGCGATGCTCCGGTCGGCCGGATACGAGGCTCACACGCAGTTTTCCAGGGAACGCGAATGCAGCCTGCTTGATGGGCGGATGAGTGCGCTTGCGCGCCACCCCGCGGGAAAGCGGCTTCGGGCACAAGCTAACACATCGCCCGGCAGACCGATTGACGACGATCAAGCATGCGCTGCTCGAGCGGGTCCTCGCCAGGGCGATGGCAATGCCTCTCGGTAGACGCTTGGTCGAATCGAGGCCACGCGGGTCGGTTGGATCGAGGCGCTGGTGGAGATCGGTTCCCGACCGAAGGCGGCGCAGACGCTGCGCCGCCTCGATCGGGTTACCGCGGCGATCGGCGAGCCGCGCGATCAGGCCCTGCCGCCGTAACCGAAGCCGTGATGTTGACCGCCGCCGCGGCGCTGCGCCGAGCCGTGAGCGCCGCGCTTGCCGCGCGCACCGGACTGGCGCGCGATCTCATCCAACACCTTGCGCTGTTGCGGTTCCAGCACCTGTTGCAGCTTGGCCGTGGCATCGGCCATGGTCACGAGGTGCTCGGCGCGCCGCTGCGCCATGTCGGCACGAAACTTCGCGAGGGTCGCGGCATCGGCGTCGCGGGCGGGCCGCTGCGGCCGATTGTCGAATACCGATGCGCGCGCCTTGCGATACGTCTCCCATGCCGCTTGCTGCGAGGCCTTGATTTCGAGACGGGCGGCAAGCCTGTCGAGACGCTGGTTCATGTGCGCTTGCATGCGCTCTCGCATCTGCGCGCGGTCGGCTTCGCTCATCTGGCTGTAGCGCGGTCCGCCGCGGCTGGCTTCACCGGGCGACTGCGACAACGCCGGGATGGCGGCTGCGATGAGGGCCGTACCCAGGATGGCGGAGGCGACGCCGCGGGCGATGGTGGTGCGGTTCATGGTTCACTCCTCGGGGTTGGAAACGCATGAGCATTAACGCGCCGGCATGTAAACCGCACTCGCTTCGCCGCTGCCGATTTGTAAATCCGCTGTAACCGATTGCAAGAGAGCGCTTACAGCACGTGGCCGGGTGTCGGCTCGGTATATAGTGCGGCGCAGCCGCTTACGCACGCACATCTGCGCGAGGAAGCGGCGCAACGCACGCTTGCAGCCCATGAGCCAACGCATCCTGGTGGTCGACGACGACGAACAATTGCGCGCCCTATTGCGCGCCTATCTCGGCGATCAAGGCTTCGAAGTCGTTGCTGTCGACGACGGCGCGGCGATGCGGCGCGCGCTCGAAGGCGCGGCGTTCGACCTGGTGATTCTCGATCTCATGCTGCCGGGCGAGGACGGCTTGACGCTGTGCCGCGAGCTGCGCGCCCGCTCGCGCATTCCCCTCCTCATGTTGACCGCGCGCGGCGACGAGCTCGATCGCATCATCGGCCTCGAAATGGGCGCGGACGACTATCTTCCCAAGCCGTTTCATCCGCGCGAGCTGCTGGCGCGGATACGCAGCATCCTGCGGCGGGTACAGGACCTCGGCGGCGAGGCGCCCGCGCGCGCGCTTGTTTTCGCCGGCTGGACGCTGGACCTCGGGCGGCGCCATCTGGTCGCCGCCGATGGTGTCGCGGTGTCGCTGTCCACGGGCGAGTTCCGGCTGTTGCAGGCGCTGGTCGAGAATGCCAATCGGGTCATGTCTCGAGACCGATTGATGGATGTCCTGTCCGGGCGCGAGGCGGGACCCTTCGATCGCAGCGTGGACGTGATGATCAGCCGCTTGCGTCGCCGGCTCGGCGACGATGGGCGCGAGCCGGAAATCATCAAGACGGTGCGTAACGAAGGTTACGTCCTGACCGCGAAGGTGGAGCGCAGGCGGTGAGGTTGCTGCCGCGCACGCTGTTCGGGCAGATTCTGCTCGCCTTGCTCGCCGGTCTGCTCGCCGCGCAGGCGATCGGCGCCTGGCTCATGCTCGATGAGCGCGTCCGGCTGTCCGGGCGCCTGCTGGGCGGGTATGCGGCGCAGCGCATCGCCGGCATCGTCTCGCTCCTCGACGAGGCGGATGCGCCCGAGCGTGAGCGCCTGGTGCAAGCGCTCAGCGTGCCGCCCACGCGCATCAGCCTGGACGAGCCGTGGCGGGCGTTCGATCAGCCGCCTGGAGCCGAGGCGCGCGCCTTCGCCGGCTACCTGGAGCAGGCGCTCGCCCGGCCGCACGAGCTACAGGTGATCTCCATCGTGCTGGCGCGGCCGGGACGAGCGTACGAGGGGAGCGGCAAGCGTTTGGCCGGTCCGAGCGTGGCGCCGAACGACGCCGAGGGCCGGGAGTCGAGAGCCGAGGGCATGCGCCCGCCTTTCAAACGATCGGGGCGGCTGCCTTTACTGCGCGTGATCGCCCAAGTGAAGCTCGCCGACGGCGCGGTCGCGACCTTCCATCATGCCGTACCGCAAGCCGCAAGCGACGGCCCGCTGCGCTTGATCGCGCTCGTGAGCGTCACCGGCATCACGGTCGCGCTGCTCGCCGGCTGGGCCGTGCGCCGTCTCACCCGTCCGCTCGCGACGCTCGCCGATGCCGCCACCGGGCTCGCGCGCGATCTGGACCGTGCGCCGTTGCCCGAAACCGGCCCCGCGGAGGTAGCGCGTGCCGCGCGCGCCTTCAACACCATGCAGCGCGAGCTCAAGCTCTACCTGGAGACCCGTGCGCAGGCGCTCGCCGGGGTGTCGCACGACTTGCGCCTGCCGCTCACGCGTTTGCGGCTGCGCCTGGAGCGCATCGGCGATGCGAACGTCAAGCGCAGCATCGAATCCGACCTGGACGAGATGGAGCGCATGATCGCGGGCACGCTCGAATTCCTACGCGCGGGCGCGAGCGCCGAGACGCCGATACGATCCAACCTGAACGCGCTGGTCGAGGGCGTGGCCGAGGACATGGAGGCGCTCGGTGCGCGCGTATCCTTGCACGGGCGCGCCGAAGCGCCGCTCACGCTGCGCCCGCAGGCGCTGCGCCGCTGCCTCGCGAATCTCATGGACAATGCCCGCCGCCACGGCGGCAACGCGCTGGAGGTGACGATCGAGGATGGCGCCGATGCCGTGCGTATCCGCATCGAAGATCGCGGCCCCGGCATTCCCGCGGGCGAGCGCGAGCGCGTGTTCGAGCCCTATGTGCGGCTCGACCCCTCGCGGGCGAAGCATACCGGCGGCACCGGCCTGGGGCTCGCGATCGCCCGCGCCGTGGCGCGCGCGCACGGCGGCGACATCGTGCTCGCCGATCGCGCCGGCGGCGGTCTGTGGGTGGAATTGACGCTGCCGCGGCGCTGACTCGGCTGCGCTGCCCCGGAGGGCCGCCGGGCCGACAGGCAATGCACAAGACGCCAAGTCCCCAACCACTGGTTGGAGAACTCGGCTGGTCGCATCACCTGATCGTGATGGCGCGTTGTAAAGATGCTCTGGAGCGTGAGTTCTACCTACGCATGACGCGCAAGTTCGGCTGGTCGAAGAACGTGCTCGCGCATCAAGATCGACAACCAGAGCCGGTTCGATCGCACGCGCCGTTTGACCCCGTCAGTGCGACCCGCTAAGCTTCGCGCCCTTCGCCGATCCGCCACAGGAGAGCGCCATGCAGCCCAGCAGCGAGACGCCCGTACCCGCGCAGGAACACTGGACGCACAAGGGCGAGGTGAGGCTCTACCTCTACGAGAAGGCGGCGGTGAGCGAGCCGCATCGCGGCACGATCCTCTTCGTGCACGGCTCGTCCATGGGTGCGCGGCCGAGCTTCGACTTGCAGGTCCCCGGACGGCCGAGCTCCTCGGCGATGGACCATTTCGCCCGGCTGGGATTCGACACGTGGTGTGTCGACATGGAAGGCTATGCCCATTCCGACCAGAAGCGCCCGATCAACTGCGACATCGCGAACGGCGCCGATGACTTGGCGGCCGCGACCGACTATATCCGTAGGATGCGCGGCACCGACAAGGTCATGCTGTACGGCATCTCCTCGGGCGCGTTGCGGGCGGCGCTGTTTGCCCAGCGCCATCCCGAGCGGGTCGCGCGCCTCGCCCTCGATGCCTTCGTCTGGACCGGCGACGGCAGCCCGACCCTGGAGCACAGGCGCAAGCGCCTGCCCGAATTCGTCGCCGTCAACCGCCGCCCGATCGACCGGGACTTCGTCCGCTCCATATTCTCCCGCGACCATCCGGGCTGCGCCGAGGAGCATGTGATCGAAGCCTTCGCCGATGCCATCCTGGCGGTCGAGAGCTCGGTGCCGACCGGCACCTACGTCGACATGTGCACCAAGTTGCCCATATGCGATCCCGAGAAGATCACGGTGCCGACGCTCATCATGCGCGGCCAGTACGACGGCATCGCGGGCGTCGACGATTTGCTCGAATTCTTCCGCCGACTGCCGAACCCGGACAAGCAGTTCGCGGTCATGGCGGGAATATCGCACGCCAGCTTCCAGCAGAAGAATTACCTCGCCGTCTACCACATCCTGCACGGTTTCTTTACTTTGCCCGAGCCCGTCTTTCGCGGCTGAGCCGGTCGCGCCGCACCCGGCTCGACGATGACGAGCGGCGCGCGGCGCTGCCGCTCGATGGCGCGCCCGCCCGCGCGCACGCGGCGACCGACGGCAAGGCCGGTAACATCGCGCCCGCGCTCGACGCCGATGCCGCTTCGGGTTGATTTCGCCCGGCCCAGCGGGGTAGCATCCGGAACGATCCGATGTCGCCCCATTGCGACAAGCGCGGGCTGCGCGAGCCGCGCGCTCGGGGAGCGCGGGGCGCAACACCCATGGCAATCCGTCAACGTTTCGGCCGCCGGCTGTGCGGCGCTCGTGCCAGCGCTGCCGGCCGCTGCGCCGGCGCGCGGGCTCGCGGGCGGGCGCGATGACGCCCTTCGAGCTGATCGAGCCGCGCACGCTCGATGAAGCCTTGCGCTTGCTCGATCCCGCCGACCCGGGCGTGCGCCCCGCCGGCGGTTGCACCGCGCTCATGCTCATGATGAAGGCGGGCATGCTCGTGCCGACGCGGCTCGTGAGCCTGCGGCGGATCGAGCCGCGTTACCGCGACATCGTTGCCTCGGACGATGCGATCACGATCGGCGCCAATGCGAGCTTGGCGTCGATCGAGCATTCGGCGCGCGTGCGCGACGAGCTGCCGGCGCTCGCGCGCACGCTGCGCACGCTGGCGAACGTGCGGGTGCGCAACGTCGCGACCCTGGGCGGCAACCTCGCGCATGCCGATCCGCACATGGATCTGCCACCGTTGCTCGCCGCGCTCGATGCGAGCGTGCAGGTGCAAGGGCGCGGATCGAGCCGCTACGCGAGCATCGAGCAATTGATCAGCGGCTATTACGAGACCACGCTCGCCGGCGACGAGCTGATCGTCGCCGTGCGCATCCCGAAACGCGCCGCGCGCGGCTGCGCCTATCGCAAGGTCACCACGCGCTCGGCCGACGACTGGCCTGCGCTCGGGATTGCCGTGGCGCTCGAGCGCGAGGGCGAGCGCGTGCGCGCGGCGCGCGTGGTGCTCGGCGCGGCCGTGGATCGACCGACACGCCTGCTCGCCGCGGAGGCAGCATTGCAGGGTACGCGCCTGGATGAGACGAGCGCACGGCGCGCGGCCGACGCCGCGGCCGATGAAGCCCGCCCCAGCGAGGACGCCCGCGGCAGCGCGGCCTACAAGCGCGAGCTGATTCGGGTCCACGTTCGACGCACGCTGCTGGAGGCGTGGTGCGACGAGCCGGTGGGAGCGGTACGGCAATGAGCGCGCCGTGGGTACGCTCGCACGCGCCAGCCGCCCAGGTGGCGCGATGACGAGCGAGCGCACGCCCGGTCCTCAAGTCGGCCGCTCGCCGCCGCGGCGCGAAGCGCGCGCAAAGCTCAGCGGGCGCGCGCCCTATGTGCATGATCTCGTGCTGCCGGGGATGCTGCACGGCAAGCTCGCGCGCTCGACGCGCCCGCATGCGCGCATCCGCCGCATCGACACCGCCGCCGCGCGCGCCATCGAGGGCGTGCATGCCGTGCTCACCGGCGACGACATTCGCCAGCTCATCCCGCAGCCGTATCACGGCCCGGCGTTTCACGATCAGCCGATTCTCGCCCTGGACAAGGTGCGTTATGCCGGCGAGCCGCTCGCCCTGGTGCTCGCATCCGACCCGCACGTGGCGCAGACTGCGGCGCGGCTGATCGAGGCCGAGTACGAAGAGCTGCCCGCGGTATACGACGAAGTCGAGGCGATGCGCTCGAGCGCCATCGTCCACGACGTGCTGAAACCGGCAGGCACTTTTCCCGACTTGAAGCACCTCGCAGGCAAGCGCGATACCAACGTGGCGCTCGATTTCCATTTGCGCCGCGGCAACGCGGCCCGCGCCTTCGAGCACGCCGAGCACGTCTTCGAGCACACCTTCAAGACCCAGCAGGTGCTGCACTTGCCGCTGGAGCCTTTCGTCTCGGTCGCCGATCCCGGCGAGCGCCAGCTCACCTTGCACACCGCCTCGCAAAGCCCCTCGTTCGTGCGCATCGAGATCGCCCGCCTGCTCGGCTGGCCGGAGAATCGCGTGCGCGTGCAGGTTCCATTCCTGGGCGGGGGCTTCGGCGCCAAGGTCTACGTCAAGCTCGAAGCGCTGGTGGCGGCCGCGGCGCTGATCGTGCGCCGTCCGGTGAAGGTGGCGCTCACCATGGAAGAGCAGTTCTACACGCTCACCAAGCACGCGGCCACGCTGCGCATCAAGAGCGCCGTGGACGCCGAGGGGCGCATCAGCGCGCGCGAATGCGAAGTGTGGTGGAACGGCGGCGCCTACGCCGACATCGGCCCGCGCATCACGCAGAAGTCAGGCTTCACCGCGCCGGGCCCCTACGACATCGAGCACGTGAGCATCGATTCGTATGCGCTGTACACCAACCTGCCGCCCGCCGGCGCTTTGCGCGGCTTTGGCATCCCGCAGCTCGTGTGGGCCTACGAGAGTCACGCCGACATGATCGCGCGCGCGCTCAGCATCGACCCGCTCGCATTCCGGCGCAAGAACCTGCTGCGCGAGGGCCGAGCACAAGCGACCGGGACCCTCATGCGCGACGCGGCGCTCGATACCGTGCTGGAGCGCCTGGCGCAGCGCATGCGCTGGGATGAACCGTTCGAGCGCGGCAGCGGCAGCGTGCGGCGCGGCCGCGGTATCGGCATCGGTTTCAAGGCGAGCATCTCGCCCACCACGTCGGTCGCGATCGTCAGCGTGAGCGCCGACGGGAGCTGTCACCTGCTGTGCAGCACGGTGGACATGGGGCAAGGCTCGGATACCGCCATGGCGCAGATCGCGGCCGAGGTGCTGGGAATCGCCGCGGAGGACATCACCGTGGTCCATCCGGACACTGACGTGACGCCCTTCGACATGGCGACGCTGGGCTCGCGCTCGACCTATCACATGGGCAACGCGGTCAAGCGCGCCGCCGAAGACGCGCGCGACAGGCTCTTCGCGCTCGCCGCCGAGTTGGGGCTCGCGCCCGAGACCACGCCCATCCCCGAGATCTTCCGCAGGAAATACGGCATGCAGGCCGGCAATGTCGTCGGCCAGGGAAGCTTCGTGCCCTCCTACATACCGACCGATCATGCCAGCGGGCAGTCGAGCGATGTCACGCCCTTCTGGATGGTCGGCGCGACCGGCGTCGAAATCGAAGTCGATACCGAAACCGGCCAGGTGAAGGTGACGCGCCTGGTCAACCTCGCCGATGCAGGCAGGACGGTCAACCCTGCGATCGTCGACACCCAGCTTTCGGGCGCGGCCATCATGCAGCTCGGCTTCACCTTGTTCGAGCAGATCGAGTTTCGCTCGGGCCAGGTCGCCAACGCCTCGCTTGCCGACTACAAGATTCCCGGCATGCACGACCTGCCGCCGCTGATCGAGAACGAAGCCGTGACGGCACACGAGCACGGCGGTCCCTTCGGGGCCAAGGGCGTGGGCGAAAGCGGCACCTTCGCCGTCTCGCCGGCGATCGCCAATGCCATCGAAGATGCCGTCGGGGTGCGCGTGACGGCGCTGCCGATCACCGCAGAGGCAGTGTATCGGGCGTTACGGGCAAGCCGCGGCGAGCCGCTGGCGCAGTGATGGCATGAGCGGGGACAACGGCACGCATCCATGAGCACCGCACAGCGCATCATCCGCTTCACTTTGAACGGTGAAGCGATCGCGGCGAGCGTCGCGCCGCACGAAAACGTGGTCGAGCTGTTGCAGCGGCTCGGGCTGCACGGCGCACGCGAGAGCTGCGGCCAGGGGCTGTGCGGCTGCTGCACCGTGCGCGTCGACGGGCTCGCCGTCTCGGGCTGCCTGTACTTTGCCGTGCAGCTCGACGCCACGTGCGTCGACACCATCGAGCAGCCCTTCGGCGAGGATGGCCTCGACGAGGTGCAGCAGGCCTTCGCGCAGTGCGGCGCGTTCCAGTGCGGCTTCTGCACGCCGGGATTCGTGCTCATGAGCCGCGAGCTGCTGGCGGCGAATCCCGAGCCGAGCGAGGACGAAATCCGCCATTATCTTTCCGGCAACCTGTGCCGCTGCGCGGCGTACCCCGAGATCATTCGGGCCGTGCAGCTCGCGGCGCGCATGCGACGAGCGCGTTCATGAGCGCGGCGCGCGGCAATCCCCTCGACCTGCGGGCCTGGCTCGACCAAGCGCGTGCGCTGGGGGAGCTCAAGGACGTGGCGGGGGCCGACTGGGATCTCGAGCTCGGCACCATCAGCGAGCTCAACGTCAAGAGAAGCCATCCACGCGCCCTACTGTTCGATCGTATCCAAGGCTATCCGGCGGGCTATCGTGTGCTCACGTGCAGCACGGCGAGCCCGGCGCGACTGGCATCGATCTTGCGCCTGGGGAGCGAACGCGATCACCGCGCGCTGGTGCAGAAGCTGCGCGGCCAGCCCGCGCGCTGGCAGGCGCGGGCGCAGGACTTCGCGCCACTCGAAGTGGCGCAGGGGCCGGTGCTGGAGAACGTGATGAACGGCGCCGAGGTCGACCTGTTCGCGTTTCCCGCGCCGCGTTGGCACGAGCGCGACGGCGGACGCTACATCGGCACGGGTTGCATGGTGGTGACGCGCGATTACGACAGCGACTGGGTGAATGTCGGCACCTACCGGGTGATGATCCACGACCGCAACCACGTCGGCCTCGACATGATCGCGGGCAAGCACGGCGCCATCCAATATCGCAAGTACATGCAGGCGGACAAGCCCTTTCCCGTGTGCATCGTCATCGGTGCCGATCCGCTGGGCTACCTGGTGTCGGGGATCGAGGTGCCCTTCGGCATGTGCGAGTACAACTATATCGGCGCGATCCTCGGCGAGCCGGTGGCGGTGGTCGCGGGCGGGCTCAACGGCCTGCCGATGCCGGCCGCGGCCGAGATCGTGCTCGAGGGTTGGGCCGCGCCCGGCGACGAGCGCATCGAAGGGCCGTTTGGCGAATTCCACGGCTATTACCCCGGCAAGGCCGCCACCGCGCCGGCGGTGCGCATCGAGCGAGTGTATTTTCGCGGCGATCCCATCATCGTCGGCAGTCCGCCGGCGAAGCCGCCGAACGACTATTCGTATTCCAAGGCCGTCATGCGCTCGGCGCTGCTGTTCGATGCGCTCGCGGCGGCCGGAGTGCCTGACGTGGCGGGTGTCTGGGCACACGAGATTGGCGGCGCGCGCATGTTCAACGTGGTCGCGATCAAGCAGCGCTACGCCGGCCATGCGCGCCAGGCCGGCCACATCCTCAACCAGTGCGGGGTGGGCGCCTACCTGTCGCGCTATTCGGTGGTGGTCGACGACGACATCGATCCGTCCAACCTGCAGGAGGTGATGTGGGCGGTCGCCACGCGCACCGACCCAGCGATCGATATCGACATCATCCAGCGCGGCATGGGCTCGAAGAACGATCCCATGGCGATCGCGTATCCGTATCGGGCGCCGTTCAACTCCAAGGCCATCATCGATGCCTGCCGGCCGTTCGATTACTTGGCCGAGTTTCCGGCGGTTGCCGAAGCGAGCAAGCCGCTGCAGGAGACGGTGCGGGCGAAGTGGAAACATGTTCTGGGCGATTGAATGCGGTTTGGGGGTCAGGTCTTGCGCGTTGCAGTGAAGGCAAGGGGGTCAGTCAGCAAGGCGGGCCAGGTCTTGCACGTTGCATGATGTGCTGCAACGTGCAAGACCCCGGACCAGTGCAGGGAGAGAAACAACGCATGGGAAGCACAGTTGGGGCGCAGCCTCGATCCGCGGGCGAGCGGACCCGCGCCCCGTCGCCTTGGCGGCTAGCCGCGGCGGCGTTGCTCGGGCTCGTCAGCCTGCCGCTCGCAGCCGCGTCGCCCGTACCGAAGAGCGCGATCCTCCACGAGCCGCTGCGCCTGGCGGTCGTGCTCGGCGACGGCGCGGCGTTCGAGCTGGAAGCGCTGCGGGTCAAGCCGGAGGTCGCGGGGCGGCTGCCGCTCGCGATCCTGACCCACGGCTCGCCGCGCGAGGCGCAGGCGCGGCGGCGCATGTCCGCGGGCCACATGTCGTTTCAAGCCGAGGAGCTGGCGCGCCGCGGCTATGTCGCGGTGGTGGTCATGCGCCGCGGCTATGGCACGTCCGAGGGCGCGTGGGCGGAATCTTCGGGACGCTGCGAATCGCCCGACCATGAGCGCGCGGCGCGCGAGAGCGCGCGCGATCTGCGCGCCGCGTTGCTGGCGCTGGTGCGGATGCCGGACGTGGATCCCGAGCGAGTCATCGTCATCGGCCAGTCGGCGGGCGGCATCGGCACCGTGGCGCTCGCCGCCGATCCCCCGGCCGGGCTCAAGGCGGTGATCAATTTCGCCGGCGGGCGCGGCTCGCGCGGTCCCAACGATGTGTGCCGTGAAGACCGCCTGGTGGAGGCGTACAGGACCCTGGGCAAGACCGCGCGCGTGCCCAGTCTTTGGATCTACACCGAGAACGACAGCTACTTCGGTCCCGATCTGGCCAAGCGCATGTTCACCGCGTACACGAGCCAGGGCGGCACCGGCGAATTCCGCTTGCTGCCGGCGTTCGCCGAGGACGGGCACGCCCTATTCGCCCGCCGCGGTGGCGTGCCGCAGTGGCGCCCGCTGCTCGACAGCTTCCTCAAGCGTAACGCCCTGCCTACCTGGGACACGCCTCCGAGCGAGCCGGCCATCGCGCAGCTCCCGCCCCCCGCCGAGCTCGCGCCCAGCCATCGAAGCCACTGGCTGCGCTACCTGGAATCGTCCGACAATAAGGCATTCGCGCTCTCGCTCAATGGACGCTTCGCTTGGCGCTCGGGTCATTACACCTTGCAAGCGGCGAGCGCGGCCGCGCTGGAGGCGTGCGGGCAGGCGTCGTGCCGCGTGGTGGCGGAGAACGACACGCTGGTCCAGGCGCCGCGCGACGCGAGCGGTCACAGCCGCTCGGGGCTCAATACCGAATAGACCTCGCCGCAGCAGATCGGGGCGAGGCTCGCAGGTCGTAGTTGACTGCAACGTGCAAGACCTGCAACGTGCAAGACCTGTCCCTTGACCGCGCTTGACTGCAACGTGGAAGACCTGGCCCCGCGACCGATCGTCGCTGCCGCGCTCGAGGCGGCGCTCGAGCGCAGCTGCGCACCGCTGGAGCAAGCCCGCACGCTGCCCGCGGAAGTCTTCACCTCGCAGCGCGTATTCGCGCTGGAGCAGCGCGAGCTGTTCGCGCGCCGCTGGCTCGCCCTCGCTCGCGACGAAGACTTTCCGCAGGCCGGAAGCTTCGTCACCCACGAGCTTGTAGGCGAGCGCGTGCTCATCGTGCGCGCCGAGGATGGCGTCCTGCGCGCTTTCTACAACGTCTGCCGCCATCGCGGCGCGCGCCTGGTGGACGAGCCGCGCGGTTGCCTGCGCAGCGCGATCCGCTGTCCTTACCACGCCTGGAGCTATGGCTTCGACGGGGCGTTGCGCCACGCGCCGCGCATGGACGTTGCGAGCAGCGCGCACGACCTGGGACTCGCCGCGATGCCGCTTGCGCGCCACGACGGCTTCGTGTTCGTCAATCTCGATGCGCGCGCCGAGCCGCTCGGCGCGCTCCCGCGGCTCGAGCCATTCGGCCTCGCCCGCCTGTGCCGTGTGCGCCGCCTCGACTACCAGCTCGCGTGCAACTGGAAGATCGTGTGCGAGAACTACAGCGAGTGCTATCACTGTCCTGGCGTGCACCCCCAGCTCGCGCGCCTGGCCGATCTGGCGAGCGGTGGCTTCGAATCGACGCCGACGTACAACGGCGGGCCGATGGCGTTGAAGGCGGGCGTGGACACGCTCTCGACGAGCGGCCGCAGCGCCTGGGCGCAGCTCGCGGCCGAGGCGCCGCCGAGCCGCCTGGTCCACTATTACCTCGTCTATCCCAACCTCATGTTGGGCATCCACCCGGACTATCTGCTGGTGCATCGCGTATGGCCGCGCGCACCCGCGCGCTCGGTGGTCGACTGCGAGCTTTTCGTCGCGCCCGAAATTCTGGCCGCGCCCGGCTTCGATCCTGCCGGCGTGATCGAATTCTGGGATCTCACCAACCGCCAGGACTGGGCGTTGTGCGAGCGTGTGCAGCAGGGCGCCGCCTCGCGCGGTTACCGCCCCGGACCCTACCACGCCAGCGAGCGCTGCGTGCACGCCTTCGATGCCTGGTACGCGCGAGCAATGGGTGCGACGCGGCCACGCCGCGAAGCTCGGAGCTAGGAGCCCGAGGCGAGGAAGTGGCCGCCGATCATTCGCCGCACCGGCGTGAAAATCGACTAGCGCCGCTCAAGGAACGCGCGCGGCGAGCCGCAATCAACGCCGCGCCGTATTCGCAAAGGCTGTGGGCCGCGGCTTGCCGCTATGATGCGCATTGACGCCGGACGCAACCCCGATCGCACCGGTGAGGCGATGCGGACAACCGATCTCGAGGGGTGGACTATGCAACGACGGTCGATCTTGCTGGGCGCCGCAGTGCTCGGCGCGCTGTGCGGGTCCGCGGCGCAGGCGGATTTCGAGCTCACCGCGCCCGATGGCCGGCGCATCTTGCTCAAGGACGACCAGACTTGGCGCTATCTGGAGCCCGAGGCGGGCAAGGCGGCAACGCCCGAGGCCAAGGTCGCGAAACCGCCCACCGCCGCCGACGCCAAGCCGAGCACCGCCGACGCCAAGCCGAGCGCCGCCGACGCCAAGCCGAGCACCGCTGCGAAAGACGCCAAGCCCGATGCCGACAAAACGAAGGATGAGGGCGAAGCGTTGTTGAGCCTCGAAGGCAAAGTCTCCGGCAACCGCATCTGCCGCTACCAGCTCAAGCTCGTCAACAACCTGCCCTACGAGATCCGCAGTCTCGTCCCCGAGTTCTCCGTCTTTCGCCCCAACGGCGTGGTGTACGACGCCCAATTCTCCGCCTTCGGCTTCATCAAGCCGGGCGATTCACAGCGCCGCGAAGTGCGCTTCAACGGCATCGACTGCGAAGACATCGCGCGCGTCCAGGTGGGCGGCGGCGATCGCTGCGAAATGGGCGAGCTGGACAAGTTCTCCCGCGCCAAGGGTAAGTGTCTCGCGCTCGTGCGCGTGCTCGCGAGCGAGGTCGTCAAGTTCGACAAGTGACGCGCATCAGCCCTTGTTGGACAGGGTCGACTTGCCGAGCGCACGCGGATCGCGCGGCCGCCAGGCGCGGGTGTCGACGGCGGTCAGAAAATCGAGCAGCGCCCGATTGAAGACATCCGGCTCCTCGAGATTGACGGCATGCCCGGTGGCCGGGACCACCAGCAGGCTCGCGCTCATGCATACGCGCTTGATGAAAATGCCGGGCTCGAGGCAATTGTCGTCCTCGTCGCCCGAGACGACCAGGAGCGGAACGCGGCAGCGGCGCAAGCCCTGCTCCAGCGCGTAGATCGCCGGCCGCTGGGCTTGGACGCCACGCAAGGTGTTGGCCGAGCCGAGCGCGGAGTGCGCTTCGAACTGGCGCGCGAACTCGTCGAAACCGCGCGGATCGCGATTCAGGAACTGCACGCGCGACGGACCCACCTTGTAGTCCTGAACGGCTTTGGGCATGCCGAGCCGGTCGAAGCGCAAAGCCTGCGCTTCGGTATCCGCCAGAAACTGCTCGCGCTTATCCGGATCCGAACCGAAGCCCGCGCCGATCGCGGTGCACGAAGCCGCGCGCTTGGCATGGCGCAGCGCGAAGTGCACGGCCGCGTAGCCGCCCATCGAGCAGCCGACGATATGCGCGCGCCGGATGTCGAGCGCATCGAGCATGCCGGCGATGTCATCGACATGGATCGCCTGCGAATACTTCGCCAGCGCTTTCGGCACATCCGAGGGCGGATAACCGCGCGCGTTGTAGGCGATGCAGCGGTATCGGCGCGCGAAATAGCGTAGCTGCGGTTCCCAGCTTCGAAGGTCGCCGGCAAACTCGTGCACGAACACGACCGGCGTGCCGCTGCCGGCCTCCTCGTAATACAGCCGCACTGCGTTCACTTTCGCATAGGGCATGGCGGGGCTCCGAGCTAGCGAGGGATCAACGGCGAGCCGGGCAGCTCGGCCGGCTCCAGTATATCTTCGGGCACGCTCGCGCGAACGAGCGCTCCGATGTCGGACAGCGCGCGCATGTTCCACGCCAGCGCCAGCATGCGCTCCGCCTGGTCGGTCGAGAGCGTCTCGGCGGCGAGCCGGCGGAACTTGGCGCACAGCTCGGCATCCCCGAGCGGGCGTTGCGGCGAGCCGAGTGCGCAGCGCACCTGGCGCTCCAGCACGCGGCCATCGCGCATCCGAACCTCCAGCCGGGCCGCTTGCTCGCTCAGGCGCGGATCGGCGCACAACGCCACCCGGTTGCGCAATTCGGCGACGCGCCGGTTCGCCAAGCGCTCCGGCGCGACTTGCGCCGGGTCGGCCGCGCCCGCGATCAACGCGCTGGCCGCCGCGTGGTACGCGGAGGATCGGGCTTGCGCGGGCGTCGAGGGTTCCCTTGCGCCGGGTTCTTCGGCAAGCGCCGGGCTCACCCACAATTGCACTTGCTCGATATCGCGGCCGAGCGCTTTGTGGCTCTGTTTGAGTTGCAGGCAAGCCTCGATCAGGGCATGGAGCGTGATCGGGCCCGGATAGGGATGATAGACGGTACGCGTGAAATGCCACTCGCTGCCGAGAGCGTCGAGCAAGACCGCCGCGTTCGCCTCGGCGGCTCGTACGCACGGCAGCGCGGGCGGGGCGTCCGGCGCGCGGGTCGGGCGGATGCTGTGTTGCTGCGCGTAGAGCGCGGCCCGCGCGCCGTCACGGGCCGCGATTGCGGGCGCGAGCAATCTCGATGCGGTCGCTGCCCGCTCGCCCGAGCCGTTCGCCCCGGTCGTCGCGATGCCGATGGCATCGGCGATGCCATACTCATCGAGCCCGAGCAACTTCGCACACGCTGCTGCGGCGCCGAGCGCACCGCTCAAGGCGGCGGCGTTCGAGCCGCGGGGGGAAGGTGCATCGAGCGCCAGTGCCGCGCGGCATGCGACCTCGGCGCCGAGCACGAAGGCATGCACGACCCGCGATCCGGCGAGCGCGCGCGCTTGCGCCACGGCGATGACCGCGGCTGCCACCGGTGCCGCGACCGCGACGCCTGCCATCGGATGGGTGTCGCCGTAGTCGAGCACCGTCGATGCGACGCCGTGACCCATCGCCGCGGAGAGCACATCGGTGCGATCGCCGCGGCCGAGTCGGGTTGCCTGCGCGTGGACGGCGGCGCAGGCCGCCGCATCCATGACGGTATCGACCGCGGGATCGAGGCATCCGCCCAGTGCGCAGCCGAGCCAGTTGACCCAAGCGCGCACGGCCTCGTCCTGTACCGACTCGTCGATCGTATCGAGCCGCGATTGCGCGACGAAGCGGGCCAAGGTGAGGAGGGTGTTGTGCATCTTGCTGGGAAACGCTTGAGCGGCGAGAACGCGTGCCGAGAACAGGCTCGCCGTGTCGCGGCTATTGTCCGTGTACGCCGGCGCGGCCGTCAACGAGTGCTAGAATCGATCGCGCTCGCGCACCGCGGGCAGTGCTCGCGTGCGCCATCGCGGCGACACGACGCGGGAGCCCTCGGGCGGCGTGTGGCGCTCGCGCTTCGCGCGGCCCGCTTTCGGAGCTACCAGAGGCCATGACGCTGCCGACCTACCAAGTCTACGCCATTCGCTACGCCCATCGCGCCGGCCGCCGCGCCGAGCACTTCGTCGGCGGCGATGCGCACGATGCGCCGATGCCGATGGATTATTTCGTCTGGCTGGTGCGCAATCGCGACCGTACCATCGTCGTCGATACCGGCTTTGGCGCCGCCGTCGCCGCGCGTCGCGGTCGCGAATTCCTGCGCTCGGCGCGCCAGGGGTTCGAGCTGCTCGGCGTGCGCGCGGGCGACATCGGCGATGTGGTCGTTACCCACATGCACAATGACCACGCCGGCACGCTGGGCGAGTTCGCGCAGGCCCGCTTCCATGTCCAGGATGCCGAAATGGCCTACGTCACCGGCCGGCACATGGGGCGCGCACTGCTGCGCCGGCCCTACGAGCTCGACGATGTCATGCAGATGATCCGGCTCACCTATGCCGGCCGCGTGGCCTTTCACGCCGGCGACGAGGAGATCGCCCCGGGCGTGAGCGTCCACCACGTCGGCGGCCACACGCCGGGCCTGCAATCGGTGCGCGTACACACTGCGCGCGGCTGGGTCGTGCTGGCCTCGGACGCGAGCCACTACTACGAGCACTTCGAGGCCGGCCGGGTGTTTCCGGTCACGGTCGATCTTGCCACCGTGCTGGAAGGCTACGACAAGCTCTTGCGGCTGGCCGAATCGCGACGCCACATCATCCCCGGTCACGACCCGCAAGTGATGCAGCGCTATCCGGCCGTGGCGCCGGGGCTCGACGGCATCGCGGTGCGCCTGGATGTCGAGCCGATCGCGGCGAGCTGAGCTCTGCTGGCGGTGATGCACGCGCGGATCGCCATCGCCCGGCCGTGCGAGGAGATGCAATGAGCATTCACGATTTTCGCGTCATGAGCTATCCCGTCAGGGTCTACAGCGGACACGACGCGCTCACCAACCTCAAGTCCGAGGTGGTGCGCAGCCGCGGCCGCCGCGCGTTCATCGTCTGCGGGCGCAGCGTCTCGCGCAAGACGGCACTGATCGAGCGGATGCGCGAGCGCCTGGGCGAGCTGTGCGCCGGGGTGTACGACGAAATGGAAAAGGACTCGCCCTTGGGCCCGGTGCTCGCGGCACGCGATGCCGCGGCTGCGGCCGAAGCGGATCTCGTGATCGCCGTGGGCGGCGGCAGCGTCATCCAGGCAACGCGCGTCGTCGTCATTCTGCTGGCTGAGAAGGGCGAGGTGCACGAGTTGTGCACGCAATACCCCGAGGGCCGGCCGGCGCAGAGCGTCAAGCTGCTGCAACCGAAGCTGCCCATCATCAATGTCTGCACCACGCCGACCTCGGCCATGAACCGTGCAGGCTCCGGCATCAAGGATCCCGCGGCCGACCATCGGCTGGAGTTCTTCGATCCGAAAACCCGCCCGGTTTCGCTGTATTGGGATGCGCAGGCCTTGCTGAGCGCGCCCGCCGCGCTGGCGCGCTCGTCGTCGCTGTCGGTGTACTGGCGCTCGGTCATGAACCTGGGCGCGGCCGGCATGAATCCGCTGGTCGAGGGCGATCGCTTGCAGGCTTATCGTCTGGCGGCACGCTCTGTGCACCGCGTGGGCGACCCGCAGGATGCCGGCGCACGCATCGACATGTGCGCGGCCGCGTTCCTGCACAATCGCGACCAGGACGACGGCGGCAATCGGGTCTCGCGCCACTGGGTGCAACGCGCCGTCTATGCCTTCGCCACCGCGATCTTCAATCGCTATCCGCACGTGGGCCAAGGCGAAGCGAACGCCGCCTTGACGCCGCACGTGCTGCGCAAGCTCGGGCAGCGCGATCCGCTCGACATGTGCCGCATGGCGCAAGGGCTCGGCGTGTGGCAGGCGGGGATGCGCGAGGCGCAGGCGCCGGCGCGCGCGGCCGATCACTTGGCGCAAGTCTTCGAGCGCCTGGGGATGCCTGCGCGCCTGCGCGATCTCGATGTGCCGCAAGCGGGTATCGCGCTCCTCGTCGAGGACTCGATGAAGAACTTCAATGCCGATCCGAAGCGTGAGTTCCTCGCGCATCGCTCCGAGCTGCACGCGGCGCTGGAGGCGTGCTGGTAGCGCCCGCGCCGGGATGAAGGAAACGCGGTCATGGTGAACGTCGCGGTGATCGGGATCGGCTGGTGGGGACAGACCATCATCGATGTGCTCGCAACGAGCGCCACGCTCAAGGTCGTTAAGGGCGTCAAGCGCAATCCCGCAAGCGTCTCCGAGTTCGCAGCGAGCCGCGGCGTGGAAGTGATCAGCGACTACGGCACCGTGCTGCGCGATCCGAACGTACACGCGGTCATCCTGTGTACACCGCATAGCCAGCACACCGAGCAGATCATCGCGGCCGCCCGCGCGGGCAAGCACGTGTTTTGCGAAAAACCGCTCACGCTCACCCGCGCCGACGCGGTGCGCGCGGCTACCGAGATCGAAGCCGCGCAGCGTGTGCTTGCGGTCGGCCACGAGCGCCGCTTCGAGCCGCCGATCCTGGAGCTCATGCGTGCCATCCGCGCGGGCGAGCTCGGTACGCCCTTGCAGGTCGAAGGCAATTTCAGCCAGGACAAGTTCCTCGCCATGGCGGCGGACAACTGGCGCCTGTCCCCCGCCGAGGCACCCGCGGGGCCGCTCACCGCGACCGGCATCCACGTGCTCGATCTGGCGATCGGCGTGTTCGGCGAGGCCGAAAGCGTGTGCGCGAGCGTCAAGCAGCTCGGCAGTCATTTGCGCAACGGCGATACGCTGGCAGCTCTCGTTGCGTTCAAGCGCGGCGGGCACGCGCTCATCACCGCGATCCTCGCCACGCCGTTCGACGGCCGTTTCGCCGTCTACGGCAGCAAGGGCTGGATCGAAGTTCGGGACAAGGCCCACCCCAGCGCGCCGCAGGGTTGGACCCTGACGAAGGTGTTGAGCGGCGAGCGGCGCAGCACCACGGAGTTTCCGCCCGTGTCCGGCGTGGCCGCGAACCTCGAAGCGTTCGCCGCCGCGGTCGAAGGCCGTTCGCCCTATCCCGTGAGCCATGCCGAGATGATCGCGAACATTGCCGCGCTGGAAGCCGTGGTCGAATCGGCGCGCACCGGCGCCAAGGTGAGCGTCGCTTGATCGTTCCGGGGCACAGGCCCCGTTTTCCGACCTTCCGGGGGGTTCGACCCCCGTATTCCCGCAGGAGAGCGCAAATGGCACAGCAACAGGGGGCAGCGGCCGACGGCTGCGATCACACCTTCAAGGCGATTCACGACCACGAAGTACCCTGGGAAAGCGACGACGTGCGCGGGCTCCTGACGCTGCCGCCCGGGGTGCAGGTGAAAGTGCTGAGCTACGATCCGGTCATGAAGCGCCTGGACATGAAGCAGCGCTTCCCGCCGGGCTACGTCGAGCCGGCCCATACGCATAAGAGCTGGCATTCGATCCTGGTGCTCAAGGGCCGCATGTGTGTCGCCGGCAAGGACCTGCGCGCGGGCGACTACGTCTTCGGCTGGGACATCCCGCACGGGCCTTACGAGTATCCGGACGGCTGCGAAGTGTTCATCGTCTACATGGGGGATGCCGCGCACACTTGGCAGAAGAACGATCTGCTCGAGCACAAGAACGTGTGGCAGCCCGAAACCGAGGAGGGCAAGCGCGGCGTCGAGGCGCACATCCGCAAGCGCGAGGCTGGGCAGGTGTAGCTCGCCTGCTCGAGGGCGTGACCGGCGATGGCGCCGGAATGGCCTGCGGTGGCGCGCCTCGGCAGGACGCGATCAGCCGGCCGCCGAGGCGCGCTGCGCCATGCGGATGCCGATGAGGGCGATGCAGCCGCCGGCGATCTGCAGCGCTCCGATCGCTTCCCCGAGCAGCAGCCAGGCGAACAGCGTCGCGCACACTGGTTGAATCAAGAGCGATACCGAGCCGAGCGAAGCGGGCAGGTGGGCGAGCCCGTAGGCGATGAGGCTCTGCCCGCCGACCTGGGATACCAGCGCCAGCCCAATGACCACCCCCCAGCCCGAGGCCGTTGCCGGGATCACGTCCTCTCCGAGCAGCAGCGAAACCGGCAGCACCGCGAGCGCGGTCACGAGGCTGGTCGCGGCCATGATGCGCGCGGTCGACAGGTGCGCGCGCAGTTGCTTGATCTGGAGCTGATACGCGGCATAGAAAAGCGCGGTGACGAGCCCGAACAAGTCGCCCCAGAGGGCGCGGGCGCTAGAGCCGAAGTCCGCGCTGAGCAACAGGCTCACGCCGAGCAAAGCGATGCCCAGCCCGCTGACGAAGCCCGAGGTGACGCGCTCCTTGAGCCACAGCCAGCCGGCGAGGGTGACGAAGATGGGCGCGAGATTCGCGAGCAGCGTGGCCGCGGCGACCGAGGTAAGTATGATCGAGATGTGCCAGAAGGCGAGGTCGCCGGCGAAGAAGATGCCGGCCGCTATCAGGCCCTTGCGATTCGCACGTGTGGCGCTGGGTTGCGTCCCGTCACGCTCGCTCCAGGCCCACACCCAGAGCACCGGCACCGCGAGCAGCACCCGCCAGAACGCCGTTGCGACCGGGCCCGTCTCGGCCAGGCGCACCCAGATGGCGGAGGATCCGATCGCCACCGCACCGAGCACGAGCGCGGCGAGCGCGAAGGGTTCGCGGCGTGCGGCGGCGGCTGGCAATCGATGCTCGAACGAACAGCGTGCGTGCGGCGAAGCGTTCGCCCGCTCCTGCGCGGTGCGCGGGCGCAGGCGAGGCCGCGCGCAGCGCTACTTGCCCTGGAAGTTGGGCTTACGCTTGTCGATGAAGGCCTGCATGCCCTCCTTCTGGTCCTGCGAGGAGAACAGGATGTGCAGCGCTTTGGTCTCGAGGCGCAGCGCGGCGTCGAGCGAGGCGTCCTGACCGGCGAGCACCAACTCCTTGATCTGCTGCACGGCGAGCGGCGAATAGGCAGCGATCTGCGCCGCCAATTCGAGCGCGCGCTTCTCGACCTCGGCATCGGGCACCACTTCCGACACCAGGCCCATGTCATAAGCCTCCTTGGCCAGGATCATGTCGCCGCTGAGGCAGATCTTCATGGCCTTGTACTTGCCGACCGCGCGCGGCAGCCGCTGCGTGCCCCCGCCCCCGGGCAGGATGCCGATCTTGATTTCGGGTTGACCCAGCTTCGCGTTCTCGCCCGCGATGATGATGTCGCAGGTCATCGCCAGCTCGCAGCCCCCGCCCAGAGCGAAGCCGTTGATGGCGGCGATCACCGGCTTGGGACAAGCCGCGATCACGCGCCACAAGTGATGGGTGCCGCGCTGCATCATCTGCATGGTGCCGACGCCGGCCATCTCCTTGATGTCCGCGCCGGCGGCGAATGCCTTCTCGTTGCCGGTAATGACGATCGCGCGGGTCGTGTTGTCTTGCCCCAGCTCGGTCAAGTAGCGTGCGAGCAGCGTGCGCACTTCCATGTTGAGCGCGTTGCGCGCGTCGGGACGGTTGATGCGTACCAACGCGACGTGTTCGGCCGGATGCTCCAGCAATACCACCGCCATGACGTGTCTCCTCGAGAACGGTCGGGCCGCGAGCGCGCTTCAGCGAACGATCGAAAAGCCGATGCGAAACTGCGGCGAGTGCCGCACATTGTAGTCGAGCAAGGTGTCACCGTAGCCGTTGAAGTATTGGAAATGGATGAAGCCGCCGGCGTTGGCGAAGAACGGCTCGCGAATCGGATACGAAGCATCGAGCTGCAGCGACCGGTACGGGCCGGAGCCTTTGCGCAGCACGCTCGAGAAAAGCCAGCCGTCGCGCTTGCCGTAGCGCAGGCTGAGATCGACATGGCCGCGATAGCGGCCGATATCGGCGTTGTCGTCTCGTTCCAGATACACGTAAGTCTTGGGCGCGACGCTGAAGTAGTGCTCGTCGTCGACGAACCAACGCCACGACGGTTTGGCGTAGACGATGTTGAGCGAGCGCGAGCGCAGGCCGTCGCGGCCATTCGACTCGTGCTCGATGCCCGCTTCGAGTCCCATCAGAAAGCGCCCGCCGCCCGAGGCGATCACTTGCGGCTCGTAGTAGAAAAGACTCGGCCTGTAGCTGGTATCGCGAAAGGGGGCGGAGCTGCCGCCGATGTCCCACAGCGAGGTCTGGGTGAAGCCGAAGTGCACCTGACTCAAGCCGGGCACGAATCGCGCCAACGCGCCGCGCTCGTCGAACAGCCGGTACTTGAAGCTCAACTGGAAACGCGCGGTGTCGGCACCGCGCACACCGGCGAGGAAGTACATCGGCTCGTGCGGGCTCAAGACCGGCTCGGGAACGCTATCCACCCGAAGCTCGGCGCGCTCGCGTGCAGCGAGCTTCGGCGCCGTCGTTTCTGCGGTCGCATCGACGGCGATATGAAGCCGCGCCGAAGGCACCCGCTCCAGCGCGATCTGCACGGTGCCGCTCAAGCTGTCCGGAATGCGCACGCGATAGCTCTGCTTGCGGAAGCTGCCCGGCGCGATCGGCGCCGCGAGCTGCGGCGGCGGATCGATCGCTTCGAGCGTAACGGTCGCCGCTCCCGTGGCGCTGCGCGCATCGGCCGGCAGCCGTGCCGGCATGCCTTCGGCGATCGGCGCGTTGCCGTCGTTGACCAGGAACACCACGATTTCGAGGACTTGGCCTGCCTGCACGCGCTCCGCGCCGGGCTTCAACAGCCACTCGGCGTGAAGCAACGGCGCGACCAGCACGGCAACGAGCGCGAAGATGCTGCGGATCCAGGGCATGACGGACTCCATTGCGGCGACACGGCCGCTTCCTATCCGGCAAAGGGCCTGACGCCGGCAGCAGCAATAAGTTCTGGCCGTGTGGGGTGTGTGACCCGAGGGTGTGATCCCCCAGCTAGACATCATGTGCATGTATTGACCTGCCCCCTCAATTGCGGCTCTGCGCCGCCGGTTGAACAAACCCCAAGCGTAACCCGCGTCAACTTGAGGTGCGGCAGGTCAATACATGCACATGATGTCTAGTGCCGGATGCTAGACTATCCTCGACCCGTAACCAGGACACGCCGGTGAATCTCGCCAGCAAGAGCCTTGAAGTCGCCGACGCCTTCGAGGCGAACGAAGTGTTTCAGCGTAACGGCTGGACCGACGGCTTGCCGATCGTGCCGCCGACCGAAGCGCTCGTGGAGCGCTTTCTTGCGGCGGCGGCGTTGATGCCCGAGACCGTGGTCGGCATCGAGCCGGTGCGCAGGCGGCGCATCACCGCCGAGAAGGTCGCCATCGCGGCCTTGATGGCGGGATGCCTGCCCGAATACATGCCCGTCGTCATCGCCGTCATCAAGGCCATGTGCGTGCCCGAGTTCGGCCTGCACGGCTGTACCGCCAGCACCGGCGGCAGCGCGCCCTTCATCGTGGTGAACGGGCCGATCCGCACCGTGCTCGACATGAATGCGACCCACAACGTGCTCGCCAATGCGAGCCGTGCCAACGCCAGCATCGGGCGCAGCATCAGGCTGTTTCTCATCAACGTCCTGGGCGGGATTCCGGGTCAGCTCGACCGCTCGACGCTGGGACATCCGGGCAAGTTCACGTTCTGCATTGCCGAGGATGAGGACGACAGCTCCTGGCAGCCCTTGGCGCAGGAGCGCGGCATTGCGCAAGGGCGTTCGGCGATTACGGTCATGGCGGTCGAGTCGCCGCACCAGATCATGAACGAATGGACGCACGACCCCAAGGAAATCCTCGATACCTACGTCGCGGCGATCCGGGCCAACATGCTCACGTATTCGATTTGGGAAGGCAATTACGCGATGGTCGTGCCGAAGCAGCATCGCCAGACCTTCGTCGCGGCCGGCTGGGGCAAGCGCGAGATCCGCGAGTACGTGTTCGCTACGGCGCATGTGAAGCGCGGCGAGTGGCGCTCCGTGGGCAAGGCCGCGGTCGCGCGATTGAAGGACGAGGACCAGACCTATCGCGCGCTGCGTTCTCCCGACGACCTGCTGGTGATCGCCGCTGGCGGCCCGGCGGGCGCGTTC
Source organism: Burkholderiales bacterium (assembly GCA_020848435.1). Taxonomy (GTDB): domain Bacteria; phylum Pseudomonadota; class Gammaproteobacteria; order Burkholderiales; family WYBJ01; genus WYBJ01. Next base: position 136,099 of record JADLAC010000078.1, on the reverse strand, counting down.
GGCGCCATCTTGCCGCCGTGGTACGGCAAGAAATCGCTCGCGGTCACGGCCGCGATTGATAGCATAGAAGGAGGGACGACATGACACTGCGAGTACTCGACCCGCGACAGTCGGCCGAAGGCGAGGCGTTGCGGCTGGCGCCCGCGCTGGCCTCGCTCGATGGCGCGGTCATCGGCCTGCTCGACAACGCCAAGATCGGCACGGCGCGCTTTTACGATCACGTGGAAGCGATTCTTCGCGCCGAGCACGGAGTGCGCGAATTCATCCGCCGCCGCAAGTCCGACGCCACGCGACCCGCTCCGGCGGAGGTGATCGGCGAGCTGAGCGGCGCCGATGCGATCGTCTCGGCGATCGGCGATTGAGGGAGCTGCTCGTCGTGCAGTCTGCACGACGCCATCGTTGCCGAGCGACGCGGCATCCCGGCCGTGGCCGTGATCACCGATCGGTTCGTTCGCAGCGCGCAAGCCGTGGCACGGGTCAACGGTCTGGCGGAGTACGCCTTCGCCGTGATCGATCACCCGGTTGCCAACGATAGCGACGAAGTCCTGCGCGTAAAGGCGCGGATCGCCGTGGACCAGATCGTGCCGCTGCTCACGCGCCGCGCCGCCTGAGCCGGCATAGGATCTTCCGTGGCCTCACTCATTCGGTAAGCCGCGGCCACAGGCGCTCTGCCCCGGCCGCGAGGACTTGTTCACCCAGGCGCTCGCCCCAGTAGGTCTCGCTGCCGTATTCGGCGCGCCACGCCTGCAAGCGCAGCGTGCTGTGATGCAGCGCGAACTCCTCGGTGACGCCGATCGCCGCGTGGATCTGATGCGCGATGGCGGCACCCGTGGACGCCGCTTCGCCGGCGCGCACCTTGGCACAGGCGACGGCGAATTCGCCCTCGCCTCGCTCCACCGCACCGGCGGCGGAGAGCGCCGCTGCGGCGGCTGCGGCCACTTCGCCGGCGAAGCGTGCCAGCTCCTGTTGCACGGCCTGGAATTTCGCGATGGCGCGGCCGAACTGCACCCGCGTCTTCGCGTGCGTGAGCGCGAGCTCCAGCGCGCGGTCGAGCGCTCCGGCCATCGCGATCGCACGTGCCAACGCGCCGCGCAGATAAAGCCTATCTAAGTCCACCCCGGCACCCGCGGGCACGACCTCGTCATCGCCGAGAGCGATCGCGTCGAAGCGCACCTCATCGCGCGGCTCCCAAGCGAGGTTCGAACCTGGCGTGATGACGCAGCGGCGCGGATCGACACTCACCACCCAATCGGTCGCCTGGTAGCGGGCGAGCGCTACCAGGCGCGTAGCGACCCGCGCCCAGGGCACACGGCGCGCTGTCCCGGCGAGGCGCCAGGCGCCCGCGCTGCGGCTGAGCGTGAGCGCCTCCGCGGGCTGGGCCGGCGCGGCGCTGAGCGGGCCGGCCGGCACGGCCTGACCGGACGCAGCGAGCAGCCAGCCGGCGAGCAGTCCCGTTTCCGCCAGCGGGACCGGCGCACTGTAGCGGCCCGCGATACGCAGCACCGCGGCGAAATCCGCTACCGTCCCGCCGGCGCCGCCGAGCGGCTCGGGAATCGATACCAGGGTCAATTGCGTCCGTTCGAGGACTTGCCACAGCGCGCTCGACCAGCCGCTCTTCTTCGCCGCCTCGACGGCCTCCTGGCTGCAATGGTCAGCGAAAACGCGCCGAGCGCTGTCGGCGAGCAGGGTGCGAATGTCCTGGTCTTCGTTCATGGTCAGGCCGCGGCCGCGCCGGTCAACTTGCGGGCGATGATGGTGCGCAGGACCTGCGTCGTGCCGCCGCGGATGGTGCCGACCGGTGTCGTGTAGATGCATTCGGCGAGATAGCGCTCGAACGTGTCGCCGGCATCAGGGCACGGCTCGACATCGACGAGCAGACGCGCGGCCTCGGTGATGTCGCGCTCGAAGAACGTCCCCAGGTCCTTCACCAGCGAAGCCTCGGTGCCGAGATCGCGCATCGCGCTGTCGCTCAGCGCGCGCGAGAACTCGAACGCGATCGCGAGCGACATGCGCCGCAGCGCGTACATGCGCGCGCTGAGCTGGCCGATCGCCTGGCGCGCGCGCCGCTCCGTGCTCGCCCCGAGGCGTCGCACCAGCTCCACGAACAAGGGAAAGGTGGTCATGAAGCGCTCCGGGCCGCTGCGCTCCAGCGCGAGCTCGCTCGTCACCTGGCGCCAGCCCGCGCCGATCTCGCCCAGGACCATGTCATCGGGCACGAACACGTTGTCGAGGAAGACTTCGTTGAAGTGATGCGCCCCGCTCATGAAGCGGATCGGCCGGATGGTGACCCCCGGCGCGCGTAGATCGACGATGAGCTGCGACAAGCCCAGGTGGCGGTCGCCGGCATCGGCGCAGGTGCGGCAAAGACAGAAGAAGTGCTCGGCCACGTGCGCCCAGCTGGTCCACACCTTCTGCCCGCTGACGCGCCAGCCGCCCTCGACCTTGTCCGCGCGGGTGCGCACCGAGGCGAGATCCGAGCCGCTGTTGGGCTCGCTCATGCCGAGCGCGAAGGGGCTCTCGCCGCGCGCGATCGCGGGCAGAAAGCGCGCCTTCTGTGCTTCGCTGCCGTAGCGCAGCAGCGAGGGGCCACACTGCCGGTCGCCGAACCAATGCGCCGCGCACGGCGCCGACACCGCGAGCATTTCCTCGGTGACGACGAAGCGCTCGAGATAGCTGCGTTCGCGCCCGCCGTAGCGCTTGGGCCAGGTCATGCCGATCCAGCCGCGGCTGCCGATCCGGCGCGAGAACTCGCGGTCGAATTGGGCGTGGCCCAGATGCGGCATGATGCGAGCGCTCGCCAGCTCCCCGGCGAGAAAAGCGCGCACCTCGGCGCGCAGCGCCTGCGCGCTGTCGGGCAGGATGAGGGCCGAGAAATCCACGTCGCCGAACAGCACGGCGAACCTCCAAGCGAAGCGGGCAGGAAAAGCCTATTCTATCGAGTGCTTCCGGCTTCGTGGCACGCTCGTCGCTCGCTTGCCGTGCGAAGCGGGCCCGCACCGAGTCAAGCGCGTCGCCGGCCACCTTCAGTGTCGAGGAAAAAAGCAGCCGGGGCGTTACCGTCCTGTCGCCCGCCCGGGCAGCGGATGATTCAGCGCCGGTCGTAGACCCGCTGAGCGCCCTTGGCGTCGAAGGCGATCACCTGGTAGCGCTGCGGAGTCGGCGATTCCATGCCGGGCGAGCCTTGCGGCATGCCCGGCACGGCGAGACCGATGATGCCCGCGGGCTTCTCCGAGAGCAGGCGGCGCACCGCATCGGCGGGGACATGCCCTTCGATCGTGTAGCCGGCGACGATCGCCGTGTGGCACGAGCCCAGCGCTTCGGGGACGCGCTGGCTTGCCTTGATGCGGGCGAGATCGACCACGTCGTGCGAGACGACCCGAAAGCCGTTGCGTGCCATGTGCTCGGCCCACTTGCCGCAGCAGCCGCAGGCGGCGTCCTTGTACAGGATCAGCTCGGCGCGAGGCGCTTGCGCGCGGGCGCCCGCGGGCAGCAGCATCGCGGTGGCCAAGGCGAAAACCAATCGACGTCGACGGGGCAGCATGCGCGGATCGTCCTCAAGCTCGACGCGGGGATACTAGCCGCAGCGCGCGCCGTGCGGCTTGATCGCGGTCAATCCCGCTCGCCGGCAAGCGACGCGCGCGCTCATGCCTTGTCGATACGCCGGCGCGGCGTGCGCGCCGAGCGAACGTTTTCGAGCTGGAGCAGTCGTTTTTCGTGGTCGAACAGCCACTCGTCGTGCTTGTCGAGGGTCGATTGCTGGGCGGTAAGACGCTCCTTCAAGGCGGCGATCCCGGACAAGCGGTCGAGGATCTCGGTGACGACGCTCATCCCTTGGCGCCCCGGCGCAGGCGCTGCATGGCGGCATGACGCTTCGCGATGCGCGCATTGGTGGCATCCACCATGGCGATCATTTCCTTGATGTCCTGCTCGGCGCGCCGAGTGGCGACATCGAGCATCTCCAGCTCTTGGGGGGTGATGCCGGCGAGGTAGGCATCGATCGCGTTGCGGATTTCCGCGGCGACCTTCGTTCCTCTCTCCTGGGCGCGCAGCTCGAGGCCTTGTTTCTGCTGCGGCGTCAAGTACACCATGGTGCTTTGCATGGCGGTGGACATAGGCGTGCTCCTCACGGGCAATATGTGGCAAATATATGTCATCCTGGTCTACCCATCAACCAAGTTCGCCGCGCAGGCAGTGGCCGGCTGCTTTGTGTGAGCGCGCGCGCGTCCTGCTTGGCCTTTTCGACCTGCGGGGCCTCGGCCTACGCGAGGGCGGGCGGCGTGGCGCGCGGGGGTTTGGACCGCGGGCGGCCGTTCACCTTTGCACGCCCGCCGCTGCCCACGGCGCGCATCGCCGCGATGAAGTCCTCTTGAAAGCGCTCCAGTTGGCGGCCCTCGGAGGTCATGACGTAGCAGGTGGTGGTTTCGAACAGGTGGTGCGCGTCGATGAGATCGAGCTCGATGTCCCTCGCGCCATCGAACGCTATCGCGGGGAGGATGGCAACGCCCAGCCCGGCTTCGACGTAGGACTTGGTGGTGTGGGAATCCGCGACGTGGATGGCGATGCTCGGCTCGATGCCCTTGGCGCGGAAGCGATCTCTCACTACCCGGCCGAGGCGATGGGTCACCTCGTAGGTGATGATCGGATACTGCGCGATATCCTCCAGCTTGAGCGCGCCGAGCCGCGTGAGCGGATGTTGGCGCGGCACGACCACGCCGTAGTCGAGCTTGAAACAGGGCGCGTAGTGCACCCCCGCAGCGCGTGCGATCGGCTCGGCCAGTACGCCGATATCCACGTCGCCCGAGCCGACCATCTTGGCGACTTGCGTCGGGCTGCCCTGGCGCAGCCGCAGCGATATCTTCGGATGCTTGCCGCTGAAGCGCTTGAACGCTGGCAGCACGGTGTGATTCGCGTAGGTGTGGGTCGTGGCGATCACCAGGCGACGGCTCGATTCGTCGGTCTGAAGCTCGCGCGCCGTGCGATGCATGTACTCGGCCTCGAACAGAATGCGCCGCGCCGCCGGCAGCATCGCCTGGCCGGCTTCCGTGAGCCCCACGATGCGCGTGCTGCGCCGCTCGAGTAACACCACGCCCAGGTCCTGTTCGAGCATGCGCACCTGGGTGCTGATGCCGGGCTGCGAGGTGTGCAGCGCGAGAGCGGCCCGGGAGACATTCAGGCCCTGGTCGACGATCTCGCACAGGGAGCGGAGCTGCTGGAGCTTCATAACGAATTCGGATAAGTGGATAGAAAAATCGTATTTCCGCGTAGCCTAGCACTTATCTAAGATGGCTGCGAACAGGGAGCCGAAGCGTACGTAACGCAGCGCCGGGGCGAGGACGCGGCGTCACGCAGCGCGGCGCTATGGCGCCGGCAGTCGCGGAAGACGTTTTGCTGCGGCAGTGACGAAGATGCACGCCAAGGTCAGGGTTACCCTGGCTCGTGGTTCACGGAGGACGCCCATGCGATCGCTTGTTTGCATGGTTGCGATCGGCGCAACAATCCTCGGCCCGCTTCCGGTCGGGGCGCAGACTTACCCCAGCAGGGTCGTTCGCATCGTCACGGCGGCACCCGGCGGCACGATCGATCTCGGCGCGCGCCTGGTGGCTCAGGGTCTCTCCGCTGCGCTCGGCCAGCCGGTCGTGGTGGAGAATCGCGGCGTATTGGCCGCCGAAGTCGTGGCCAAGGCGACGCCGGACGGCCATACGCTGGTGTACTACACCAGCTCGCTGTGGCTCGCGCCGTTTCTGTTCGAAACCACGACCTGGGATCCAATCAAGGATTTCGCGCCCATTTCGCTGACCGACAAGTCGCCGTCGCTGCTCGTGGTTCACCCTTCGTTGCCGGTGCAGTCGGTGAGCGACTTGATCGCGCTCGCCAAGTCTAAGCCCGGAGCGTTGAATTACGCCAGGGCGTCGGTGGGCAGCTCGACCCAGCTCTCCGCGGAGCTGTTCAAGGCGATGAGCAACGTCAACATCGTGTCGGTGCCCTACAAGGGCGGCGGAGCGGCGCTGATCGGCGTGCTCAGCGGGCAGACCCATCTCATGTTCTCGCCGCTGGGCTCGGTCGTGCCGCATCTGAAGCCGGGGAAGTTGAGAGCGCTCGCCGTCACCAGCGCCGAGCCCTTCAGCCAGCTGCCGGATATTCCGACCGTGGCTGCCTCCGGCTTGCCCGGTTACGAGTCGATTACCGTAGTGGGGCTGTTCGCGCCGGCGAAGACGCCGCGCCCGATCATTCAACGCCTGCACCAGGAGGTCGTGCAGGCGCTGCAGAAGCCGGAGATACGTGACAGGTTCATGCACGTCGGCATCGAACCGGTCGGCAGCACCCCGGATCAGTTCGCCGCCGTGGTCAAGGCGGAAATGGGCAAGTGGGGCAAGCTGATCAAGGACACCGGCATGCGCGGCGAGTAGGCGCTCGCCGCGGCTGATCGGACTCATCTCGTGTCATCAACCATGCAAGGAAGATCCATGCACAACGCGCGCGGCCGCGAAGCCATCAACCAACTGACCGGGGTCACGCCCAAGATGTTCGCACCCGAATTCCGGGCGCAGATGAGTCTTCCGGAAAAAGTCGTGATCAACGACATCACGCTGCGCGAGGGCCGCCAGATCGAGGGCACCATACTCACCAGCGACGAATGCGTGAAGATCGCCGAGATCCTGGTGCACGAGCTGAACGTGCCGATGCTGCAGATGATCGGCGGCTACGTCGCGCGCGACCGCGAATATCTCAAAGCGGTCGCCAGGTTCCTGCAAGGCTGCGGCCGCAAGGTGCGCACCGAAGCGATGACCAGCGCGCACCAGAACTTCCCCCGCTTCAACAAGGAGCAACTGCTCGAAACCGTCGCCCATATCGGCGACTGTGGCTTCGGCGCCGTCATCTGCCTGGCGAGCTCCGACGACATGCTGCGCGCGTGCGCCAAGCATCGCAACCAGCAGCACTGGTCGATCGAGGATCTCAGAAAGCAGGAGATAGAAATCGCAGTCGCCGCGATCGAGCACGCGAAGCGTCACGGCATGACGGAGATCAACGTCAACTTCCAGGACTTCTTGCGCTCCGATCCGAAGTTCCTGATCGACCTGTCCAAGGCGGTCGCGGGAGCCGGCGTGAACGTCATTTGCCTGGACGATTTCGGCGGCGGCCTGGCCACGCCGCGGCTCTATACCGAGCTCTTCCGCGCGGTCAAGCGCGCGGTTCCGGCGACGGCGCTGGGCGTACACGCTCACAACTCCGTCGGGATGGCGGTGGCAACGGCGCTCGCCGCGGTGGAAGGCGGCTGCGAAGTCGTCAATGTCGGCGTGAATGGCTACGGCGACGGCGCGGGCCACGTGAGCTTCGCCGAGACGGTGTACCAGCTCGAATTCCTGTACGGCTTCGATACCGGCATTCGCCTCGACAAGATGCGTCCGGCATGCGTGCTGATCGCGGACATCCTGCGCCAGGACCTGCCGAAGATGGCACCGCTGGTCGGCGACAACGCCTTCGTCATGATCGCCGACAAGCATCATTCCTTCCCCGAGTATCCGTTCCTGTTCTGTCCCATGAAGCCGGAAATCGTCGGCAACCGGGCGCGACCGGGCTTCGGCGAGCGCGCGGGGCCTTTCGGCCTCAAGCTGCACGCCGCGGCGCTCGGCATCGGCATCCCGGACGACAAGGTTCCGGCCGTGTTGAAAGCACTGGAGGACACCATGCGCTGGCGCAAGCGCGCGCTGACCGATGGCGAGTTCCGGCAGATGGTGGACGGCATTTGCGGCCGCGCAAGCGCGGTCGCGCAACGCTGAGCGCCGGCCGATCGAGCGATGAGCATCAACGGTAAAGCCTACATCGCCGGCGCATTCGAGCATCCGACGCGCCACGCCCCCGACACGTCCGTCGCGCAATTGCACGCCGAATGCGCCCAGGGTGCGCTGGCGGACGCCGGCCTCGGCAAGAACGACATCGACGGCTACTTCTGCGCGGGCGATGCGCCGGGCCTGGGCGGCCTCAACCTGGCGAACTACATGGGCCTGAGGCTGCGCCACGTGGACACCACCGAGACCGGCGGCTCGTCCTACCTGATCCACGTCAGTCACGCCGCGCAGGCGATCGCGCTGGGGAAGTGCAACGTCGCGTTGATCACGCTCGCAGGGCGCCCGCGCTCGCAGCAGTCGCGCCATGGCACCGAGGTGCGCAGCCGTGGCAGCGGCGTTCCGGACGAGCCCTTCGAGATCCCCTACGCGCCGGTCACCATCAACCTGTACGCGATGGTGGCGATGCGCCACATGCACGAGTACGGCACGACCAGCGAGCAGCTCGCCTGGGTAAAGGTCGCGGCCTCGCAGCACGCGCAGCACAATCCGAACGCCATGCTGCGCGAGGTCGTGACGGTCGAGCAGGTGGTCAATTCGCCGCTGATCTCCGATCCCTTGCATCGCCTCGACTGCTGCGTGGTGAGCGACGGCGGCGGGGCGCTCATCGTCGCGCGGCCGGAGATCGCCAAGAGCCTGCGCCGGCCGCTGGTGAAGATTCGCGGCGCGGGCGAGGCGATCAAACACCAGATGGGCGGCAAGCACGACATTTGTGTGAGCGCCGCCGTATGGTCGGGGGCGCGCGCCTTCGAGGAGGCCGGCGTCAAACCCGTGGATATCAAGTACGCGTCGATCTACGACAGCTTCACGATCACCGTGGTGGTGCAGCTCGAGGACCTGGGCTTCTGCGAAAAGGGCCAGGGCGGAAAGTTCGTCGCCGACGGCAATCTGATCTCGGGCGTAGGCAAGCTGCCGTTCAATACCGACGGCGGGGGCTTGTGCAACAACCATCCCGAGAACCGCGGCGGCATGACCAAGATCATCGAGGCCGTGCGCCAATTGCGCGGCGAGGCGCATCCCGCGGTGCAGGTCCCCGCTTGCGACCTGGCGCTCGCGCACGGCACGGGCGCGCGGCTGGGGCATCGCCACGGCAGTGCGACGCTGATCCTGGAAAGAGCGTGACGATGGCGAGCCAATGCGCCGGCAAGCGGCCGGCCGGCGGCACCTCGGTGCCGGTGCGCACACTGGCATGCGTGTGATGCTTTCGCCGCTGGCGGTACTTTCCTCCTATCCCAGCCATGACTACACGCTGCACGCGCTGTTCGCGAGCAGGTGCTCGACGGATCCGGCGCGCCCCTTCCTGTTCTTCGATGGCGCGATGTGGACCTGGGAGCAGTTTCACGCCGCCGTCACGAGCACCGCGCGCATGCTCACGGCGCGCGGCATGCGCCGAGGCTGTCGCATGGCAATCATGGCCGCCAACAGCTATGCGCATCCGCTGTTGCTGTTCGCGCTGGCGCGGATCGGCGCGATCCTGGTACCAGTCAATAGCGAGCTCGGCGCCGCGGAAGCACGCTATGTGCTCAACCATGCCGGCGTCAGTGCGGTGGCCTGCTCCAGCGACACGCTCGAGGTCGTGACTGAAGCCTGCGGGCAGATCGAGCCCGCGCCCTGGCTGGTGCTGGTCGATGCTGCGGCCCACGGCGTGCCCGCGCTTCTCGACGCGATCGAAGAAGCCCCGGTGGTCGGCCTTCCAGGCGACATCTGCGCGGACGACACCTGCGCCATCATCTATTCGTCCGGCACGACCGGATTTCCGAAGGGCGTGATGCACAGCCAGCGCAACTACGTGCTGGCCGCGGAGGTGCACCTCGGACGCACCCGTCTGCAACCCCAAGGGCGCGTGCTGTGCATGCTGCCGATGTTCCACATCAACGCGCTGTTCTATTCGCTCGGCAGCGCCGTGGCCGCCGGTGCGTCGGTCGTGATCGCAGCGCGCTTCAGCGCCGCACGCTTCTGGCACCTGGTCGCGGACTGCGGCGTCACGCATACGACCATCATGGCCGCCGTCAGCGCCATTCTCGCCCGGCGTCCGCGGGAAGAGTTCGTGCCGGGACACCGGCTCAGCGTGGTCAACGGCTCCGGCTTCACCGCGGAGACGCTGCGCATCTTCAAGCAGGACTTTGGCGTAGGCACGATCATCGAGGGCTACGGCATGAGCGAAGTACCCGCCGCGATCGCGAATCCCTTCGACGGTCCGCACAAGCTCGGCAGCATGGGCAAGCCGTGCACACACCCGGATCCCACGCTGAAGTGGATCGACGTGCGCGTGGTCGATGACCGGGGCAACGATGTCGCGGACGGCCAGTCGGGCGAGCTCATCGTGCGCAGCGCAGCGCTCATGCAAGGCTATTACCGGGATCCCGAGCAGACGGCGGCGTCTTTCAGGGGTGGCTGGTTCATGACCGGGGACCTCGTGCGCCGCGACGCCGAGGGCTATTTCCACTTCATCGCGCGCAACAAGGACATCATCCGCCGGCGCGGAGAGAACATCGCCGGCGCGGAGTTGGACCGGGTGATCGGCGAGCACCCCGCGGTGGCCGAGGCGGCCGCGATCGCGGTCGAAGCCGACATCGGCGAAGAAGAGATCATGGCCGTCGTGGTCGCAAGACCCGACGCGAGCCTGAGCCCGGAGGATATTCGCGACTGGTGTGCCGCTCACCTGGCGGCGCACAAGGTGCCCCGGTTCGTGGTGCTCGTTCCCGAGCTGCCGCACACCGCGACCCAGAAGGTCGCCAAGTTCCTGCTCAAGGGCGACGCGATGCTGCGGTCGCGGGCGGTCGATCTTGAGAGTTCCGGCGCGCGGCGCTGAAGTATTACCTAGGCGCGGCACGCTCGGGACATTGCGGGGCAGCCTGGCGCTTATCACTCGACCCCGCTGAGGGCCGCAGCGCCTTCGGGCGCAAGCTTGATCGCGGCTTCATACCGAGACCACGTGGAGGACCCAAGTGCAAGAGCTCAGAGGTAAAGATGCCATCGGCAAGGTGTCCGCGGTAAGCCCTTTGAATTTCTCCGCGCAGGTCCGCGCGGGCATGGTGCTGCCCGCAAAGGTGAAGATCGTCGACATGACGCTCAAGGAAGGCCTGCAGATGGAGGGCATGTCGCTCTCCAACGAAGAGTGCCTGCGCGTTGCCGCCAAGCTCGAAGAGCTGGGCGTAGCGACGATCAAGATCGCCTACCGCCTCGGGCGGCCCGAAGACATGGCGCTCATGCAGGCCATGGCTAAGCTCGGGCTCAAGGCCGAAATCATCGTGCAAGTATCGAACCACCAGCATCCGCCGCTGTATTCGCTGGCGAAGAAGCTCGAAGCCATCGACCGGCTGGTCGACCTGGGCTACGTGCCGTTCGTGACCATCCCGCTGTCGAATACGCTCATCGCCGGCTTCGCCGAGTTCCGCGGCGAGCGCCGCGGGCTCGACGACTTGAAGACGCTGGAGATCGAGCGCGGGCTCGAGGCCATCGAGCGCTCACGCGCTCGCGGCGGCAAGGTCGTCTTCAATCTGCAGGACCAGCTTCGCTGCGATCTGGATTTCCTCGAACGGGTCGCGAAAGCGCTCGCCGATGCCGGCGCCTACGCGATGATCTTCGACGATATCGCCATGCCCGGCACGCCCACGGTATTCAACTACGTGATGCGCCGAGCCAAGCAGGCGGCGCCGCACGGGGTGTTCGGCACCTACGTCCATGACGACTTCGGCTTCGGCCTGGGCGCGGCGCTCGCTTGCACGGAGGCGGGCGCGGAAGTTCACTTCTGCTCGATCAACGGCTACGGCAAGCGCGGCGGCATGGTGGACCTCGGCCATCTCGCCGTCGTGCTCGAGATGATGTACGGCATCGACACCGGCATAAAGCTCGAGCGACTGAGCGACGTGTGCAGCCTGTTCGCGGACATCTATCGCCGGCCGATTCCCGATATGCGCCCGCTGTTCGGCAGGAGCGCCTTCACCAACGGCGCCGACTGGCATGTGCAATGGGCCGCCCATCCCGATCATCCTCCCAAGCCCGAGCACAGGTGGGTGACGCAGAGCATCGCGCCCGAGCTGATCGGGCGCAAGGCGCGCGTGACCCTCTACAGCGGCTCGGGCGAGATGGGGATCCGGGTGAAGGCGGCCGAGCTCGGCATCGAGCTCAGCGTCGAGCAAGCCGAGCAGGTCCGGCCGCTGCTGCGCGACGAAATGGTCGTGCGCAAGCGTCCGTTGGATGACGACGAGCTAAGGAAAGTGATCCGGCGCGCGCTGCCGCAGCTCGCGGTCCGGCGCGACTAGCGGGGCCGTCGCATGAGGCATCAAGACTTTCGACGCGGACCGCGGATGCGTGCTGTGAGCATGGCCGGTTCGAGAGCGAAGCTGTGGAACAGCCGGGGCTGCGGGACAGTCGCGATCGCGGCGGCGCTGTCATCCCTCGCGCCCGCGGCCGCGTGGCCACAGAGTGCTCGGGAGGCGGTCGCCTACCCGACGAAGCCGATACGCTTCGTCGCGCCCTCCTCCGCCGGCGGCGGCATCGACGTGCTGGCACGGTTGTTCGGCCCGCGCATGAGCGAAAGCTGGGGCCGGCCGGTCATCGTCGACAATCGCCCTGGCGCGGGCGGCATCATCGGCTACGACATCGTCGCGAAAGCGCCCGCCGACGGCCACACCTTGCTGATGGCCGCGGGCGGCTATTCACTCAATTCCATTCTGTATGCGAAGCTGCCGTTCGATACGCTGAAGGACTTCGAGCGCGTTTCGTTGCTTGCGTGCGCGCCGAATGTCCTGGTGGTGCATGCCTCGGTGCCGGTGAAGACGGTGAACGAGCTGATCGCACTCGCCAAGGCGAAGCCGAGGCAGCTCAACTACGCCTCCGCCGGCGTGGGCACCACGAGTCATCTTTCCGCGCTCCTGCTGGTGCATCTTTCGGGCATGGAGCTCGTGCATGTACCCTACAAGGGCGCCGGCGAGTCGGCTGCCGCGATCGCGGCGGGGCAGGTCCAGCTCACCTTCATCAATCCGAACGCGGCGATGTCCCATGCCAAGGCCGGGCGGGTACGGGCGCTGGGCGTCACCTCCGCGCGCCGCTTAGCGATGATTGCGGATATCCCGACGGTGGCCGAGAACGGGCTGCCGGGTTTCGAGGTCAACAATTGCTTCGGCGTGCTCGCGCCGGGGAAGACGCCGCGGCCTATCATCGACAAGCTCAACGCGGAGCTCTTGCGCATTCTCCAGCTTGCCGACATCCGCGCGCAGCTCACGAATCTCGGCTACGACATCGTCGGCGGCACGCCGGAAGAGTACACGGCGTTCGTGCGCCAGGACATCGCCAAGTGGAGCCAAGCGCTCGCCGGTGCGGGGATAGTGCCGCAGTGAGCGGCGCGTAATCGGCGCGGAACTAGCGCTGCGCAGGCGCGTGGCGGGCTGCGAACGAGGGTCGCCGGCGCGAGCCGGCACGCACGCGTCGATGCAATCCGCGGACGCCGCTTTCGCTTACTGCTCGCGATGCAGAATGGCGCGGGGCACGAGCGAGCGTTCGGCGAATCCCGCGACAGACTCGTCCGGATGGCCGAGCCCGGCCTCGCGCAGTTGCAGGAACGCTCGCCCGGCCGCGGTATCGCGCCAGAACGCGGCATCGATGGCGCGCGCGGAGAGCTGCCCCGGCTGGGCGGCGAGCGCTTCGAAGTAATACGCCTTGATGTCGTCGCAACAGCGCTTGAGCACCATGCCGAGCGAAGCATCGGCTTGCGGACTGCCGATTGGCGTGCCGCGCAGCAATGCGCCGACCAAGCGCGCCGCCTCTACGACGCTCAGCCCCGAAATGCCGACGGTGGTGCGGCCGCGGCGTCGCTTCGCCAGCTCGTGCCAGACGGCGAGTTGCTCGATCTCGGCCAGCAAGGCAGCACCCGGCTCCTGCGCAGCCGCTGCCGGCGCGAAGCTCACGGGACACGCGAAGCCCGCGGCGTCGCCCGGATCGGCCGGCGCATCGTCGGGAAAGTCCTCCAGCACCGGACCGCTCGGATGCTCGAACAGCGCCAGCAGAGCGCGCAGGACGCGGGTCTGAAACTCCGGATCGTTCGGCACGCCGAACGGCCGGCCCAGCATGAATGGCACCCATAGTGCGCGCGGCGGCGCGATCGCGGCGGTCTGTTCTCGAATCAGGCTGATCTGCGCGCTCGGCACGCCCGCGCGCTCGATGTAGTGTCCCAGTGCGCCCACGGCGCACGTGCAGTTGGGTCAGACCGGCGACAGCAAGACCGCGTCGACCCGGTCCTTCCGGAGCAGCCGCGCCAGTTCCTTGGCCTTGGGTTCGAGGGCGCGAATCGAGGCCGCCCCCATGAACGAGTAGTGGAAATCCGCGACCGATCCGATCGTCCCATGGTGAGCCAGCTCACGCAGCCGGTCGAGCGGGAAAACCACGTTGAGGTCTTCCTGAAATCCCGTGCGGTCGTAGTTCACCGAGACGTGACTCATGACGATGTCGGCGGCTCGCGTGCTACTCGGAATGACCCGGTAATCCGCGCTGCCCGCTCGAAACGGCGCGTCGTCGCGGGTTTGCAACCCTGCCGTGGTCACGATCGCGACGCGGCGTTGCGCGAGCGCGGGCCCTTGCACCCAGGCAATGGGGCCGAAATCGGGCAGGTCGCGAATCTTGTCGAGATGGTGCTCGCGTTCCCAGGCAGGTAGCTCGGACAAGCGTGCCAATGCGCCTCCTTGTTCGGCAAAAAGGGAAACGGGGCGGACACGAGCCGCTACCGGCGTGGCCGCGTGCCGGTGTCGCGGCGCTCGGCCGATGCTTGAAGAGCTCGCGGGGGAGGACACGATCGTGGCCATTATGGCATGCGGATGCTAGGCTTGTGCCGGGTCAGCCAAGACAACACGGGCAGGCCGGAGGAGACGACAGTGATCAGCGATGGCTCGTTGCGATCGACCTTGCTCCTGGCCGCGGCGCTGTTGGGGTGCGCCGCGCATGCGCACGCCGAATACCCCGAGCGCCCGTTGCGCTTCATCGTGCCCCAGGCGGCCGGCAGTGCCTCCGATACCTCGGCGCGCATCATCGCCGTGGAGCTGGGCCGCATCCTCGGCCAGCAGGTCGTGGTCGACAATCGGCCCGGCGGCGGGCTCACCATCGGCATCAACATGGTGGTGCGCGCGGCAGCCGACGGTTATACCCTCGGCTACGGCAACATCGGCGGGCTCGCGATCAATCGCAGCATGATGAAGGTGCCCTACGACGCGTTGATCGACATCCAGCCGGTCGCGCAGACCAATTCCAACGGCATGCTGCTCGCGGTCGCGCCGCAGCTTCCGGCAAGATCGGTGCGCGAGCTGATCGACTACGCCAAGGCACACCCCGGCAAGCTCTCCAATGCGTCCTCCGGCAATGGCACGCCGGGGCATTTCGGCGGCGAGCTGTTCAAGGACATGGCGGGCGTGGACATCGTGCACGTCCCGTACAAGGGCGGCGCGGCGGCGATGACCGAGATGATGACTGGGCGGGTGCAGGTCATGTTCGAGAGCATGAGCTCGATCGTCCAGCACCACCGTTCGGGCAAGCTGCGCGGCCTGGCGCTGACCAGCCTGAAACGCTCGAGCTCGTATCCCGACATCCCGACTCTGGACGAATCCGGCGTTCCCGGCTACGACATGACGGTATGGAGCGGACTGATCACGCCGCCGGGCATCGGCAAGCCCGTGCTCGCCAAGCTGAACGATGCGATCAACAAGGCGCTTGTCGCACCGGGCCTGCGCGAGAAATATGCCGCCAACGGCGTCGAGACCGTGGGCGGCACGGCCGAGGAGTTTCGCGCTTTCATCAGGCGCGAGGTGGAGAAGTACGCGGCGATCTCGAAGAAAATCGGCGTGAAGGTCGAGTAGCGATCGCTCGGAGCGTGCCTAACGACCTGGGGTCTTGCACGTTTCATGGTGTCAACGACCTGGGGTCAGATCTCCCACGGCGCAGGCTAGGCGCGCTCAGCCAGCGCATGCAAAGCGAGCGCGAGCAGGCGATCCAAGTGGTCAAGCGGATCGAGCCGCGCGGTGCCGCCGGCAAGGGACCCCAAGGGCTGAACGTCAAAAGGAATTTGCCCGGTTTACCGGTCTAGGCGCGACCCCGGTCAGGCCGCGCGCGTCACGATCAAGGCATCGGCCACGCATGCCCCTTCGCCGGCCACGCGCACGAACACGGGATTCAGATCGATCTCGCCGATGTGCGCGGCGTGATCGGCGATCAGCCACGAGAGCCGCGACAGCACGCCGGCGAGCGCATCCACGTCGAGCGGTGCGCGGCCGCGATAGCCCTTGAATAGCGGTGCGAGCCGGTTCTCCTCGATCATTTCCTTCGCCGTCTGAAGATCGAACGGCGCGAACCGATACGACACTTCCTTCAATAGCTCAGTGGTGATGCCGCCCACACCGAACAGCACCACCGGCCCGAAGTAGGGATCGCATAGCGCGCCGACGATGGTTTCGAGGCCCTGCTGCATTTCGGCGACGAGCACGCCCTCGATGCGCGCATCCGGTTTGAAGGCGCGCGCCGATGCGACCACTGCCTGCGCCGCGGCGCGCATCGCGGCGAGATCGGCCACGGCGAGGCGCACCGCGCCGGCCTCGGTCTTGTGAGGGATGTCGGGCGATTCCACCTTGACCGCCACAGGAAAGCGCAGATCGAGCGCAGTCGCGCTGCTCAGCGCATCCGGCGGCAGCAGGATCTCCTTCGCGACCGGGATGCCGTAGGCGGCGAGATAGTCTCGGGCCCGGTATTCCGAAAGCGTCGCGGCGGCTGCGGGCCACGCCAGCGGCACCGGTTCCAGCGGCCGCTCGATCTTCGCCGGGCGCAAGGTCGCGAGCTTGTCGGCGAAGCGGTGCAAGACGCCGGCGGCATGCGCCGTGCGCACCGGGGTGAGGCACCAGGGAATGCGGTGCTCGGCGAGGATCGCCAGCGAGCGCGCGCTCAACTCCGGCGGCCGGCTCCAGGCGATGAGCAAGGGCTTGTCCGTGGTTGCGCACAGCTCCGCGATGCCTTGCGCCCAGAGGTGCGAATTCCCGCCCTGGACCGCACCGTAGCGAATGATGACCTGATCGAAACTCGGATCGTCCAGAACGATGCGCAGGCCCTGGTTGAAGAGCTCATGGTTGCCCGAGAGCTGGGCGGTGAAGTCCGCCGGATTGGCGAAGGTGGAAAACGCCGGCATGATGGCGCGCAACTGGTCGAGCGTGCCGGGCTGAAATTCAGGCAAGCTCAGGCCTTCCTGGTCGCAATGGTCCGCCATGAGCACCCCGGAGCCGCCCGAGGTGGTGATCACTGCGATGCGATTGCCGCGCGGCAGTTTCCGGCCCGTGAAGGCGCGGATGCAGTCGGCGAGATCGTCGGAATCGCGCACCTCGATGAAGCCGCCTTCGCGAAACGCCGCGCGATACAAACTGTAGTCCGCGGTCATGCTGGCGGTATGCGAGGTCGCCGCGGTGCGGCCGATGCCCGAATTGCCGGCCTTCCAGATGAGGATGGGCTTGCGCTTGTCGAGCGCGCGGCGGCCGATGGCGCGCAGCCGCGCGCCGTCGGCGATGCCTTCCATGTAGCTCACGACCACCTCGACGTCGTCGCGGTCGAGAAAATGCTCGATGAAGTCGAGCGTGGTCAAGTCGGCCTCGTTGCCGCCGGAGACGATGTAGCGAAAGCCGATGCCTTGCGCATCGACCAGGCCGACCACGCTGAAGGCGAAGCCGCCGCTTTGCGAGACGAAGGCGACCGGACCGCAGCGCAGATTCGGGTTGTGGAATCCCGGACCGAAGCCCATGTAGATGCGCTCGGGCACGTTCATGATGCCGATGCAGTTGGGACCCACCACGCGCACCCCGCTCGCGGCGACGGCTTGGGCGAGATCGTGCTCGAGCGCGATCCCCTCGCCGCCGATTTCGCGGAAGCCCGCGGTGAAGACGATGGCGAACGCGATGCCGGCCTCACCGCATTGGCGCAGCGTCGCCGCGACCTGCTTGGCCGCCACCGCGATGATGGCGACATCGCACGGTTGCGGCACCGCCGCGATGTCGGGATAGCACGCGAGCCCGGCCAGCGCGGTGTACTTCGGGTTGACCGGGTAGACCTTGCCCGCATAGCCGTATTCGGTCAGCAGGCGCACGGGCTGGCCGCCGATCCGACCGAGATCGGCGGAAGCGCCGACCACCGCCACGCCGCGCGGGCGGAGCAGGCGCGAGAATTCGGGATCCTGGCGCAAGGGCAGCGCTTGCGGCGTCACTGCAATGGCACCTTGGCCGCCTTGATCACCTTGGCATACTTGGCGATTTCGTCGCGGACGAACTTGGCGAACGACTCGCTCGACCCCCCGCCCGGGATCTGGCCGTCGGCGGTGAGGCGCTCCTTGATGTCCGCACGGCCGAGGATTTTGGCGACATCGTCATTCACCTTGCGGATCACCTCGGCCGAGGTCGCGGCCGGCGCGAACATGCCGAACCAGGTGCTGCTCTCGTAGCCCGGCAGACCCGATTCGTGGAACGTCGGCACCTCGGGCACCGCGGGGAAGCGCTCCTTGCTGCTCAAGGCGATGGGCCGCAGCTTGCCGGCTTTGATCAGCGGCATCTGCGAGGTGATGCCGGCGAAGCCCATCTCGACATGCCCGCCCACCATGTCGGTGAGCGCCGGCGTGTTGCCCTTGTACGGCACGTGGGTGATGTTGATATTGGCCATCAGCTTGAACAGCTCGCCCGCCATGTGGTTCGACGAGCCGATCCCCGAGGTGGCGAAATTGAGCTGGCCCGGACGCGCGCGCGCCATTGCCATCAGCTCGCGCAAGTTCTTCGCTGGAATCGACGGATGCACCGACAGCAGGTTCGCGCCCACCGTGCACAATACGATCGGCGCGAACTCCTTCAGCGTATCGTAGGGCGGCTTGCGGAACAGCGTCATGTTGATCGCATTGGAGGCCCCACCCATGAGCAAGGTATAGCCGTCGGGCTGCGCGCGCGCGACCAGCTCCGAGCCGATGTTGGTCGCACCGCCCGGACGGTTGTCGACGATCACCTGCTGGCCCCAGGCGTTGGTGAGATGCTGCGCGATCAGGCGTGCGACGATGTCGGTATTGCCGCCCGCGGCATACGGCACGACGATGCGCGCCGTGCGCGTGGGGTAGTTCTGCGCGAACGAATGCACTGCCATGCAGGCGAGAATTGCAGCGGTCGAGCCGAGCAGACGAAAGCTACGCATTCTTGCTCCTCATGATGTGATTGCGGGCGGTGTGCGAGGCGCGACGTGGCTCACGCCGCTCGCTCGATCTCGTTGACGAGCGGGCGGCCCACGATCCAGCGCTCGAAGTTGCGCACGAAGAGCTCCAACACGCGCGCATCGTTGCCGCTGGAGGCGCCGCAGTTGTGCGGGGTGACGATCACATTCGGCAGATCCCACAGCGGTGAATCGGCGGGCAGCGGCTCGTTTTCGAACACGTCCAGGTAGGCGCCCGCGAGCTGGCCGCCGCGAAGCGCTGCGATGAGCGCGGCCTCATCGACGATCTCGCCGCGGGCGACGTTGATCAGACAGGCGCCTTGCGGCAGCCGGGCGAGCATCGCCGCGTCGATCAGCCGGCGTGTATCCGCGGTCAGCGGACAGGCGAGCGCGAGCCATTGGCAACGCGGCAAGGTTTCGGCCAGCGCCGCCGCCGCGACGATGTGCTCGACCGGGTCGTCGGCCTTGCGCGGGCTGCGCCGCACGCCGATCACCGTCATGCCGAAGGCTTGAGCGAGCCGGGCGAGCTCCGAGCCGATGCTGCCCAGGCCGAGCACGCACAGCGTCTGGCCCGCGAGGTCTTTCGGCTGGCGCTCGCCGCGGCACTGCGCCCACGTGTGCGCTTGCTGCGCGCGCAGCCAGGCAGGGAAGCCGCGCGCGAGCATGAGCAAGCCCGTCATGGCCGACTGTGCGATCGGCATCGCGGTGGTGCCGGCCGCGGTCGTGAGACGAATGCCGCGCGCGAGCAGCTCGGCGAAAATGGGATGGTCGACGCCGACGTTGAACATCTGCAACCAGCGCAAATTCGGCGCCTTGCGCACGGCGGAAAAAAAGGCTCGGCCGTGGGTTTCGAACAGATCGCCGCTGTAGAAGGCGACCTCGATGGCCGGCAGCGCGGCGTCATCCACGCGCGCGCTCGGATCGGCGGGCAGACGAATCCAGCGCAGCGGCCGGCCCGAGCGTTGGGCCGAAGCTTCCATGCGCCGCGCCGCATCCGCGGGAAAACGCTCGGATACCAATATGCCGGTCATCGGGAGCACGCCGGTGGCGACGCGGTCGCGGCCGCCGCCGACACGAGGCGCCAGGCAATTCGGGAGATGGCCGGATTCTAGCAGCCTCGTGCGCCGTGCAAGGCTATACTGCGACGCTTTCCCGCCACGCTGGCCATCATGACTGCAAGCACCATCGAGCTCGCCCGGGCACTGATCGCCCGGCCTTCCGTCACTCCGGACGATGCCGGCTGCCAGGAGCTGCTGCAAGCCCGGCTCGCCCCGCTCGGCTTCCACTGCGAGACCATCGCCCGCAACGGCGTCACCAACCTGTGGGCGCGCCGTGGCGACGCGGGTCCGCTGGTGTGCTTCGCCGGTCACACCGATGTGGTGCCGGCCGGACCGCGCGAGAAGTGGGACAGCGATCCCTTCGAGCCGGCGCTGCGCGCTGGCCGGCTGTACGGCCGGGGCGCGGCCGACATGAAAGGATCGCTCGCCGCCTTCGTCACCGCGATCGAGGCGTTCGTCGCCGCGCAGCCGCGGCATGCGGGATCGATCGCGCTCTTGCTCACCTCCGACGAGGAAGGGCCGGCGAAAGACGGCACGGTGGCCGTGATCGAGCAATTGGTCGCGCGCCGCGAGATTCCCGACTTCTGCATCGTCGGCGAGCCGACCTCGGTGCAGCGCGCCGGCGACATGGTGAAGAACGGCCGCCGCGGCTCGCTGTCGGCGAAGCTGACGGTTCACGGCGTGCAAGGCCATGTCGCCTATCCCGACCAGGGCATGAACGCGGTGCACATGGTTTCGCCCGCGATCGCGGAGCTGGCGAGCACCGTGTGGGACAACGGCAATGATTTCTTTCCGCCGACGACGTGGCAGGTTTCGAATATCCGCGCCGGGACGGGCGCGGCCAACGTGATCCCGGGCGAGGCCGAGGTGCTGTTCAATTTCCGCTTCTCGACCGCAAGCACCCCCGAGGGCTTGCAGCAGCGCGTCCAGCGGATCCTGGAACGCAACGCCGTGAAGTGCGACCTGGCTTGGGAGCTGGGGGCCAAGCCCTATCTCACCGATGCCGGGGTCCTGGTCGATGCCGCGATCGAGGCGATACGCGAAGTCCAAGGCTTCGCGCCCGAGCTCTCGACCACCGGTGGCACGTCCGACGGGCGCTTCCTATCCGAGATCTGCCCGCATGTCATCGAGCTCGGACCGACCAATGCCAGCATCCACAAGGTGAACGAGTACGTGCCGCTGCGGGACCTGGAGGTCCTGCCTGGAATGTACCGCGCGCTGCTTGCGCGCCTGCTGCGCTAGTGCCGCCCGCCCGAGAGCGCAGCGGCATTGTGCCGCCCGAGCGCGAAGGCGCACGGTGCCCCGCCCGCAAGCGCCGCGGCAGCACCGCCGTGAACTGGCCGGGCCGAGCGTGCCGTTTCGCCGGGCCAGGCGCTGCGCCAGGGAAGGATCGAAGGTGCCGGGCTGTATATCCGAGGTCCGATGCGGCGAAGGCAGTGTCGGCGATCTTTACACTCAGGACAACAGCATGGCGAGCGCGACCTTTGTCACGGCCTGACGTAATTTCCTGTGGACAGGTGGCGACGCGCGGATAAGACTTTGCACCCCACCCGAGGTTTTTCGACCAGGAGGGCAAGAATGAAAAGCAAGCTGCTGAAGATCGCGCTGGCTACGGCGCTGGCAGTGCCGATGGCGGCACAGGCTTTGGTTCATGTCTTCGAGGCGAACCTGGACGGTTTGCAGGAAGTGCCTCCGGTGGCCAGTCCCGGGGTCGGCGTAGCCACGCTGGTGTTCGACGATGTGGCCAATACCTTCACCCTCAGCATGGGCGGCGGTGGCTTGTCGGCAGGGATCACCTTGGCGCATATCCATCGCGCCGCCGCCGGCGTGGCGGGGCCGGCCATCGTCACCTTGCACACCCAGCCGGGGTTCGTCGGCTTGGGAATGACGTTCTTCGCCTTGAACATGGATTCGACACCGTTCCCCGTGGGCGCGGGCGACGTGAACAAGACGGCATTGCTCGCCGGCGATACCTACATCAATGTGCACACCAGTACCTTCCCCGGCGGCGAGATTCGCGGCCAGCTCATGAGTGAGCTCATCGCGGTGCCGATTCCCGAGCCGGAAACCTACGCGCTCATGCTCGCGGGATTGGGGCTGGTCGGTTGGGTCGCCTCGCGGCGGCGCCTGTACACGTAACGTAACCGGACGCGTCGCAAGGACAAGGGCAGCTTCGGCTGCCCTTGTCGTTTGGGCGCCGGGCGCCACGATTGCCACCGCCGCTGCGGTACGCTCGAATGCACCACGAGCACGTTCGGCGCGAGAGCGACCAGCGGCGCGAGCTTGCTCTGCTCAGGATCAGGCAGCTTGCGTCACGGGGCGGGATCGGTCGCGTGCGCGGCGCCGATGCCCCGAAGCGAGGTTTCTGTCCGCGGCGTAAGCATCCATCCGCTCCGCCGGCCGTGCCGCTCGAGGGCGTAAGCCGGACCAGCGCATCGAGCTCGCGTCTTTCGTCGCCGCGCCGGAACGATTCGCGCTTACATCCTGTATATGGCTCGCGGGATCCTCTTCCCTCGCGATCCCGCCCACGAGAAACCATAGCAAGGAGCCAGGAGCCATGACACATCGCTTTCGAATGGCATTGCTGGGGCTGGCGCTCTCAGCCGCGCTGCCGGCGGCCGCGCACATCGAAGTCTTCACGACCTCCATGAGCGGTCCGGCGGAGTTTCCGGCCAACACCTCGCCCGGCACCGGCGCGTCCACGGTGACCATGGACTTCGATGCGCTCACCATGCGCGTCCAGGCGAGTTTCAGCGGCCTGCAGGGCAACACCATCGCGGCGCACATCCATTGCTGCGTGCCGCCGCCGCCCGCCAATCCGACTGCCGGCGTGGCGACCATCCTGCCCTCCTTCACGAATTTCCCTCTGGCCGTGCAACTGGGCGACTACGATTTCACCTACGACCTCGCCGCGGCCTCGACTTACAGCTCCGGGTTCCTCAACAACGCGCAGAATGGAGGTTCGGTCGCGAACGCCATGAACACCCTGGCCGCCGCCATGCGCGCCGGCAATCTGGCGTACTTCAACATCCACACCACGTCCTTCAACGGCGGCGAGATCCGTGGCTTTCTTGCCCCGGTTCCGGAGCCTCAAACGTACCCGCTGATGGCGGCCGGGCTGGGCCTGGTCGGCTGGGCGGCTGCGCGCCGGCGTGTGCGCCCCGCGTAAGCCAGTACTCACCGTTCGGCATTCTTGGGCAGCTTCGGCTGCCCTTTGTTCGTCTGCTGTGCAGCGGGGTGGGCTCGCGCTTTGCGCGACGACGGGAATCCAGCGGGAACCGCGCTTCTGCTAATCTGGCGGCCGGCATTCGACAAGGAGGGGGGCATGGGCAAGCTCGACGGGCGGGTCGCGATCATCACCGGCGCGAGCCGCGGCATCGGCGAGGAGATCGCCAAGCTGTTCGCGGCCGAGGGTGCGAAGCTGGTGTGCGCGGCGCGCACATTGAACGAGGGCGACCATCGGTTTCTCAAGGGCTCGCTGGCGGGCACCGTGGCGCAGATCAAGCAAGCCGGCGGCGAGGCAATCGCCGTGGCAGCAGATGTCTCTGACGAGGCCGATTGCCGCAAGCTCGTCCAGAGCGCCATCGACACCTACGGCGCAGTCGACGTGCTGGTGAACAACGCGGCGCTGACGTACTATCTTTCGATCGTCGACTTAGACGTCAAGCGCTGGATCAAGGCATTCGCCGTCAACGTGCATGGCCCGTTCATGCTGTCGAAATTCGTGCTGCCGGGGATGATCGAGCGCCGCCGCGGCGCTATCGTCAACATCTCCTCCGGGGCGGCGATCGGACCGGGCCGCACGCCGTTCCAGGATGCGCGCCGCGGCGGCACCATGTACGGCGCGACCAAGGCCGCGCTCGAGCGCTTCACCCAGGGGCTCGCGCACGAAGTCGAGGGCTACAACATCTCGGTCAGCGCGGTGGCGCCCTCGAAAGTCGTGCCGACGCCGGGCACGGTCTACCACAAGCTCGTGAGCGGCCTCGAAGATCCGCAAGGGGAGTCGCCGCTGCTGATGGCGCGCGCGGCGCTATTACTGGCCACCGAGCCCGCGGGCAAGGTGAACGGGCGGGTCTGCTACAGCCAGCAGATCCTCGGAGAGTACGGGTTGATCGACAAGCCCACCGGGCGCGGGGTGACGATCAAGGGCTCGGGCTACTCCCAGATCTGAAGACCCTCGCGACCCGTCCGGCAGGGTCATCGCACGGCCGCGCCGCGGCTTGTTCCCATCACGCTGTCGGGCAACTGCCGATGCGGCCGGGCTCGGCGCTCAAGCCCGCTGCGATTCGAGCCGAAAAACCAGCGTGGCGCTGCGCGCTCGCTTGCGAGGCCGCGGCGCGCAGCATGCCATTTCGGGGTCTTCGCCATGAATGCCGTAGTCGCCGCCGCGCTCGATGCACCGCACACCGATCTGTTCTCGCCCGGCACCGAGCAGCTCATCAAGGAAATCGGCATTCCGCCGTGTCCGGCGGTGCTGGCCGAGTTCATGGCCGAAGCCAATCGCGACGAGCCCGATTTCCGCCGTCTGAGCCACCTCGTCAACCGCGACGTGGCGCTGGCGGCTTCGGTACTCAAGGCCATCAACTCGCCGTTCTACGGCCTGGCGAAGAAGGCGCGCACCGTCCAGGATGCGCTCGCGCTGCTCGGCTTACGCGAAACCAGCCGCTTGATCGCGGGCTTGCTGCTGCGGCGCGCGTTCGCCTCGTCGCCCTCGCCGGCCATGTACGAATTCTGGGATGCGTCCTCGCGCATCGCCATGATCACGGCCTATCTCGCCCGTGAGCTCGAGGTCGCCCGGCTGGACGAAGCGCACACTTTTGCGCTGTTTCGCGATTGCGGCATCCCGGTGCTGCTCGCCCGCTACCCCGAGTACGAGCAGCTCCTGACGATGACGCGGTGCGAGAACGAGCACAGGCGCAGTGCCCTGGAACGCTCGCGCTACGGCTTCGATCACGCCCTGGTCGGAGCCACGCTGGCGCAGAGCTGGCACCTGCCGAGTGAGATGTGGCAGGCGATCCGCGTGCACAACGACTACGACGAGCCCGGCTTTGTAACCGGCCCGGCGACGCCGCGCGGCGTGCAGTTGATCGCCCTCGGCCTCCTGGCGGAGCAATTGCATCGCATCCACCGTGGCACCTACGATGGCCAGTTGTGGGTGCGCGAAGAAGCGTTCATCACCGAATTGCTCGGACCGATGCACGGCCGGCTCGAACCGCTCGGCAACGATATCGCGCGCATCCTCGAGCAGGCGTGAGGGCCTGCTGCGGGAAGCGTGCTCGCAAGGATGCCGTCTGCGCCGCAGCATTGAAAAGACCGTGCGCGAGCTCGCCCCGGACTCGGGCCACGGTCACCGGCATGCGCATCCTGCGCGTAGCTTGACCCGCGGCGCGAGCCCGCTCTGAAGCGCCGGCGCGCGCTGCCCGAGGACAACAATAAAGAGCGGCGGCGAAGCAGCCGCTGTGTTGACGTCCTTGGTGGATCTCAGGGATACATTGCCCAGCCGACTCGGCTCGTCTGCGCCTTGAAGAAGTGGCCCTGCGTGGTCGTGACGAAAATCGTCGTCATGTCCGGGCCGCCGAACGCACAGTTGGTCGGACGCAGCGCCGGCACCGGATGGGTCTCCAGCACCCTCCCCGCCGGCGACCACACGTAGAGCATCGGCCCCGGGCCACCCAGCTCCCAGCCCGCGGTGGCGACGATGTTGCCCGCGGCATCCAGGCACATGCCGTCGATGCCGCGATGCACGCCGTCGGCGCCGCCGCCGAAGGTGTGCAGCACGCCGTAGGGCCCGAGGCTGCCGTCGTCGCGTATCGGATAGGCGCGCAGCTCGCGCAGCTTCTTCGGATCGTAATTACTCTCGGCGACGTAGAGGGTGCGTTGATCCTGCGATACCAGGATGCCGTTGGGCTGAACGGTATCGAAGGTCACGCGTGTGACGCTGTAGCTGCCGTCGCTCTGCGGATCGGCGCGCAGCACCGAGCGGTTGTCCAGCTCCTCCTTGGCGTTGCGATCGACGTTGCCTTCGTTCCAGGGATTGGTGAACCAGATGCGGCCCTTGCGATCGAGCGCGAGATCATTGGGCGTGTTGAGCCTCTTGCCGTCGAGGCGATCGGCGATGGTGACCATGGAGCCGTCCGGATCGAAGCGCACGATGGAGCGCCCGCCCGAGCAGCAGCCGAATAGCCGCCCTTGCAAGTCGAAGGCGAGGCCGTTGGTGAAGTTCGTGCCGGTGCGCCACGGCGTGATGCTGCCGCTCTTCGGCTCGTAGCGCATGATGCGTTGCGCCTGGATGTGGGTGAAGTAGAGGAACTCGCCGTCCCAGACCGGACCTTCCGTCAACGGCACCTCGTAACGCGCCAGCAACTCGAACTTCCATGCCATCGCCTGCTCCTTCGCGTGTGATAAGAGGTGAGGGTCACTGCGCGCCCACGCGCAGCACGGCCTTGATCGTCTTGCCCGCAACCATGTCGTCGACGGCGTCGTTGATCGCGGCATGGGGATAATGCCGCACCAGCCGATCGACCGGAAGCTCGCCCGCCCGATAGAGCTCGATCAGCCGCGGCAGGAAGCGCTGAACGTCGCTTTCGCCCTGGACGCAGCCGCGCACGACGCGGCCCTGCTGCAGGCTGCGCATCTCCAGGCTCACTTCCACGCCTGCGCGGGCACTGCCGACCAGGCAAGCGGTACCCCGCGGGGCGAGCGACTCGACGGCGTTGCGCAGCGCTTGCGGAAACCCCGCCGCCTCCAGGCAGAAACGCGCACCACGCCCGCCGGCGAGGCGCCGCACTTCGGCCGCCAGCTCGGGATGCTCGGCATGGACGGCATGCGTGGCGCCGAGGCTTTGCGCCAGCGCGAGCCGGCTCTCGAACAGATCGACCGCGATGATGGGATCGCAGCCCGAGAGCTTGGCGGCGAGCAGGCCGGCGAAGCCGACGGTGCCTACGCCGAAGGCCACATAAGAATCGCCAGGCTGGGGCTTGAGCACGTTGAGCACGGCGCCGGCGCCGGTATTCACCCCGCACGGAAAGGCGGCGAGCACATCGAGCGGCGCTTCCCGCGGCACCTTGATGGTGTTGCGCGCCATGGCGAGCGTCAAGCTGGCGAAGGACGACTGCTGGAAGAACGATCCGTACACCGGCGCGTTGCCATGGCTGAATGCGAGCGATGCGCAGCCGGCGCGATAGCCGCTGTGCTTGAGTGCCGCGGCGTCGGTGCAATAGGTTTCGAAGCCGGCGCGGCAGTCGGCGCACTTGCCGCAGGACGGGTTCGCCATGATGACGTGATCGCCGGGGGCGAGGGAGCCCACCGCGACTCCCACGCGTTCGACGATACCCGCGCCCTCGTGGCCGAACACGGCCGGAAGAGGAATGGGAGAAAAGCCGTCGCGGGCGTGCACGTCGGTCTGGCAGATGCCGCTCGCGACCACCCGCACTAGGACTTCTTCGGGTCCCGGTTCGGCGACCTCGAGCGTTTGCATCGACCAGCGTCCGTGACGCTCGTGCATGACGGCGGCGTGCGCTTGCATCGATTGTCTGCCCGCGCTCACTCGGCCTTGATGCCCGCGGCCTTGATGATCTTGGCCCATTTCGCCGTTTCAGCTTGCACGAATGCGCCGAACTCCGCCGCGGTGCTGGCGACCGCTTCCGCGCCGAGCGCGAGCAGCTTCTGCCGCACGTCGGCTTGCGCCAGTGCCTTTTGCACCTCCTCGAACAGGCGGGCGATGTGCGCCGGGTTGGTGCGCGCGGGGGCCATGATGCCGTACCACTCGCCGACCACGAAGCCGGGCAGCCCGGCTTCAACCGCGGTCGGTACGTCCGGCGCGGCGGACGAGCGCTTCTCGCTCGTCACCGCGATCAGGCGCAAGCGGCCCGTCTGTATGTGCGGTGCGACCGTGGGATAGCTGATGAACATGAGCTGCGTCTCGCCGCCGACCAGGGAAGTCACCGCGGGCGCGGCGCCCTTGTACTGGATGCCGGCGAGCTGGGTGCCGAGCATGGTGTTGAACTGCGCCAGCGCGAGATGGTTGGGCGAGCCCGGACCGGCCAGCGCGACGTTGATTTTGCCCTGCGCGGCCTTGACGTGGGCGATCAGCTCCTTCACCGATTTGACCGGAACCGAAGGATGCACGACGATGACATACAAGCCCTGCACCGCGAGGCTGACCGGCGCGAAGTCCTTCGCTGCGTCGTAGGGGAGCTTGGCGTACAGCGACGGGTTGGTCGCGAGATTGCTGGTCTGGAAGCCATAGGTATAGCCGTCGGGCGCCGCCTTGGCGAGGAGCTCGGTGCCGATGATCGTGCTCGCGCCGCCGCGATTGTCGACCACGACTTGCTGGCCGAGCTGTTCGGACAAGCGCTGGCAGATGATGCGCCCGATCACGTCGGTGCCCCCGCCAGGGGGCCACGGAATGATCATGCGGATGGGTCGCGCCGGGTAGCTCTGCGCGAGGCCCGCGGGCGCGGCGAGGACGCTGCAGAGCGCGAGCGCCCAGCCTACGATCGAACGGGATGCAGGCGACATACTCGAGGTCCTCCTAGTGTCGCGCGGCGGAATCTTGCCGGCGCAAAGCACTTGCCGCGCATACTGTAGCAGTTACGCGCGCGAAGCGGTTGTGCTGCGGCGACGTACAATCGGTCCTTGGCGAGCTTCTTGCGGCGATTGGCTGCGCGTTGCGGGCATGCGAGTGGTGTTCGGCGTCGAAGCTCGGTGACGAGGAAGCGGCCCCGAATGAACGCGATGCCCATCGAACAACATTACGACGTTATCGTGATCGGGGCCGGGGCGGCCGGAATGACCGCGGCCTGCGTCGCCGCGACCGAAGGCTTGAGCACCTTGCTGCTCGAGAAATCCGCCTGGGTAGGCGGCACGACGGCGATCTCTGGCGGCATGGTGTGGATTCCGGGCAATTCGAAATGGCCGCCCGAGCGCCAGGGCGAGGACCTCGCGGGCGCCCGCACCTATCTCGGCCATACCCTGCCCGCCGCGCACGACCGCGGCCTGGTCGAGGCGTATCTCGGCCGCGCCGCGGAAGCGATCGATTACCTGGAAGCGCGTACGTCGGTGGCATTTCGTCCCGTCGCCTTCTATCCCGATTATTACCCCGATCTTCCCGGCGCGGCCCGCGGCGGGCGCGTGCTCGAGCCGCAGGCGTTCGATGCGCGCGCGCTCGGCGCGCACTTCGGCCTGCTGCGTGCGCCGCTGCCGGAATTCATGCTGTTCGGCGGCATGATGGTCGATCGCGCCGACATCCCCCATTTGCGTCGCGCGACCCGGTCGCTGCGCTCGGCGGCGCGGGTCGCGCGCATCGTGACCCGCTATGCCTGGGATCGACTGTCGTTCGAGCGCGGCGCGCACCTGGTGCTCGGCAACGCGCTCGCCGCGCGTTTGCTCAAGTCGGCGCTCGACGCGGGCGTGGCGCTGCACCGATCGCAGCCCAAGGTGACGCTGCTGCGCGCGGGCGCTCGGGTCGAGGGCGTCGCGCTCGGCGAGGCGCGCGCCATCCGCGCGCGCAAGGCGGTGATCCTGGCGGCCGGCGGGTTTTCGCACGACCCCGAACTGCGTGCGCGCTACTTTCCGTCCAACGCCGGTCGCTCGTCGGCCGCCTGTTCCACGGATAGCGGCGACGGCATACGGCTCGGCATCGAAGCCGGTGGCCGCATCGGCGCAGAGAACGCCAACAACGCGTTCTGGGTGCCGTGCTCGCGCTTCGAGCGCGCCGGGGGCACCCCGGCCGTATACCCCCACACCGTGACCGATCGCGGCAAGCCCGGCGTGATCGCTGTCGACGCTCAGGGCCGGCGCTTCGTCAACGAAGCGCTTTCCTATCATGAGTTCGTGCAGGCGATGTTGCGCACGAACACCGTGCCGGCGTGGCTCGTGTGCGACCGTGCCGCGCTGTGGCGCTACGGCTTGGGCGCCATTCGGCCGTTCACGCGCAGCGTGGCCCCCTATCTGCGCAGCGGCTACCTCGTGCGGGGCAGCTCGCTCGGCGCGCTCGCGCGCGCGCTCGCGCTCGAGCCGAGCGCTCTGGAGGCGACGGTCGCACGCTATAACGCCAATGCCCGCAACGGCGTCGACCCGGACTTCGGCAAGGGCAGCAATGCATATCACCGATACGTCGGCGACCCGGCCCACCAGCCGAACCCGTGCGTCGCGCCGCTCGATGAGCCGCCTTACTTCGCGCTCGCGCTCTATCCCGGCGACCTGGGGACCTCGGCCGGTTTGTGCACCAACGCGCACGGCCAGGTGCTCGCGCAAGACGGCGCGTCTATCGGCGGGCTGTATGCCTGCGGCAATGACATGAATTCCATCATGTGCGGCGCCTACCCCGGTCCGGGCATCACGCTCGGCCCCGCGCTCACCTTCGGCTACATCGCCGCGCTGCACGCCGCCCGCTGACGGACCGGACCACGGTCGGGCACGGTCGGGGTCGGACCACGGTCGGGGTCGGACCCGACGCGGATTATGGGCCATGGTCGGGGTCGGACCAGACGTGGATTATCGGCAGCTGGTATCGAGACGGCTCGGCGAAGGCGCCGGCCGGTGGCCGAAGATGGCGGAACCGATCCGCACCAGGGTCGCGCCTTCGAGAATGGCCGCCTCCAGATCGTCCGACATGCCCATGGAAAGCGTGTCGAGTGCGAGCCCGGCGGCACGCAGCTCGTCGTACAAGCGTTTCAGGACGCGAAACTGCGCCCGCTGCCGTTCCCGGTCCTCGGTCGGTGCCGGGATTGCCATGAGGCCCCGCAAGCGCAGGGCAGGCAATTCGGCCACCTTACGCGCGAGGCGCTGCGCGGAAGCCGGATTCACGCCGTGCTTGCTCGCTTCGCCGCTGACGTTGACCTGGACGCATACCATGAGCGGGGGCGCGCCGGGCGGCCGCTGTTCCGAAAGGCGCTGCGCGATCCGCTCCCGGTCGACCGAGTGGACCCAGGCGAAGTGCTCGGCGATCGGGCGGGTCTTGTTGCTCTGGAGCGGGCCGATGAAATGCCATTCGATGGCGTGATTCGCCAAGGCGGCCAGCTTGGGCAGCGCTTCCTGTACCTGGCTCTCGCCGAAGGCACGCTGGCCGCTGGAGTAAGCGTCGGCGATGTCCTGCGCCGGCCGAGTCTTGCTAACCGCGAGCAGCCGAACGCTGCCGCTTGCCCGCTGGGCCATCGCCAGCGCGCTTTCGATGCGCTGCAACACGGCTTGCAAGCGTGCGCCTATTGGGCTCATAATTTTTTTCGAAAAGCCGATAAGCTCAGGGTTCTACGGCGCTCGCACGCCTTGCCCCATGGTCGAAGGATTATAGATGGACATCTCCGAGCTGCTTGCCTTCGTCGTCAAGAACAAAGCCTCCGATCTGCACCTGTCCTCCGGCTTGCCACCGATGATCCGGGTGCACGGCGACATCCGGCGCATCAACCTGCCGGCGATGGAGCACAAGGACGTACACGCCATGGTGTACGACATCATGAACGACGGCCAGCGCAAGTTCTACGAAGAGAATCTCGAATGCGATTTTTCGTTCGCGATTCCGAACCTGGCGCGTTTTCGGGTGAACGCGTTCGTGCAGCATCGCGGCGCCGGCGCGGTGTTCCGTACCATTCCCTCGAAGGTGTTGACGCTCGAAGACCTGAAGGCGCCGAAGATCTTCCAGGACATCTCCGACCAGCCGCGCGGGCTGGTGCTGGTGACGGGTCCGACCGGATCGGGCAAGTCGACCACGCTCGCGGCGATGATCAACTACATCAACGAAAACGAATACGGTCACATCCTCACGGTCGAGGACCCGATCGAGTTCGTGCACGAGAGCAAGAAGTGCCTCATCAACCAGCGTGAAGTCGGCCCGCACACGCTTTCCTTCGCCAACGCGCTGCGCTCTGCGCTGCGCGAAGACCCGGACGTGATCCTGGTGGGCGAGATGCGCGACCTCGAAACCATCCGCCTCGCCATGACGGCGGCCGAAACCGGTCACCTGGTATTCGGCACCTTGCACACCAGCTCGGCGGCGAAAACGGTCGATCGGATCATCGACGTGTTTCCGGCCGAAGAAAAGGAGATGGTGCGCGCCATGCTGTCCGAATCGCTGCGCGCGGTCATCTCGCAGACACTGCTCAAGACCAAGGACGGCAGCGGCCGGATCGCATCGCACGAGATCATGATCGGCACGCCTGCGATCCGCAACCTCATCCGCGAGAACAAGATCGCGCAGATGTACTCGGCGATCCAGACCGGCCAGAGCTTCGGCATGCAGACGCTCGACCAGAACCTGCAGGATATCGTGCGGCGCAACCTCGTATCGCCCGCCGAGGCGCGTTCGCGCGCGGTCAACAAGGACCTCTTCCCCGGCGCTTGAGGTCGTGCGTTGTGCGTTGCGGTCAGGTCTTGCACGTTGCACACCCAACGAGGTCCTTAGTTAGGTGTGGAATGTATACGCGTGCAAGCTGAAAGAACCCGAGAGGAGCACGACCCCAACAGGAGCAGCTCATGGAACGCGACCAGGCAATGAAATTCATCTACGACCTTCTGCGCGCCATGGTGGCGAAGAAGGCATCGGACTTGTTCATCACCGCGGGCTTTCCGCCGGCGCTCAAGATCGACGGGCGGGTGACGCCGGTATCGAACCAGACCCTCACGCCGCAGCACACGATGGAGCTCGCGCGCTCGGTGATGAACGACAAGCAAGCGGAAGAGTTCGAAGCGACCAAGGAGTGCAACTTCGCGGTGAGCCCGGCCGGCATCGGCCGCTTTCGCGTCAATGCCTTCGTGCAGCAAGCGCGCGTCGGCATGGTGTTTCGTACCATCACCACCGAGATTCCGAAGTTCGAAGACTTGAACCTGCCCGTGGTGCTCAAGGATGTCGTCATGAGCAAGCGCGGCATCGTCCTGTTCGTCGGCGGCACCGGCTCGGGCAAGTCGACCTCTATGGCCGCGCTCATCGGCTATCGCAACGAGAACAGCCACGGCCACATCATCACCATCGAGGACCCGATCGAGTACGTGCACGAGCACCGGGGCTGCGTGATCACGCAGCGCGAAGTGGGCGTGGATACCGAATCGTGGCACGCCGCGCTCAAGAACACGTTGCGGCAAGCCCCCGACGTGATCCTGATCGGCGAAATCCGCGACCGCGAAACCATGGATCACGCCATCGCCTTCGCCGAGACCGGCCACCTGTGCATGGGCACGCTGCACGCGAACAGCTCCAACCAGGCACTCGACCGGATCATCAACTTCTTCCCCGAAGAGCGCCGCGCGCAGTTGCTGATGGATCTCTCGCTCAACATCCGCGCGCTCGTCTCGCAACGCCTGATACCGAGGAAGGAGGGCAAGGGACGCGCTGCCGCGGTGGAAATCCTGCTCAATTCCCCGCTCATCTCGGACTTGGTCTTCAAGGGTGAAGTGCACGAGATCAAGTCGATCATGGCCAAGTCGCGCGAGCTCGGCATGCAGACCTTCGACCAGCACCTGTTCGAGCTGTACGAAAGCGGCCAGATCAGCTACGAAGACGCGTTGCGCAACGCCGACAGCGTCAACGAGCTGCGGCTCATGATCAAGCTGCAAGGACAGGAAGCCAAGGGCCGCGACATCATGTCCGGCATCGAGCACCTCAATATCGTCTAGCTGGCGCCCCGCGCGTAATTGGCGTCACGCGCGGGCGCCCAACGCACGCTCAGGGCTTCAGCGCGCGGTACAGGAACGGCAAGCTCACATCCATGCGGTAGTCGACATCGGAGTGGTTGTCGTCGTACTCCTCGTAAGTATGCGCGATGCCCGCTTGCGCGAGGCGGCGCGACAGGATGCGCGTGCCGTAGTGGATGTGGTACTGGTCGCGCCAGCCGCAATCGACGTAGATTGCGCGCAAGCGCTCGAGATTCGCACGATAGCGCTCGACCAGGTTGACCGGATCGTGCCGCCGCCAGCGCTGCCAGCGCGCCGCGATCGCTTCGCCGGTCTCGAGGTTGAACGGGACCCGGAAGCCGCCCGGTGCTTCGGGGTCGGGGTCGTAGCTCGCCGCCATGCACAGGTTCATGATGCAATGGCCTTCGGCATGCGACAGTTTCTCCTTCTTCCATGCCTGGGCGAGAAAGCGCGCGATCCGGCCGTCGTCGAGACCGGCCGCGAGGCCTTTGCGGTTGGCCTCGGCGGGGGCATGGTAGGCGCCGGGCTTGCGCTTGGGCAGGCGATGCTTCGCAAGCTCGTCGAGCGTGTTGGGCCAATCGTGCCAATAGACGAAATCGAAATAGGCGTCGCCCGAGTGATTGCCGATGGCGCCCCAGTAGCGGGCGTACTTCATGCCGTGGATGATCGCGCCGTAGCCGCCGGAGGACTTGCCGAAGCAGCCGCGATGCTCTCGGCTAGCCAGTGTGCGAAACTCGCGATCGACGAACGGGATCAGCTCGCGCGTCAAGTAGTCGGCGTAGTCGCCGAGGGCCGGCGAGTTGATGTACTGGTTGCCGCCCAAGGCGGTAAAGCAGTCCGGGAAGACCATGATCAGCGGGCCGAGCTTGCGTTCGTGCAGCAAGCGCTCGACGCGTTCCGGCACGTTGTCGCCGAAGGGCTTCCAATTGGTGTGCGCGAGCCCCGAGCCGGTGAAGCCCACCAGGTCGTAGAGCACGGGAAAGCGGCGCCTGCCGCCGCCCTGGTCGTATTCGGGCGGCAGCCACACGCCGAGCTTGCGCACATGCGGATCGCCGAGGGGATTGTCCTTGAGGATGTTCGAGCTGTGCTCCAGCACGACCAGCGTGCCGGCGCGGCCTTGCGGGCGCTTGAGGGCCATGGCGGTCTCGTTCGGGAAAGTCAGGACAGCGTCATCATCACGGGCGCGTGATCGCTGGTACCGATCTCGGCCAATACCGGACAGCGCTGGGCCCGAGCCGCCCACGCGGGCGAAGCGAGGATATAGTCCAGGCGCCAGCCGATGTTACGTTGCCGCATGTTGCGCCACGGTGCCCACCAGGTGAACATCGCCGGGTTATCGGGATCGAGCGCGCGGCCGACGTCGACCAGATGCTCGCCGAGCAGGCTCTGAAACAGCTCGCGCTCTTCCGGCCGCTGGCCGATGATTCCCGGCTTGCGCTCCTTCGGATGCACGTCGAGATCGCTGCGGGTGATGTTCATGTCGCCGCACAGGATGAGCTCTCGCCCCTGACCATGTAACGCCTTGGCCCACGCGGCCAGCGCGGTCATGAACGCGAGCTTCGCCGCGTAGTCCTTGCCGCCGTTCGGCACATACACCGAGGCGAGCACCAGGGGTCCGAACTCCGCCTGGACGATGCGCGCTTCCATGTCGAAGGCGGGATGGCCGAACACCGGCTCGATCGCAAAGGCGCCCTTGCGGATGTGCAGCGAGACGCCCGAATACGCGCGCAAACCGTGCCAATAGACATGGTAGTCCTGGTGCGCGCATTGCGCGGGTACCTGGTGAGGCTCGGCCTTCAACTCCTGCAGGCACACGACATCGGGACGATCGCGCTCAAGCCACTCGCAGAACTGCGTTTGCCGCGCGCGAATGCCGTTGACATTCCAGGTGGCGATTTTCATCATGCGACCAGGGCGATGCGAAGCGAGCAGTCTAGCGCAGCTTCCGGCGCGCGGGCGCATGCAATGCGCCGCGCGCTGCGCCTGCGTTCCGCAGGCGCGTTGCCTTCTTGGAACCGGAGCGCGCAGGCGCGCTCACTGCGGCACGATGACCATCCAGGACACGCCGAAGCGATCGGTCACCATCCCGAAGCGTGGGGAGAAAAACGTCCTGTCGAGCGCCATGACGACCTGGCCGCCCGCGGCGAGGGCGGCGAATACCTTATCGGCCTCGGCTTCGCTCGCAACCGAAACGGAAAGCGAGAAACCCTGGAAGCTAGGCGCGCCGGCACAGCGCCCGTCGGAAGCCATCACTTCGGTCTGCCCGATGCGCATCGAGGCGTGCATGATCTTGGCATCGCTGCCGGGCGCGCAGGTGCCGGGCGGCGGCGCTTCGGGACTGTCCTTGAAGCGCATCAGCATGGTGACTTCGGCGCCCAGCGCATTGCGGTAGAACTCGAGCGCCTCTTCGCAGCGCCCTTCGAAGAAAAGATACGGCTGCACGGTTTGCATGGTGGTCTCCCGATAACAGCGGATGCGGTCAATGCCAGGACGGATTCTTGATACCATCGGTGTCAACGAACGCCGCCCACCTCGGCCGGCGCAACGACAAAGTGACGCGTGTTCCCTTTCGATCAAGCGGGCGCGGCGTTGGCCGGTTTCGCCATTATCGCGCTCGGCTACGTCATCTTCGGCATGTCCGGCTTCGGCGCATCGCTCATCACCATCCCCGTGCTGTCGCATTTCTATCCTATGCCCTTCGTGCTGGTGGTGGCGCTCCTGCTCGACGTGGGCAGCGGTTTCGTCATGGGCATCCGGCGCCGGCGCGACGCGGAAATGGGCGAGCTGAAGGTGTTGTTGCCCTTCTCCGTGATCGGGGCGGTGCTCGGCACGACGCTGTTGCTCAGTCTGCCGCGCGAGGCGGCCTTGATCGCGCTCGGGACTTTCATCGGCGGCTACGGCTTGTACGGACTCGCGGAGCCGGCGCACAAGCGAGCGCTGACGCGGCGCTGGGCGCCGCTCGCCGGCGTGCTGGGGGGGGCCACCGGCACCTTGTTCGGCATGGGCGGCCCCCCCTACCTGATCTATCTCACGCGGCGAGTGTTCGACAAGCAGCGGCTGCTCGCCACCATGAGTGTGACCGTGGCGTTAAACCTGGTGATCCGTCTCGTGGTATTCGCCGCAGCCGGCGTGCTGCTACAGTCGCAGATACTGCTCGCGCTCGCATGGTTCGTGCCCGCCGCGGCACTCGGCTTATGGCTCGGCGGTCGGCTGCATCTGCGTTTGTCGCATGCGAGCTTGTTGCGTGTGCTCTACGCGGTGCTCTTCGGCTGCGGGGTCTCGCTGATCGTGCGCACCGGTCTGCTCGTTCACTGAGCCGCCGGACCGTTCGCGCGCCGGCCGCGCATGCTCCCGCTTACGATCGCGAACTCGTACAGCCGGCATTCGATCGCGCCATTGAACAGCGGGGTGCGGCGCGCGGGTTTCAAGCCGATCAGCTTCGGCAGCCGCGTATCGGCGGTGAAGACGAAACAGCGCCAGCCGGCGAAGCGCTGCTTGAGCCGATCGCCGAGCCGCGGGTAAAGCGCGGCAAGCTCGGCCTGCTCGCCGATGCGCACGCCATAGGGCGGATTGAACACCATGATGCCCTCGGCCGCGGGCGCTTCCACTGCAAGAATGTCGGCCCGATCGAGCGTCGCGACGCCATCCAAGCCGGCGCGCTGAAACGCTCTGCGGGTCGCACCCACGGCGCGCGGGTCGCGGTCCGAGCCGTAAATCGGCAAGGCCAGCGCGGGCCGGCGCTTGGCTTCGGCTGCCGCGCGCACCGTGCGCCATAGCGCGGCATCGTAGCGCGACAGGCGCTCGAAGCCGAAGCCTCGCTGCGTGCCCGGCGCGATGTTCAAGCTCGCCGCGGCGGCCTCGAGTAGAAACGTGCCGCCGCCGCACATCGGATCGAGCAATGCCGTGCCGGGCGTCCAGCCGGCGATGCGCAGAATGCCGGCCGCGAGATTCTCGCGCAGCGGCGCGTCGACCTCGCTCGTGCGCCAGCCGCGCTTGAATAGCGGCTCGCCCGAGGTATCGAGATAGAAGCTAGCCCGGCTCGCATCGAGGAAGACGTGGATGCGCACGTCCGGGATGCGCGTATCGACATCGGGCCGCTCGCCGGTGGCGTTGCGAAAAGCGTCGCAAACCGCATCCTTCACGCGCAGGGTGACGAAATCGATGCTGGGTAGCGGCGAGCGTACGGCCGCCACGGCGACGCGGATGGTCCGCCGGCGCTCGAACATCAGCGGCCAGGGGAGCGCGCGCGCGCCCCGGTAGATGTCTTCGGCCGTGCGGTAGGCACACTCGCCTATGCCGAGCAGGATGCGGCTCGCGAGCCGGCTTTCCAGGTTCACGCGATAGATGAGCGCTTCGTCGCCACTGCAACCCACGCCGCCGTCGGTGGCAGTGACGCCGTGCGCGCCAAGCTCGGCGAGCTCGGCCGCCAGCGCGCTCTCCAGCCCGCGCGGGCAGGGGGCGAACAGCCGCTCAGTCATGGCGCCCGTGACCGCAGTGACAAGCGCTTGTCATAGTGGCAGATAAATCTCGAACTCGACCCGCCGGTTCGGTGCGCGCGCGCTCTGCACCTTGCTCACGCGTGCGGTCAGAGGCGTGCCCCGATCGAGCTGGCGCGCCACGGCCTCGTTCTGCGCGCGCGGCACATAGCCCAGCTTGAAGCTGCGCCATTCGACCCGCACGGCGTTGCGGTCGTGCGGATTTTCGGGCTCGCGCACCAGCGCGAGCGGGTCGCCGGGCCGGATTTCACCCCAAAGATTCGGTGCTTCGTAGTGGCGGAATCCCGCCAGCGGCGAGCTCTGGACGATTATTCGCGCCTGCGTAGTCTGTGCGCGAGTACATACGGGCGAGGCGGCGATGACGGCGGCCGCGAGCAGGGCTCGGAAGGCCGGCGCCGGACTTCGATCAATGCTGTGTGTGCGAGCCATGCCAGGGGTCCGATCAGAACGGCTTCACGACCACCAGGATCACCACGGCGATCAGGATCAGCACCGGGAATTCGTTGAACCAGCGATAGAAGACGTGACCGTGCCGGTTTTGATCGCGCCGGAAGGCCGCCACCAGCCGCCCGCAATACAGGTGATAGCCGATCAACACGACGACGAGCGCGAGCTTCGCATGCAACCAGCCGCCGCCGCTACCGTAGCCCAGCCACAGCCACACGCCGAGCGCGAGGGTGATGAGCGCACCCGGGGTCATGATGCCGTAGTAGAGCTTTCGCTCCATCACTTTGAAACGCTCGCGGCTCGCCGCATCGTCCGCCATGGCGTGATAGACGAAAAGCCGCGGCAGATAGAACAAGCCGGCGAACCACGTCACCATGAAGACGATGTGAAAGGCCTTGATCCAGAGCATGCGCTTCGGCAGACGAGCGGGCGATGCGCGAGATTTTAGTCGGCGCCGCATGCAGCCGCCATCGGACGAACGGTGTAGACGGACCGTGGCCGGCGCGCGGCGCTTCGCGCGCGCTCGCCTCGATCGCCGCCAAAGTCGCCAGCATCGGCCGCTCCGGGCGCGGCGGTCCCGATCCAGGAGGACCCGAAGCCGATCGAACGTGTTACTGCGCGAGCCGCCGGCGCGTGAGCGCGAGCGCGAGGTAAAAGCCGGCGGCGCCGTAGAGCCCGATCACGCCCAAGTGCGACGCGAGCGCGCTCGGCACGGCGCCATTCATCAACGGCCGCGCGATCGCCACCGCGTGCGTGAGCGGCAACGCCGCGGCCAGCGTTTGCAGCGCCGGCGGCAATTGCTCCAGTGGAAAAAACACCCCGCAGAGCAGCATCATGGGCGTGACCGCGAGCGTGAAGTAGTAGAGGAAGAAATCGTAGCTCGGGCTGAGCGCGGTCATGATGAGGCCGAGGCTCGCGAAGGTCAGGCCGGTGAGCAGCGCGAGTGGAATCACCCCCAGCGCGAGCCACGAGTGGGTGAGTCCGAGCAAGGTCGCGACCAGCAGCACCGCGACGCCCGACAAGGTCGCCTTGGAGGCCGACCATACCGCTTCGGCCACGACCACGTCGTCCAGGTCGAGCGGTGTATTGAGGATGGCATCCCAGGTGCGCTGCACGTGCATGCGCGAGAAGCTCGAATACATCGATTCGAACGAGGCCGTCATCATGGTGCTCGAACACACGGTGCCCGCGGCGATGAACGCGATGTAGGACGTGCCCTGCATCTCGGGCAGCAACGCGCCGAGCCCGTAACCGAAGCCCAGCATGTAGAGCAGCGGGTCGGCGAGGTTGCCGAGCATCGAAGGAATGGTGAGCTTGCGCCATACCAGGAAGTGCCGCCGCCATACCGGCATGAAGCGCAGGCTCAAGCGCGGCGGGGAGAAATGCCTCGCGGCGGGCGTCACGCTGCCTCCATCAATCGCGCAATTCGCGTCCGGTGAGCTTCAAGAACACGTCCTCGAGGTTGGCGTGACGATGCAGATAGCGCAGCTCGGGCCGGTGTTCGAGCGCCTGCACCAGGGCGCTCGCGTCGCCGGTGTAGCAGAACACGGTCTCGCCGCTGTACTCGCAGCGCTCGGCGAGACGCCGCCCATGCTGCTCGCCCCAGGCGCTGACGTTCTCGCCATAGACCTCGACAACTTGCGGCTCGATGTGCGCGCCGATCAGCTCGCGCGGCGCGCCGCAGGCGACCATGCGGCCATGGTCGAGAATGGACAGCCGATCGCACAGCCGTTCGGCCTCGTCCATGAAATGGGTGGTGAGCAATATCGTCTTGCGCTCGGCGAGCAGTTGCTTGAGCCGGCCCCAGATCAGGTGCCGCGCCTGCGGATCGAGGCCGGTGGTGGGCTCGTCCAGAAAGATCAGCTCGGGATCGTTCACCAGGGCGCGCGCGAGCGTCAGCCTGCGCTTCATGCCGCCCGAAAGCGTGCTGATGCGCGCCTTCGCGCGCGCCGACAAGCCCGCGAATTCCAGCAGATCCGGAATGCGGGCGCGGATGCGCCGATCGGATTCCCCAAAATAGCGGCCGTATATGACGAGGTTCTCTTCGACCGTGAAATCGGGGTCGAGATTGTCCATCTGCGGCACGACCCCCACGCGCATCCGGGCGCGGCGCGGCTGGGCGATCACGTCGACACCTAGGACGTGGACGCTACCCGCGTCCGGCGCCGTCAGCCCCAGGCACAGGCGCAGCGTGGTGGTCTTGCCCGCGCCGTTGGGGCCGAGCAGGCCGAAGCACTCGCCGGGCGCGAGCGCGAGATCGACACCGGCGACGACTTCCTTGCCGCCGTAGCGCTTGCGCAGGCCGCGCGCTTCAAGCGGATAGTCGGCTCGCAGCACGGCCAATGTCCTCTATCGTCCCGAGCAATCGGCCGCGTGTCGCCGAGCTACCCGATAGCCTCGCCGTCGGACGGTCCGTCGCATGCGCCCGCCAAGCGGCGAATCTGCATCATGGCCGCGCGGCAAGCGTCGTTTGCAGGAAATCGAACATGCGCCGCGCCGCATCCTTGGTTGCATTGTCGTCATAGTAGTACACGACCCGGTTGCCGCGGGCGTCGACCTTGGAGAATCCGTCGAGGCTCACGCAATCCCAGCAGTGCGTGACGTTCGGGTAGACGTGCCACTGCACCGGAGCGCCGGCTGCTTGCGCCGCCGCCAATTTCGCGACGCACGCCGCGGCCGGTGTCTCGGTATCCTTTTCGCCCAGCAGGACCAGGAGCGGCCGGTCGATGTCGGTATTCACGATCTCGTACGCAGCCCCTGCGCTCGGCCGGATCGTGAAGCAGCCGGGATAGAACGAGACCACGGCGGCGAAGCGCTCCCCGGGGCTGAGCGTGTTGCCCCACAGCTTGCTGCTCGCGGCCACACCGACCATGGCGCCCCAGGAGTACCCGGCCAGCGCGATGCGGCTCTTGTCGACGAAATCGAATTGCCGCAGATGCTCCGCGGCCTGCAAGGCATCCTTGACGCCGCGCATGAGATTCACCCCGCCGCGTGGCCCCATGCACACCGTGTCGACGCCGCGCGGGCCGAGGCTGTCGATCAGCAGCGCGACATAGCCGCGCGCCACCGCTTCCTTGGCCCAATTGAGCATCGACACGTTCTGCCAGCGCGCTCTGCTCAGGCCGCCGCATTGATGGTGCAGGACGAGCGCCGGAAACGGTCCTTGCCCCTCCGGCTTATAGAGCGCCATGCGCGGGTAGCTCAAAACCGACAGGCGCGACACCTCGGTGGGAAAGTCGAGGTCCTTCGCTTGGGTGGAGGCAGCGAGCAGGCGCGCGGAGGTTATCTGCGCGCACACCTCGGCCGAGGCCGCGAGCAGAAGCGAAAAGCTTAGTGCCGCGAGCTCGTAGCGCATGCTTTCCTCCCCTGGCGACTCATGGGCGCGACGCCGACCGGGTGGGCGCCGGGTGCCGGCGCCGCGCCGGCGGGCTTGCCGATCGAGCCGGCGGCCCGCCGCCCGCGCATAGCGGCGACGGCGAGACGGCGAACACCGTGCCAAGAACGGGCGCCTCAGCCCTGTGTCGAAGCGGCGCCGCCACGATGACCTCGACACCAATGCACCACGATCCGCTGCAATTGCGTGAGGCGGCCGTGAAAGAAATGCTCGCCGCCGGGAATCACGACGATCGGCAGGCTTTGCGGTTGCGCCCACGCGAGCACCGCTGCGAGCGGCACGACGGCGTCCTGATCGCCGTGAACCACCAGCGTGTCTGCAGCGACCGGTTCGGCATCGAACCGGTTCACTGCCGGCGCGACCAAGGCCAGGCGCTCGGCGCGCACGCGGCGGGCCACCTGCGTCTGCACGAATGCGCCGAACGAGAATCCCGCCAGCAGGATGGCTTGCTCGCCATGGCGCTCAAGCATGTGCTCGGCGAGCCTGACCAGGTCGTCGGCTTCGCCGCGGCCCTCGGCGTAAACCCCTGCGGAGCGGCCGACTCCGCGAAAGTTCGGGCGCCATACACAGTAGCCGAGCGAGAACAGTGCTCGCGCGAGCGTGGTGACGACCTTGTTGTCCCGCGTGCCGCCTTGCAGGGGATGCGGATGCGCGATCAGTGCCAGTCCGCGCCGCGAGGTTCCAGGGTCGTTGATGGCGACCTCGATCGTGCCGGCAGGCCCGTCGAGCAGCGCTTCGGTAAGCGTCGACGGATGCACGCTCGTGGTTCGGACCGCGCGGAAATCTCGCCGCAGGCCGCGCCCTAGATACGCAGCCGCTCCACCGGGCGGCCGTTTTGCAGGTGTTCGCGGATGATCTCGTCGACGTCTTCCTTGTCGACGTAGGTGTACCAGACTTCTTCCGGGTACACGACCATGACCGGGCCTTCGTCGCAGCGATCGAGGCAGCCCGCCATGTTGATGCGCACCTTGCCGGGGCCGTCGAGCTTGAGCGCCTTGACCCTGCTCTTGGCATAGTCACGCACTTCACTGCTGCCGTGATCGTTGCAGCAGCGCTCGCCGTTTTGCCGTTGATTGCAGCAGA
Organism: Burkholderiales bacterium; assembly: GCA_020848435.1. Lineage (GTDB taxonomy): Bacteria > Pseudomonadota > Gammaproteobacteria > Burkholderiales > WYBJ01 > WYBJ01. The sequence continues at coordinate 92,949 of JADLAC010000078.1, read as the reverse complement.
AGAACACGTGGTAACGGTAGTGACCCATGGCGTCGGGGCGCGCAGCGCGCTCGCAAATCGGCGTGCGATTATAGCGGATAAGACCCGGCGTCGGCCCTGAGTCGATGGGGCTCGCCCCCTAAGCCACGCGGCGCCGGTCGCCGTGCCACAGCAGCGCGAGATATCCGAGGGCGGCATAGGGCCATACATCGGCCACCATCGCCGCAAGCCCGGTGTAGTGCACCAGTTGCAGATCGCTCCAGCGAAATAGCCGCAACGACAGGAAGGAATGCGCTTCGCCCGGCTTGATCAACGTGAGCGCGATCGCGCCCAGCAGCGCGGCGGCGCAAAACAGACGGATATGCAACCGCGGCAACGTTGCGGCCACCACGACCAGTATCGCACCGATCGCGAGCGCCCAGACGATCTCGCCGCCCACCCACAGGAACGCGGCCTCGCTGCGCAACAGCGCCGTGGCGGTCACGAGCTTCAACAACGCCGCGATCCACACCAGCGACGCGAGACCGGCCAAGGCGGAGCGCTTCGAGCGCATGATGAGCATGAGCATCGCGCCGAGCGCGACCAAGTTCATGCCGACCGAAAGCGGACCGAGCAGCCGGTAGGCATTGCCGGCGCTCAAGCCGGCGAGCTGCGCCTGCACGCCGTTGGAAAAGAACACGATGCCGAGCAGCGGCAGCGACGGATCGAGCTGGGTGAAGAACCACAAGGCGATCAGCGCGATGCCGAGATCCATCGTCTTGCCGGGGAGAAACAGTCGCGCGCGCCAGCGGCCGAGCCGGCGGGTGATGAAGGGGGCCGAGCCGGCGCGCGCGGCCAGCGCGGCACCGGCTGCCGCCCCGAGCGCGTTGGTCAACAGGTCTAGATTGTTGCTGACTCGCCCGGGCAGATAGGCTTGGGCGAGCTCCATGCATAGGCTCATGGCGATGCCGGCCCCGGCACCGCCCAATGCGGCGAACACGGGTCGCGAGGCCGGCAGCGCCAGCAGGGTCACGAGGAAGCCCAGCGGCACGTAGGCGAGCACGTTGAAGGCGAGATCGAACGCGGTGAAATAGCGCGGCCACGGCGCGTTGAGAAAGGCCCAGACGTCTTCGCCCGGATCGCGCCAGCCGGTGAACGGCGACAAGCTGGCGTACAGAATGAGCAATGTGTACCCTAGCGCGAGGTACAGCGCGAGGCGTGATCTCGCCGCTTCCACTACCGCGCCCTCGAATGGCGCCGCCGCCGCGCCGTGCGTGCCGCGTCACTGCACCGGCGCACGAGAGGCAACTGAAGACAGCGCCCGAGCTCGATCACCATGGCATTCTATGACATCTTCAACGGCGACGCGGACGGCATCTGCGCCTTGCATCAACTCCGGCTGAGCGAGCCGCGCGGCGCGGAGCTCGTCACCGGCACCAAGCGCGAGATCCGGCTGGTCGAGCGCGTCGCCGCGGCTGCCGGTGATGAGCTGACCGTGCTCGACATCTCGCTCGACGCCAATCGCGCTGCCGTCCTGCGCGCGCTCGCCGCCGGCGCGCGCGTGCGCTACTTCGACCATCATTACGCCGGCGAGATTCCGGCCGGCGCCGCCTTCGAGGCGAACATCGATACCGACCCGGGCTCGTGCACCAGCCTGCTCGTCGATCGCGCGCTCGGCGGCGCGCATCGCGCGTGGGCCGTCGTAGGCGCCTTCGGCGACAACCTCGCGGCGGCGGCAAGCGCGGCCGCCGCGCCGCTGGGCTTCGCGCCGCATGCGCTCGCGCGCTTGCAGGAGCTCGGCGAATGCTTGAACTACAACGCTTATGGCGAGTCCGTGGATGACTTGTACTATCCTCCGAGCGACCTCTATCGGGCCTTGGCGCCGTACGCCGATCCATTGCAGTTCATCGACGGCGAGCCCGTGTTCGACGTGTTGCGCGACGGCATGGCGGACGACCTTTACCGCGTGGCCGAAGCACGCGCTCAATTCGAAGACGAGCATCACGCGCTGTTGATGCTGCCCGATGCGGCCTGGTCGCGGCGCGTGGCCGGCGTCCTCGGCAATCGCTTGGCCCAGCGCGAGCCGGCGCGGGCGCACGCCATCGTGACCGCCAGGGCCGATGGCTTCGTGGTGAGCGTACGCGCGCCGATCGCGCGCCCCATGGGCGCCGATGCGCTGTGCCGGCAATTCGATACCGGCGGCGGGCGCGCCGGCGCGGCCGGCATCAATCACCTGCCGCAAGCGGACTTCGAGCGCTTTGCGCGGGCCTTCGCCCGCGCCTTCATTCCCGTCTAGCCGGACGAGGAACGCGCCAGCTAGGCGCGGCCGTCGCTGCGCGCAAGTCGAGTTCGCGCGGCGAGCCGCAGCCACGCGCCCATGCTGGCGCATGATGGCGCCCGTCGTCGCGCGCGAGACGAATGCGGCGAGCTCATGCGCGGGACGGACGAGCCGCGCGCGCGTTCAATGCACCTTGATCTGGGTCCAGATGCGGGCGAGCACGCGCCGCTCGCGCGGGGGCAGATCGCGCAGCACGTCGAGGCGCTGGGCGAGCGCCCGCGGCGGTGGGAAGATATCCGGATTCGAGGCGATGTCGGCGCGGATGTGGGGCATCGCGGCGGCATTCGGATTGCCCGCGCCGATGAGATTCGACAGCTCCGCGGCGTTGCGACCGTCCAGCATGAAGTCGATGAAGCGGTGCGCGAGATCGGGCCGCCGTCCGCCCTTGTGCAGCACCATGCTGTCGATGCCCAGGACCGCGCCTTCGCGCGGCGTCGTCCAGCCGATGCTGAAGCTCCTGCCGGCCGCCTTCGCGTCTTCGGCGGCGCGATACATGTCGTTCGAGTAGCCGTGCGCGACCCAGATGTTGCCGACGGCGAGTTCCTTGATGTAGGTGCTGTTGGAGAACGTCGCCCAGTACGGCTTGGCGCGCAGGATGAGCTGCTTGGCGGCTTCCCAATGGGCCGGGTTGCGATCCTGCGCCGAGTGGCCGAGGTAGCGCAGCGCCGCGCCCATCAGCTCGCGATGGCTGTTGAGCACGCTCACCCGACCACGGATGCGCGCAAGCTGCTCGGGCTCGAAAATCAGCGCCCAACTGTCGTGCGGCAATCCCAGCGCGCGCAGCTTCTCCACGTTGTAGCCGAGCAGCGTGATCGAATAGGCATACGGCACCGAGTAACGGTTGCCCGGATCGAAGGGCGGATCGAGAAATTCCGGCTTCACGTTGCGCAGGCGCGGCACGAGGGCATGGTCGAGCGGGCGCAGCGCCTGCTGTTTGATGAGCGTCTCGACCGCGTTGCCCGTGGGCACCAGGATGTCGTAGCCGGTCGCGCCCGCTTCGAGCTTGGCGAGCATTTCTTCGTTGTCGGTGTAGTAGTCCTGCTTCACCCGGCAGGCGCAAAGCTGTTCGAATCGGGCGAGGGTCGGCTGGGCGATGTAGTTGTTCCAGTTGTACAGATGCAGCACGGCGTCGCGCTCGGCCGCGCCGGCCCGACACGTGATGCTCAGCAGCGCGGCGAGCAGCCATGCGCGCGCGCTGCGCGCTAGCGCGAAGCTCGGCATCGCACCTGCCTGCATTCCAGCCCCGCGGGGCAGCCTGGGGGCATGATGCCCGCGGTCAGGTCTGTTTCGATCCAAGATCGCCGGGAAAGCAATGGGGGCATGAAGTTCGCCGTGAGGTCTGCTGCGATATCCGAGATGGCCGCAACGCCTGAGGCAGATCTCGCATTCCAGCATCGCGCAGGGTGCGATTGCAAGACCGACGCCGAATTCCCTTATCATCGGCGGCTGCGTCGAGCGCCTGGCCGCGGGCGAAGATCGCCTTTATCCGGACGTGCGCCGAGCGCCCCGGCGCGCGCGAACGCAGCCCACAGGAGCCTGGCGTGGAACCCGACGTACTGCTCGACACCGTAGCGATTCGCGACTGGCTGTATGCATTATGGCGCGCGGCCGGGTCGTGCGAGTCCGAGGCGCGGCTCACCGCCGAGCACCTGATCGAGGCCAATCTGAGCGGTCACGATTCGCACGGGCTGAGCGTCGTGCCGGGTTACGTGCGCTCGCTCCAGTGCGATCAGCTGCAATTGAACCAGCGCATCTCGATCGTGATGGACAGCGGCGCGCTGCTCGTGGTCGACGGCCATCGCGGCATGGGGCAGTCGATCGCGGCTCAAACCATGGCGCTCGCGATCGAGCGCGCGCGCGCGCACGGGGTCGCCATCGTCGGCTTGAAGCACAGCCACCATATCGGTCGCGTCGGTCATTGGGCCGAGCAGGCGATCGCGGCCGGCATGGCTTCGATTCATTTCACCAATGTCGTCAGCCGTCCGCTGGTCGCGCCGCACGGCGGCACGCAGCCGAGGCTCGGCACCAATCCCCTGACCGTCGGACTGCCGCGGCGCAATGCTCCCCCCGTACTGCTCGACTTCGCGACCAGCGCGATCGCCGTGGGCAAGATTCGGGTGGCGTATTACAAACGTGCGGCTGCGCCTGCCGGCGTGCTGCTCGACGCCGACGGCCTGCCGACCACCGATCCCGCGGTCATGTACGAGGAGCCGCTGGGCGCCCTGCTCGCCGCCGCGGGCCACAAGGGCTACGCCCTGGGACTGGTGTGCGACTTGTTGGGCGCGGCGATCTTCGGCGGCGATACCCCGCTGCCCGAACACCTGCGCAAGCACGGGATGTTCAACAACATGCTGGCGATCGTGTTCGACCCGGCGCGCTTCGGCGCCCTGGAGCACTACGAGCGCGAGACCGCGGCCTTCCTCGAATACGTGCGCTCGGCGCGCTGTCTGCCGGAAACCCAGGCTGTCCTCATTCCCGGCGAGCCCGAGCGTATCTCGCGCGCGCGCCGCGCGCAGGCGCTGCCGCTCGATGCCGGCACGCTCGCGCAGTTGGACGAGGCCGCGGCCAGCATCAACCGGCTGCGCGGCAGTGCGCTGCCGCCGGCGCGATCGGCCCTCAAACTCGTCTGATATGGGTCGCGAGCTTTGCCGCTCGCGCATTGCCGGGATCGCCGCGGGTGCGACATTCGCCGCTCGATCGCGAGAAGGATAGACTATGGAAGCCGCGCTGCTGCTTGGGCTCATCGTCTTGAACGGCATGTTCGCCATGTCGGAGATCGCGTTGGTCACCGCGCGCCGCGGGCGGCTGCAAGCGCTCGAAAGCCAGGGCGACCTGGGGGCGGCGGCGGCGATTCGGCTCAACGCGGAGCCCACGCGCTTTCTGTCCACCATCCAGATCGGCATCACCTCGATCGGCATCCTCAACGGTATCGTCGGCGAGGCCGTGTTCGCGCGCCCGTTTTCGGCCTGGCTCCAGACCTTCGGCTTCGAGCCCGCGATCACCTCGATCGTCGCGACCGCGATGGTGGTGGTCGTCGTCACCTACTTGTCGATCGTCCTGGGCGAGCTGGTGCCCAAGCGCCTCGGCCAGATCCGCGCGGACAGCATCGCCCGGCTGGTGGCGCGTCCCATGCTCGGCCTGGCCACGGCGTCGAAGCCTTTCGTGCGTCTTCTGTCGGGGTCGACGGACCTGGTGCTCAAGCTGATCGGTATGCACGGCAAGGCCGCGCCCACGGTGACCGAGGAAGAGATCCACGCACTGCTCGAAGAAGGCTCCGATGTCGGCGTCATCGAAGACGAGGAGCACCAGATGGTGCGCAACGTCTTCCGGCTCGACGACCGGCAGATCGCTTCCCTCATGGTGCCGCGCGGGGAGATCGTCTATCTCGATCTCGAGCGGCCGCTGGAAGAGAACCTCAAGCGCATCGAAAGCGCCGAGCACACCCGCTTTCCGGTGTGCCGGGGCGGGATGCGCGACGTGGTCGGCGTGATCAGCGCCAAGCAGATGCTCACGCAGACGTTGCGTGGCCAGACGCTCGATCTGGCCGGGAAGCTCTCGCCGGCGGTGTTCGTGCCTGAGTCGCTGACCGGCATGGAGCTGCTGCAGAATTTCCGTTCCACCAGCGCCCAGCTCGTGCTGGTGATCGACGAGTATGGCGAAGTGCAGGGGATGGTGACCTTGCGCGACGTGATCGAAGCGATCACCGGCGAATTCCGCCCGCACGATGTCGAAAACGCCTGGGCGGTGCAGCGCGAGGACGGCTCGTGGCTGATCGACGGCCTCATCCCCATTCCGGAGCTGAAGGATCGCTTGGGGCTGCGCCAAGCGCCGGAGGAGGAGCGCGGCCGCTACAACACGCTGAGCGGCATGGTCATGCTGCTGCTCGGGCGCGTGCCGCATACCGCCGATAGCGTCGAGTGGGAAGACTGGCGTTTCGAGATCATGGACATGGACGGCAAGCGCATCGACAAAGTGCTCGCGAGCAGGCGCGCCGAGGCTCGCCTCGCCGAGACGGCGAACGGCCCCGCGATCCCCTGACGGCCGAAAACGGCAGCACTTGTCCGGCGCGGGTCCGATCCCCCGGGGACGAGTCTCGACCCTGGTCCGACCCCGGTCCGACCCCGCTCGCGGGTAACGTTCATCGTGTGGACTCGAACCTGCCGGGTTGGCGAAGAATTGCTACCATTCCAGACCTCAGTTCGACTCACGTCCGAACGCGCGTTGGACCTATAGTTCGGTGGCGCTCGAGCGTCGTATCGAAACTCATGTGATCGGGGGATGCGGGATGAAGACTTGGATCGCGGCACTGTGCCGTTTCGTGCCTGCCGGTATCGTGTTGGCGGTGGTGAGCGGCTGTGCAGGTTTGCCGCAGCCGGGCACGCGGCTCGATCCGCAGCGCTTGGGCAATGCGATCGTGGCCGATCATGTCGACTATGTGCGCGCGGCGATCGAAGCACGGGTCGCGAACGTGAACGAACGCATTCCCGCCCCCGTGTACATGGAAGGTACCCCGCTGATCACCATCGCCGCGCGCGCCGGGGCGGTGCAAGTGGTCGAGTATCTCATCCGGGCCGGCGCGGACCTGAACGCGCGCACGCCCGCCGGAGAAACGGCGCTGATGCTGGCGGCCTATTTCCCCACCGACGGCTCGGATGCCAGCGGCCGGCACGAGAAAGTCGCGCGCTCGCTGGTGGAAGCCGGCGCCACGCTGGAGAACGAGCCGCACCACTATACCCCGCTCGCCTATGCAGCCTACCGCGGCCACGACCATATGATCGCCTACCTGCTCAAGCACGGCGCGCGCGTGAATCCCGGCGCCAACCCCGGTTACAGCTACGTCAATACGCCGCTCATGATGGCGGCGATGCAAGGCAACGTGAGCTCTGCCTTGCTGTTGTTGCGCGCCGGCGCGGACGCGCGCGTGCGCGTGGTCGATGGCCACACCGCCGCGGAGCTGGCCGCGAAGTACCAGGGCCATGGCATGGTGTCGCTGCTCAAGTGCGCGGAAAGCACGACCTCGGGCGAGGTGTTTCGCCGCCGTTGCGAAAACAGCCGCTGATGCTGCGGCCCACGCCCCGATTCGCCGATCGCAGTGCATCGTGAGCGGCAGCTCGCTACCATTCAAGATCGCGGGTCCTGACGTGCGCTCCATGAAGCTCAAGCGCGCGGCGGCGATACTCGCTCTTCTTTGTCCGCCGGTGTTCGCACAAGGCTACCCGAGCCGACCCGTGCGCATCGTTCTGCCGTATACGCCAGGCGGGCCGACGGATATCGTGTTGCGCATCGTCGCGCGCGAGTTGAACGAGCGTATCGGTCAACCGATCGTGATAGACAATCGCGGCGGCGCGAGCGGAATGATCGGATCCGAGCTCGTGGCTCGGTCGGCGTCGGACGGCTACACGCTGCTCTTCGGGACGATTCAGACCCACGGTGTCAACCCGAGCTTGTTCAAGCGCATGCCTTACGATCCCATCAACGATTTCGTTCCGGTTGCATCGGCAACGACCTTTCCGTTGCTGCTGACGGTCCACCATGGCGTGCCGGTTTCATCGGTGAAGGAGCTCATTGCACTGTCCAAGTCCCAACCGGGCCGCCTCAACTATGCCTCGGCGGGCAGCGGCACCGGGACCCATCTCGCGGGTGAGCTCCTGAAGCTTCTCGCCGTGGTCGATATCGTGCATGTTCCCTTCAAGGGCGGAGGCGATGCGTTGAACGAGGTGGTTGCCGGCCGGATTCAAATCACTTTCGCCGGCTTACCGACCGGCGTTCCGCACGTGAAAGCAGGCAGAATCAAGGCACTCGCCATTACGAGCGCAAAGCGCGCGCGCAACTTGCCGGACATACCGGCTGCGGCAGAGACTTTGCCGGGCTTCGAGGTAAGCCCATGGAACGGCGTCTTTGCACCTAAGGGGACGCCGGCTGCCGTGGTCACGCGGTTGAATGCGCAGATGACGAGCATCCTGCGTTTGGGGGATGTCGTCGAGCGGCTGGCCGCGCTCGGGGCGGACGCATTCATCAGTACGCCGCCCGAGTTTGCGAGCTACGTCAGATCCGACGTCGCGAAATGGGCGAAGGTGGTGAGTGCGGCTGGAATCAAGCCTGACTGACACGCTGCCCGCTCGCGTGGGCGCCGGCGTGTACGCTTGAGTTGCGCCCATGACATAATCATTGGGTCGCTTGCGACTGCGCCGCCTGAGATGACGGTTCAAGCGCGCCCAGTGGCTTGCGAGGGGGAAGGCGATAACCGCGGCCTGGCCCGAAGCTGGACCGCTGCATGAACGCGCAGGCGGGCGCACGCGAGTCGCAACGAACGACCCGGGGGGAGGGGATGAACCTTACGAGCAACGCTTTCCTGAATGCAGGTACGCCATTGCGGCGGAATCGTTGTGCCGCGTGGAGCGTGGGGCGCTTGCGGGGAAGCGTTCTGGCGCTGCTGGCGCTCAGCTTCGCCGCTGCCGTCGCGCAGGCGCAGGAACGCTATCCTTCGCGGCCGGTGCGCATCGTGGTTCCGTTCGCCGCGGGAGGCATCGGCGATCGTGTCGGGCGGTTGCTGGCGCAGCACTTGACCGACATCTTCGGTCAGAAGGTGCTGGTGGAGAATCCGGCGGGCGGGGATGCCATTCCCGGAACGGTCGCCGCCAGCCGCGCGAGCCCGGACGGCTACACCGTGCTGCAGGTGACCAGTACGCAGATCGTCAACATGGTGCTGCGCGACAAGGTCCCGTACGACCTGCTGCGCGACTTCACGCCGGTCGCGCGTACCTCGTCGACGCCGCTGCTGCTCGCCGTACCGGCGGCGTCACGGTTTCGCGATGTGCCCGATCTGATCGCGCAGGCCAAGGTCAAAGCGGGCGCGATGTCCTATGGCTCCGGGGGCATCGGCTCGATCAGCCACCTGTCGGCCGAGCTGTTCAAGCGGGCCGCGGGCATCGGCAGCCTGCACGTACCGTACAAGGGCTATGCGGCGATGCTGCCGGATCTCCTCGCCGGCCGGCTGGATTTCACGTTCATGGGGCAAGGCGACGTGGTCCCGCACTTGAGCGGCGGGCGTCTGCGGGCGCTCGCCATCACTTCGCCGCAGCGCGTGACGGCGCTGCCCGATCTGCCGACCATGCGCGAGCTCGGATTCAAGGATGGCGAGTCTGCCTTCAGCTATACGTATGTGGTGCCGCGCGGTACGCCCGAGCCGATCGTGCGCCAGTTGCAGGACGCCATCCTGAAAGCCCTCGCCAATGCAAGCCTGCAGGAGCACATGCTCAACATGGGCTTGGCGCTGATTCCCGGGGGAGGTGAGCTGGTGGTCGAGCAGATCAAGTCCGAGCTCAAGCAGTGGGGACAGGTGATACGCGATCAGAACATCAAGCCGGAATGAGCATGGCCGAATACGATTTCATCGTCATCGGTTCCGGATCGTCCGGCGGTGTGCTGGCATCCCGGCTCTCGGAGTCCGGCAGGTTCCGGGTACTGTGCCTCGAGGCCGGCGTGGACGGCTGCTTGTGGACCCATCCGCCCGGCGGCACCGCGCTCATGTTCGAAAACCCCAAGGTCAACTGGTGCCGGCATTCGACGCCCAACGAGAGCACCGCGAACCGTCCCCTGTACGTTCCGAGCGGCAAGCTGGTAGGTGGCACGAGTGCCCTCAATGGAATGATCTTCAACCGCGGCCAGCGGATGGACTACGACCACTGGGCAGAGATGGGGTGTGCCGGCTGGTCGTATGCGGCGTTGCTGCCCTACTTCAAGAAATTGGAAAGCACCGACATCGGCTCCGAGCGCTACCGAGGGCGCAGCGGACCGATGAAGGTGACGGTCGCCGAGAAGATCTCGCCGTTCTACGACTTGTTCATCCGCTCCGCGCAAGCCGTCGGCTACCCGCTGAACCCGGACTACACCGCGCAGACGCAGTACGGCGTGGCGATGGCCCAGCAGACCATCTACCGCGGAATACGCCAGAGCGTCGCCAACACCTACCTGGCCGCGGCGCGCAAGCGGCCGAACCTGACGCTGCGCGCCGGCGCCGACGCCACGGCGTTGATCATGGAAGGCAGGCGCTGCGTCGGGGTCCGCTTTCGCTGCGACCGTGCCATGCACGAGGCCCGCGCCAGCCGGGAAGTGATCGTCAGCGCCGGCGCCATCGGCTCGCCCAAGCTCCTCGAGCTGTCGGGCATCGGCAATCCCGAGGTGCTCGACGCGTGCGCTATTCCCCTGGTCCACGCGCTGCCCGGCGTGGGCGAAAACCTGCGCGATCACTATGGCCCGACGCTGAAGTGGACCTTCAATCGCCGCGGCATCTCGCTCGCGGGGCGCGGCCGTGGCATCCGGCTCGTGCTCGAGGCAGCACGCTATGCGCTGTTGCGCAGCGGCTTCATATCCGAGGGTATGGCCACGATGCGCGTGTTCACCCGCTCTTCGGAGCAAGTCGAGCAGGCCGACATCGCGCTGCTGGTCAATCCGTTCTTCGTCGAGATCGTCAACCGCAAGCGGCGCATGTCCAACCAGCACGGGTTCTTCATCTACGCCCAGGTCCAGCGTCCCGAAAGCCGGGGCAGCATCCACATCACGTCGCGTGATCCATTCGCGGATCCCGCCATCAGCTACAGCTTTCTCACGACCGAGAATGATCGCCGCATCGCCATAGCAGCCGTGCGGCGTGCGCGCGAGATCGTGGCGGCGCCACCGATCCGCGACGTCATTGCGCAGGAGATCGCACCGGGGCTGCAGGTCCAGGACGACGAAGAGATCATCCAATACATCCGCAGCACGGGCGCCACCACCTTCCATCTGGTGGGCACCTGCAAGATGGGCCACGACGCGGCAGCGGTCGTCGACGACCAGTTGCGCGTGCACGGGCTGCAGGGTCTGCGCGTGGCCGATGCTTCCATCATGCCGATGATCGTCTCCGGCAACACCAGCATCCCCTGCATGATGCTCGCCGAGAAGTGCGCGGACATGCTCTTGTCGGAGCACGACACGCAGCATACGCTCGGCGGCGGATCGGCCAGGCTAGCTCCCATGGGGCCGACCGTAGCGGCGGGTTGATCCCTGGTCCGCAAGCATCTCGCGCGCATCCCTTTCCGGTGCGCTGTTCGCTGAAACCGGCGCGTTTCGATCGCTGATCATCCGGCGGCTGTAAGCTGCGACGCCCGCATGCGCCGGGCGTTGATGCCGCTGCATCGCCAGAATGTCGGAGCGACTTGCGCGGCTTCGCGCGCGAGCCGCATTCACGGCATGCAGCTTGCGCTCGCGGCGGGCGCCGGGCGCACTGGCGCAAAAACGGGCAGCGGCCGCATTCCGTTCGAGGCGCCGCCGATATCCTCGCGTTGTACACAGGCTTATCCACAGAAATTGTGGGTATCGCTGCTGCATCGCAGTGTGACTTCGCCGGACGCAGCGTCGACGGCGCGCCGCGCCACTGTCATGGCGGGCTCAAGTCGGTCTCGCCCGTGCCGTAATCCGCGTATGACGGCGGTCCCGGTATTGCATCAGGCCGGCCGGCGCGCTCGCCGGCCGCGACGAAATCCAGACTGCGTGTGCCCGCGGCGTGCCGGCAGCGCGAATGTTCCGCTGCAACGAGCCAAGCCTGGGCATCACGGTGAAGCTCGGCTGCCTACATGCCTAGTGCCGCCGTAGGGGTGGGCGTGCGCCGCGTCAGCGCGGCCGTCCGCACCGAGACGCGACCGGCGCCGGGCGCTGCTCAAGTTCGCATCGTCGCGGCCGATGCTGGAGGACGCGACGGCCTTCATGGTGAAGCTCCGCGCCAGAACTGCATGAATCGATGAGCATCGACCATCACGCGAAGTTCGAGGAGCTCAAGGCGAGCGGGTTGCTGCCTTCACCCAAGGGCGTCGCGCTCGCTGTGATGCAGCTTGCGCAGGACGAGAACGCGACCAACAGCGCGATGGCGCGCACGATCAAGGCCGATCCCGCGCTCACGGGCCGGATCGTGAAGGCGGCCAACACCAGCCAATTCGGCGGCCGGCGACCGGTCGCCTCGGTCCCCGACGCCCTCGTCGTCCTGGGCTTGAACACCGTGCGCCAGCTCGCGCTCGGCTTTTCGCTCGTCTCCGACTATCGCAGCGGCAAGTGTGCCGCGTTCGACTACGAGCGCTTCTGGTCCCACTCGCTGGTGCGCGCGCTCGCGATGCAAACGATCGCGACCCGCGTGCGTGCGGCGGCCGCGGAGGAGATGTTCCTGCTCGGGTTGCTCAGCCGTGTCGGCCGCCTTGCGCTCGTCACGGTGTACCCGGACGAGTACGGACAGCTCCTGCGCCAGGCCGAAGGCGTGCGCCCGAGCGAGCTGCTGTGTCTCGAGCAGCAACATTTCGCCACCGATTCCGCCGAGCTCACGGTGGCCCTGCTCGCCGATTGGGGCTTGCCGAAGGTCCTGACCGAACCCGCCCTGCATCACGAGGATCCCGCCCGCGGCAACTTCGCCGAAGGCTCGCGCGGTTACATCCTCGCTCATGCCCTCAAGCTGTCCGGCGCTCTGGCCGAGGTCTGCCTCGCGCCCGAGGCCGCGCGCCCGGCGCGCATGCCGGAAGTGTTCGCGCAGGCGAGCTGCGTGGGGCTCGATACCGATACCCTCACCGGGCTGGCCGACCAGGTGGTACGCGACTGGCAGGAATGGGGTCGCCTGCTCGAAGTCCAGACCCGACCCGTGCAGTCCTTCGCGCAAATCGCGCAGCTCGCGCAGCAGGCCGACGCGACCACCGCTCAGAGCGCCGATTCCAGCGGCGCGCAGGAGGACAAGCTGCGCGTGCTCGTCATCGACGACGACCGTTCGATCGTGCTGTTGCTCGACAAGCTGCTCACCCAGGCCGGGTATCGCGTCTTCATGGCCCACGACGGCAAGGAGGGATTGCTCAGGGCGCTGGAGTGCCGGCCGCATCTGGTGGTGAGCGATTGGCTGATGCCCGAGATGGATGGCCTGCAGTTCTGTCGCGCGTTGCGCAACGCCAAGTTCGGTCGCGGCGTCTACCTCGTGCTGCTGACCGGGCTCGAGGACGAGGCACGGCTGCTGGAGGCCTTCGAGGCCGGGGTCGACGATTACGTGCTCAAGCCGGTCAATCCGAGAATGCTGCTTGCCCGCCTGCGCGCCGGCGAGCGCGTGGTGAACCTGCAATCCGAAGTCGAGACCGATCGCGAGGAGATCCGCCGCTTCGCCGCCGAGCTGGCCACGTCCAATCGCCGCTTGCAGGAAGCGGCGCTGCTCGACTCGCTGACCGGCATCCCGAATCGGCGCTACGCGATGGATCGAATCCAGCAGGAGTGGTCGGCCGCCGAGCGCAGCGCCCGCCCGCTCGCCTGCATGCTGATCGATGTCGATCATTTCAAGCCCATCAACGACACCTACGGCCACGACGTCGGCGACATGGTGCTGCAGCGCGTAGCCGAGGTGCTCAAGCATACGGCGCGCGCGCAAGACGTGATCTGCCGCATCGGCGGCGAGGAGTTCCTGGTGGTGTGCCCGGACACGGACGCCGCGGCCGCCGCGCCATGCGCCGAACGGCTGCGCCATGCGGTGGGAGGATTACGTATCCAGATCGGCAACGTCTGCCTGCACGTCACCATCAGCGTGGGTGTGGCCGCGATGGATGGCAGCATGCGCGGCCCCGACTCTATGATCAAGGCGTCCGACCAGGCGGTCTACGCCGCCAAGCAGGCGGGACGCAACCGCACCTGCGTGTACCGCCCCCGCGCGCCCGGGCCGGCGAAGGACTTCGCGGTGAGCGCATGAAACCGGGCAGTCGAGACAGGCATGCAGTCCAGGGCAACTGACGCCGGCATCGCGCGCATGCGCGTGTTGATCGTCGAGGATTCGGAGGACGAGGCCTTGCTGCTCACGCACGAATTGCGGCGCGCGGCGAACGACGTCTCGTGGAAACGCGTCGATTCGGCCGAGGCCCTGCGCGCGGCATTGCGCGACAACGAGTGGGACTTGGTCATCTCCGATCACGCCATGCCGCGCTTCAGCTCCGAGGATGCGTACGACCTGGTGCGCGACTGCGGCAAGGACATCCCCTTCATCATCTACTCGGGCCACATCAACGAGCATGCTGCGTTGACGGCGATGGCGAAGGGCGTGCACGACTTCGTCGAGAAAGGCAACTGGCGCCGCCTGCTGCCGGTGGTGCGGCGCGAGCTGAAGACGGTCGCGCAGGCGCGCGCGCGCGAGCGCGCCGAGAACCGCCTGCACCGGCTGTCGAATTATGACCAGCTCACCGGGTTGCCCAATCGGCGCCTGTTCTACGAGCAGGCCAACCTGCTGCTCGAAGAGTGCGGCGCCGAGCCCGGGGCCACGCTGTTGTTTCTCGACGTCGATCGCTTCATGCGCATCAACAACACCTTCGGCTATGCCGTCGGTGACTTGCTGGTGCGCCAAGTGGGGGCGCGGCTGCAAACCGCCGTCGGTGCGCGCGGCGTCGTGACCCGCATGGGACGCGACGACTTCGCCGTGCTCGACGCGGCCGCGAAGACCCCGCAGCAAGCGCGTGCGCTCGCCGAGCGGGTGATGCAAGCGTTCACGCAGCCGTTCACGATCGACGGCCAGGAGTTCTTTCTCACGCTCTCGATCGGGGTGTGCTGCTTCCCGCGCGACGGTGAGGATGTCGGGCGCCTGCTCGTCAACGCCGAGAACGCGATGTTCCTGGCGAAGCGCGCGGGCCGCAACAACTTCCAGGTCTACGTCCGGGACATGAACTCGGCCTCGGGCGAGCGCCTGGAAATGGAGACGGGATTGCGCCATGCCGTGTCCCGCGGCGAGCTCACGCTGCACTATCAGCCCAGCGTCGAGCTGGCGAGCGGAGCCATCACGGCGGTCGAGGCGCTGGTGCGCTGGTCGCATCCCACCCGCGGCATGATTCCTCCCGACAAGTTCATCCCGCTCGCCGATGAAACGGGTCTGATCAGCGAGATCGGCAAGTGGGTGTTGTTCGAAGCGTGCGCGCAGACGCGGCGCTGGCATGACGCAGGCATTGCGCCGCTGAAGGTTTCGGTCAACGTCTCCGCGGTGCAGTTCCGCGCCGGCGATCTGACCGCGGTGGTCGCTGCGGCCCTCGCCCGCACGGGGTTGCCGCCCTCGTGCCTGGACTTGGAGATCACCGAGACCGTGCTCATGCAGGAGGCCGATGCGACCATCGCGACGCTGGCGGCGTTGAAGGCGATGGGTGTGTGCGTCTCGGTCGACGATTTCGGCACCGGCTACTCGTCGCTCGCCTACCTCAAGCGCTTCCCGATCGACACGCTCAAGATCGACAAGTCGTTCGTGCGCGATGTCACGCGCGACAGCCACAACGCGGCGATCGTGCGCACCGTGATCGCGTTGGCCAAGAGTCTCGGCCTGGAGTCGATCGCCGAGGGCGTCGAGACGCGCGAGCAGATCGATTTCCTGCGCGCCGAGGGCTGCGACCGCCTCCAAGGCTACTACTTCAGCAAGCCGCTCCCGGCAGCGGCGCTGCAGCAGTTCATGGCGACCGCCGGCAGCATCGCCGGTGGCGCTATTCCGTAGTCAAAGCAAGACCCTAGCGTCAAAGACAGCGGCTGCCGGGTCGCGCTTGCGAGCCTCAACGAGCCGCTCGGGCGCGCGCCTGCGCCTGACGGCGTGTAAGAAAAATGCCGACAAGCGCGTCGGCCGGCCACCCGGCGCATTTTCAGAACTTCGCCGATTAAGTTCGCCTTACGGCGCGGGCACACTGCCATCCGTAGTGTTTCAAGACGCCTCGACGAAATGCTCAGGGAACGGAGAATCGCCATGGACAATGCGCAGCTTCTGAACGACATCCGCGAAACCAACCTTACCTATCTTCTTCTCGCCCAGCGCATGATCAAGGACGACAAGGCGGCGGCGTTGTTTCGGCTCGGCATCACCAAGGATGCGGCCGAGCTGATCGAATGCCTCACCCCCGCCCAGTTGCTGAAGATCGCCGCGGGCAACATGCTGCTGTGCCGCTTCCGCTTCGACAACCGGGCGCTGGGCGACATGCTCAGCGGCTACGTCAAGGACAAGATCATGGCGTCCTCGCATGCCGCGGTCCTCATGGCCGGCCAGAGCGCCGAGCCGATCGCGGCCTGAGCGAGGAGCGCGAAATCATGGCCGGCAAGAGTCTAGTCGCCGAGGCGCGCCAAACGCAGCTCGCGATCGATCTCATCCAGCACGGGGCGCGCTTGCAGTTGCTGGAGGCGGAAACCACGCTGTCGCGCGAGCGCCTGCTCAAGCTGTACAAGGAAGTGCGGGGCGTCTCGCCGCCGAAGGGCATGTTGCCGTTCTCGACCGATTGGTTCATCAGCTGGCAACCGAACATCCACGCATCGCTGTTCATCGACATTCACCGCTACCTCTGCAGCCATGCCGAGGTGCGGGGGGTGGAGGCGACACTGAAAGCCTTCAAGCTCTACCTCGAGCATTGCCAGGCGAACCAGGCCGAGCCGGTGCTCTCGCTCACCCGCGCCTGGAGCCTGGTGCGCTTCTTCGATGCGAAGCTGCTGCAAACCGCGCCGTGCACCCGCTGCGGCGGGCATTTCGTGGTGCACGCGCTCGAGCTGTACAACAACTTCGTCTGCGGGCTTTGCCGCGTGCCCTCGCGCGCCGGCAAGACCAAGAAGGCCGCCGAGCAGGCCCGTGCCCTGGCGCTGCAAAAGGCCGCCTGAGGCGCGGGTCACGTCTTCCACGTTTCAGCACGGCGGGGGTCAGTCTTCCGCGGCGGGGGTCAGCACATAGGCCGCGGTCAGGTCGTCCACGTTGCAGGGATGGATGATGCACGGTCTTCTGAAACGTGGAAGACCTTGTATCTTACCTTTGAGCATGAATGGCAGGATTCGCGGTCGATGCGCCAAACCCCCGGCTCATCGTGACCCCCGGCTCATCGCGTTAAGTTTCACCCCGCTCCCGTCGTAATTTCCCCCGGATAGACCCGGCGTGTCCGCAGCCGCGCCGTAACGCCGCGCGGGGGCGCACCGCGCATCGCCCTGGATGTCCGGATGCTGGTAATCATCGGCTATTTGATCGTCATCGCCTCGGTGTTCGGCGGCTTCGCCATGGCCGGCGGGCACATCGCCTCGCTGTTCCAGCCGGTCGAGCTGGTCATGATCGGGGGCGCCGCGCTCGGCGCTTTTTTCGTCGGCAATACCGGCAAGGCGGTCAAGGCGACGCTGAAGGCCATGCCCTCGGTATTCAAGGGCTCGAGCTACACCAAGGATGTGTACATGGAGCTGATGGCGCTGCTCTACGACATCCTCGCCAAGGTGCGCAAGGAAGGCCTGATGGCGATCGAAGGCGACATCGAGAAGCCGCAGGAGAGCCCGCTGTTCAGCAAGTACCCGAAGGTCAGCGCCGATCATCACATCACCGAATTCCTGACCGATTACTTGCGCCTCATGGTGGCGGGCAACTTGAATGCCTTCGAGATCGAAAACCTGATGGACAACGAAATCGAAACCCATCACCACGAGGGCGAAGTGCCGGTGCACTGCGTGCAGAAGCTGGGCGACGGCTTGCCCGCCTTCGGTATCGTCGCCGCGGTGATGGGCGTGGTGCACACCATGGAGTCGGTCGGCATTCCGCCCGCGGAGCTCGGCCGCCTGATCGCCGCCGCCCTGGTCGGCACCTTCCTCGGCATCCTGCTCGCCTATGGCTTCATCGGCCCGCTCGCGAGCGTGCTCGAGCAAAAGCTCAACGAGGCGACCAAGATGTTGCAGACCATCAAGGTCACGCTGCTCGCGAGCCTGAACGGCTACGCCCCCGCGCTGGCGGTGGAATTCGGCCGCAAGGTGCTGTACTCCACCGAGCGGCCGAGCTTCACCGAACTGGAAGCCCACGTGAAGCAATCAAAAGCGAAATGAGCTGACGCGCACGCCATGGCCTCCGACGACTCGCAACGCCCCATCATCATCCGCCGCGTGAAGAAAGGCGGCGGCGGCCATCACGGCGGCGCGTGGAAGATCGCCTATGCCGATTTCGTGACCGCCATGATGGCGTTCTTCCTGCTCATGTGGCTGCTCGGCTCCACCGCCAGGGGCGACTTGCAGGGCATCGCCGAGTACTTCCAGACGCCGCTGCACGTGGCGATGGGCGGCGGCGTAGGCAGCGGCGACTCTTCGCACGTGCTCAAGGCGGGCGGCAAGGATCTAACCCGTCTCGAGGGCCAGGTGAAGCAAGGCGAAATCGAGGCGCCCAAGCGTACCGTTAATCTGAAAGCCGCCCAGCAGGAGCTCGCGCGCATCGAGAAGCAGAAGCTGAGCGAGCTCAAGGGCCGCCTCGAGTCGGTCATCGAAACCATCCCCGCGCTGCAACAGTTCAAGAGCCAGCTCCTGATCGACATCACGGCCGACGGCTTGCGCATCCAGATCGTCGACGAGCAGAACCGGCCGATGTTCGCGATCGGCAGCGCGACGCTGCAGTCCTATACCCGCGACATCCTGCGCGAAATCGCCAAGGTGCTGAACGACGTCCCGAACCGCATCGCGATCTCGGGTCACACCGACGCGCATCCGTATTCGGGCGGCGAGCGCGGCTATTCGAACTGGGAGCTGTCGGCCGATCGCGCCAACGCCTCGCGCCGCGAGCTGATGGCGGGCGGGATGGACGAGACCAAGATCGCGCGCGTGGTGGGGCTCGCTTCATCGGTGTTGTTCGACCCCGACAATCCGCACAATCCGAGCAACCGGCGCATCAGCATCATCGTCATGAACAAGCAGGCCGAGGCGGCGGCGAGCCGCGGCGCGACCAGCGTGAACATCGAAAAGGCCGGGGACCTGAGCGCGGAGGCAAGCGATGTCAAGGACAAGGACGCTCGCCCGTGACCCGCTGAGCCCCGGCTTGCAGGCCGGCATGGTCCAGGCCGGCGCGAGCGTGATCGCGCTCGTGCCGGTGCTCGCCGGCCTGGACGTGAGCTTGGCACAGTGGGCGCTGGTGCAAGGCGCGATCGCCATGCGCATCGCGACGCTGTGCGGCGCGCCCGCGTGGTGGCCGCCGCTGCACCTGGGCTTCACACCGGCGCTGGTATGGGCACAAGGACTCGCCGTCGCGCCGCTTGCCTGGGGCGCGGCCTTCCTCGCCCTGGTCGCGGTGTACGGGTCGACCTTGCGCACGCAGGTGCCGCTATTCCTCACCGCCCGAGCGGTGCGCGAGGCCTTGGGCGTGCTGCTCGCGCCCGAGCGCGGCGTGCGCTTCATCGACCTGGGTTGCGGCCTGGGAACGGTGATCGCGGCGCTCAAGCGGGCGCGGCCGGATTGCGAGTTCCACGGCGTGGAGCTCGCGCCGCTGCCGTTTCTCGTCAGCCGCTGGCGCGGGGCGCGGGCCGGCTGCCGCATCCAGCGCCGCGACCTCATGTCGATCGACCTGGGGCAATACGACGTGGTGTACGCGTTCCTGTCACCCGCGCCCATGCCGGCGCTGTGGGCCAAGGCGCGGCGCGAGATGCGCCGCGGCAGCCTGTTCGTGAGCCTCGCCTTCGCGGTCCCCGGCGTCGAGCCGCACGAGACCATCCGGGTCGCGCCGGGCGAGCGCCACACGCTCTATCTCTGGCGGATGTAGCCGGCCATGGAAGCGCCGGGCGTCTGGTGCGCATGCGCGGCTGCCGAGCTAGTGCGCTCGGTCGAAGACGGCGTACCGGTCATGCAGGCCACGGTGGACGAGCTGGCACGCCTGGAGCGCGATCAGGAGCGGGTCTCGAGCGGCACGCTGTCGGCGGCCATTCTGCGCGATCCGCTCATGACCTTGCGCGTGCTGCGCTACCTGCAAAGCCATCGCACCCGCAGCCAGACCGCGGATATCACGACCATCGCCCATGCCATCATGATGCTGGGCTTGGCGCGCTTCTTCCGCGAGTTCGCCGCGCTCCCCGCCCTGGAGGCGCCGCTCGCGACGGCGCCGCAGGCGGCCGAGGTCGCGCACGCGCTCATGAGCCGCGCCCGGCTCGCCGCGCTGTACGCGCGCGACTGGGCACTACAGCGCCACGACCTGGATCCGGAGCAGATCATGGTGGCGGCGTTGCTGCACGATCTCGCCGAGCTGCTGGCGCTGCTGCGCTGGCCGCGAGGCCGCGCCGGCTATCCGGGCCCCGGTGCGCTCGGGTCTCGCGCCGGCTTGCATGCGCGGCTCGGCTTGCCGAATCTGGTCGCCGAGCTGGCCGAGGACAGCGACATCGCGTCGCCGCGCCGGCTCAACGTGCAGCTCGCGTGCGACCTGGCGCGCCATTGCGCGCACGGCTGGCAGGACGTTGCGCTGGCCGATGACCTGGCGCGGGTGCAGCGCCTGCTCCATATCTCGGCCGCCGAAGTGTGGGCGAGAGTGCGCCGCACCGCGCTCGCCGCGGCGCGCGAGTGGCGCTACTACGGCGTGCGCCCAGCGGCGGCGTATTTGCCGCTCATGGTCGATGCGCCGCCCACGGTCGACGCCTCGCCCACGGTCGGCGCCTCGCCCGACGCCGCGCCGAGCGCGCCGCTGGACGATGCGCTCTGAGTCGTCCGCGCCGCCACAAAATATGCCTGCCTAACACCCGCCTTCTCGCCTCTTTGGGGCCTGCGCCCCGCCGCCATAATCGGCTTCGAGTTTGGAGCCGGGTATGGCCGAGGCAGCGGATCTGGAACGCACGGAAGCCCCTTCACAGCGGCGCCTGGAGCAGGCGCGCGAGGAAGGCCAGGTCGCGCGCTCTCGCGAGCTCAATACTTTCGCGCTGTTGAGCGCCGCGGCAATCGGCGTATGGCTGTCCGCGGAAGGACTGCGCAACGCGTTTGCCGGCCTGTTGCGCTCGGCCTTGAGCTTCTCCCCGGCGCTCGCCGCCGACCCCGCGGCGATGCTCGCGCGCTTCGAGGCGCTCGCCGTGCACGCCTCGGTCGCGATCGCGCCGCTGCTGGCGCTGCTATTCGCCGTCGCGCTCATCGCGCCCCTGCTGCTGTCCGGTTGGCTGGTTTCGGCCAAGGCGCTGGCGCCGGATTTTTCGCGCCTGAATCCGCTGCGCGGCTTGGCCAACATCTTCTCCTGGTCGGGGCTCGCGGAGCTGGGCAAGGCGATCGGCAAGGTCGTGCTGATCATCGGCGTGGCGGCCTGGGCGAGCCTTGCCTATACCGAGCGCACGATGGGATTGGCGAGCGAGCCCCTGAGCGCGGCGATCGCGCACGGCAGCCGCATTCTGGGGCTGTGCTTTCTGGCCGTGGTCGGCTCGCTCGCCGTGATCGCCGCGATCGACGTGCCCTTCCAGATCTGGCATTACCGCTCCAAGCTCAAGATGAGCAAGGAAGACCTGCGCCGGGAAGCGAAGGAGCAGGAGGGCGACCCGCAGATCAAGGCCGCGATCCGCAGCCAGCAACGCGAGATGGCGCGCAAGCGCATGATGGCGGCCGTGCCGCAGGCCGATGTCGTGGTCGTCAACCCGACGCGCTACGCCGTCGCGTTGCGCTACGACGACGCGAAGATGCGCGCACCGCGGGTGGTGGCGAAGGGGATGCACCTGCTCGCCGCACGCATTCGCGCGCTGGCCGCCGAAAACGGTGTGCCGGTGCTCGAGGCCCCGCCGCTTGCCCGTGCGCTGTATCGCCACGCGCAGGTGGGCGACGAAGTGCCCGCCGCGCTTTACGCCGCGGTGGCCGAGGTGCTCGCGTGGGTGTTCCAGCTGCGCCGCCATGCGAGCCACGGCGGACGCGCGCCGGCCGCCCCGGCGGATATCGCGGTGCCCGCGGGTTTCGATCCCGAGCAGAGCGCGCGCACGGCGAGTAGCCTGTCATGAGCCAGGCCGCGGCCCTGCCCCTGCTGTTCGACCGGCGCAACCTGACGAGCCTCGGCGGGCCGCTGCTCATCGTCATGGTGCTCGCCATGATGGTGCTGCCGCTGCCGCCGTTCCTGCTCGATGTGCTGTTCACTTTCAACATCGCGATCTCGATCCTGGTGCTGCTGGTGGCGGTCAATACGCGCAAGCCGCTCGAATTCGCCGTGTTCCCGACCATCCTGCTGGTCACGACCCTGCTGAGGCTTTCGCTCAACATCGCCTCGACCCGCGTGGTGCTGCTCGAAGGCCACACCGGCCCCGACGCCGCCGGCAAGGTGATCGAAGCCTTCGGCCATTTCCTGGTCGGCGGCAACTACACCGTCGGGCTGACCGTGTTCGTCATCATGGTGGTGATCAACTTCGTGGTCATCACCAAGGGCGCGGGCCGCATCGCCGAGGTGAGCGCGCGCTTCACCCTGGATGCGATGCCGGGCAAGCAGATGGCCATCGACGCCGACCTCAATGCCGGGCTGATCGGCGAGGACGAAGCGCGCACGCGGCGCGCGACGATCGCGCAGGAGGCGGACTTCTACGGCTCCATGGACGGCGCCTCCAAGTTCGTGCGCGGCGACGCCGTGGCCGGCATCCTCATCCTGGTCATCAACGTCCTCGGCGGGCTCATCGTGGGGGTCGCGCAGCACGGGCTGGACATCGGCACGGCCGCGCGCAACTACACCTTGCTCACCATCGGCGACGGCCTGGTAGCGCAGATTCCCGCGCTGGTGATATCCACCGCCGCCGGCCTGGTGGTGAGCCGCGTCGGCACCGACGAGGATATCGGCCAGCAACTGGTCGGACAGATGCTGGGCAGCCCCCAGCCGCTGGTGCTCACCGCCGGGATACTCGCCATCATGGGTCTCATTCCCGGCATGCCGAACGTCGCTTTCCTGGTGCTGGCCGCGATCCTGTTCGGCATGGCCTGGCTGCTCAAGCAGCGCCAGGGGCGCGCTTCCGCGGCCCCGGCGGCGGTGGAAGCGACGAGCGCCGCGCCCGCGGAGAGCGCCGATGTGAGCTGGGACGACGTGGTGCCGGTCGACGTGCTCTCGCTCGAGGTCGGCTACCGGTTGATTCCCATGGTCGACCGGGCGCAGGACGGCGAGCTGTTGAAGCGCATCAAGGCGATTCGCAAGAAGTTCGCCCAGGAGGCCGGTTTCCTGTCCCCGGCGGTGCACATCCGCGACAACCTGGAGCTGCGGCCCAATGCCTATCGCATACTCCTCAAGGGGGTCGAGATCGGGCGCGGCGACGCCCATCCGGCCATGTTGCTCGCGATCAACCCCGGCCGGGTGAGCGCCGAGATCCAGGGGCTGCGCACCCAGGACCCCGCGTTCGCGCTGCCCGCGGTGTGGATCGAAACGCCGCAGCGCGACAACGCCCAGAACCTGGGCTACACCGTGGTCGATGCGGCCACCGTGATCGCGACCCACCTGCATCACCTGATGCAGCGTCACTGCGCGGAGCTGCTCGGGCGCCAGGAAGTGCAGGGTCTCGTCGAGCGTCTGGCCAAGGATTCGCCGAAGCTGGTCGAAGACACGGTGCCGAAGGCGATCGTCCTCGGCGTGCTGCAAAAGGTGCTGCAGAACCTGCTCGACGAAGGCGTGCCGGTGCGCGACATGCGTTCGATCGTGGAGGCGCTGGCCGAGCACGCCGCTCGCACGCAGGACCCGGGCGAGCTGAGCCAGGTGGTTCGCGTCGCGCTCGGGCGTTCCATCGTGCAGAGTCTTTTCCCGGGGACGCAGGAGATGTGCGTGATCGCGCTCGATCCGGCGCTCGAGCGCGTGCTCATGCAGGCCGTGGGCAGCGGGGATGGCGCCGCCATCGAACCGGCGCTGGCCGAAACGCTCGCTGCCCAGGCCAAGACGAGCGCGGATGAGCAGGAAGCGGTCGGCTTGCCCGCGGTTCTGCTGGTGCCCGCGCCGCTGCGCCTGCTGTTGTCGCGCTTCCTGCGCCGCAGCGTGCCGTCGCTGCGCGTTCTGTCCCATTCCGAGGTGCCCGACAACAAGGGCATCCGTGTCAGCGCCGTGCTCGGAGCCCGCTCATGAAACCACGTAAATTTTTCGGCGCCACCTCGCGTGAGGTCCTGAAGCTGGTGCGCGAGGCGCTCGGCCCTGATGCGCTGATCGTGTCCAACGCCAAGGTGAGCGGCGGTATCGAGGTGATCGCGCTGCCGAGCCACTCGCTGAGCGAGCTGGTGGCGGGGGCGGCGCACAGCGAGGTCGTGCGCGAGGCAGTCCCGGATGCGCTCAGTCCGCGGCGCAACGCGACGCTCGATACGCGCGCTCGCGCGGCGGATGCGGCGGAATCGAGCCGCGATCAACCGCATCGACCCGCGCCGGGGGCTCGCGCGGCGCCGCTGCCGGTCCCCGCGCCGGTCGAGGGATTGCGCCAGCGCGAGCCGGGCGCGAGCGCATCCGAGCGCGCACGCGCAGCCGAGGCCATTGCGCCAGCGGCGGGCGTGCAGCCGCAAGCAGCGCTGGCCGATGGGGCCGTTCAGGAGATGATCGCGGAGCTGCGCACGATGCGGGCAGTGCTCGAGCAACGCCTGTTCGGGTTGGCGTGGACCGAGCTCTCGCGCCGCGACCCGGCCAAGGTCGGCGCGTTGCGCGCCTTGCTCAGCGCGGGCTTCAGCGGCGAGCTGGCGCGGCGGCTGACCGAGCCCATGCCCGAAGGCGCCGACGAGCAGGAAGGCATGCGCTGGCTCGCCGCGGAGATCAACCGCAACCTGGTCACGGCCGGCGCGGACAACGACATCATCGAGCGCGGCGGGGTGTACGCGATCATCGGTCCGACCGGGGTCGGCAAGACGACCACGACGGCGAAGCTCGCCGCGCGCGCCGTCGTGCGTCACGGTGCCGATCGCGTGGCGCTGCTCACCACCGACACCTACCGCATCGGCGCTCACGAGCAATTGCGCATCTACGGTCGCATCCTGGGCGTGACGACCAGCGTGGTGCGCGCCGCCGCCGATCTCAAGGCGACGCTGGCGGATCTGCGCGGCAAGCACATGGTATTGATCGATACCATCGGCATGAGCCAGCGCGACCAGATGGTCGCCGAGCAGGCCGCCGCGCTCAGGGGCTGCGGTGGCAACGTGAAGCGCATGCTGCTGCTCAACGCCACCTGCAACGGCGACACGCTCGAGGACGTGGTGCGCTGCTACGAGCCGGGCGCGATCGATGGCTGCATCCTCACCAAGCTCGACGAGGCGCAATCGATCGGTGCGGCCATCGACGTGCTGATCCGGCACCGCCTGGCGCTCAATTTCGTCGCCAACGGCCAGCGCGTGCCCGAGGACCTGCATGTGCCCAATCGGCAATATCTCATTCACCGGGCACTGCGCGCGGCGCACGCGGACTCGGCGTTCGGCCTCGAGCACGAGGAATTTCCGCTGGTGCTCGCCGCGGCGCGCGATCCGCAGCGCGCCGATGCCGCGCAGGCCTTCGGCGCGCGCCTGGGAGCGTATGTTGCCTGAGCGCGGCACGGACCAAGCCGACGGGCTGCGCCGCATGTTTCCCGCGGCCCGCCCCTGGGTGACCGATATCGTCGCCGGCGGCCCCGGCGTGGGCCGCGCGAGCGTCGCGGTCAACCTCGCCGCGGCGCTCGCTTGCGCCGGACGCGATACCTTGCTCATCGATCGCACCGAGCGCAACGCCGCGAGCAAGGTGTTGCGTTACCTGGGCATGGCGTGCGGCCCCGGTCAGAGCGCCGCCGCGGCGCCGGGCCCCGTGCGAGCCGCGCCCGGTCTTGCCGTGCTGAGCGTGGAGCGCGGCGTTGCGAACGCGGCTAATTGGCGCGCGAGCGCGGCGCTCGTGCGCCATGCCGCCGCGCGCGATTGCGTGCTGGTGAGCAGTGCCGCGGCCGAGCCCTTGATCGTCGCCGAGAATGCTTGCCGCGACGTGCTGGTGGTGCTGTCGAAGGACGCCGCGGCGATCACCGATGCGTATGCCTTGATCAAGCGCATGTGCAGCGCCGGCATGCGGCTGCGCTTGCGCGTGGTCGTGAACCGGGTCGATTCGGACGGCGCCGCACTGCGGATATTTCGCAACCTGGCGCGGGTGGCGCACGGCTATCTCGACGTGCGCCTCGAGCTTCTCGGCTTCGTTCCGGCCGCTGCGGCCATCGAGCGTGCGGCCGCCGAGGGCCGCCCCGTTCTCTTCGCCAGCCCGCGGCTGCCGGCGGCACGCAGCTTTCAACGTCTCGCCGCGGCGATGACACGCGATGCGGCAGCCGGCGCCGACGCGCGGGCCGCCGGTCCCGCGCGCCTCGACCCGGGCGCCGCCCTCGCGGCGCTATGAGCCTGGAGTCCTCACGTCCGCGTACTCGCCCCAAGGCGTCCAGGGACAGGCGCACTACACCTTCGTACAACGCCGTATCCGGATCGAGGTTCCCATGAAAGCGCAAGCCGCCCGCACCGTAGCGAAGTATGCCGACAACGGATTCATGGATCCGGACGAGTGCGTCGCCAAGTACGCGCCGCTGGTGAAGCGGATCGCGCATCACATGATGGCGACGCTGCCGCCTTCGGTGCAGGTCGACGATATGATCCAGTCGGGCATGCTGGGCCTGATCGACGCTGCCAAGCGCTACCAGGAGTCGCAAGGCGCGCAGTTCGAGACCTACGCGGTGCAGCGGATTCGCGGCGCGATGCTCGACAGCTTGCGCCAATCCGACTGGTTGCCGCGGGGCTTGCGCAAGAACCTGCGCAAGATCGAGGGCGCGATCTCGAGGCTCGAGCAGCTCAACGGCCGCCCGCCGAGCGAGACCGAGCTGGCGCGCTCGCTCGGCGTACCGCTGGCCGAGTACCAGCAGATGCTCCAGGACGCGCGCGGGCACCAGCTCGTCTATTACGAGGACTTCCGCTCGGGCGATGACGAAGACGTGCTCGACCGGCATTTCGCCGATTGGACCGAGGAGCCGCTCGAGCGCCTGCTCGACGAGCGCATGCGCGCCGCCCTGATCAAGGCGATCGAGGACCTGCCCGAGCGCGAGCAGAAGGTGATGGCGCTGTACTACCAGGAGGAGCTCAACCTGCGCGAGATCGGCGAGATCCTGGGCGTATCCGAATCACGCGTGTGCCAGCTCCACGGCCAGGCGGTGACGCGGCTGCGCGCGCGGCTGCGCGACAAGACCTGAGGCGCGGGGGCAGGCGGCGAGCTTGGAGGCGCTCGGGACGGCGTGACGCGCCAAGCTTCCAAGGACAGGCGCCGCGCCGCGCGCTTCACCCTGCGCGCGTTCCCCATTACCATCGCGCATCGGCGACGCAAGGAGGATGCGCGATGAGTGTGATCGACAAGGTGGCGGTGGTTACCGGCGCAGGCTCGGGGATCGGTCGCGCGAGCGCGCTGGCGCTGCTCGAAGCCGGCTATCGCGTCGCGCTCGCCGGACGCAGGCTGGGCGCGCTCGAAGACAGCGTCGCGCTCTGCACCTCGTCCGAGCGCGCGCTGGCATGCGCGACCGACGTGGCGCGCCCCGATGAGGTGGCGCGCCTGTTCGCGCGCGTGCGCGAGCGCTGGGGCCGCGTCGACGTGCTGTTCAACAACGCGGGCACCAATGCCCCGGGCGTTGCGTTCGAGGACCTGAGCTACGACAAGTGGCAGGCAGTGGTCGATGCCAACCTCACCGGCTCGTTCCTGTGCGCACAGGCGGCGTTTCGCATCATGAAGGCGCAGCAGCCGCGCGGCGGGCGCATCATCAACAACGGCTCCATCTCGGCGCACGCGCCGCGGCCCGATTCGGCGCCCTACACCGCGACCAAGCACGCGATCACCGGTCTCACCAAGACCATTTCGCTCGACGGGCGCAAGTACGACATCGCCTGCGGCCAGATCGATGTCGGCAATGCCATGACCGAGTTGGCGGCGCGCATGTCCACGGGCGTGAAGCAGGCGAATGGCACGGTGGCGGTGGAAGCCATGATGGACGTGAGCCGGGTGGCCGAGGCCGTCGTCTACATGGCGAGCTTGCCGCTGGACACCAACGTCCAGTTCATGACCATCATGGCGACCAAGATGCCGTTCGTCGGCCGCGGCTGAGCGGCGCCTCGCTGCGACCCGCGCGGCACGCCGCGCGAGATCGACCCCGGCGGCATCCGGGCCGGCGCCGCGCCGGCCCGGGCGAGCACGGCGTCAGGTATCGCGCCGGCGCAGGCGCCAGCCGATCAGGCTCAAGCCCGCGGCGAGCAAGGCATAGGTTTGCGGTTCGGGCACCGGCGCGATGCCGAACGCTGCCACGTTCGGTGCCAGCGTCGCGAATTCGCCGCTCGCGCGCGATTGCCACTGGCTCACGTCGTTGACGAGCGCTGCGTAGGCGGCGAACGCGGCGAGCCCGGCGCGCGGCCCGCTGTATTCGGCGAAATCGGCGCCGCTGCCGACCGCGATCGCGTGCGCGCCGATCGCCAGGCCGGTGCCGGCGAGGTCGCTGCCGGCGAAGGCTTCGCTCGAGATCGCGGCGAGAAACCGGGTCGGCGCGGCGCTCGCATCGGCGCTGAACGCGAACAAGCTGTCGCCGCTCGCGCTGAAGCCGGGCGCGCCGGCCTGGATCAGTCCGAACGCGCCGCTCGATGCCGAGCGCGCGGCACGATCGATGGCGCTGAACCGCACCACCGTCCCGGCGCCGATCGGCGCCGCGCCGGAGATCCACGCATAGGTGTTCTCCCCGCCGTTGAAGCTGCCGCTCGCGGGCGCGCCGCCGCTCCATTCGTTGTCGCTGAAGTAGATCGAGGTGTAGGGCGCGATGTCGCGCAAGGCGACCAGCGCGAACCCGTCCTCGTCGGCGTTGAATGCGGTGAAGGCGATGTCGCCGGGCTGCAAGGCGGCCTGGACGCCGCCCGCTGCCAGCAGGGCGGCGACAACAACGAGGCGTTGCGATGTGTTCATGGCGTCTCCTGGTTCGCAGGGCTCCGGCCGTCACCGCGACGTGCGCGAGTCGCAAGCCGCCGCGGCCGGATGAGCCGCAACCATAGGTGCGCGCGCACGATCGCTGAATAGAGCAGAGGGCGTAGGACCGGCCGAGGCGGTGTTAGCATTCGCACTGGCCGTCGCGAATGTCCCGAGCCCGAAGCTCGCCCGCGCACGATTCGGCGCTGCAAGCGCGCCGCCGAATGCCGGAAGGACATCTCGTCTACGGCGAATGTAGGATTCGGGCCGCTCGCCCCGCTCGTTCACACCCTGTTCTCGCTCGGAGTTGATCCATGCCGCACGCACACGCACCCTCGGTCCCGCCGCTGCCTCTGGCGGGTTTGCGCGTCGTCGATTTCAGCCGCTTGCTGCCCGGCCCTTGGGCGAGCCAGATGTTGGCCGAGTTCGGCGCCGAGGTGATCAAGGTGGAGCCGCCGGGTGTCGGCGACCCCAGCCGCCACAACCATCCGCGCTATCGCGATCAGAGCGTGTACTTCAACGTGGTGAACGGCTCCAAGCGCAGCCTCGAGCTCGATCTCGCCACCGTGGCGGGGCGCGAAGTCGCACGCCGCCTGTTCGAGCGCGCCGATGTCGTGTTCGAGTCGTATCGTCCGGGCGTGGCGGCGAAGCTCGGCGTCGACTATGCCAGCGCCCGCGCCGCCAACGAGCGCATCATCTATTGCTCGATCTCGGGCTTCGGCCAGAGCGGTCCGCTGGCGAAGATCGCGGGCCACGACCTGGTGATCCAGGGCATGACCGGGCTCATGGGGCGCGCGCTCGAACAGGCGAATCCGCCGCCGGTGCCGGGATTCCAGGCGGGCGATTTCGCCGGCGCCTTGATGGCGGTGATCGGCGTGTTCGCTGCCGTCGCGCAACGCGCGCACACCGGCAAGGGCTGCGAGATCGATCTCGCGATGTTCGACGCCTTGCTCAACCTGTGCCCGATTCCGCTCACCTCCGCGCTCGCGCGCCTTGCGGGGGCGAGCGGCGAGCCGGCGCAGGAGGTGTTCGGCAAGAATCCGCGCTACTCGACCTACCTCAGCAAGGACGGCAAGCCGATCGCGGTGTCGTTGCTGGAGGCCAAGGCATGGCAGGAATTCTGCCGCGCGATCGATCGGCCCGATCTGATCGACGAGAACGAAACGCCGGCCGATCGGCTGACCGCGCACGGAGCGCGCCAGGGCCGGTATCGCGAGGCGCTCGCGGCGCATTGCGCGTCGCGCACCGCCGCCGAGCTGGAACGCGAGCTGGATCGCACCGGGATCGCGATCTGTCCGGTCTATACGCCCGACGAAGCGCTGGCGCACCCTCACGTCGAGGCGCGCGGGGACATCGCCTACATCGAGCATCCGGTGGAGGGGCGCATCGCGCACCTGGTCAATCCGCTCGCGCGCTCGGGCTTGTGCCGTCGCGAGCACGATCCGGCTCCTACGCTCGGTCAACACACGGCCGAGATCCTGGCCGAGCTCGGGTATTCGCGCGAGGAGATCGACGCGCTCCGGGCGAAGACGCGCTAGCGCGCCTCGCGCCTGCGCCGGGCTATGCGGACGTTCGCGCTCGTGTATCGATACGCCGCTGCCGTTAGCCAGGTGAGCGATGCGCCACTTTCGGCACACGCGTTGGTGACCTATAGCGCGAAGGCATGACAATGGGCTCGATGAAGGAACGTCCGCAAAGCCTGGGCGAGGAGATCGCCAACAGCCTGACCCATGGCGTGGCGCTGGCGGCGGCCATCGCGGCTGTGCCGTTGCTGTTCACGTCGAACCGGGAGCTTGGCGCCGCCAACGTCGTCGGCGCCGGCGTGTTCGCCGCGACGATGATCGTGTTGTATCTCGTCTCGACGCTCTACCACGCGCTGCCCCCGGGGCGCGCCAAGCGCATCTTCCTCAAGCTCGATCACGGCGCGATCCATGTCTTCATCGCGGGCAGCTACACGCCGTTCGCGTTGGGTGTGCTCGCTGGCGCCTGGGGCTGGACCTTGTTCGGCCTGGTCTGGTCGCTGGCGATCGCCGGCGCGGTGCTGCGAAGCATCGACCGCCTGTCGCAGCCTTGGGCTTCCACCGGACTGTACCTGGTCATGGGTTGGCTGGTCGTGATCGCGGCGGTGCCGCTGGTCCAGCGCGTGCCGCTTCCCGGCATCGCATTGCTGGTCGCGGGCGGCCTCGCCTACACCGCGGGCGTGGTCTTCTTCATACGCGATTCGCGCACGCGCTATGCGCATACGGTGTGGCACGGCTTCGTCGCTACCGGGACCGGCTGTCACTTCTTCGCTGTGCTGGGATATGCGGCCTGACGGGCCGGCGAACGCGATCGCCGGGGGCGAGCGCGCCCGTGGCTTTCTTGGCCGAGACGGGGCACAAGCGCGTCGAGCGCCCGCGGGGGATTCCGCCGTGGCGCTTCGCCGGCGCTAGCGACACGCTTGACCGGGCCGCATGTCGCCCAGCGCGAGACGGTCTCGCGGGCGCGCTACGACGCTATAGGCCGGGGCTTGTCCCGGCGAGGCGCTCAGGCGCTCGCGAGCGCGCGGGTGGTGGCGGCGGTGAGGCGGGTGCCGCCGTCGGGCCCGTACACGCCTGAAGCGCGCGCCGCCGACTGCAATGCGCTGATTGCCGCCTGGTTGTGTTTCAAGCGTGCGGCGACCAGCGCGCCGTTGATCTCGTTGGTCGCGCGCACCTGCGCGGCCAGGGTCTTGATCTCGTCCCACAGCCTTCGCGCCGCGGCCTCGCCGTGTTGCTCGATCCACGCGCTCATGCCGTCCTTGTCGGCGCGCACGCCCTGAGCGGCGAGCAAGCGGCTGCGGCTATCGGAGAGCCGGCGCAGCTCCAGGATCTGCGCCGCCTTCTGCTCGGTGAAGGCGAGCAGGTGGTCGTGGTCGCCCGCGACCAGCGCCGACTGCTCGCGCTCGAGCAGGTGCAGGAACTCGCGCACCCGTTCGCGCTCTTGCTGCAACGCCTTGACATGGTCCGCGGGGTTTGAATACATCGCTCGTTCTCCCTGTCACTCCAAAGCAGCTTGCCCGGCCGTTTGCTCTGCGGCCGGGCAGCGGCATCGATAGCGCGCTCGATTCGAGCCGGGCGCTCAGCCGCGCTGGGACTGGATCAGCTCGCGCACGGTTTCCAGCAATCTGTCGGCGATCACGTCCGGGTTCACCTTGAAGCGCCCGTCGCTGATCGCCTGCTTGATCTCTTCGACCCGCTGGCTGTCGACCACCGGCACATCGGCCAGGCTCGCTTCGATGCCTGCGAGCTGTGAGCCCAGCGGGCTCAACTGTACGCGCGGGCCGGCGCTCGCCGCGGGCTGCGCGCTCGGGGTGCCGGACTTGCTCGTGCGCGCCTGGCCCTCGGACACGGTCCCGCTCTGGATCGAGCGCAGATTCCCATCGATCTTCACGATGACTTCCTCGCTTTCTGACACGTAGTGCAACGGTTACGGCCGCTGCTGCCGGGACTTGAGTCCGGATCCCGACTCGCCGTCACAACCGCGGTTACGGCCCACCGCGCCGATCCTTGAGCCCGATCCCAAACCGAGGGCCGTGTGGACAACGGGACTACCCCGGCGCGGCCGGTACAGCCGGCCGCTGCGCGATAGGCGGGCTCAATAACGCACCTCCACGATCCCGCCTGCGCGCGCAATCCCCGAAATCGTCTGCCCCGACGGGCCGCGCACCTGCACGTTCTGGCCTTCGGCCGCGTTGCCGAGCGCGCGCCCCTCGGCGCTCACGCGAAAGCCGGGTCCCTGGCTCACCAGCTTGACGCCCTGGCCCTGGACGATGACCTGGGGTGACTTCAGCATATCGGCGCGAACCGGCTGGCCCGCGCCGAGGCCCAGGGCGAGCTGCTTGCCGGCCGCATGCAGTGGATCTATCACCACGCCCGCGGGCAGGCGCGCCAGGTCACCGCGCATGACGGCGAGATCCTGCACGTTGACGCGCTCGCCTTGGGCCATCGGCCGGGCGGTCACGACGTACTGCGCATTTACCTCGACCTGGACGCTGGCGTAGATGGTCCACGCGGCCGGTGCGAGACAGCGTACGCCGACGGCGGAGGTCCCCCACAGCCGGCCGCCGGGCGGCATGAAGGCTTCGGGCGCCGCGCAAGGCGTGAGGCTCAAGCGTGGATCGAGCGCTGTCACGCTGACGCCGACGCTCCCGGGCAGGCCTGCGGTCTCCTTGCGCACGTAGCTTGCGACCAGCCGCTCGAGCTGGCCCAGGTCCTGGCGTGCCTCGCTCGCGGCCGTGGCCGGCGCGAAGCCGATGAACACCGCCAGCAGGACGAATTGATTGCAGGCTGCGCGAGTCATGGGCGGCATTCTAGAGCGCGCAGCCGAGCGCACAGGCGTGAAATTGCGCGCGCATTCGGCTTCAGTTCGGCGCATGGCGGCAAGGATTGCCGTGCGCTTGCCGCCCGCGCTCGCCGGGCGGCGAATTGGCGCTCGAATGTCGAGCTTATCGCGCATCGGCCGCGCGCGCCGCCCACCTACCATGCTGGCACGTCCGATGCATTGACGGCAGCCACCCCGGAAACCTGCAATGACCCACGCGATCGATCGACTCCTTCACCCGCACCAGGCCGCGCTCGGCGTGCGCTCGTATCGCAGCCAGGTGCTCGCGTCGAACATCGCCAACGCGGATACGCCGGGATTCCAGGCGCGCGACGTGGATTTCAAGGCGGCGCTGAGCGCAGCGCTCGGCGCGCGCGCGCAGGCAAGCCCGCTCCTGGCGCGCACATCGCAGCGTCATATGGGTGCCGGCGGCGCGACGGGTGCGGCGTCGATCACCCCGCTCATCTACCGCAGCGTGACGCAAGCGAGCATCGACAACAACAGCGTCGACGTGAACGTCGAACGCGCGCAATTCGCCGACAACGCCATGCGCTACGAAGCTTCGCTCACCTTCATCAATTCCAAGATCAAAGGCCTGCTGGCCGCGATCCAGACCTAAGGAGGCGTAGTGGATCCGATCTTCAAGATAGCGGGCCTCGCCATGACCGCGCAGTCGCAGCGCCTGAACGCGGTCGCGAGCAATCTCGCCAATGCCGAGAGCAGCGTCAGCTCGACCGGCGGCGCGTACCGCGCCAAGCAGGTGGTGTTCGCCCCCGTGGCGCTCGATTCGCCCGCGGCGCAGGGCGTGCGCGTGGCGGCGGTGATCGAAGATGGCGCGCCGGGCAGGCGCGTGTTCGATCCGAAGCATCCGGCGGCGGACGACAAGGGCTATGTCGCGCTGCCCAACGTGAACGTGGTCGACGAGATGGTCAACATGATCTCGGCATCGCGCTCGTTCCAGACCAGTGTCGAGCTCATGAACACCGCGAAGCAGCTCGCGTTGAAGACGCTCACCATCGGACAGTAAGGACCCCGCCTCATGGCCAGCGCAATCCAGGATGTGATCGCCGCGACCCGCGGCGCGGTGAATCCGCTCGGCGCGAGCAGTGCGGCGCAGATCCAGGATCGGTTCCTGACCCTGCTCGTGACCCAGCTCAAGAACCAGGATCCCTTGAGCCCGATGGACAACGCCCAGATCACGACCCAGCTCTCGCAGATCAGCACGGTGAGCGGCCTCGACAAGCTCAACGACACGGTATCGAGTCTTGCCGCCGCGCTGGCAATGACCCAGACCATGACGGGAGCCTCGATGATCGGGCGCGAGGTGGTCGCGGCAGGGTCGACATTGAAGCTTGCGGACAAGCATGCCGCCGGTGCCGTCGAGCTGGCCGAGGCGGCCGATCGCGTCACGCTCAGCATCGCCGGACCCGCGGGCGACATCGTGCGCCGGCTCGAGCTCGGACCGAACGAGCGCGGCATGCGGGTCTTCACCTGGGACGGCGCCGCCAGCGACGGGCGCAGCGCCAAGGACGGCATCTACACGTACAAGGTCGAGGCCGTGCGCGATGGCAAGGCCGTGAGCGCAACGACCTACAGCGTCGGCACGGTCAGCGGCATCGGCGTCTCGAGCAAGGAACCGAGCATCGTCGTCGACGGTGCCACCGAGGTGCGTTTCGCCGACGTGAAACGGGTCCAGTAGCACGGCTAGAGCGAGCGCGCGAGCGCGCGCGGCGGCAACGGATACAGCAAAGGGAGCATGCGCCCATGGCATTCCAGCAAGGCTTGAGCGGTCTGAACAGTGCGTCGAAGAACCTCGACGTCATCAGCAACAACGTCGCCAACGCCACCACCGTGGGGTTCAAGGGCTCGCGCGCGTTGTTCGCCGACGTGTTCGCCAATTCGCTCAACGGCGCGGGCGCGAGCCAGGTCGGCATCGGCTCGAAGGTGGCGGCGATCTCGCAGGAATTCGGCCAAGGCAACGTGACCTCGACCAACAATCCGCTGGACGTCGCCATCAACGGCAATGGCTTCTATCGCATCAGCAAGGACGGCACGGTCAGCTTCACCCGCAACGGCCAGTTCCATCTCGATCCGAACGGCTACCTGGTCAACACCGAAAACCAGCGGGTGACGGGTTACGGCGCCGATGCCTCGGCCAATATCATCGCGACCAGCCCGATCGACATCCAGTTGCAGACCGCCGATATCCCCCCGCTTGCAACCGGTACGTTCCGCTTCGGCGCCAACCTCGACGCCGGGGCCACGCAACCGACCTCGGCCGTGTTCAGCATCGCCGATCCGACCAGCTATAACAACACCACCTCGGGGTCGGTTTACGATTCGCTCGGCAATGCACACGTCTTCAGCTACTACTTCGTGAAGACGGCCACGGCGGGACGCTGGGACGTCTACGCCTCGGTCGACGGCACGCCGATCAGCAACGTGAACCTGGGCGCCGGCGCGGGCAACCCGCTGGTGCTCAACTTCGACTCCGCCGGCGCGCTCACCACGGCGATGCCGATCACCGCCAATCTCAACGTTGGCGGCGGCGCGACCTCGCCGATCACGTTTTCGCTCGACATGGCGGGCATGACCCAGTTCGGCTCGCCCTTCAGCGTGAATGCCCTGTACCAGGACGGCTATGCCTCCGGGCGCCTGGCGGGACTGAATATCGGCGCCGACGGCACCATCAAGGGCCGCTACACCAATGGTCAATCGCAGAATCTCGCCCAGATCGTGCTCGCGCAGTTCGCCAATCCGAACGGGCTGAAGCCGCTCGGCCAGAACCAATGGGCGGACTCGCCCGACTCGGGTCTGCCCGTGATCGGCACGCCCGGCAGCGGCAGCCTGGGCGTGGTGCAGTCCTCCGCGGTGGAGGACTCGAACGTCGACCTGACGGCGGAGCTGGTATCGATGATCACCGCCCAGCGCGTCTACCAGGCCAACGCGCAGAGCATCAAGACGCAGGACGAAGTCATGCAGACGCTGGTGAACTTGCGCTAGCGCGCGCCGCCGCAGCCGACGCCTTAAGCGTACGCCATGGACCGCCTCATCTACGTCAGCATGACCGGTGCGCGCCACGCTCTGGAGGCCCAGGCGAGCGTGGCGCACAACCTCGCCAACGCCACCAGCTCGGGCTTTCGCGCCCAGCTCAATGCGCTGCGCGCGGTGCACCTGTTCGGCGAAGGTTTGCCGACGCGCGCCTACGTGGTCGACTCCACGGTGGGCACCGATTTCCGTCCGGGGACGGTGCAGCAAACCGGTCGCGCGCTCGATGTCGCCATCATGGGGCGCGGCTTCCTGGCGGTGCAGCTCCCCGACGGCTCGGAAGCCTACACCCGCGCGGGCGGGCTCAGCGTGGGCGCGGGTGGGGTGCTGCAAAGCCCCCAAGGCCATCCCGTGCTGGGCGATGGCGGGCCCATCGCGATTCCGCCCGATGTGACCGTCACCATCGCCAAAGACGGCACGGTATCGGCCATTCCGACCAGCGGCCGCAGCGCGGTCAACGTGCTCGGGCGCCTGAAGCTCGTGAACCCGCCCGAGGCCGACCTCGTGCGCGGCGAGGAAGGCATGTTCCGGTTGAAGGGCGGCGCAGCCGCGCCGGCCGAGAACAGCGTCGTCGTCGCTGCCGCCGCGATCGAAGGCTCGAACGTCAATCCGGTCGAGCAGTTGATCGCGCTCATCAGCCACGCGCGCGCGTTCGAAACCCACATGAAGATGCTGCAAAGCGCCGACCAGAACGATCGCCAGGCGAACCAGCTCTTGTCGCTCAACCGCTAGCCGCGAATAGGATCACCCATGCTCCGTTCCCTGTGGATCGCCAAGACCGGGCTCGATGCGCAACAGCTGCACATCGACGTCATCTCGAACAACCTCGCCAACGTGAGCACCAACGGCTTCAAGCGCTCGCGCGCGGTGTTCGAGGACCTGCTCTACCAGACGCTGCGCCAGCCCGGCGCGCAGTCTTCGCAGCAGACCCAGATCCCCTCCGGGTTGCAGATCGGCACCGGCGTGCGGCCGGTGGCGAGCGAGCGCATTTTCAATCAAGGCAACTTGCAGCAGACCGGCAACCCGCTCGATGTCGCGATCCAGGGGGCCGGCTTCCTGCAGATCCTCATGCCCGACGGCACCACGGCGTACACCCGCGACGGCTCCTTGCGCACCGACCAGAACGGCCAGCTCGTCACCGCCAGCGGCTTCGCGGTGCAGCCCGCGATCACCATTCCGGCCAACACCCAGAGCATCACCATCGGCCGCGACGGCGTGGTCTCGGTGGTGCGCTCGGGCACCACGGCCGCCACCCAGGTCGGCAGCTTGCAGCTCGCGAACTTCGTCAACCCCGGCGGCTTGCTCAGCCTGGGCGAGAACCTCTACGCGGAGACCACCGCCTCCGGCACGGCGAGCGCCAACCAGCCGGGAACCAACGGCCTGGGCCTGCTCAACCAGGGCTACGTCGAGACCTCGAACGTGAACGTGGTCGAAGAGCTGGTCAACATGATCCAGACCCAGCGCGCCTACGAGATCAACTCCAAGGCGATCCAGACCTCAGATCAAATGCTGCAGCGCCTGACCCAGATCTAGGAAACCCCATGTTCGAGCGCGTTCGTCTCGTCGCCTGCGCCGTGCTGATGGTGCTGCTCGCCGCCGCCTGCAATACGGTGCCGCCGACGCAAGTCCAGCAACCGATGACGGCGCGCCCCGCGCCGGTGCCGCAACCGCTGAGCGCGAGCGGATCGATTTACCAGGCGGCGCATCCGGCGCAGCCCTACCATGGCTACCGGCCGCTGTTCGAGGACCGGCGCCCGCGCAATGTCGGCGACATCCTGGTGATCCAGATCAACGAGAAGACCGCCGCGAGCAAGAAATCGGATTCGTCCGCCGAGCGCAACCAGACCTCGACCTTCGGCGTCACCAGCCTGCTCGGCCTGCCGGGCAAGAGCTTCCAGGGCGCGAGCCTCGATGCCGGCTCGGCCAACAAGTTCGACGGCAAGGGCGCGGCTACGAACAACAACGACTTCACCGGCACGATCACGGTCACCGTCATCGAGGTGCTGCCCAACGGCAACATGCAAGTCTCCGGCGAGAAGCAGATCGGCATCAACCAGGGCTCGGAGTTCATCCGCTTCTCCGGCGTCGTCAATCCGGCCACGATCACCAACGGCAACAGCGTGTCGTCCTCGCAGGTCGCCGACGCGCGCATCGAATACCGGGCCAACGGCTATATCGACGAGGCGCAAGTGATGGGCTGGCTCGCGCGCTTCTTCCTCACCTTCCTGCCGTTCTGAGCGAGCGTCCCTCATGCAACGCGGATACGCCTACTTTTGCTTCGGCCCGCGGGCACGCCCGCGCAACGCCCGATCGCTGCGCCCGTGCTCCAATCGCTGGCTACTCGTGCTGGCGGCCCTGGTCGTGGCGCTGGCGCTCAACGCTGCCCATGCCGAGCGCATCAAGGATCTCGCCTCCATCCAGGGCGTGCGCGGCAATCCCTTGATCGGCTATGGCATCGTGGTGGGTCTGGACGGCAGCGGCGACCAGACCACGCAGACGCCCTTCACGGTCCAGAGCATCCTCAACATGCTGACCCAGCTCGGCGTCAACCTGCCGCCGGGAACCAACCTGCAATTGAAGAACGTGGCGGCCGTGGTGGTTACCGCATCGCTGCCGCCATTCGCGAAACCGGGACAGGCGATCGACGTCACCGTGTCCTCGATCGGCAACGCGAAGAGCCTGCGCGGGGGCACGCTGCTCATGACCCCGCTCAAGGGCGCCGACGGGCAGGTGTACGCGCTCAGTCAAGGCAACGTCCTGGTGGGCGGCGTCGGTGCGGAGGGCGGCGGCTCGAAGGTGACGGTGAATCACCTGAGCGTGGGCCGCGTTCCGGCCGGAGCCCTGGTCGAGCGCGCGGTGCAAAGCGCGATCGGCGACAGCGAGCACGTCTACGTCGAGCTCAACAGCACCGATTTCACCACCACCCAGCGGGTGGTCGAGGCGATCAACGGCGCCTTCCCGGACGCCGCCGCCGCGGTCGATGGGCGGGTGGTGCGGGTGCGCGCCCCGGCCGATGCGAACGGGCGCGTCGGCTTCCTCGCGCGCCTGGAAAGCCTGGATGTGACCCCGGCCGCGGCCATGGCCAAGGTGATCGTCAACGCGCGCACCGGTTCGGTGGTGCTCAATCGCAGCGTCCAGGTCGAGTCCTGCGCGGTCGCCCACGGCAACCTGTCGGTGGTCGTATCGACCGAGCCGCTGGTGAGCCAGCCGGCGCCGTTCTCGCGCGGCGACACCGTCCAGACCGAGCGCTCGCAGATCGAGATCAAGGCCGATCGCGGCAGCCTGACGATGATGCAAGCCGCCTCCCTCGCCGAGGTGGTGAAGGCGCTGAATGCGATCGGCGCGACCCCGCAGGACCTGCTGGCGATTCTGCAAGCGATGAAGGCCGCCGGCGCGCTGCGCGCGGAGCTGGAAATCATCTGAGCCGCCGGCATGATCCCCGCGACCGACCTGTCGGCCCAGTTCGCCCTCGACGTGGGCAGCGTCGAGGCGCTCAAGCGCCAGGCGCGCAGCGACCCCGACAAGGCGTTGCGCGCGGCCGCCTCGCAGTTCGAGGCCCTGCTCATGCAGATGATGTTGAAGAGCATGCGCGAGGCCACCGACAGCGGCAGCTCGACCGATTCGCAGGACACCAAGCTCTACAAGTCGATGC
This sequence comes from Burkholderiales bacterium, assembly GCA_020848435.1. Taxonomy (GTDB): domain Bacteria; phylum Pseudomonadota; class Gammaproteobacteria; order Burkholderiales; family WYBJ01; genus WYBJ01. The sequence goes on along the minus strand of JADLAC010000078.1, from coordinate 52,977 downwards.
TCGATCAACAGTTGAGCATCGCCCTGGCGAAGCGCGGCATCGGCTTGGCCGACGTGATGGTGCGCCAGTTGTCGCGCGCGCTCCCGGGCACGCCGGGCGAGGCCGCGCGCGCGCCGGGCGATAGCGAGGCCGGCAACGCGGCGGCGGCGGCGACCTCCCCCGCAAGCTCGTCAGCCCCCGCGGCGGCAGTGCCGCTGCCCAACGCCGCGCCCAGCGTGCAAAGCCCCGCGGATGCAGCGACCACATCCGCGCTGCCGGATGCCGCCCGAGGCTTCGTCAAGCGGTTGTGGCCGCACGCGCTCGAGGCCGCCCGCACGACCGGGATCGCGCCCCATTTCGTCCTCGGCCAGGCGGCGCTCGAAAGCGGCTGGGGCCGCGCCGAAATCCGCATGGCCGATGGCAGCCCGAGCCACAATCTGTTCGGCATCAAGGCCGGGCGCGGCTGGCAAGGCGCGAGTGCCGAGGTGATGACGACCGAATACGTGAACGGTGCGCCGGTCAAGACGCTGGAGCGCTTCCGCGCGTATTCATCGTACGCCGAAGCGTTCAAGGACTATGCCCAACTGCTCGCGGCCAATCCGCGTTACGCGCACGTGCTCAACGAGCGCTCCGACGCGGCGGCCTTCGCGCGCGGGCTGCAGCAAGCCGGCTACGCCACCGACCCGAATTATGCGGAAAAGCTCACGCGGGTGATCACCGGCGGGATCATGCGCGCGGGGCTATCGGGATGAGTCCTAAGTTTCGCCGCAGCGGCGTCGAAAAGCACTGCATCCGGCGCGCATGCGCCGCGCCGCGTTAGCGCGGCAAGGACCAGCTCATGGGCGGCAACGTCTTCAACATCGGCCTGACCGGGCTTAACGCGGCGCAGGCGAACCTCGTGACCACCGGCCACAACATCGCCAATGCGGCCACTCCGGGGTTCCATCGCCAGCGCGTAGAGCTGCAAAGCAGCTTCCCGCAGCCCTCGGGCGACGGCATGTTCGGCACCGGCGTCGACGTGCACACCATCACCCGCGTTTACAGCGATTTCCTCGACGGCCAGGTGGCGGCGGCGCAGGGCCGGCTCGCGTATCTCGAGACCTACCGCGACCAGATCGCGCAGATCGACAACCTGCTCGCCGACCCGAATGCGGGTCTCACGCCGGCGCTGGCCGAGTTCTTCACCACCGTGCAGGAGGTGGGCGCGGATCCCGAGGCGGCGGCGACCCGGCAAGGCATGCTGTCGGGTGCGGCCACGCTCGTCAGCCGCTTCCAGGCGCTCGAGACGCACTTGTCGGCCATGTACCGGGCGGCAAACTCGCAGGTCACCGACCTGGTCACGTCGATCAACGGCCTCGCCAAGGAGATCGCCGGCTTGAACCACGGCATCGTGGTCGCCGAAGCCTCGGGCGGCACGCATGCCGCCAACGACCTGCGCGATCAACGCGACGCGATCATCGCGCAACTGAACACCCTCACCGGCGCCACCACGGCGACCCAGACCGACGGCTCGATCAACGTCATGATCGGCAACGGCCAGAACCTGGTGGTCGGCGACATCGCCTTGTCGCTCGCGGTCGCGGTTTCGAAGGAGGATACGCGCCGTCTCGAAATCGGCTATGCCGGCGCCAACGGCACCTCGATCATCACCTCCAGCTTGAGCGGCGGGTCTCTGGGCGCGGTGCTGGCGTTCCAGCGCGACGGCATCGATCCGACGCTCAACGCGCTCGGCCGCGTCGCCACGGCGCTCGCCTTCACCTTCAATGCGCAGCACCGGCTCGGCCAGGACTTGAACGGCGCCGCAGGGGGGGACTTCTTCAGCGTGCCCGCGCCCAACGTGGTCGCGCGCGCGACCAACAGCGGCAATGCCGTGGTGGCGGCGAGCCTGGTCGATGCCGGCGCGCTCACCACCAGCGACTACCGCGTGACGTTCAATGCCGGCAGCTACACGGTGACGCGGCTCTCCGATGCGAGCACGAGCGTGTATGCGAGCCTGCCCCAGAGCGTCGACGGGGTGCGCATCGCGCTTGCCTCGGGGGCGCCGGCGAACGGCGATTCGTTCCTGGTTCAACCCACGCGCGGCGGCGCGCGCGGCATCGCTCTCGCGCTGATCGACGGCGCGCAGATCGCGGCGGCGGCGCCGATTCGTACCGGCGCCGGCAGCGCGAATACGGGCAAGGCCGCGATCGACGGCGGGAGCGTGAACGCGCCGCCGCCGCCCGATCCCAACCTGCTCCAGCCGGTGACCTTCACCTTCACCGCGGCCAATACCTTCGACGTGACCGGTGCCGGCACCGGCAACCCGAGCGGGGTCGCCTATGTCTCGGGCGGGGCGATCACGTACAACGGCTGGACAGTGGCGATATCGGGCGTGCCGCGCGCCGGCGACACCTTCACGATCACGCCGAACGCGGGCGGAGTATCCGACAACCGCAACGCCAACCGCCTCGCCATGCTGCAAACGGCCAAGACCATCGGCGGCGCGGCGACCACCTACCAGGGCGCCTACAGCCAGGCGGTGGCGAGCGTCGGCGCCAAGACCCGCGAAGTCGACGTCGCCGCCGCCGCCCAGCAAACACTGGTGAGCCAGACCGAGATGGCGCAGCAAGGCCTCTCGGGCGTCAACCTGGACGAGGAAGCGGCCAACCTGATTCGCTACCAGCAGATGTACCAGGCGTGCGGCAAGCTGATCGAAATCGCCTCCAAGCTGTTCGATTCCCTGCTGGCGCTATAACGAGGCCATCCGCATGCGCATAAGCTCAACCATCGTCTTCGAGCATGGCGTGAACAACATGCTCGCGCGCCAGCAGGAGCTGGTGAACACACAGACCCACATCAGCACCGGCCGGCGCGTGTTGACGCCCTCGGACGATCCGGTCGCCGCCTCGCAGATCCTCGACGTGACCGAGGCCAAGGCCGTGAACAAGCAGTACGCCGACAACGCGGCCTCGGTCAAAGCGCGCTTGAGCTTGTCGGAAGCCTCCCTCGCCGCCATCACGCGCGTCGTCCAGGACGTGCGCACCTGGGTGGTGCAAGCGGGCGACGCCGCCTTGACTCCGGGCGACCTGCAGAGCCTCGCCGCCGAGGTCGAGGGCCGCTATCGCGAGCTGATCGGCCTGGCCAACGCCACCGACGGCAGCGGCGAGTATTTGTTCGCGGGCTTCAGCACGGCCGCGGCGCCGTTCGCGGAAACCGCGCCCGGCGTGGTCGCCTATCTCGGCGACGAAGGCCGGCGCGAAGTCGCGATCAGCGCCTCGCGCCGCATCCCGATCAACGATTCGGGCTCGGAGATTCTGCAGCGGATCAAGAACGGCAACGGCACCTTCGTCACCACGGCGGACAGCGGCAACGCCGGTACCGGCGTCGTGAGCCCGGGCTCGGTCGTCGATGCCGCGCTTTTGAGCGGGCACGATTACGCCGTCAGCTTCAGCGTCGCCGCGGGGGTCACGCGCTACGACATCGTCGATACCACCACGGCCGCGACGCTAGTGAGCAACGCGGCTTACGTATCGGGCAGCCCGATCATCTTCGACGGCCTGCAGATTGCGATCGAGGGCGAGCCGCGGGCGGGCGACGTCTTCCGCGTGCGCCCGAGCGCGAACGTGAGCGTGTTCGCGACCCTGGATGCGCTGGCGAGCGCGTTGCGCGCCGCCGGCAACGGCGCGGTCGAGAACACCAAGCTCACCAACGCGCTCAATAGCGCCAACTCGAACTTGCAGAACGCGCTGGATCGGATCCTGGCGCTGACCGCTTCGGTCGGCACGCGGCTGCGCGAAATCGACGCCGTCGCCGCCGCCAACGAGGATCTCGATCTCGCCCACGAGGCGCGCCTGTCGCACTTGGGCGACCTCGATTACGCGCGCGCGATCAGCGACCTCACGTTCCAGCAGATGCATCTGGACGCCGCGCAGAAGTCGTTCCTGCGGGTGAGCGAGCTGTCGCTGTTCAACCTGCTGTGAGCATGCGCAACGCGAGACGACACGCAGTGGGAATGCTCCGCGCGCGATCGTCGCTCGCCTGGCGCCGGCGCGCGCTCGCGCTGCCGGCGCTGGCGCTCGTCGCAGCGGCGGGGTGCAAGAGCATCGAGGGCGATTCGCCGGTATTGATCCCCAACCGCGCGCTCGCGCTCAGCCGCTCGCTCTCCATTCCCGCCGATACGCTGGTGTTGGCGGCCGGGGTACTGGTGGTGGTCGATCCGCTGGCGCCCAACTGGCGCATCGAGCAGCACGCTCTGGGCGCTGATCGCTACGCCTTCGCGCTCACCAAGAAGCGCTTCGCTACCGGCGGTGACGGCGAGGCGATGCAGGTCCTGCGGCGGCGGGCCGGCGTGCTCGCGCGCGAGCACGGTTACAGCGCATTCGAGGTCCTGGAATACGACGAAGGCATCGAGTCCCACGTGCCGATTGCGCAGCGCGTCTGCCGCGCCGTGGTGCGGTTCGCGCGCGCGCCCTGATCAGCGCGTGGGCAGTTGCAGGACGAAGCGCAAGGCCTGGTCGAGCGTGCGCTCGAACAGGGGGCCGAAGTACGGCAGGGTGAGTATCAGGGCGCCGAAGCCGATGGCAAGTGTCACCGGGAAGCCGACCGCGAAGATGTTGAGCTGCGGCGCCGAGCGTGTGAGCACGCCCAGCGCCAGGTTCACCACCAGCATGGTGACGATGAGCGGCAGCGCAAGCTGCAGCCCGGTGACGAACACGATCGCCCCGTGACGCGCGAGCACCTGGAAGAAGCTCGCGCCCGGCGGCTGCGCCGCGATGGGCAGGGTGTGGAAGCTCTCGGCCAGGGCCGAGATGATCAGCAGGTGGCCGTTGATGGCGAGGAACACGAGCGTGGCGAGCAGGCTCATGAACTGGCCGAGGATGGGCGTGTGCTGGATGTTGCCAGGATCGTAGAACATCGCGAATCCCAAGCCCATCTGCAGGCCGATTAGGTCGCCTGCCATTTCCACCGCCACGAACACCAGGCGCAAGGCGAAGCCCATCGCCAGCCCGATGACGATCTGGGTGGCGAGCACCAGCATGCCCGCGGCCGATGCCGGGGCGACCGGCGGCTGGGCCGGCAGGCTCGGCGCGAGCGCCGCCACGACGGCGAGCGCAAGCCCGATGCGAACCGGTACCGGCAGGCGGGTCTGGCCCAGCACCGGCGCCGCGGCGAGCAGCGCCAGCACGCGCGTCAGCGGCCACAGCAAGGCCGCCAACCATTGCTCGAGCTGGGCGGCGCTGAAGGTGATCATGCGCGCTCGGGGAGTCTCGGGTCAGCCGATCAGCGTCGGAATGCTGGTGAAGAGCCGGCGCATGTAATCGGTCATGAGACCGATGATCCAGGGCCCCGCGAGCAGCAGCGCGCCGAAGATGGCGATCAGCTTCGGGATGAACGAGAGGGTCATTTCGTTGATCTGGGTCGCCGCCTGGAACACGCTCACCACGAGGCCCACGACCAGCGCGGCGAGCAGCAGCGGCGCGGACACGAGCAAGGTCATTTCGAGCGCGTTTTGGCCCAGCGCCATGACGGTCTGTGGATTCATCGTCGATCCATGCATGAAAGCTAGCGCGCGGCGCGGCTACGGCGAGAAGCTTTGCGCGAGCGAGCCGAGCAGCAGGTTCCAGCCGTCGACCAGGACGAACAGCATCAGCTTGAACGGCAGCGCGATCAGCGCCGGTGAAACCATCATCATGCCCATCGACATGAGCACCGAGGCGACCACCATGTCGATGATGAGAAATGGGATGAAGACGAGGAAGCCGATCTGAAAGGCGGTCTTCAGCTCGCTCGTCACGTACGCCGGCACCAGCACCGTGAAGGGCACCTCGGCAGCGCTTTTCACCGGGCCGCGGCCCGAGAGCTTGAGGAACAAGGCCAGGTCGGTCTCGCGCGTCTGGCGCTGCATGAAGCCGCGCAGCGGCTCGGCGCCTTTCTCCAGCGCCTCGTTGAAAGCGATCTTGTCCTCCGAGTAGGGCACCCAGGCCTCGCTGTAGATGCGCTCCAGCACCGGCGACATCACGAACAGCGTGAGGAACAGCGCGAGCCCGATCAACACCTGGTTGGGCGGCGAGGTCGGGGTGCCGAGCGCTTGGCGCAGCAGCGAGAGCACGATGATGATGCGGGTGAAGCCGGTCATCAACAGCAGCACGGCGGGCAAGAACGTGAGCGCCGTGAGCATGAGCAGCGTTTGCAGGCTGAGGCTGTAGGACTGGCCGCCGTTCGCGGTCGGGGTGGACGTAAAGGCTGGCAGGCCGGCATTCTGGGCGAGCGCCGCCTCCGGCAGGATCGCGGCGAGCGCAACCACGGCGCAGAGCAGGCTAACGCGCATTGCGGCGCTCCGTGAGACGTTGCAGCAGATGGGCGAAAGCCGGTGCGTTTGCGCTTGCCGCCGCCGGCAACTCGGCGCGCGGCAGCGTCGCGAGGCTGCGCACCTGGCCCGGCGCGACGCCGACGACGATCCAGGTATCGGCGATTTCGAGCAGCACGACGCGCTCGCGCGTGCCCACGGCGGTCGCCCCCAGCGTCTTGATGACGTCGCCCGCCAACCCGGGAATGCGCCCGATCCGCCGCAGCACGAGCGCCGCGCCCAGCACCAGGGCGAGCACCAGCAGCAGCCCGGCGAACACCTGCAGCAGGTTGCCCGCGGCAAGCGGGGATGCCGCTTCCTGCGCGCTCGCAGGAAGCGAGGCCGCGAGCAGCGCGCAGCCGAACGCACGGGTCATGCGATGGATCACTTGTTCAGCCTCTTCATGCGCTCGCTCGGGGTGATCACGTCGGTCAGGCGAATGCCGAACTTCTCGTTCACCACCACGACCTCGCCTTGCGCCACCAGGCAGCCGTTGACGAGCACATCCATCGGCTCGCCGGCCAGGCCGTCGAGCTCGACCACCGAGCCCTGCGCGAGCTGTAGCAGGTTGCGGATGGGCAGCTTGGTGCGTCCCAGCTCGACCGTGAGCTGAACCGGGATGTCGAGCACGAGGTCGATGTCGTTGCGCGTGGCGGCGCGTGCGCCCGAGCCCTCGAATTGCTGGAACACCGCGGGATTGGCCGCCGCGCGCGGCTCCTGCGCGGGGGCGCTCGCGATGTCGCCATCGACCTCGACGCCGCCCGCGGCGGCGTTCTGCTCGTTCAGCGCCGCCGCCCAGTCGTCGCCCACGTCCTGCTCGCTCGTCGCCTCCGACATTCCGGCCTCCTAGCTTTCCTGCGCGTGCGAGACCATGCGCTCGACCCGCACCGCGTACTGACCGTTCGATACGCCGCACTTGCATTCCATCACCGGCACGCCGTCGACTTCGGCCAGCATGGTCTCGGGCACCTCGATGGCGATGACATCGCCCGCCTGCATGTTGAGAATCTGCTCCAGCGTGAGCGCGGTGCGCCCGAGGTTCACCACCAGTTCGATTTGCGCGTTCTGCACTTCGCGTTGCATCTGCTTGAACCAGCGCTGGTCGGATTCGTGCCGGTCGGACTGGAGGCTGCTGTAGAGCAACTCGCGCAAGGGCTCGAGCGAGGTGTAGGGCGTGCAGATGTGCATCTCGCCGCCCGCGGGACCGAACTCGATGGCGAGGGTGGTGACCACCACCACGTCGTTGGGCGTCGCGATGCTGGCGAACTGGGTGTTCATCTCGGAGCGCACGTATTCGAGCTTGATCTCGTGCACCGGGCGCCAGCTCTTCTCGTATTCTTCGAACACGAGCTCCAGCATGCGCTGGATGATGCGCATCTCGGTCTGCGTGAAGTCGCGGCCTTCCACCCGGTTGTGGAACTGGCCGCTGCCGCCGAACAGGCTGTCGACCACCAGGAACACCAGGTTCGGGTCGAAGATCACCAGCGAGCTGCCGCGCAGCGGCTTGATCTGCACCAGGTTGAGGTTGGTGGGGACGACCAGGTTGCGCACGAAATCGCTGAACTTCTGCACCCGCGGCGGGCCGACCGTCACGTCGGCGCTGCGGCGCAGGAAATTGAACAGGGCGATGCGAAGCTGGCGGGCGAAGCGCTCGTTCACCATCTCGAAGGTCGGCATGCGCGCGCGCACGATGCGCTCTTCGGTGGCGAGGTTGTACGGCCGCACGCCGCCTTCCTCGCGCCTCTGGGCGACCGGCTCCTCGGCTTCGCCGCTCACGCCCTTCAACAGGGCATCGACCTCGTCCTGGGAGAGAAACTCCTTGCTCATGATGCGAGCGGGTGCGCCTACTGGATGATGAAGTGGGTGAAATAGACCGCGAGCACGCGTTGCGGTGCGGTCTCGGCCGGCGCGGCGGCGGTTCCTGCTTGTGCCCCCACCCCCGCCTCGGCTTTCGCCTTGGCCTTCGCTTTCTTACCCGACTTGGCGTCGTCGCCGTCGGCCTTGGCTTTCTTCTTCGCCGCCTTGTCCTTGGCCCGCGTCTTGTCCACCGGCAGCGGCGCTTCCACCTCGTGCTTGATCTCCTCGGCGAGCTTCGCCTTGCCTTCGAGCGTCATGAGCTGCGAGGCCTTCTTGCTGGAGAGCAGCAGCAGCACGCGACTGCGCACCTCGGGCATCTGGGTCTTGATGGCGTCGGCGGTTTCCTGGTCGGCCAGCTTGAGCGTCATCGCCGTTTGCAGGAACTGCTGGCCGTCGTCGGCTTGCAGATTGACTGTGAACTGGTCGACCGGCATGAACACCGGCGGCTTCGACGATACCGGCGGCGGCGCCGCGTCGGCCTCGGCGTCCGCGGGCACGAGGAAGAACCAGGCCGCCGCGCCGCCCGCGCTCAATACGACGAGCGCGAGGACGATGATGAGCAGCAGCTTCTTCTTGCTCTTGGTTTTGGGCGCCTCCGGGGCGATGTCCGCAGGCGCTTTGGCCGCGGCGGCGGTCGTAGCCATGCATTCTCCTTCACATCGGAACGTGAGGATTATGCGAGCCGGTCAACACCGCGCAGGCGCCAAACAGATCGGCCAATGCGCGTCATCTCGGCATTTCTGCGCTCGGTCGGCGCGGGCGCGCCGAGCGATGCCTATGGCATCGCGGGCGCAGCGATGCCGAATCCCGCGGGCTCAGGCAAAAGTGTCGACCAGGCCGCGCCGCGCCGCGGTCGCGAGCGGATGGTCGAGAGATTCGTCGTGCGCTCGACCGTAGCCGTGACGGCCTTCGCGCGCATCGGCGTTCGCGCCGGAGCCGTCGCGAAAGGATTCGGCGCTCACCGAGGCTTCGCCGAGCTGGATGCCGGCTTGAGCGAGCGACTCGCGCAGCCGCAGCAGGGACGACTCGATGCAGGCGCGAACCTCGGCATGGGTCGAAACGAATTGCGCGCTCGCTTCGTCGCCATTGAGGGACAAGCGCACTTCGATCGGCCCCAGCTCGGGCGGGTTGATGTGCAGCTCGGCGACTTGCGCGTCCTTGTCGGCCATCCATACGACCTGCTGCGCGAGCTCGGCTGCGAAACCCTCGGTTGCTACCGGGGCTGCGATCTGCAACACCGCGGTGGGCTGCGGCGCGCTGCGCTGCTCGACGGGGCCGGCATGCAGCGCGTGTGCCGCGGGCTCGGGTGGCGCGCTGCGCTCGCTCGTCTCGGCCAGCGCCGCCGCCGACTGGAGCGCCTCGGCACGCGATGCGATGCCGGGGGATGACCCCGGCATCGCGCCGGCGTCACCGGCAATCGTTGCCGCTGCCGCGGCAAGCGGCGCAGCGGACCTTGCCTGCAAGCGCGCTGCTTCCAGGAGCTGCGCCGGGCCGGCGGGATCGCCCGCGCCTGCTTGCTCGATGCGCATCGGCTGCTCCGACAACGCCAGGGGCAGCAGCAATTGCACTGCGATCGGCGCGGCGAGCGGCTCGGCGCCGATTGCGGCCGGCTCGGTGTCGTCCTCGCCGCGGGTCGCCTGGACCTGCGCCTGCCCGAGCGTGCTCGCGTCGCTCGGCAGTGGCGGTCGAGGCGCGAGCCCCGCTGCGAGCAGGGTTGCGAAATCCAGCGCCGGCGTCGCGCTCTCGCCGACGGGCGCTACGCCCTCCGCCTGCGCGGCCGCGCCATTGGCGAGGGTGTTGAGTGTGAGGCTGAGCGCGTCCATCCCTACTCCCCGGGTCGAGATCTGCCAGCGGATTGGAGCAAGCGGTATGCCATTCGAAAGCGCGCTCTAAAGGTCCTTCGGGACGCAATTCTCGGCAAGGGGCGCCGCGGCGATCCTCGCCACCGTGCGCCGAGCGCTGCGCGATCCGGTCGGCTAGCGCGGGCGATGCGGCGATGCGTTGCGGCTGTAGCGGTTGGCCGCGTGCTCGTCGGTTTCGCGCTGCTCCTGGCGCGCGGCGCGCGTCTGCTGCGCCCGCTCGTGCCGCTGCGCCAGCACGCCGTAGGCCTTCAGCTTGCGTTGCTGATCGTGCCAGTCGACCTGGGCGCGGCGCGCCAACTCTCGCGCCGAGTCGGCGTGCGCGCGTGCGCCCTCGATGCCGGCGTCGAGCTTGGCCAGGAACAGATGGAAGTTGCGCCACCCGGCGCTGTCGATGCCGCTGGTGACCGAGTCGCGCAATCGCGCCTGGTACTCCTCGCGATAGTCCAGCAGCGTCTTGAGCTGCCGGTCGGCCTCCAGCAAGCGCTGCATCGCCTGGCCGAGGCGAGCGGCGGCGGCATCCGCGTTCTCGCGCGCCAGGTCCATCACCGGTTGCAGGCTGAATCGGGCCGTCATGGTCGGCTCCGGTGGCGCGCGCGGCTCATGCGCCGCCCGCGAACAGCGCGTGCAGCGATGCGATGCTGGCCGGGTACGCGTCGCGCTCGTTCATGTCCTGGAGCAGGAAGGCTTCCAGCCGCGGATACATCGCCACCGCCTGGTCGAGCAACGCGTCGCTGCCGGGAGCATAGGCGCCGATGCTGATCAGGTCGCGCGAGCGCTCGTAGCGCGCATACAGGCGCTTGAAGCGGCGCGTGAGCTCGAAGTGACCGGCATCGATCAGCGCGGTCATCGCGCGGCTGATCGAGGCTTCGATATCGATCGCCGGATAGTGCCCTTGCTCGGCCAGCGTGCGCGAGAGCACGATGTGGCCGTCGAGAATCGCGCGCGCGGCGTCCGCGATCGGGTCCTGCGGGTCGTCGCCTTCGGTGAGCACGGTATAGAAGGCCGTGATCGAGCCTCCGCCCTGCGGTCCGTTGCCGGTACGCTCCACCAGTTGCGGCAGCTTGGCGAAGACCGAGGGCGGATAGCCCTTGGTGGCGGGCGGCTCGCCGATCGCCAGCGCGATCTCGCGTTGCGCCATCGCGTAGCGCGTGAGCGAATCCATGATGAGCAATACGTGCTTGCCCTGATCGCGAAAGTACTCGGCAATCGCGGTGGCATACGCCGCCCCCTGCATGCGCATGAGGGGGCTCACGTCCGCCGGCGCGGCGACCACGACCGAGCGCGCGAGTCCCTGCTGGCCCAGGATCGATTCGATGAACTCCTTCACCTCGCGCCCACGCTCGCCGATCAGCCCGACGACGATCACCTCGGCGGCGGTGTAGCGCGCCATCATGCCGAGCAGCACGCTCTTGCCCACGCCGCTGCCCGCGAACAAGCCCATGCGCTGGCCCCGGCCGACGCTCAGCATGGCGTTGATCGCGCGCACCCCGACATCGAGCGCGTGCGTGATCGGCGCCCGCTCCAGCGGATTGAACGGCCGGTTGTGCAAGGAGACATGCTGATCGCAGTTGAGCGCGCCCAATTGGTCCAGCGGCCGCCCCGCGCTATCGAGCACGCGCCCTAGCAGCGCCGGTCCGACCGGCACGTGCTTGGCATGGTCGGAGGCGCGGCGGCGCGGGCGCGGTGCTCCGCCCGGCTTGGACGCGATCGCCTTGGGCTCGGCGCGCATGACGCGCGCGCCCGGCGTGAGCCCGTGGACGTCGTTGGTCGGCATGAGAAACAGCCGCTCGTCGGAGAAGCCGACCACTTCGGCTTCCACCGTGTTGCCGTTGGGCAGATAGACCGTGCAACAGCTTCCGACCGCGAGCTTGAGCCCCGCCGCCTCCATCACCAGGCCGGTCACCTTGGTGAGCCGGCCCGAGACGGCAACCGGGTTCACCGTCGCGGCGACTTCGCCGCAATCGCGCAACAGGTTGCGCCAGCGGCCGGTGAGGTCTGCCGTGGCGCTCATGCGATCCAATTGCAGTCCTGCGCCAGGGCGGCGCACAGTTTTTGCCAGCGGGTCTCGAGGGTCGCATCGATCTCGCACGCCGCGGTCTCGAGCTTGCAGCCCCCGGGCGTGAGCGCGGCATCCTCGACGATGGTCCAGGCCGTGCCCAGCTCCTGGGTGAGGTGGGCGCCGAGCAGGGCAGCGTCGCGCGGATTGAGCCGCAGCCGCGTGCCCTGGCCGAAGGGCGGCACGTCGCGCACCGATTCGCGCACGATCGCCTCGATCAGCTCGGGATGAACCTTGAGCGACTCGCGCACGAGCGAGCGTGCCAGCACCAGCGCCAAGCGCACCAGGTCCTCGGCCACGCGCTGCTCCAGCGCCGCCATCTCCAGGCCGATGGCATCGACCAGCGCGCTCAGGCGCGCCGCTTGCGCCGCGGCTTGCGCCGCTCCCTTGGCATAGCCCGCGTCGTAACCCTGGCGGTAGGCCTGCTGGTTGATCATCTTGATGCGCTCGGCGTCGTCGCGGTCGCGCGATTGCTTGTTGCCGCCGCCTTCGAGGCTCGCGAGCTGCCACGGCCGGTAGTCGCCGCTGCGGCTCTTGGGGATGAAGTTGCTCATCATTGCACCGGCATGAGGGCGTCGCTCGCCGTGGCGGACACGAACGCGCTCAGCGCAGCTTCGACCCGACCCGTCAAGGCGAACGCGCCCTTCGCGAGCGCCGCTGCGAGCGTGCCGGCGGCGACTGCCTCAGGCTTACACATAGGCGTCGTCCCCCTTGCCGCCGAGCGCGACCTGGCCTTCGTCGGCGAGGCGGCGCACGATGCCGAGAATTTCCTTCTGCTCGCGCTCGACTTCCGACAGCTTGACCGGCCCCTTGGCCTCCAGGTCCTCGCGCAACATCTCGGCCGCGCGGCTCGACATGTTCTTGAACACCTTGTCGCGCAGCTCCTGGCTCGCGCCTTTCAAGGCCACGATCAAGGATTCGGATTGCACCTCGCGCAACACCGTTTGGATGCCGCGGTCGTCGAGCGAGAGCAGGTCCTCGAACACGAACATCTCGTCGAGGATCTGTTGCGCGAGCTCGGCGTTGCTGTCGCGCATGCCTTCCATGATCTGGTTGCTCTGCGCGCTGGGCAGGAAGTTGAGAATCTCCGCCGCGGCGCGCACGCCGCCGAGCGAGCTGCGCTGCAGGCTGTCGGCGCCGGCGAGCACTTCGGCCAGGGCATCGTTCAGCTCCTTGAGCGCCGCCGGCTGGATGCCATCGAGCGTGGCGATGCGCATCATCACGTCGCCACGCAGACGCTCGCTTAAGTGCGACAGGATCTCGGAAGCCTGGTCCTGGTCGAGATGCACCAGTATCGTGGCGATGATCTGCGGATGCTCGGTGCCGACGAGCTGGGCGATGGTGGCCGAGTCGAGCCATTTCAGCTTCTCGATGCCGGCGGTGTCGCCGCCTTGCAGGATGCGCTCGATGATGACCGCGGACTTGTCGCCGAGGGCCTTCACGAGCACGCTCTTCAGATACTCGCGCGCCTCCATCGTCACGGTCGAGTGATCGCCGGCTTCCTCGCAGAAGCGCCCCAGGACGCCGCCGACCTCGTCGCGCGAGACTTGCTTGAGGCCCGCCATCGCGCGGCCGATCTTCTGCACTTCGCGCGGGGCGAGATGCTTGAACACCTCCGCCGCCTCGTCCTCGCCGAGCGACATCAGCAGCACGGCGCTGCGGTTGATGCCGTCGTTATCCATCGTGGGTCACCCAGCCGCGCACGACGTTGGCGACGAGCTTCGGATCCTGGCGCGCGATCTGCTTGGCGGCCTGCAAGTTCGCTTCGTAGGTCGCGGCCGAACGCTCGCTTCCTTCCGCCGCCTCGAGCTGCGGCCCGTTGAGTAGCTGCGGCTCGGTCGCGGGGGGGACGGCGAAGGTCTTCAGCATGGGCCGCAACACGCCCAGGACGAGGTAGAGCGCGAGCCCGGCGATGAGGAAATTGCGCCCGACTTCCTTCGCCGTCGACAGCAGCTCGGGGTTCTTCCATAGCGGCGTCTCCTCCACTTCGGGCGGGGCCGGCTGCGTGAACGCGGCGTTGAGCAGGTTGAAGGCGTCGCCGCGTTTGTCGTCGAACGCGACCACGCCCTTGATCAACTGGGTGATCTGCTGCTTTTCTTCGTCGCTGAGCGGCTTGCTCGTGACCGTGCCGTCTTCGGCGGCGACGCTGCGGTTGTTGAGCACGACCGCGAGCGAGAGCCGCTTCAGCGTTCCGACCTGCTGGACGGTATGGCTGATGTTCTTGCTCAGCTCGTAATTGGTGGTCGCGTTCTTCTGTTGATTGAGCGCCTGGGCGGGCGTCTGTGGACCGGATGCCTGGCCGCTCTGCGCGCCTGCGGGCGCGGTGATCGGCGCCGCCGCCGGTTGCGGCGGCTGGTTCGATGCCGCGCCCGGCACGCCGCCGCCTGCGGCGCCCGCACCCGATTGCACCGACTCGGACACGTTCGAGCTCCTGACCGCGGCGTTTTCCGCTTGTCCGTTCGGATCGTACTTCTCGTCGACCCGCTCGACCTTCGAGAAGTCGACCTCGGCGGTCACCTGCGCGCGCACGTTGCCTTCGCCGACGATCGGGCTCACGATCGATTCGATGCGCTTGACATAGTCCTGCTCGAGCTCGCGCTTGTACTTGAGCTGGCTCGGGTCGAGCCCGCTCGGCTCGCGCCCGGTGCTGGAGAGCAGCGTGCCGCTCTGGTCTACCACGGTGACGTTGCGCGCGGGCAAGTCGGGAACGCTGGTCGAGACGAGGTTGACGATGGCGTTGACCTGTCCCGGATCGAGCGAGCGCCCGCTGCTCAGCTGCAATACCACCGAGGCGGTGGGCTTTTGCGACTCGCGCAGGAACACGCTGGGGCGATTGAGCGCGAGGTGTACCCGTGCCGCCTGCACGTTGGCGAGCGTCTGGATCGAGCGGGCGAGCTCGCTCTCCAGCGCACGCTGGTAGTTCACCTGCTCGACGAAATTGCTGGTGCCGAATTTCTGGTTGTCGAGCACGCGAAAGCCGTCGCCGCCCGCGCCCCCGCCGCGGGGCAGCTCCTGCGCGGCGAGCTTCATGCGCACTTCGTGCAGCTGATGCGCCGGGACCATGATCGCGCCGCCGACCTCGGAGAAGCGCAACGGCACGTTCATCTGGCTCAACGCGGCCACCACCGCGCCGCCGTCGCGGTCGCTCAGGTTGGAGAACAGCACCCGGTACTCCGGCGCCTTGCTCCACATCCACATGCCGCCCAGCACCGCGAGCAGCGCGGCGAGCGTGATGAGATAACCGATCTTCTGTTGCAAGGGCGCTTGGGTGAGCCCGGCGAGATGTTGCGCCAGGGCTTGTCCGGGCGATGGCATGGTCAATCCGCTCCCTTCGAGCCGAGCATTTGGCACGATCAACGGCGGCGATTATGGAAGTCGGTGCGGCAACCGGAAGCGGCAAAAAGAGCCGCCTTTGCCGGGTTTATCACCCCCTGTTGGCGGCAGTGCGCTT
Source organism: Burkholderiales bacterium (assembly GCA_020848435.1). Classification (GTDB taxonomy): domain Bacteria; phylum Pseudomonadota; class Gammaproteobacteria; order Burkholderiales; family WYBJ01; genus WYBJ01. Next base: position 37,447 of record JADLAC010000078.1, on the reverse strand, counting down.
GTTAACCTGCCGGCGTCGAAAATCCGCGAGGGAGGCGGTCATGAAGAATGCGTATGCGCAGGTACGAGCCGACGCATTGGCCCCGGTGCAAGTTTGCGGCGAAGCGCGCGGTGTCATCGCCGCATTGGACGCGATGGTGAGCGCGGCGCAGCGGCGCTGGCGTATGGCCCGCGGCGGCAGCACGGCGAAGCGCGCGCAAGCGGAGCGGCTGCGCGCCGCGTTCGGAGTGTTCACCGATGCGGCGGCGCGGCTCGAGACCGCGTACGCCATGCTGCGCGCGCGGGTCGAGCAGCTATCGGCAGAACTGGCGCGCGCCAACGGCGAGCTGGCGCGTGAGCTCGAGCACAAGCAAGCCCTGATCGAGCGCCAGAATGCGCTGCTCGCCGCGCTGCCGGCAGGCATCCTGGTGCTCGATGCGCAGGGTCGCGTGCGCGAAGCCAATGCGGCGGCTGAAGACCTCTGTGGGCCGACATCGGCGGGGGCGTCATGGCGCGACGTGCTGGCACGCCTGCTTCCCTCGGACTGCGGGTTCGAGCGCTTGACGGCAGGTGCGGCGCCGCGCCGCATCGCCATCGAGGAGCGCGGCATTCACGGTGGCGCCGAGCGTATCGTGCTCTTGCACGACGTGACCGAGGCGCATGCGGCGCGTCTTCGACTGGAACGCGGCCAACGGCTCGCAGCCATGGGCGAGATGGCCGCGCGGCTCGCGCATCAGCTGCGCACACCGCTCGCCACCGCGATGCTGTATGCGAGCCAGCTCGAGTGCTCGGCGTTGAGCAGCGCGCAACGCGAGGGCCTGGGCGAGCGCATCCTGGCGCGGCTGCGCTCGCTCGAGCGGGTCACCCGCGAGATGTTGCGCTTCGTGCGCGGTGAGCGTGCCCCTGACCAGGTCGTCGCCGTGAGCGCGTTGCTGGACGAGGCGGCCGAGGTGATGGGGCCGCTCATGGCCGCGCGCGGCCTGGCATTCGCCTGCGACGACCATAGCGGCGCGGCGGTGCTGCGCGGGGATCGGCGCGGCCTCGCGGCCGCGCTGCTGAGCCTGCTGGAGAATGCCGCGCAGTCGACCGATCAGGGCGGCAAGGTGCGCATCGATGCCATGGCCAACAGCACGCGGGTTCGCATTCGCGTCAGCGATAGCGGCAGCGGCATTCCGGCGCACGCCCTGCCGCGCCTGTTCGAACCCTTCTACAGCACGCGCTCCGACGGCACCGGGCTCGGCCTGGCAATCGTGAAGAGCGTGATCGAGGCGCACGGCGGCTCGATCGACGTGCGCTCCGATCCGGCCGGAACATGCTTCACGTTGACGCTGCCCTGCTCGACCGAGCGTCCGGGCGCGGTCGCCGGCCTCCCGGTGCCCGGCGCGACCGACGATTCCATGCTGGAGGGCTGCGCCGCGCGCCTGGAACGGGAGGCGGCCTGAGCATGGCGACCGTGTTGGTAGTCGAGGACGATCGACACTTGTTGGAAGCGGTCTGCGCGACGCTCGAGCTGGCCGGCATTTCCGCGCTCGGCGCGGCCGGCGGCGAGAGCGCGCTCGAGCTGCTGGCGGCGCGCGACATCGGGCTCGTGCTCTCGGACGTGGGCATGGCGCCGATGGACGGATTGGCGCTGCTCTCCGAGGTGCGCCGCCGCCGCCCGGAGATCCCGGTCGCGCTGATGACGGCGTACGGCGTGGTGGAGCAAGCGGTCGAGGCCATGCGCGCGGGCGCCGCCGATTACCTCGGCAAGCCCATTGAAGCGCAGGCGCTGGTCGCGCTTGCCCGCCGCCTGCTCAGCTGCGCGGGAGCCCCGGCGCCCGCAGGTTTCGTCGCCGAAGATCCGGTCACGCTCGAATTGCTGCGGCTGGCCGGGCGGGTGGCGCAGTCGGCGGCCACCGTGCTCCTGAGCGGCGAATCGGGCAGCGGCAAGGAAATGTTCGCACGCTACGTCCACGCCAACTCGCCGCGCGGCGCCGGCGCCTTCGTCGCCATCAACTGCGCCGCGATCCCGGAGAACTTGCTGGAAGCGACCTTGTTCGGGCATGAGCGCGGCGCCTTCACGGGCGCGGCGCAGTCGCAGCCGGGCAAGTTCGAGCAAGCCAACGGCGGCACGCTGCTGCTGGACGAAATCTCGGAGATGCCGCTCGCCTTGCAGGCGAAGCTGTTGCGCGTGCTGCAGGAGCGCGAGGTGGAGCGGGTCGGCGGGCGCAAGGCGATCGCGCTCGATATCCGCGTGCTCGCCACGACCAATCGCGACCTTGAAGACATGGTGCGCGAGGGGCGCTTTCGCGAGGACCTTTACTACCGGCTGAACGTGTTTCCCTTGCGCGTGCCGCCGCTGCGCGAGCGGCCGCGCGACATCGTTCCCCTGGCGCGCCACTTCGCGGCGCGCATCGCCGAGGGCCGGCGCCCGCGCTTCTCGGTCGAGGCCGAGGCGCTTCTGCGCTCGCATACCTGGCCCGGCAACGTGCGCGAGCTCGAGAACACCGTGCAGCGCGCGCTCATCCTCGCCACGGGCGAGGTGATCGCCGCGCACGATATCGTGGTTTCGGCCGCGGCTGCGCGTGTGGTCCCGAACGCCGATGCCGCGGCCACCGACATCCGGACACTGGAGCGCGATCACATTCTCGCCACGCTCAAAGACGTCGGCGGCTCGCGCAAGCTCGCCGTGCAGCGGCTCGGGATCAGTGAGCGCACGTTGCGCTACAAGCTGCAACAGTACCGGCTGGAGGGCGTGCTGTAGGCCGGATAGAGCAGCGCGCAGGCAGAAAACGATGGCCGCTCGAGGGATAGTCACTGGCACATGTCCCGAGCCGCGATCCGCCAAGGCGACCGCGGGCGGGTGCTCGAATACGCGGAGGTAAACCGACATGGATCTCACGAACAAGGTCGATCAGTTGCTGGGCCAGATGCGCGCCGCGCAAAGCCTGGCCGCGAAACTGGGCGCGCGCGTGGGCCCGGAAGCGGCCGAGGCAGCCAAGCCCGAGTTCGCCGCGGCGCTGAAGGCCTCGCTCGACCGGGTCAACGCGACCCAGACCCAGGCCGATACCCTGGCCAAGGCGTTCGAAGTCGGTTCACCCGGAGTGCAACTGCACGATGTCATGATCTCGCTTTCCAAGGCGAACGTCTCGTTCCAGCAGATGGTGCAAGTGCGCAACCGCCTGGTCTCGGCGTATCACGACATCATGAACATGCAGGTGTAGCGGAAGACTTGAGCTATTGAATCAAGTGCCATCGATTCGAGAAATCTACGGCTCAACGCCCGCACAAGTCCCGCCCTCCCGCACACCGTAGTTCCAGTCGCCGCCCGCCGCATCGGCGTACTTGCGCAGCGTTGCCAGCGAAGGGGCGCCGTGCTCGAATGCGAGGCGCTGCTTCAGCCGACAGTGAGCCGACCTACTCGGCTTTCACCCCCGCCGCCTTGATCACCTGGGTCCACTTGGCGCGCTCGGAGCCGATGTAGGCGGTGAATTCTGCCGGCCCCAGCAGTGCCGGCTCGGCGCCCTGGGCGCGGATGAACGCCTGGATGTCGGCTAGGGCCACGATTCTGGCGATCTCTTCATACAGCCGCCCGATGACGTGCGGCGGCGTTCTCGCCGGCGCGACCAAGCCCGACCAGGATTCGACCGCGAATCCTGGCAAGCCGGCCTCGGCTGCGGTCGGCACGTCCGGGAGCGAGGGCACGCGCTTGGGCCCTGCTACGACGATCGGGCGCAGCTTTCCCGCCTTGATGAGCGGCATCACCGAACCGGCGGCTTGACACACGACCTGCGATTCACCGACCGCGAGCGAGGTGATCGCCGCACCGGCGGACTTGTACGGCACGTGCGCCAGATCGATGCCGGCGAGCGCCTCGAACAGCTCGCCGCACAGGTGCGGCGTGCTGCCCGTGCCTGCGGAGGCGAAATTGAGCTGGCCGGGCTTCGCCTTGGCGAGGGCCACCAATTCCTTCAGCGTCGTCGCCGCAACGGCTGCGCTGATGACGATCAACGAGGAAGATGAGAAGACGCGCGCGATCGGCGCGATATCCTTCGCGGGATCGTAGCCGACGTCGTGCAGGCTCGGTGCGACCGCGAGCGTGGTGGTATAGCCGACCAGCAGCGTGTGGCCGTCCGGCGCGGCGGCGACCGCGGCCTTGGTGCCGATCTGGCCGCTCGCGCCGACGCGGTTGTCCATCACGATCGGCTGGCCGAGCGCTGCGGCGAGCTTCTGCGCCACCGCGCGCGGGATGGTGTCGTTGGTGCTCGTTCCGGCCTGCACCGGAATGATCAGGCGCAGCGGGCGTTCCGGAAACTGCGCGGCGGACGCCGCCGTGGTCGCGGCGACAGCGACCAGGAGCGCGGCGCAGCCGCGACGACGGCGCTCGTTGCCATGGGTCATCGCGCGCTTGCCGCGTATGCGGCCAGCATGGCGGGGCGATCGGCTCAGTCCCATGACCAATCGATCTTTCGCGTCACCATCTCGCCGTGCATGGTGGTGATCATGCAGCATTGGCTCACCGGCGGCGCCCAGCCGCCGGCCACCATGATCTGCAGGTGATGCGCATCGATCATGCACGCTACCGGCGCGTCGTCGTCATTCACGTCGGCGATCTTGGTCCAGTGCCACGTGGCCGTGGTGGACTGGCCGCCGGTACGCTTCAAATCGCGCACGGGCCGAACCGATTGCCTGACCAGCTCGTCGCGAAAACGCGCCTTGTCCCAGCCCGCGCTGGAGAACACGTGCGCGGCTTGCGGATTGATGACGAGTAGGCGCTGCATGGCGCCCTGAAACTGGCCGAGGTTGGTCAGCACCTCCTTGCACACGTACATGTTGTTCTCAACCGTATTGGCGCCGGTGCCGGCGTTGAACTGGATATGCGTGCCGGCGGGATACATCGATACCGCGCTGTCGCCGGGCGCGAGACCGTTGGTGACGTGGATCGGCTCCCACGGATTGTCTTCTTCCGGCGGGCGCTCGGCGACGAGATAGCAATAGCGTCCCGGATGGCCCATGGTCGCGTGCGACATCTGGCCGGGGCGCCCCAAGCCGATGTTCCACAGGATCAGGCGCACGGCCCTGCCGATCGCGCTGTTGACCCGATGGCCGGTGCCGGCGAAGGCGCCTTCGCCGAAGTTGAAGCCGAGCTTCTTGACCACCGGACCGCTCACGATGACCAGCGGACACGGCCCGCCGGTGGTGCACTGCACGCGCATCAGCTCGAAGCTCGGGTCGAGCATGGCGTCGACGGCAGCGATGACCACGGGCAGGTATTCGGGCAGGCAACCGGCCATGACGGCGTTGATCGCGACCTTCTCGATCGTGGCCACGCCCTCTCCCGGGGGGATCACGCCAAGCACCTCGTTCGGGTCGCGCCGGACGTAGTCGAGCATCGCCTGGACCTTGTTCTCGGTCGGCGGCAGCACCGGCAGGCCGTCGGTCCAACCGTTGCGATAGGCGGCTTCGGTGAATTCGTCGCTGTCGGCGAACTCGAACAGCTTCGAAGCGAATGGCATCGTCATCCCTTCCGATCGCGTTGGGCGAGCAGGAGGGCGCCAGCGCGCTCGGAAACCTCCTCGGCCTTGGTGCGTACGACATCCGCCGGATCCTTGCTCGGCAGGTCCTGCGGATAGATGAGCAGCGGCGCCTCGGGCATGCCGAGCTGTACCGCCTGCATTTTCGCCAGCTTCTCGAACGGCTGGTGGACGAGGCCCACCGCGGGAACACCCTGCTGCACCATGTTGACCGTGTCACGCACGGTAGCCGATGTGCAGGAGCCTCAAGCGCCCACGCCGATCAAGGCGTAATCGATCTTGCCCGCCAGCGCTTCCACGTCAGGCAGCGGCGCGGGGTTCCAACTGCTCTTCTTGTAGAGCCGCACGGGCTCGGCGGCAAACTTCTTCACCGCGACCTCTTCCAGCACCGGCCAGAACACGACCGAAGCCGCGTGCCCGCCCCACAGCAGCCCGACGCGCTTGCCCTTGAGCGTTTCCAGCGCTCGCATCGGCTTGCGCCCGGCCGGCTGGTTGATTTCGGCCAGCGGGTCTAACACTCTGATCACCATTGCCGTCTCCTTCGCGAGTAGCGCTATTGCGGGCGGATGGAATGCGCATGGGTGCGCTCGGCGGTGCGCGCAACCTAGCTATAGCCCTTGCGCGCCGCCCAGGCGTTGACCTGGTAGTGCAGCGGCACGACCGCCTGGTGCGCGAACGCGACGCGCTGCGTCTGGCGCAAGAGCTGCTCGCGCTGCGCGTCGTCGGCGCTCGCCAGCGCACGGCGTCGCCTCTCTCGGCTCGGGTGGGGCACGGACTTGGAATAGCTTCGCTTTCGCTGCTGCCTCGAGGGCTTCATGCGCGCACTCCCGCTGCGCGCCTTTCACGAAATACTCCAATGGCTGCCGGCGGTCAAGCTGCGCCGATCCCGATGTTGCCGGCAGTGCAGGCGATCTCGAGCGCGCCATCGCCCGCGCTACCGGGGCGGTTCGCCGTTGCGCGAAAGTGCGCGATGATTACGCGCTCGACCTCCGATTGGGACCGGCAATGAACGACGTCATTCCTGCCACGTTCGCCCAGGCGCTCGCGCATGCGGCGCGCACTTGGCCGCAGACCGAAGCTGTCGCGATCGGCGCACAGCGGTTGACCTACGCGATGCTCTGGGACAAGGTGCGCCTGTACGCCGCGAATCTGCGCCGGCTCGGGCTGCGCCGCGGCGAGCATTGCGCGATTCTGCTCGGCAATTCCGCCGAGTGGGTGGCGCTCGCCTACGCGGTCGCCACCCTCGGGGCGGTGGTCGTGCCGGTGAACACGCGCTTCAAGCGCGACGAGCTGCGCTATTGCCTCGAGCAATCGGACGCGCGCCTGCTCGTCATGCCCGATCGCTTTCTCGAGATCGATTTTCTGGCGATGGTGCGCGCCATCTGCGCGCTCGACGCCACGCTGCCCGACCCCGCGCTGGCGTTGCTGCGTAGCGTGATCGTGCTCGGCGCCGAGGTGCCACGGGGGGCGCTCGCCGCGGCCGAGCTCGAACGCCCGGCGGCCGCGCTGCCCGATGAGACGAGCGAGGATGTGGGCGGCGATGACGTCGTCCTCATCCAGTACACCTCGGGCACCACGTCCCATCCCAAGGGCGTCATGCTCACCCACCGCGGCATGCTGGCCGATGCCTGGCACGTCGGCCGGCGCCTCGGGCTGCGGCCGCGGGATCGCTACTTCAGCGCCCGGCCGCTGTTCCACGTCGCGGGCACCACGCTGTCGATGCTCACGTCACTCGTGGCGGGCGCGACCTACCTCACGACCGAGCGCTTTGACGCCGGCGAAGCGTTGCGCATCATGGCGACAGAACGTTGCACCCACACCTCGGGCAATGACACTATGTTTCTCATGATGCTCGCGCATCCCGAGCTCAAGCGCGCGCGCCTGCAGCTGCGCGCGGCATGGGCGGCGGCGACCTACGGTGTGATGAAGCGCATTCACGACGAGATGGGCGTCGCCGGCATTTGCTCGGCCTACGGCCTGTCGGAGGCATCGCCCAATGTCGCGATGGCGCCCTATGACGACGATCTCGAAACGCGACTCAACGGATTCGCGCAACTGCTGCCGGGGGTCGAGGTGCGCATCGTCGATGCGGAAACCGGCGCCGATCAACCCGTAGGGTCAGCGGGCGAGATCCTCGTGCGCGGTTGGAACGTCATGAAGGGCTACTACCGGATGCCGGAGCAGACCGCGAAAGCGATCGATGCGCACGGTTGGCTTCATAGCGGCGACCTGGGCGTCATGGATGGCGCGGGCCGGCTGCGTTTCGTCGATCGCATCAAGGACATGCTGCGGGTCGGCGGCGAGAACGTGGCGCCGGTCGAAATCGAAGACGTGCTCAACGCGCATCCGGCGGTGCGCCAGGCGCAGGTGGTGGGTGTGCCCGATGCGCGCCTGGTCGAGGTGCCGGCGGCTTACGTGATCGTGAAGCCCGGCGCGCAGGTCGAACCCGAGCAGCTCATCGACTGGTGCCGCGAGCGCTGCGCCAACTTCAAGGTGCCGCGCTACGTGCGGATCATCGATTCGTTCGATGCGATCGGCATGACGGCGAGCGCGAAGGTTCAGCGCAACAAGCTGCGGGCGTTCGCCTTGAGCGATCTGGGACTTGAGCCTGCGACGCGCTGAGGCGACGCGCGCTCGCTTGCGAGCGCAATGCCCGGCGCGGGGTCTGCATCCGGTCCGCTTGGTGACGCACTCGCACTTGGGCGCGTTGCACGAGGAAAGACGGGCGCGGCTGCGGTTCTCCGGCTGCAAGCCGGTGATCACCTCGTACGTCGGGGATGCCAAGCTCAGCCGGGCAAGCCCAGCACTTGCCGGGCGATGATGTTGCGCTGGATCTCGCTGCTGCCCCCGCCGATGGTGGCGCCGCGCCCTTCGTAATAGGGCGAGAGCACGTCGAGACGCCCGCCGCCGAAGGCGAAGTCGCGCCGCAGCGCGCCGCAGTCGCCCGCCATCTCGATGGCGAGCTCGCTCAAGCGCTGGAAGGTCTCCGTCGCCCAGATCTTGAGCACCGAAACGTCGGGGCCGATCTCCTCGCCGCGGCCGATGCGGGTCACGTATTCCTCGTACAGGCAGCCGAGGTCGGCGACGTCGAGCTCCAGGCGCACGAACCGGGACACGAACGCGGCATCGCCGTACAGTCCCTGGTCGCGAGCGATCGCATCGATGCGCTCGAGCGCGCTCATGCAGCGCTTCGGGCTGCCGATCCACACGCGCTCGAACCCGAGCAGGTTCTTCGCCATGGTCCAGCCCTCGTTGATGCGTCCGACGATCGCGCTCGCCGGCACGCGCACGTCGTCGAGCAGCAGCTCGCAAAACTCCACCTCGCCGGCGATGGTGTTGAACGCCCGGCGCGCCACCCCCGGCGTGGCCAGATCGAGCAGCAGGAAGCTGATGCCGGCCTGCTTCTTCGCCTGGGGGTCGGTGCGCACGAGGAGCACGGCGTGGCTGGCGTCCTGTGCCATGCTCGTCCAGATCTTGCGGCCGTTGACGACGAAGACATCGCCCTCGATCCGCGCGGAGGTCGTGAGGTTCGCGAGATCCGAGCCGGCGTTCGGCTCGGAGTAGCCTTGGCACCAGACGTGCTCGCCCGCGAGAATCGCGGGAAGATAGCGCGTGCGCTGTTCCGGCGTGCCGTAGCGCATCAGCAGCGGACCGACCATCGTGATACCGATTTCGAGTCCGCCGCGCACCAGCGCATAGCGCTCCTGCTCCTCCAGGAAGATGCGCTGCTTGGCCGGGGCCAGCCCCATGCCGCCGTACTCGCGCGGCCAGCCGGGCGCGATCAGCCCGCGCCGCGATTGCTCGCGATACCAGCCCGAGAACTCGTGCCAGCGCGCGCGCCGCGGCAGATAGCGCAGGTGTTGCGGCGTGTGGCGCTCGAAGAACGCGCGCATCAGGGCGCGGAAGTCGCCATCGTCGAGCGCGTTCCAGTCCGGCGCGGGGTCGACCCCGATCGCGTCGGCGCGAACGCTCCAGTCGCCACCGCCCCCGGCGTCTCTCGCGGGCTCGGCGGGCTCGGCGAGCGCGCGCGCGGCATGGCGGCGCCGGTGCGCTTGCGCGTTCCCCAGCCAAGCCGCCAGCACCAGGCTACGCTGGAGAAAGAGCCCGATATCGCATTCCTCGGCCATGCCCATGGCACCGTGCATCTGCACCGCTTCGGCGCAAGTGTGCACGGCGGCCTCCGCCAGGCGCGCCTTGATGCGGCTCGCGGCGACGCTGCGCGCCTCGGCAGCGCACGATGCATCGTCGAGGCGCTCGGCCGCCCAACGCACCAGCGCCTCGGACAGTGATTGCTGGACGAACAGGTCCGCGGCCCGGTGTTGCAATGCTTGGAAGCTGCCGATCGGGCGGCCGAACTGGACCCGGGTGCGCAGATAGTCGAGCGTCAGCTCGAGCGCGCGCGTCATTACTCCGAGCAGCTCGGCGCCTGCGAGCACGATCGCCTCATCTACAGCCCGCTCGAGCGCCTGAGCGCCCACGCTCGCCGATGCGACCACGTCCGCGTCCGGAACCGACACCTGGTCGAGCCGCAGCCTGCCCGCGTGCGAGCCGTCGGCCCGCTCTTCCAGCGCGAGATCAAGTCCGGGGGCGCTGCGCGGCACCCAGCACAGAATGACGCCCGCGGGGGCGCGCGCCGACACCACGAAGCCATCGGCGCCCGCCGCCGGATACACGAAGCGTTTCTCGCCGCGGAGTCGGAAACCTTCGCCCGCGCGCACCGCGGTCGTGGCGCATTCGCCGCCGATGCCGCCGTCTCGCTCCTGCCAAGCCAGACTCGGGATGAGGCTGCCGCCGGCCAATGCGGGCAATAGTCGCGCTCGCAGCGCCTCGTTGTCGCCATGGACGATCGCCTGAGCTGCGAGCGCGGCCGCGGCCACGAGCGGCTCGGGCACCAGCGCGCGCCCGAATTCGCGCGCGATGAGCGCCATCTGCGCGAAAGCCAGTGCCGTGCCGCCATAGTGCTCGGGCAGCAGCGCGCCGCACCAGCCGAGGCCTGCCATGCGCTCCCAGGTCGCGCGCTCGAAGCCTTCGCTGCGTGCGGGACGGCGCCGCACGCGCCCCGGCTCGGCGAGGCTCGCGCAGAAGCTCGCGACCGCCTGCGCCAGCGAGCGGTCCGTTTCCTCGCCGGCTGCCATGTCAGTCGGCCTTGATGTTCGCCTCGCGGATGACCTTGCCCCACTTGGTCAGCTCGGCTTTGACGAAGCCGGCGAAGGCTTCGGGCGTCATGACCACGGTTTCGGCGCCGGCGGCCGCAAGCCGGTCCTTGACTTCGGACAGATTGGCGATGCGGGCAAGCTCCGCGTTCAAAGCGCGAATCACGCTCGCAGGCGTGCCGGCGGGCGCCATGAAGCCGTACCAGGTCACGACTTCGAAGCCCGGAAATCCCGACTCCGCCACGGTCGGTACCTCCGGCGCGGCAGCGGAACGCTTAGCACCGCTCACCGCGAGACCCTTGAGGCGTCCTGCCTTGATGTGCGGCATCAAGCCCGAGATGCCGAGAAACGTGACCTGCGTCTGCCCGGAGAGCATGTCGACGAAGGCGGGCGCCGCGCCCTTGTAGGCGACGTGCGTGAGGTCGATGCGCGCCATGCTTTTCAACAGCTCCATGCCGAGCTGCGAGGATCCGCCGATGCCGGTCGAGGCATACAGCAGCTTGCCGGGGCGCGAGCGCGCGAGGGCGACGAGCTGCTGCACGCTGTCCGCGGCAACGCTCGGGTGTATCGCCAGCATCAGCGGGTCGAACGACGCCGGCATGATCGGCACGAAGTCCTTGATCGGGTCGTAGGGTAGCTTCGCGTACAACCAGGGGTTGATCGCGTGGGTCTGGATCGCGCCGAGAAACAGTGTATGGCCATCAGCGGTGGAGCGCGCTGCGACCTCGGCGGCGATGATCCCGCCGCCGCCGCCGCGATCGTCGACCACCACGGGCTGCCCGAGCGAGGCGGCGAGACGCTGCCCGAAGAGCCGCGCGACCGTGTCTGCCGGCCCGCCCGCGGGGTAGGGCACGATCACGCGCAGAGGTTTGGTCGGAAAGCTCTGGCCGCCGGCCGGGTTCGCCGCCGCAATGGCGGCTGTGGCCGCCGCGGCGAGCGTCGCGCGCAATACGGGGATCTTCAAGTTGGCTTCTCCTGTTCGAGCACTCATCGTCCCTTGAACACGGGCTTGCGCTTCTCGCGGAACGCCGCACCGGCTTCGATCCGGTCTTCGGTTTGCAGCAGGTGGGTCAGCAAATCGAGCTCGCGCCGCAAGCCCGCGGCCAGCTCCAGGTCGAGCGCGTTGCGCACCGCCTCCTTGGCAAAGCGCACCGCGAGCGGCGCGCGGCTCGCGATCAGCTCGGCCACCCGCGTGGCCTCCGCGATCAGCCCCGCGTCCGGCGTAAGCCGCGTGATGAGCCCGATGCGATAGGCCTCCGCCGCGCTCATGCGTTCGCCGGTCAGCATGATGTCCATCGCCCGCCCGGCACCAACCACGCGCGGCAGCCGCTGCGATCCGCCGCAGCCGGTGATGGTGCCGTGGGAGAGCTCGGGGAAGCCCAGTTGCGCACTCTCGGCGGCGATGCGGATGTCGCAGGCGAGCGCAATCTCCAGCCCGCCGCCCAAGCACCAGCCGTGAATGGCGCAGACGATCGGCTTGGTGGCGGCGTCGAACGGCGCGATCCAATGATCGTAGCTGCGCGACTGGCGGTACTCGACCGGCGATTCGACCGCGCGGAACTCCTTCACGTCGGCGCCCACGCAGAAGGCGCGCTCGCCTGCGCCATGAACCACGATCACCCGCGACTCACGGTCCGCCTCCGCGGCGCGCATCGCCACGGGCAGATCGCGGCGCATGTCTTCGTTGATGGCGTTCATCGCGGCGGGACGATTGAGCCGCACCCAGGCAACGCCGTCGCGGCGCTGGAATACGGCAGCGGGTTCTTCGGACATGCTGGTTTCTCCCTTGCGCGTGGCCGGCGCGCCGCTCGAACAGAGCAGCGCGACTTCTGTCAGCCTATCACGACCGGCGGAGCACGATGCGCGCCGCTGCTTGCGCCTGCAACTGACAGCGCCTTGCGAATCAATCGAGCTTGACGTTGGCACGCTTGATGACGCGCGCCCACTTGCCGAGATCCGACGTGATGAGGGCAGCGAACTCTGCCGGCGAGTTGCCGATGACCTCGCCGCCGAGGATGCTCATGATCTTGCGTTTGACCTCGGCGTCAGCGAGCACTTCGCCGACCGTCTGGTGCCACTTGTTGACGATCGACGCAGGGGTGCGCGCCGGGGCGACCAGCCCGTACCATACGCTCGCCTCGTAGCCGGGCAGGCCGCCGGCCTCGGCAACGGTCGGAATCTCCGGATAGCCCGAGAGCCGCCGCGCCGAGGTAACGGCCAGAATGCGCACCCGCCCCGCCTGGGCGAACGGCAGGATGTCGTTCGCGAACGCGACCTGGATGATGCCCGAGACGAGATCGGTGGCGCGGGTGGCGGTTGCCTTGTACGGCACATGGGTGGTACGCACGCCGGCCATGTCGTTGAACAGCTCGCCCGCGAGGTGCGACGAGGTACCGTTGCCGGAGGAGCCGACGTTGAGCATCCCCGGCTTGTTCTTGGCGAGCTGGATCAGCTCGCGCAAGTTCTTCGCCGGCAGCGACGGATGCGTGCCGACGAAGAACGGCGTCGATGCCACCACCGTGAGCGGCGCGAAGTCCTTGACGGCGTCATAGCGGATCTTCGGGAACAGCGCGGGGTTGATCGACAGCGTGGTGACCGTCGCCATTAGCAAGGTGTAACCGTCGGGCGCGGCATTGGCGACGTACTCGGCGGCGATCATGGTGCTCGCGCCCGGCTTGTTTTCCACCACCACGGGCACGGGCAGCGACTTCATGACGCCGGTGGACACCAGGCGCGAGAGCTGGTCGGCGCCGCCGCCGGCGGCGTGGGCGCTGATCAGACGAACGGGCTTCGCCGGGTAATCCTGCGCCGGCGCGGCGCCGGTCACGCCCAGTAGAAATAGCGCGCCTGCCGCAGCCGAGCGCGCGGCCGCTGTCCGACCCACTGCCATTGCCCTGTCTCCTCGTATCCGTTGTCGCAGCACCACGGCGAACGGGCACGGCGCTGGACTTGATGTATACCGTTGTATACGATACCCGAACGGGTGACTCCAGGAAAGACTCGCCATGGACATCGGCACGCACGCGCAGCTCGCTCCCAATCCGGTCCGCCGCGGCGAATTCGCCCAACCCCATGCCGATCTGCGCGAGTGGATCGCGCGCGTCGAGAGCATCGGCGAATTGCTGCGCGTCTCGGGCGCGCATTGGCATCTGGAGATCGGCGCGGTGGCGGAAATGATCTACCGCGCCCGTCCAGGTACCTCGCCCGCGATCCTGTTCGAGAACATTCCCGGCTACCCGGCGGACTTCCGCATTTTGACCGGGGTCACGAACTCGCCGCAGCGCTTGGCGCTCACGCTCGGATTGCCGCTGTCCAAGCAACCCTTGGACGTGGTGCGTTCCTACCGCGACAGGATGAAGCTGCACCGGCTTACCGACAATGTGTACGTCGATCGAGGTCCCGTGCTGGAGAACATCGATCGCGACGACGCGGTCGACGTCTTCAAGTTTCCGGCCCCGTTCCTGCACGAGGGTGACGGCGGGCGCTACATCGGCACCTGCTGCATGGTCGTCATGCGCGACCCCGACAGCGAATGGGTCAACGTCGGCTGCTACCGGGTGCAGGGGCACGACCGCAATACGGTCGGTCTACGCATCACGCCGGGCAAGCACGGCGCCGCGATCCGCGACAAGTACTTCAAGCAGGGCAAACCGTGTCCGGTCGTGATCGTGTGCGGCCAGGATCCGCTGCTCTACCTGGCGGCGGGAAACGAAGTGGCCTACGGCGTATCCGAGTTCGCCTATGCCGGCGGCCATCGCGGCATTGCGTTCGAAACGCTGAAGAGCGAGCTGCACGGCCTGCCGGTGCCCGCGCACGCCGAGATCGTGTTGGAGGGCGAATGCATGCCCGACATGCTGCGCCCCGAGGGTCCATTCGGCGAATGGACCGGCTACTATGCCGGCGCGCGCAAGGACGATCCGGCGGTGCGGGTGCAGCGCGTCTACTACCGCAACTCGCCCATCCTTACCGTGGGCGCGCCGACGCGCCCGCCGTTCGATGATTCGTTCAGCAAGTGCATCATGAAATCGGCCATGATCTGGGACCAGGCTGAGCGCGCGGGATTGCCCGGCGTGCAAGGCGTCTGGTGCCACGAAGCCGGGGTGGGGCGGCTGTTCAACGTCGTTTCGATCAAGCAGCTCTATCACGGCCACGCCAACCAGGCGGCGCTGCTCGTCGCCGGCGCGCACGCGGGCAATTTCGCGAACCGCTTCGTGGTCGTGGTCGACGAGGACATCGATCCCACCAACCTGTTCGACGTGTTGTGGGCGATGAACACGCGCTGCGATCCAGCGAGCCACATCGAGATCCTGCGCCGCATGTGGACCAGCCCGCTCGATCCGCTCACCCGCGGTGGGCCCGAGCTGCACAATTCGCGCGCGCTCATCGTTGCCTGCCGTCCGTACGAATGGCGCGACGAGTTTCCACGCGTGGTCGAAGCGAGCCCCGAGCTGCGCGCCGCGACCCTCGAGAAATGGGGTCACCTGCTGGGCTGAGCGCGGGTACCAGCGGCGCCGAGCGCCCGATGTCCGCAAAGACGCCGCAACGCAGCGCGCAGGCGCGCAGGCGCGGCCGTGACGCGCGCGGCTCGGCTGCTGCGGCAAAGCCCGCCGCGAACGCGAGACGGCCCGCGCATTCTCTGGGCATCAGCGCCTACGAACGGCTGCGCCAGGCGATCCAGGGGGGCGAGTTCGCACCCGGAGATCGGCTGCTGGAAGACGCCATCGCCCAGCGCTTCAGCATCAGTCGCACCCCGGTTCGGGAAGCGCTGCGGCGACTGGAGGACGAGGGCCTGCTGGTGCACGAATCGCACCGCGGCATGACGGTCGCGCAGCTCGACTACCAGATGATCATGGAGCTGTATTCGATGCGCTACGTGCTCGAGGGCGCGGCCGCCGCCATGGCGGCGCGCAATGCCACCGAGATCGAGATCGAGATGCTAAACGACATGATCGCGCGCGAGCAGGCTGCCGCGGCCACGGTCGAGACCATGGCGGAGCACAATCGGCGCCTGCACCTGGCAATCTACCAGTGCTCGCACAACCGCTACCTGCTGAAGGTCTCCAACGTGCTGAGCAATCCTCTGGCGCTTCTCAGCCGCACGGCATTCGCGTCCGCGAGCCGGCGCGCGGCGGTGTGCGACGAACACCGCGCCATCGTGGAGGCCATCGGCGAGCGCGACCCTGAGCGTGCGCAGCAGGCCGCGCAGGCGCATATGCAAGCCGCGCAACGGGTGCGCATGGCGGTGCTGAGCGGCTGAGCATCGAGGCGCCGTGCGCCTTGGCTCCAAGCCATGCCGCCATGCGTTGCGCCGACCCGAACCGAGCGCCTGCCTGCGGGCGGCTTTGTGGTCGGACCGAGGCAATGAATTGTTCGAGAAGGGAAACGGCCCTTGGCACACGCCCTTTCTTGCTCTTAACGGTGCATTTTCAAGCCGAATTCGAGCGGTGTAGGCGGCTGACAAGTCGGAGGTGGGGGAGGGTCGGGTCCGACCCAGGCAATGCTCGAAGCCACGCCGCCATGCGTTGCGCCGACCCGAACCGAGCGCCTGCCTGCGTCCCGATGCTACTTGATCGGGCGGCTTTGCGCCCGCGGCGTCAATCGTCCAGCTTCAGGTTCGCGACCTTGGCGAGATTCGCCACCAGGGCGGCATCGGTGCGTATGCGCTGGCCGAACTCCGCCGGCGAATTGCCGACGACGCTTACGCCCATGGGGGCCACCGCGCGCGTGAACTCGGGCATCGCCAGCACCTGGGTCACATCCGCGTGCAAGCGGGGAATCACCTCGGCAGGAGTCTTCGCGGGGATCACGAGGCCGAACCACATGGGCAGATCGATGCCCTTGTAGCCCAGCTCGATAAACGTCGGCACGTTGGGCAGCACGTGCATGCGTTTTTCGCCGGTCACTGCCAATGCGCGCAACCGGCCTGCCTGGACGTGCGGCGTATTCACGGCAGTGACGAACATCATCAGAACCTGGCCGCCGACCACGTCCGTGATCCCCTGCGCCTCGCCCTTGTACGGCACGTGCAGGCCCTCGGTCTTGGTGGCGAGCTTGAACATCTCGCCGATGATGTGGCCGACGCTGCCCTTGCCCCAGGACGCATAGGTCGCATCGCCGGGACGCCCGCGCACCTGCGTGACGAACTCCGACAAGCTCTTGAAGCGCGACGATGCCGCGACCACGAACAGGAACGGCATGTCGGTGAGCTGCGTAACCGGAGCGAAGTCGCGCAGCACGTCGATATTGTCCTTCGCCCGCAACACCGGCTCGCTCACGAGCGAGGACGTACTGGCGAAGAGGACCGTATTACCGTCGGGGGCCGCGCTCGCCGCGACCTTGGCGCCGATGCTGCCGCCCGCGCCGGGACGATTGTCGACGATGACGGCTCGGCCTTGACGCTCGCCCAGGCCCTTCGCCACCAGCCGGGCCTGGATATCGGTGCTGCCCCCGGGCGGAAACGGCACGATGATGGTAAGCGGCTTGGCGCGGGCGTCCGCCGCCGCGCCATATACCGGCAGCGAGAGCGCCATCACGATGCCGGCAAGCACGCCGTAGCCGGCGGTCGCGATCCGCTTGGTCGTTGTGTTCATTACAAGGTCCTCCTCGATTGTGCTACCGGTGGCGCCAGCCGTGCATCGGCAAGAGCCTCGTCGTCGCTCCCGCAAATTCGGCCTGAAAATGCACCGCTAAGCCCAGAAAGGGCGCGTGCCAAGCGCCCTTTCGTTGCCTGGGTCGGACCCGACCTCCGACCCGACCTCCGACTTGTCACCCAACGTCCGACTTGTCACGGACCCGACCTCCGACTTGTCAGCCGCCTACACCGCTCGAATTCGGCTTGAAAATGCACCGCTAAGAGCAAGAAAGGGCGTGTGCCAAGGGCCGTTTCCCTTCTCGAACAATTCATTGCCTCGGTCCGACCCGACCGTCGGCCCCGGTGATGCGGATGCCGGCGTGCGGGACCTTGTAGCGCAGGTTCATGAAAATGAGCACCGAGGTCAACGCTTCCGCGGCGGCCGAGTTGACCAGCGGGCCGGCGTGCCAGGCGCGCATGCCGGCGGCGCGCGCCAGGCCGACCACGGTCTCGCGCGCGCCGGCGTCGTCCCCGCACACCAGCACGTCGCAATCGACCGGCTCGCCGATGTGCTGCAAGGCCTCGAAGGACACGTTCTGGAATGCCGAGACCACTTTCACCGCGGCGCCGAGCAGCGCTTGCGCTCGCACGACCGCCGAGCCGCCTGCGGGTAACTGCACCCGGCTCACCTTCGGCGGCATCAGGGGAACGGTCACGTCGATGAGAATCTTGCCGTCAAGGGCGCTCTTCACTTGCTCGAGCGTCGCGAGCTGGGCGGCGAACGGCACCGCGAGCACGACGATATCGCCGGCTTGCGCCGCGGTCGCGAGGTCAGCGCCGGATACCAGGCCGCGCCCGCCGTGCGCATCGAGCTCGGTTGCGGCCGCGGCCGCTCGGGCCGCATCGCGCGAGCCGATGACGATGCGATAGCCCGCGGCGAGCCAGCGAGCCGCGAGCGCACGGCCTTCCTTGCCGGTGCCGCCGAGGACTGCGATACGAGGCAGGTTTTCGCTCATGGTGCGCTCTCCCGGCTATTGCGCGGCGCGCCGTGTAGCGCGCTGGTATGGACTCCGATCGCGGCGCGCGCTTTGCGCATGCTCGGGGGCGATGCCTTGGTGCCGATGACGCCGCTCGCCGCGAGCCGCTCGATCTCGGTCTGCGCCAAGCCCAATACGTCCGAGAGCACCTGGCGATTGTGCTCACCGAGCGTCGGCGCGTGCCGCGGCACCGGCTGTGGCTGGTCGCTGTCGCGATAGGCCGGCCCGGGCTGGGGGTGGCGGCCGATGTAGGGATGCTCGATCCACGACCAGTAGCCGCGCGCCGTCAAGTGCGGGTCACGCGGCAGATCGAAGGGCACGCGCACGGCACCGGCCGCAACGCCGGCGCGTTGCAGCATGCGCATCGCCTCGTCGGCGCTGCGCACGCGGGTCCACTGCGTGATGGCCTGTTCGATCTCATCCTCGCGCGCGCGCCGGCCGGCCGCGGTCATGAGCGCATCGTCGAGCGCCCAGTCGTGCCGGCCGATCGTCTGGCACAACGCCCGCCACTGGCGCGCGTCGGTCACGGCCACCAGCACCCAGGCATCGTCGCCGCGACAGCGAAACGAGCCGTGGGGTACGTGGCCAGGATGACGAGCGCCGAGCCGCGGTGCGAGCGTGCCGGTCGCGGACTGTTCCACCAGCCAGGCAGCGACCATCGGCAACATGCACTCGACCTGGGACAGATCGATGTGCTGGCCTTGGCCCCTCGCGCGACGATGGTAAAGCGCGATCAAGACGGCGCAAGCGGCATTCAAGCCGCCGATCGGATCGCCATAGGCGATGTGATTCATCGCCGGTGGGCCGCCCTCGGCGCCGGACACGCTCGGCAATCCGGATGCCTGCTCCAGCGTCGAGCCATAGGCGCGGCATTCGCGCCATGCGCCATCGGCGGCGAATGCCGGCATGGAGACCATCACGATGCGCTCGTTGATGGCGCGCAGAGCTTCGTAATCGAGCCCGAGCTTGGGCAGGACGCCGGCCGAGTAGTTTTCGACCACGATGTCGGCGCCTTCGACCAGGCGCTTCACCAGGCGCACGCCATCTTCGGTCGTCAGATCGAGCGTGAGCCCGCGCTTGTTGCGGTTCATGACGGTAAAGTACGGGCTCTTCTCGTACAGCATCTGTTCGAACACGAGCGGGCGATTATCCACCCCGCGCCACCAATCCGGATACTGGCAGGCCTCGATCTTGATCACGTCGGCGCCCAGGTCGGCCAAGTGGCGAGTCGCCATCGGTCCCGCCCAACCCATGGAAACATCGACGACGCGCACACCGTCCAAGGGGCGCGCGCCGGGCGTGCCGGCGCCGTCGATGCTCGGCGCGCGCTCTCTGCGCAACCATTGCGCCGCGTGCTCGCCGAGCGCGGGGACCTCGCCGCCGCGACGCGGCGGCGTGCGTTCGAGGCGAAGCGGCGACGCGGGCGCCTCGTAGCTGCGCGTGCCGTGGACGATCGGTTCGAACGCGCCCCGACGTCGATGCTCAGGCTGCGCGAGCAGGCCCGCCATGTCGGGGACCACGACGAACGGAAGCCGCAGCTCCAGCGCGAGGCGGAACCATTCCTGCGCGGTCTTCTGCTTGAGCTTCGGTGTGAAGCGGGCCTCGAGCCTGTCCGCATCGCGCAGCCGATCGCGATTCACGGCGTACTTCGGCTCGGCGCCGACCTCGGGCATGTCGAGCAGCTCGCAGAAGGCCTTCCACTGCACCGGCGTGACCACCGTGACCCCGAGCCAGCCTTGCTTGCAGGGATAGATCCCCATGGGGAAATTCGGCACGAAGCGGTTCACGCCCCAGCGCTTGTCGCGCTCGCCCGTGCCCCACGCAAGCGCGACGTTGTAATCGGCAATCGCGAGGCTCGCTTCGTGCACGCTCACCTCGAAGCGCCGGCCGCGCCGGCGCGCGTTGAGCGCCGCCATGAGCGGGATGAATGCGCTCAGGCCGCCGACGATCCCCGCCTGGTAATCCGGCACAGGCAGCGGCGGTCCCGCTTGCGGTCCGATCGCATGCACCAGCCCCGCGAGCGCGCGGCATACCGAGTCGGTGCCTGCATAGTCGCGGTACGGCCCGCTCTCGCCGAACCAGCTCACCGATGCGATCACCAGGTCGGGATTGGCGCGGCGTAATGCGGCGTGATCGAGCGCGTAGGCGGTGCGATTCGCGCCGTCCAGGGAATCGATCAGCACATCGGCCTCGGCCAGCAGTGCGTGCAGCGGCGCGGGCGAACGCGGATCGATCTGCACGCTGCGCTTGCGCGCATTGAGAAAGCCGAAATAAGCGTTCTCGCTACGATCGGCGGCCACCGCCAGCGCCGGCTCGGCGCGGCGGCCGGGGTCGCCGAGCTGCGGCTCGATCTTGACGACGTCGGCGCCGAAGTCGGCGAAGAGGCGCGCGCAGTAGGCGCCCGCCGGGAGCACGCCGATTTCGACGACGCGCAGCTCAGCCAGCGGCATGGGGCTCGCTTTGCAGGGCTGCGCCCTTGGAACGCAGCGGCGCCACCGGCGCTTCCTTGGCATAGCCTTCGAATGCACACGGAATCTTCTGTATCGCCGCGATCACTTCGCGCAGCGGCTCGGGATCGAAATCGGCTTCCAGTTGCAGCGGGTAGAGCGTGTCGGTGAGACCGCCGTAGCGCTTTTCGATCGCTGCCGGCAGATCGTCGTACTTGGCCACCACGGCGAACAGGTCGACGGTTTCATCGGAGATGAGCGCGGCCATCTCCTTCCACCGCCGCTCGCGCGGATAGGGTTGGATCTTCAGGCCCAGGTCCTCCATGCCGTGCAGGCGCAAGACGTCCCAGTACGCCTTGGTGGAACAATAGAAGGCGATCCGGAAGCGCACGTACTCGCGCCACTTCGCCAATACGGTCTCGTTCGGCCCGGTGGCGATGAATCCGCCCGAGATGATCTCCATGTTGCGCCGCTCGCGGCCGGCCGACTCGAGCCCCGCCGCGATGCGGGCGTTGCTCACGACTTCGAGATAGCGCCGGGTCGAGAACGGGTGTAGGCGCACGCCATCGTAGACCTGGCCGGCCACGCGCAGCATCGCCGGGCCCACGGCCGACATCGACACCGGAATGCGCGGCAGCCCGTTGGGCTTGGGCGAGAAGTTCGGCGTCATGAGCGTAAGGTTATAGGTGTCGCTGTGATAGTCGAGCGACTCTCCACCTTGCTCCCAGCAACGGTGGACGGCGCGAACCGCGCCGGCGTAATCGCGCATGCGCGGCGCGGGCGGCGTCCAGGACACACCGTAGCGGTGCTCGTTGTGCGCTTTGACCTGGGCGCCGAGGCCGAGATAGAAGCGTCCGTTGGACGCATTCTGCAAATCCCAGGCGATGTGCGCCGTAGTGGTGGGCGAGCGCGTGAATGCGAGCGCAACCGCGGTACCCAGTTGGATGCGCTCGGTCACCAGCGCGGCGGCGGCGAGCGGCAGATAGGGATTGTGCTGATTCTCCAGCGCCACCAGCGAATCGAATCCCGCGCGCTCAGCCCGGCGGGCGAAGTCCTGCGCGAGCCGCAGGTCGTGGTTGGGGATCTGTACGCTCACTCGCACAGGGGTTCTCCTTGGTTGGGATGGGTCGGAGCGGCGGCCTGGAGGGATTGTATACCGGCGTATACGCTAGCACGAAGCTTGCGCCGCCACAACGCGGCACGTGCGGGGCGCCGACACAACCAGGGCATTACCCCGAGCGCGGGACACGACGAGCCGCGTGCCGGGCGCGCTCGTACGCTGTCGCGGGCATGGGGCGTGCACGCCGTGAGTATCCTTCACCGGGAGTGCGAGATGGCAGACGATACCAACGTGCGCGGGCCGCAGGACCGCAGTCGCATCAATACCGAGCAGGACTACGAGCTGCGTTATTGGACGCAGGCGCTCGGGGTCTCCGAAGAGCAACTGCGCCAAGCGGTGCAGCAGGTCGGTAGCAATGCCGACAAGGTGCGGGAGCATCTGCGCCAGGGCGCCGCGAGGTAGCTCCCGTAAGGGCGCCTTCCCATTGACCGCCGCCCGCGCGCGGCGTAGCGTTACCGCTCCCTGGCGCCATCGGCGCAACGGAGGAGCGTCATGGAACCGCGCCTCGATCGCTTGAGCGTCCTTGCGGTTGCTGCCTCGAGCGCTCTGGCGCTCTCTGCCGGGCACGCCGATGAGCGTTTTCCCACCAAGCCGGTTCGTATCATCCAGGGCTTTTCGATCGGCGGCATCAGCGACACCGTCGCGCGCATCGTCGGCGACCCGCTGCAGGAGCGCGTGAAGCAGCCCGTCGTGGTCGAAGCCCGTGCGGGCGCGGGCGGCGTGGTCGGCATGGCCTCGGTAAACAGCGCCCCCAAGGATGGCTACACGCTGTTGCTCGGCAACACGGTCATCACCATTGCCGCCAACAAGCAGGACAAGCCGCCGTTCGATCCGATGAAGGTGTTCGTCCCGGTCAGCATGATCGGTTTCGCGCCCTCGATCCTGATGGCGAATCCATCGTTGCCGGTGCGTAGCGTCAAGGCGCTGATCGACTTCGCCAAGGCCCGTCCCGGTCAAATCGATTGCGCAACCTCGGGCGTGGGCACATCCAACGATCTCGCCGTGCACCTGCTGAATCATATGGGGGGCTTGAAGCTCACCACCATCGCCTACAAGGGTTCGGCGCCTTCGCTTGGTGCCGTCGTCTCTGGCGAGACGCCTTTGAGCTTCGGGCCATTGTTGCCGGCGATACCTCCGGTTCGATCCGGCCGTCTCAAAGGGCTCGCGGTGAGCGGCCTCACGCGCGCGCCGACGCTTCCGGATGTTCCCGCGATGACGGAGTTTCTGCCGGGATACGAAGCGGTGGGCTTCTACAGCATCGTCGCGCCCGCCGGCGTGCCCGAGCCGGTGCTGGAGAAGCTGCACACCGAGATCAATGGCGTGCTGTCGATTCCGATCGTGCGCAAGCGTCTCGAGTCGCAGGGCATGGATGTCGCCGTCATGTCGCGCAAGGAATTCGGCGATTTTCTGCAGCGCGATGCCGAGCGCTGGCGGAACCTGGTGCAGAGCGCCAGCCTGAAGTTCTAAAGGAAAGCCCGCCCGCCGTTACAGGTGCCGCGCTTGCCGCCAGGGCCGTGCCGGCGGCGCGAATGCCGCTAATCACCTCTCCCGCGAAGCGGGTCGCGAGAGCTGGCCTTGGCCGCGGCAGCGCAGCGGGCCTCAGCGAAAGCTGCGCGCGGCGGCGATAAACCGGGCGTAGGCCGCCGGGTCGATCGCACGCCCGGCGCGCTGGGGGAGATCCAGGCCCAACGCCTGCAGAGTCGGCTCGATCGCCGCGCGCGCGAGGCCGCGGGTGATGAACACCAGGCGCGAGCGTCGTTCCGCATCCGGCCAGCGCGGCAGGTAAACCGGCTGGTGCACGATGCGCTGGACCGCGTGCACCGCGACCGGTTCGCCTTCCACGTTGAGCACGCCTTTCACGCGCAGGAGCCGGGCGCCTTTGAGCCCGGCGAGCTGATCGAGCCACAACACCAGGCCCGCACGCGTGACCGGCGCATCGTGCCACAGCGAGAAGCTCTGGACGTCAGCCGATGCCGCCAAGTGGCCCTGGCCGCGTGCGCCGCAGGAATGGGCGATGCGCTCGGCGCGGCCGATCCAGTCGATCGCACCTTCGGCTTCGGGCCGCCAATCGTCGCCCAGGGCCGTGGCCGCATCGAGCGCGTGCATCACCGCCGGGACGATCACCGCGCCGGGATTGAGCGCTCGCAGGCGCGCCTCGACGGCGCTCGTTTGTCCAGGCGCCGCCAGGTCGACCTTGGAGACGAGCAATCGATCGGCCATCGCCACCTGTTTGACCGGCTCGGCATAGGCGCGCAATTGATCCAGCGCATTGATCGCATCGACCACCGTGACCACGCCATGCGGGCGAAACTCGCACGCCATGTGCGCGTCTTCGCACAGGGTTTCCATCAGCGGCACCGGGTCGGCCAGCCCAGTGGTTTCGACGAGTACGCGGTCGAAGGGCGGCAGCTCGCCGCGGCCGCGCTCCTGGCCAAGTCGGCGCAGCGCGCCGGCGAGATCGCCGCGGGCGCTGCAACAGATGCAGCCGTTGTCGAGCACCACGAGTTGCTCGCAGGGCGAGGCGACCAGCAGATGGTCGATCGCGATCTCGCCGAACTCGTTGATCACGACAGCCGCGCGCGCGAACGCGGGCGTGCCGATCAGGCGATTGAGCAGGGTGGTCTTGCCGCTGCCGAGAAAGCCGGTGATCAGCGTGACGGGTAGGCGGGGATCGCTCATGACTGCGGATAGTAGCGATGCGCTGCGCGAGCGCCAAGCGGCGTTTCCCCCGCGCCCCGCTGCGCTATGGCAAACTCGCAAACTCGTTTCGATGGACGCGCGGACGCAGGGAGGGGGCGGCATGGCGCAACGCAAGGGATGGTGGCAGCCGGAAGCACCGTGGCCGGTGCCGGCAAGAAGCGGCAAGCTTTCCGTGATCAAGGGCAAACGCCTGATCGATGGCAACGGCGGCGCGGTAGTGAACAATCCGCTGATCGTGCTCGAGGGCAGCCGCATCAAGGCGGTGGGCGTGAAGGGCAGGCTCGAGATACCCGCGGGCGCCGAGGTGATCGATGCGTCGAGCTACACGCTCATGCCGGGCATGATGGACTGTCATATCCACACCGGCATGTTCAATTGCATGACCTTCCACAATCACCGCGTCGCGCAATGGGAGGTGATGCCGCATTTGCAGCAGATGTATGCACTGTTCCATGCCCAAAACTGTCTCGACATGGGCTTCACGACCTTGCGCGACCTCGGCATGAATTCCAGCCGCGGGCTGTTCACCCAGGAGCTGTGCGCGGTGCGCGATTCCATCAACGCCGGCATCGTCGAAGGCCCGCGCATGCTGATTGGCGGTTTCACCACCATCACCGGCTCGCATCTGGACCTCATCCAGCCGCGCGCGATGCCGCGATCGGGCTTCAACAATGGCGACGGCCCGTGGGAGCTGCGCAAGCTCGCGCGCTTGAACATCCTGTGGGGTTGCGACATCGTCAAGACCTGCGCCTCGGGCGGCGGCGGCACCGACAAGGAAGAGCCCGACATCCGCAACATGTGCCAGGAGGAGCTCGACGCCATCGTCGACGAAGCGCATGCGTTCCACAAGCCGTGCGCGGTGCATTGCTTCACGGTGAGCGGCCAGCGCATGGCATTGAAGGCCGGCGCCGACACGCTCGAGCACATGGTGTTTTCCGACGACGAGACCATCGACATGATCAAGCAGGCGGGCGTGCCGGTCACGCCGACGCTCGCGCATCGCACGGATCACGCGATCGAGCTGAGGCGCCAGCTCGGCACCTCGCCCTTCGTGCTCAACAAGCTGAAGAAGATCCAGCCGCATTGCTACAACACGTTCCAGAAGATGTACCAGGCGGGCGTCAAGATCGCGATGGGCACCGATATGGGCTTCGAGCCGCACTTCGGCGACAACGGCTGGGAGCTCGAGGTGTACGTGGGCTTGGGCATGACGCCCATGCACGCCATCCAGACCGCGACCAAGAACGCGGCCGAGGCGCTGCGCCTGGATCGGGACCTCGGCACCATCGAGGCGGGCAAGCTTGCCGACATCGTGGCGGTGGACGGCGATCCGCTCGCCGACATCCGGGTCATCCAGGAGAAGAAGAACATCGCGCTGGTGCTCAAGGAAGGTCGCGTGTGCGTTGATCGCCGCCCGGGCAAGAGCAAGAACGTGGTGCAGGTGAGCGACTGGCCGAAGATCGACAATCTATGAGCATGGCGGGGGAAAGCGGGATGGATGGCACGCACGCCACTTCCGGGGCGGCGGCCCCGTATCGGCTGCGGTCGAGGCGCTGGGGGCTCATCCGAGAAGGCGGCTGCTGCAAGCAGGCGCTGCGCACGCACCGATCTCGCGCCGGCGCGATCGTGGCCGCGCTACTTGCGCTGGCAGCGGTCGTGACGCCGGCGAGCGCCTCTGCGCAGTCCTACCCGAGCCGGCCCGTACGCCTGGTCGTGCCTTTCCCGCCGGGCGGTGCGGTCGACACCATCGCGCGGGTGATCGCACCCGCGCTGTCGGAGCGGCTCGGCCAGCCGATCGTGATCGACAATCGCGGCGGAGCGAATGCCATCATCGGCACCGATATCGCCGCCAAGGCCCCGCCCGACGGCTACACCTTGTTGATCGAGCCCGCGGGCCATGCCATCACCCCCACGGTCACGAAGAAACTGCCTTACGACACGCTGAAGGATCTCGCCACGGTCGGCCTGATCGGCAATGGCGCCTATGTGCTCGTCATCTCGCCGGGCGTGCCGGCGAAGAGCGTGAGCGAGTTCATCGCGCTCGCCAAGGCGAAGGCCGGCCAGCTCAATTACGCCTCGACGGGGCACGGCAATGCGACCCATCTCGCCGGCGAGCTGTTCAAGGTGCTGACCGGTGTGGACATGGTGAACGTGTACTACAAGGGCGGCGGTCCGGCGATGATCGCGGTCATGTCGGGCCAGGTGTCGGCATTCTTCGCCGGGGTTGCGTCGTCGGCCGCGCACATCAAGGCGGGTAAGGTGCGTGCCCTCGGCGTGACGACGGCGCAGCGGGCTGCGGCCTTGCCCGACATCCCGACCATTGCCGAGGCCGGCGTGCCGGGCTACGAGGTCGATGGCTGGTATGGGCTGCTCGCGCCGGCGAAGACGCCGAGCGCGATCGTTCAGCGCATCAATGCCGACTTGACGGCGGTGGTCGCAACACCCGAAGCCAAGGAGCGGCTGCTCGCGGTCGGCGTGCAAGCGCGCGCCTCGACCCCCGCGCAGTTCCACCGCATGATCGCCGACGATATCGCTCGCTGGTCTAGCCTGGTGGCGAAGGCTCGCATCCCGATGCAGTAGCTTTAGTCCGCGCGCGCCCCAGCGGCCTTGACGATCGGGGCCCACATCTTGATGTCGGCGGCGACCTGATCGGCCAGCGCCTTGGGATCGGATCCGACGGGCTCGGCGCCGAGCTCGTTCATCCGCTTCTCCACTTCGGGAATGCGAATGATGCGAACGACTTCGGCTTGCGTCTTGCGCAGGATGCCGGCCGGTGTTCCGCCCGGGGCGAAGATGCCGTACCACTCGCGCACCGCGATCCCAGGCACGCCGGCTTCGCGTACCGTGGGCACGTCGGGCAGCGAGGCGGCGCGGTTGGGACTGGTCACGGCGAGCGGCTTGATGCGTTTCGACTGCACGAAGGGCGTAGCCGAAGGCAGGGCCGCGAACATCACGGTGATTTCGTTGGCTGCGATCGCGGCGAGCGCCGGACCCCCGCCCTTGTAGGGCACGTGCACCATGTTGATCTTGGCGATCGACTTGAGCATCTCCGCCGACAAGTGTGCCACCGTGCCGTTGCCCGAGGAGGCATAAGTGAGCTTGCCGGGGTTGGCGCGCGCGTGGTTGATCAGGTCCTGCAGGGTGTTGATCGGCGAGCTGGGGTGGGTGACGATCATGTTGGTGACCCAGGCGATGAGCGAGATGGCGGCGAAGTCGCGCACCGTGTCATAGGGCAGTTTGCGATACAGGCTCGGGTTGGCCGTGTGCGATCCGCTCGGCGTGACGAACAGCGTGTAACCGTCGGGACTCGCCTTGGCGAGGATTTCCGAGCCGATGATGCCGCCGCCGCCGGAGCGGTTGTCCACCACCACCTGGTGACCCCAAGCGATCGTCATATGCGCGCCGAGGAGCCGCGCCAGGATGTCGGTCGTGCCGCCGGGGGCGTAGGGGACCACGATTCGAATCGGCCGGTTGGGGTAGTTGGCCTCCGGGCTTTGCGCGCCGGCTGCGGGCGCCAGCAGGAGAAGCAGGAGAACGACCGGCAACCCGGCAACGAATTTCAAGAGTTTCATACTCGGCTTCCTCGTAAAGGCTGCGCATGGGGCTCGGCCGCGCCAACGGCCGGCACGACATCCGCGTAATCTCGGACGGTCGAGTATAGCCTTGGCACAAGTGCGCGTGGAGGCGGTAGTCCCTTCCGACATGAACGCAAACGCGGACGGACGCGGGCCGGCCGCGCCTTTGCAGCCGCGCCTACCATCGACCGTGATCTTGCGGCAAAACGTGGTCTCTCCCCGGTGTCGGGCTGGCGTGCGCTGCGCAATCGGCGTAATGTCGCGCCCAGGCAATCCTCCGCCCGTACGTCCAAGGAGTGTACTCATGAAGCGCATGCTTTTTGTATTCTCGGCCGTGGCCGTGCTCGTCTCCGGGAGCGCAACGGCGCAACCCTTGACTGGCACGTTGAAGAAGATTCAAGACAGCGGCAAGATCGTCATGGGGGTGCGCGATTCGTCTTCGCCGCTGTCGTACACCCTGGGCGGGGGCAAGTACGCGGGCTTCCACGTCGAGCTGTGCGAAAAAGCGATCGACAACATCAAGCGCCAGCTCAAGCTGCCGAAGCTCGAGGTCCAGTACATGGCGGTGACTTCGCAGAACCGCATCCCGCTGACGGAAAACGGCACGGTCGACATCGAATGCGGCTCGACCACGAACAACGCCGCGCGCCAGAAGCAGGTCGCATTCGCGGTCACCACCTACATCACGGAAGTACGCACCGCGGTCAAGGCGAACTCCGGCATCAGCTCGATCGCCCAATTGAAGGGCCGCACGGTCGCAACCACCACCGGGACAACCTCGGTCCAGCACCTGCGCAAGCACGAGCGCTCCAAGGGCATCGATTTCAAGGAGATCTACGGCAAGGACCACGCCGACTCGTTTCTGCTGCTCGAATCGGGGCGCGCCGAGGCATTCGTCATGGACGACAACATCCTTGCCGGGCTGATCGCCACCGCGAAAACGCCGTCGGACTTCAAGATCGTCGGTGAAGTGCTCTCGGTGGAGCCGATCGCGATCATGATGCGCAAGGACGATGCGGCGCTCAAGAAAGCCGTCGACGACACCATCCGTGCCATGGTCAAGAGCAGCGAGTTCGAGAAGCTCTACAACAAG
This sequence comes from Burkholderiales bacterium, assembly GCA_020848435.1. Taxonomy (GTDB): domain Bacteria; phylum Pseudomonadota; class Gammaproteobacteria; order Burkholderiales; family WYBJ01; genus WYBJ01. The sequence continues at coordinate 8,260 of JADLAC010000078.1, read as the reverse complement.
TGGTTCCTGTCGCCCATTCCGCCGCGCAACACGAGCGTCAACTTGCCGATGGGCGCGACGCTCAAGGCCGCGCTGGCGAACTTGAACGACAAGCCGATGGAAGAGTACAACAAGTAGTCGCGCGGGGCCGGCGGGTGCGGGCGCCGTCCCCGGGACGGTAACGCTTGGCCTATCGCTGGGAATGGGACGTCTTCCTCCGCGACACCGGGGGCGGACAGAGCTATCTCGAATGGATGCTGTCGGCGTGGGGTTGGACGCTGTCGGTCGCCGCGTGCGCCTGGGTGGTGGCGCTCGCCTTCGGCAGCGTGATCGGCACCGTGCGCACGCTGCCATCGCGGGGGTGGGTGCTCGCCGGTAACGCCTGGGTCGAGCTGTTCCGCAACATCCCGCTGCTGGTCCAGATCTTCCTCTGGTACCACGTCGTGCCCGCGCTGGTGCCGCCGATGCGCGAGGCGCCGTCGTTTCTCCTGGTGGTGTTCGCGCTCGGCTTTTTCACCTCCGCGCGCGTCGCGGAGCAAGTCCGCGCCGGGATCCAATCGCTGCCCGGCGGCCAGCGCATGGCCGGCCTCGCGGTCGGTCTCACGCTCGCGCAGACCTATCGCTACGTCATCTTGCCCATGGCCTTTCGGATCATCGTGCCGCCGCTCACCTCGGAGGCGATGAACATCATCAAGAACTCCTCCGTCGCCTTCGCCGTCAGCATCGCCGAATTGACGCTGTTCGCGCTGCAAGCGCAGGAGGAGACATCGCGCGGCATCGAGGTCTATCTCGCGGTCACCGGCCTTTACATGCTGTCGGCCTTCGCGGTGAATCGGGTCATGGCCGGGATCGAGCGGCGGGTGCGCGTACCGGGCTACGTGGGCGGGGGCCGCTGATGCTCGATCTCGATCTGAGCTTCTTCAGCGCGGACCTGTTCCGCAACTTCATCCTGAAGGGGCTCGTCTTCAGCGTCCAGCTCACCGTGGTCGCGATGCTGGGCGGGATCGTGTTCGGCACGGCGCTCGCACTGATGCGGCTCTCGGGTGCGAAATGGCTCGCGCTGCCGGCGACCGCCTACGTGAACGGCATGCGCTCGATTCCGCTGGTGATGGTGATCCTGTGGTTCTTTCTCTTGATTCCGTTCATCATCGGACGGCCGATCGGCGCCGAGTTGTCCGCATTCATCACCTTTACGGCCTTCGAGGCGGCGTACTACTCCGAGATCATGCGGGCCGGCATCCAATCGATCCCGCGCGGCCAAGTCCATGCCGGCCAGGCGGTCGGTCTCAGCTACGCGCAGAACATGCGCTACGTGATCCTGCCGCAAGCCTTTCGCAACATGCTGCCGGTGCTGCTGACGCAGACGATCATCCTGTTCCAAGACACTTCGCTGGTGTACGCCATCGGCGCGTACGACTTGCTCAAGGGCTTCGAAGTGTCGGGCAAGAACCTGAACCGGCCGATCGAGGCTTACCTACTGGCAGCGGTGTGCTACTTCGCGATTTGTTTCCTCCTCTCCTACCTGGTCAAACGGCTACAGCGCCGCATTGCCATCGTCCGTTGAAAGGCCCGCCATGGCCGCGATGATCGAAATACGCGACGTCAGCAAGTGGTACGGCAGCTTTCGCGTGCTCACCGAGTGCACGACTTCGATATCGAAGGGCGAGGTGGTCGTGGTGTGCGGTCCCTCGGGATCGGGCAAGTCGACGCTCATCAAGTGCGTCAATGCGCTGGAGCCGTTTCAAAGCGGCGACATCGTCATCGACGGCATCTCCGTGGGCGCGTCCGCGACCGACCTGCCGAAGCTTCGTTCCCGCGTCGGCATGGTGTTCCAGCATTTCGAGCTTTTTCCCCATCTCACCGTGACCGAGAATCTCACCCTCGGCCAGGTGAAGGTGCTCCAGCGCAAGCCCGACGAAGCGCGCGAACGTGGTCTCAGGTATCTCGATAGAGTCGGCCTGATCGCTCACAAGGACAAGTTCCCCGGTCAACTCTCGGGCGGCCAGCAGCAGCGCGTCGCGATCGCGCGCGCGCTATCCATGGACCCCATCGCGATGCTGTTCGACGAGCCGACCTCGGCGCTCGATCCCGAGATGGTGGGCGAGGTGCTCGACGTGATGGTAGGGCTCGCCAAGGAAGGCATGACCATGATCGTGGTCACGCACGAGATGGGTTTCGCCCGCAGCGTGTCGAAGCGCGTGGTGTTCATGGACGAAGGCCGGATCCTGGAAGACTGTGCGACCAGCGAGTTCTTCGGCCATCCCGAGCAGCGGCACGAGCGGGCGCGCTACTTCCTGTCGAAGATCCTGCAACACTGAGACCACGGCGTTCGACCCGCGCGAGCCTCCGGCCCTTGTGCACGTGCGCCGATTGGCATGTGCCGCGGCGGGGTGGAGCGCTCGCCCCAGGGGCTGCTCGAGGCGCTCGGATCGGCGAGCAATTTGAAGCTCGACGACGACGGGGCATTGTCGCAAGCGGTGCTGGGCGGCGAAGACCTGCGCCGCACCTCACCTGCCACTGGCTCGCGCGATATCGGTGCGCACGGTGCTCAGTGTGCCGCCGCGCGCGGCTTCCTGCGCAGCCGGCGTAGCGCCTCGGGCAGCGCCCCGAACGCTCCCAGCACGCGCTCGACCAGCGCTGCCGCAGCTCGCTTGGCGTGCTGAAGAACAAGCCATGCGACGCGCGCGCGCATCCAGCGCGCCTCGCGCTCGACCAGGAGTTGGCGCACCTGCGGCGGGAACAAGGCGGCGGGCTCACGGCGGGGACCTATGCGATCGATTTCGCCGGCGAGCGACCGGGTGCGCGCTCGGGAGGGATCAACCGGCAGGGGCGATTGCTCGCAAACGAGCCCGCGTTCGCACGCGATCACGGCATCGGCTCCCAAGGCATTGATCAAGGCCATGCCGGGACGATCGAGCACGAAGCTTTCGCCGGCCGCGAGGATGCGATCGTGCGGATCGTTCTCTTGCGTGATCCACACCATGCCGCGGCGGCAGCCGAGGCTGCCCCCGCGGACGGCCGCGACCCGCAGCAGCGTGCCGCGACGCAGCAGGGTCGATGGATGATCGAGCTCGAGCTTCATGGCTACTCCTTCGCATGCCGTCGGCGCATGGTTGCACCGCGATCACGACTTTCCAGCGCCGCCGAATGAGCGCATGATGTCAGCGGCCAGAGACATGAACAAACGTTCATTCGGAATCGGGTGCATGCGCAATGGGAATCCATTACCGGCGTTACCACCTGCCGCCGCTGGACCTGCTGCCGACATTCGAAGCCGCCGCCAGGCATCTCTCCTTTACCAAGGCGGGCGCGGAGTTGTTCCTGACGCAATCGGCCGTAAGCCGGCAGATCCAAGCACTGGAGGCAGCGCTCGGCATGCGTCTATTCGAACGGCGCACCCGCGCGCTGCTGCTGACCGAGGCAGGCCAAGTGCTCTTGCGCAGCACCCAGGAAGCGTTGCAGCGTCTTGACGCCAGCTTGCGCGCATTGCGTAGCACGCCCGAGCTTCGCGCCGTGACTCTCACGACGACGCCGGGGTTCGCGTCGCTGTGGCTCATCCCCAAGCAGTTGCGTTTCACCAACGCGCATCCCGGTATCGACGTGCGCACCTCGGCCACCAACCAGGTGATCGACCTCGCCCGGGGCGGCGTTGATCTCGCGATTCGTTATTGCCTGCAATCCCCCAGGCCCGCGGGACAACGCCTGTTCGGCGGCAAGGTTGCTCCCGTGTGCAGCCCGCGCCTGATCGCCGAAGCGGCGCACCCGCTGGTCGAACCGCAGGACCTCGCGCATTTCGCCGTGCTATATCTCGACGATCCGCACGCCGGCTGGTTCGACTGGAACCTGTGGTTTCATGCGCTCGGCTTGCGCGACTTCCGCCCGCTGCGACGCTTGCACTTCAGCCACTACGACCAGATGATCCAGGCGGCGGTCAACGGGCAGGGCATCGCCCTGGGCCTGGACCCGCTGGTGCGCGATCTCGTGCGCGAGGGCAAGCTGGTCGCGCCCTTTCGCAAGGCGTCCGTGCCCTCGCGCGCCTGGTATCTCGTGCGCTCGCCCGCCGCCGCCGGTCGCGCCGAGGTCGACGCCTTCGTTGCCTGGTTGCTGGCCGAGATCAAGGCCGAATCGGCGCGCCCCGCCGCCCGCCGCGGGCGCGATAGGCGTCCGCGGCGGGCGTCGTGACCATGGTTGCGCGTAGAATTCGAGCGCATGTCGGCGTGCGATGCGATGCGGCCGATTACTTCGTCGCAGCAACACACGAGCATGGACTCGGCACAGGCAGTGCCATCGAACGGGAGAGCAGCGATGCGCATGAACAGAGTGAAACACCTTTGGCGTGAAGGCAAGGCGACGGTCGGCGGTTGGCTTTCCATTCCGCATTGCTTTTCGGCGGAGGTGATGGCGCACACCGGGCTCGACTGGTTGTGCGTCGACATGCAGCACGGCTGCGTTGATTACTCCGATGCCGTGCCTATGCTGACCGCGATTTCGACCACCGACGTGACGCCTTTCGTGCGCGTGCCCTGGAACGAGCCCGCCATGATCATGAAAGTGCTCGATGCCGGCGCCTATGGAGTGATCGTGCCGATGGTGAGCAATCGCGCGGAGGCCGAACGCGCCGTAGCCGCGTGCCGCTATCCGCCGAAGGGGATGCGCAGCAATGGACCCAACCGCGTGCTGCTCTACGCCGGCTTGGATTATCAAAAGCACGCCAACGACGAGATCATCTGCGCGGCGATGGTCGAAACCGCCGAGGGGATCGAAAAGCTGGACGAGATCGCCTCCACCCCGGGCCTGGATGCCATCTACATCGGTCCCACCGACCTTGCGCTCGCGCTCGGTCTGCCGCCGGTCATGGACAACGACGAGCCGAAGCACATCGCGACCGTGAACCGCATTCTGGATGCGTGCAAGCGGCACAAGATCGTCGCCGGCATTCACACCAACAGCGCCAAGTTCACCCAGCGCTATCTGGATCAAGGTTTCCAGATGGTCATGCTGGTTCCCGACCGCAACGCGATGATGAACTACGTCAAGGCGGAAGCGGCCAAGCTCACCGGCTGGTCGCCGATGATGCCGATCGCGCCTCGGAGTAGCGGCGGCTATTAGGCGCGCTCACGGCGCCGGAGGACGAAAGGCGCCGCCACCGGGGATCGCACGTTTACCGGCCGCGCGCAGAAGCGCGGTCAGCTCAGCATTTTGGCGCACCATGGATAAGCGAAGAAGAAAGTGCTCGTAGCCGATCGGCGCCTGCGGCTGAGCTCAGCGTGAACGGCATGCGGTCGAGGGCTTGAGGGCAAGGGCCGGCAGCCATCCGGGGTTGCGGCCGTGGCCGGCATACGCGCCGCAGTAGTTCATTGCCCGGCTACGGCCGTTGAAGTCGCAGCTCGCCTCTTGCATGCCGTGCACGAGACCCGGATCGAGCGCAGCGCATCGCAGTGCATCGCTCGTGGGATATGGGTCGAGAGCAAGCTCACCCGGCGCCGAGGCGAGTAGCTTGCTTGCTTCGTCGAAGGCGAAATGCAGGTTTCCCGATTGCACGCCGCCGGCCGCAGGATGCGGCGAGAAGACGGCGTTGCCGTGTACGACCTGCTGGGTCGGTACGGTAGCCTCGTTGGTACGCACCACGATCGGACTGCCGCTCGTAATGATCGTGTTGGCAACGATGCGCACCTGCCGCGGAACGTCGTTGTGAGGCTGCACATGTACGCCCGGCCCATGGCGATTTTGCAGCACGTTGCTGTAGAACGCGACGTTGCCTTCGGCCTGGATCAATGCCTCGTGCGGGTTTTCGTGGAAGAAATTGCCGTAGACGAGATACTCGTCGCTCGATCCTTCGCCGGCGAGCGGCCAGTGCCCGAGCAGCAAGTTTGGCCGCGCATCGGGACCGGCGGAGCCCCCGTTCGCTTTGCTTAGCACGTTGTGGCGGATCACGGTTACGTGCCGCCCTCGGGGAGCGAGCTCGAGAGCAGGGCGGGCGTGCTGGTGCTTGATCTGAATGGCGTAGCCGATCGGGTCGGTCACCAGATTATGCTCGATCAGTCCACCATAGAAAGGACCGATGCCGCCCGAGTTGCCGAGATACATTCCGGTGCCGGCGCGATGAATGCGATTGCTCCGAATCACCCATCCCCACGCCGGGCACTTGGTGGATATGCCGACATTCTGCTGGCTCGCGTCGTGACCGACGATGGTGAGGTTTTCCAGCGTGATGTGATGCGCGAAGCGTGCGTGACCCTCCGCTTTGACCGCATCCACGGCAATGCTGCGCCCATCGAGCGTCAGGTCGCGGATGTGGACGTGGGCGGAGTCGATGATGCTGACGGTGTTGGCGCGGGAGCGCGCGATGAAGAGCGCGGGGCGATCTTGCGCGGGGCCACGAATGACGATGGGCGCCGCGGGCGAGCCCAACAGGTAGTGCACCGGCAAGCCGTCGCGGTACTCGCCGGGCTCGAGCAGCAGCGTGTCTCCCGGCTTCAACTGCGCGAGTAGCGCGCGGTAGCTCTCGGGCGTCGCGTGAAGGGTTCGGCCGACAGCCGCGCCGGCTGCGCTGCAGAGCACGATCGCCAAGAGCCAGATCGCAGGCACCAAACGCCTCCCGCCTCGCACGATGTGTCAAGAAAGCCGGACAGACTTTACCTGCAACAGAGCACGTATTCAAACGCGCGGGACAATATAGTGGGCGAGGCAACGGCCGCGCTGTGCTGAGGCCGGCGGGATCGCCACCTCGCAGCCGACGATGCGTTCCGGTTCTACGAGGCCAAACGGCGCGTGGTCGATTGGCGCTGCCTGACTCAGGATGAGCGTGTGCCCATTGATAGGCTCGCGGCGCGCTACGGCAACGGCGCCGACTCTCGTCGAAGCTCGACGCCGATCGCTGCCGGGCAACCCGCTCCGAACACGGGCAAGTCGAGGCGCTCTGCAGGCGAGCGCGTGTCAGGCCATCGTCTTCGCTGAGACCATCCATGTGGCGGATGAAGGATGCAATGAGTTGCGTCGAGGTGCGAGCGTGCTGTTGGGCGATCTTGCTGCGATGCCTGCGGACGGTGCTAGTCGCGGCCAGGCACATCGAGTCGGGCATCGCTCGGGTGGCTGCCTGCCCGATGCGGCGGCTCGTCGTCTGGCCTTGGCAGCCAGCGACGTCGATCGAGCGGACTCACCGCACCGCGGGCACCTTTGTTGAGCACATGGGTGTAGATCATGGTCGTACTCACGTCCTTGTGGCCCAGCAGCTCCTGGACCGTGCGGATGTCGTAGCCCGATTCCAGTAGATGAGTCGCAAACGAGTGACGAAACGCATGCGGGCTCACCGGCTTGTGGATACCGGCATCCAAGGCCGCTTGTCGCACCGCTCGCTGAACTGCTTGCTCCCCCAAATGGTGCCGGCGCACGATGTTTGACCGCGGATCGAGCGAGCAGCGATCGGCCGCGAAGACGTATTGCCAGGCCCACTCGCGCCCAGCCGAGGGGTACTTCCTGGACAGGGCGAAGGGAAGATAGACCTCGCCGTGGCCGCGCGCCAGATCAGCCTTGTGAACGGCGCGCACCCAGCAAAGATGCGCTTTCAGCGGAGCAACCACGGCCTGCGGCAGCATCGTGACCCGATCCTTGGCGCCCTTGCCTTCCCGCACGAGGATTTCCCGGCGCTCGAAATCGATATCCTTGACCCGCACGCGCAGCGCCTCCATCAATCTCAGGCCACTGCCGTAAAGCAGCTGGACGACCAGCCCGATAACGCCGCTCACTCTCATCAGAACCGCGTCCGTTTCGGATAGCGTCAGCACGACAGGAAGGCGTTGCGGCTGCTTCGCACCCTCGATGTCGTCGAGCCACGGGAGCGACTCGCCGAGCACATCCCGATAAAGAAAGAGCAGCGCGCTCTTGGCCTGGTTCTGCGTGGAGGCGGAAACCCGGCCTGCGACGGCGAGAAAGGTGAGGTAACGCGTCACATCGGCGGCGCCGAGCGCGCGCGGATCGCGATTCCGATGGAATACCAGGAATCGCGTGACCCACTGCACATAAGCCTGCTCGGTGCGTATACTGTAATGCCTATAGCGAATCCGCTCGCGCACCCGTTGGATGAGCCGCATGGGATTTTCGGCGCCTCGGTCCGGGGAGGGGGCAGGCGGATCGCAGGGTAGCACGGGATGACTGTCTATACGTACAGTAGCTCGATGATCGCAGACTGGCTCCGAGCTTGTCAAGGGCTGGGAGTGGGCGGATTGTTTTACCCGTCCCATTGACGCATTGCAGGGGGTTGTTAGGGGAGCTACTCTCAGTT
>JADLAC010000077.1 GCA_020848435.1 Burkholderiales bacterium | reverse complement strand
GCCAAGAGGCAAGGTCGGCACTACACGCCCCTTTGCGCTTCACGCACGATCCAACTCGATGATTCCATTCAACCCCGGTCCGAAAAAAATGCCGAAACGGGGGTCGAACTGCTCAAGTTGGGCTAGAACCAGCTCGCCTTGTCCACCACATTGCGCAGCGGCTCTGCGGCGAGGAAGCTGCGGCAATTGTCCAGGATGATCTGGTAGCGGCGCTCGTCCAGATACGGGCCGAACCCAGCGGTATGCGGGGTGATGAGGACCCCGCGCAGGGTCCAGAGCGGATGCTCGGCGGGCAGCGGCTCTTGCTCGAACACGTCCAGACCCGCGCCCGCGATTTCACCGGCCCGCAGCGCTGCCACCAGGTCGTCGAGGCGCGTCGTGCGGCCACGTCCGATGTTGATGAAGAATGACCCGCGCTTCATGCGGCGGAAGCGCTCGCGGTTCATGAAGCCGTCGGTGGCGGGGGTGTGCGGCACCGTGAGGACGACGAAATCCGCACGTCCCAGCAGGTCATCGAGCGCATCGGCCGCGCGCAACTCCGCCATCCCTGGCGGCGCATGCGTGCGGCGGGCATCGGTGCCGATGACGCGCATGCCGAAGGCCGCTGCGACGCGGGCCGTCTCCGCGCCGATGCCGCCGACACCGACGATGAGCATCGTGGTTTCGGGCAGGTGCAGCACGCCGCTGTGACGGGGCGTCGCGGGACGCCATTCACGCCGCATCTGCTGCGGGACATATACGTGCAGTCCGCGCGCGAACGCGAGCACGAAAGCCATGATGTGGGCCGCGATATGGTCGTTGTATATCTCGCGGAAGTTGGTGACGATCAGCGGATGGGCAATCAGCGCAGCGTGGTAATAGCCTGCCGGCGGCGCCGCGTGCGGCGCCTGCAGCCAGCGCAGCCGCTCGGCCCTTGCCAGCAGCGCCTCGGGCAGCGTACCGAAGGCCGCGTCCGCGTCGCCAATGGCGTGTTCAGCGTGCGCTGCATTTTCCGCGACCACGACCTCGACTTCGGGCAGCGCAGCGGCGAGGCGTGCGGCCCAATCGCGGGTGGCTTGCGTCTGTGGCGGCAACATCAGGAACTTCATCGGTGTCGCCGCTCAGGGGAGGGAGCTTGCATCTGCGTATGCGCCGTGGGAGCACGCGAAATCGGAAAGCGAAGGATAGGGCGCTCGAGCATGGCGATCAACCGCCTCGTGAGCTCGCCCGCGTCGTTCGGTATGGCGCAGCGATTCCATGCGGGACCGGGTGCACGGTCCGGAAGCCCCCGCAAGCGACACCGACCGTGCGCCATGCTGCCTGGCACCGTCGCGCATAACGGCCTCAGCCAACGGCCGCGCGGTCCATGACCTCGATCGGGCAGGCACGATAGGACTGAAGTTGGCGCACGCCCGACTAGCCATCGGCCGCGCGGCCCGGCACAATTGCGCACATCCAGGGAGGTTCGCGCCCATGCCGCTACCAGCCGACACGGACGTTTCGAGTCCGAAGTACCTCAGAGACAAGTACGCCATCATAGGGGTGGGAGAGACCACTTACACGCGGGGCTCCGGGATGACCACTCGCGCGCTCGGCACCTGGGCCGTGCGCAATGCCATCCTCGACGCGGGGCTGAAGGCATCCGATGTCGATGGGATGCTGTCCTACCAGTCGGGCGATTCCACCTTCGGGCCGTTCATCGCCGGCGATCTCGGCATTCGCCTCGACTTCTACATGGACGTGTTCGGCGGCGGCTCATCTACCGAAGCGCTGATCGGCATCGCCATGGGCGTGATCGAGGCCGGGATGTGCAAGACGGTCGTCATCTTCCGCGCCATGAACGGCTTCTCCCAGGTGCGTATCGGCGGCACGGGAGCGCGCTCGGCCGTGCCGGTGGCCGGCGACATGCTGCATTCGCGCGCTTACGGCTGGCAAAGCGCCGGCCAGATGTTCAGCTTTACATTCATGCGCCACATGCACGACTACGGCACGACGCCGGCGCAGGTGGCGGCGGTGCGCGCCACGCACTCCGCGCACGCTTCCAACAACCCCAAGGCCTACTACAAGAAGCGCGTGACGGTGGAGGACGTGCTGGCGAGCCGCATCATCTGCAAACCGCTGCATCTGCTCGACTGCTGCGTGGAGACCGACAACGCCACGGCCATCGTCGTCACCAGCGCCGATCGCGCCAAGGACGGCCGCCATCCCCGAGCGCTGATCCGCGCCGTCGCGGGTCGCGTGTGCAAGCCGCGCGCCGACATGCACTACCAGGCGGGGCCGATCTCGACGGTGGCCGGCAGGTATGCGCGCGAAGTCCTGTGGCCCAACGCCGGCGTCGGCCCGCAGGATGTCGACGTCACGGGCTCATACGATGCCTTCACCTTCACCACCATGCTGCAGCTCGAGGACTACGGCTTCTGCAAGAAGGGCGAAGGCGGCCAGTACGTCAGCGACGGCACCATACGCTTGGGCGGCAAGCGTCCCAACAACACCAGCGGCGGCCATCTGTGCGAGGGCTACACGCACGGCATGAACATGGTGATCGAGAACGTGCGCCAGCTTCGCCACGACATCGACGATAGCTGCCCCGTGGGCCCGGACGGCAAGCGCAAGCATACCTATGACTACAGCGAAGGCGGCTGCCGGCAGGTGAAGAATTGCGAGCTGACCGCCAACCTCGGCTGGGCCATGCCGGGCACCGGGTCGGCCATGGTCATGCGGCGCGATTGAGCGGGGGTAACAGGCAATGTCCATCATGGGCGATTATCTCGGAATGGGTTTGAGGCTCGATGAGCTCGATGGCGAGAACATCGCGTACTTCAAGCACTGCGCCGAGCACAGCTTCCACCTGCAGCGATGCGATGCCTGCAAGCTGCTGCGCTATCCGCCAACCACCGCCTGCCCCTGGTGCATGAGTCCGGACTCCAAGTGGGTCCCCGTCGAGGGCAAGGGCGCGGTGCACTCCTATACCGAGGTCCATCACGCCATCCAGCCGGCATTCAAGGCCCATACGCCCTACTTGATCCTGCTGGTCGATCTCGATACCCAGAAGGGCAAGCCTGGCGCCGACGAGGCCCTGCGCGTGGTCGGAAACCTGGTCACGCCCGAGGGCAAGCTGGCGCCACCCGAGCTCGTCAAGCAGGTCGGCATCGGGACCCGCGTGCGCATGGTGTTCGCGGACGTGAGCGCGGGCCTGTCGCTGCCGCAGTGGGCCATCGACGAGAGCGCCACGCAGCCCGACCGGCCGTGGCGCTACCCGCAAGAGTGACGGCGTCGCGCTAGTGTCCTGAGTCTGAAGTTCGTTGCTTGAGCGACCAACGCTACGACTGTACCCTGAGCGGCAAAAGTGGCGAAATCGACGTCAGACGCGAAGCGAACCGCAGCCAGGTTGGACACCTGGCGAGGATTCGCGACAAAGTATGGCGTCGATTCTCGACATCTTTTGTGCAGCGAACTTCGGACTCAGGACACTAGGTTGAGCTCAGTGCTCAAGGTGGATCGGAGTCGTCGGGCAATCGTCACGTGAAGTGAGCCAGACGGTTGTCTTCGTCCGAGCGGTCGCGATTGCGGACTTGCCCAGGGGCGCGTCCTTCAATGCGTGACCGCCTCGCGCACCGTCGCGAAGGCATATAGGTAGCCGCCCCTCGGCGTTCAGGAACGCGCACAGCGTCTCACCCGCGCGTCGCAACTCCGCCGTGGCGCGCTTGAGCTCGGGCGTCTCGGACTCGCCCTGGGCGATGAGCGACTGGAGGGCGGCGAGGGTGGTCATGGTTGGTCCTGCTGAATCCGTCATGATTGCCGCGCCAGCACCCGTTGTATCAATGAGAAAACCGATTCGCTTGATCCTTGGCACCGCCGCGATCAACAGCTCGACGGACTTTCTGGAGGTGTCGGGCGCAATGTTGCTGACGCCGGTAACCATGCCGCCCGGACGCGCAAGGCTTGCTAGCAGACCGAACGCTACCGGATCGCTGACCGAAACCATGACGACCGGGGTACGCGCGCCGCCTTCGCGGCCGCTTCGACGGCCCGAGTGGTAACCGCCAGAATGACCGCGGGATTTCTCTTGGCGAGGACCAAGCTACTGCGTAGCCGGCCACTGCGATCAGGAATCACGAGCGCACGCCTTCGCGCTTGCGTCGAAACCCGTGCTGTCGTCCGCGCGCGAGTATCGCACCGCCTGCGGCTATTCATGCCGCCGGGATCGCGTTACGTGATGCACGCTGATAAAGGAACTCAGGCGCCAGGTCGGCGCCATTCGGCCAGGTCACAGTCTCAAGCTCAGGATCAACTGTTGCCTGGGCGAAGAGGCTCCTGTCCCTGAGGGGTTCGAACATGGGGCCCCACAGTTCCGTACTCAGATCGACGGTTCCCGCGGTGCCATCGTGAAAACGAACCCACAGCCGGTAACCCTCTAAGGGCCTCACTTCGATTACCTTGGGAATCATCGTCTACTCCAGAGGCTCGATCTTGCTCAAGGGTTGCCTCGCCTGCGCGCGCTGCCAATCATCCAATAACTCCGCTCGATGCAGAGTCCGCCATTCCTCGACCAGCCGCAGCGCACGGGTGCTCAAGCTGCCTTCCAGAACCTCTCCGCTATCGATTGCAATCGACGCCTGCTCGCCACCATACTTCGCGTGGAAGTGCGCGGGTGCGTGATCATTGTAGTACATCGCGATAACGATCCCGAAAAAGCGGCATAGCTCAGGCATACACAGATCCCGCTTATTGGAACTTCAAACGGCGCTTTCAGGTAACCGCCTCTCTATCGCCAGCGCTTCGAGCGCTCAATCGCTCCATCATCGCCCTGTGCAGCAACGGCGCGGCCTCCGACGAGGTGACGAACCGGATCAACGCCCGCGCCGCTTCTTGCTGCTTCGAGACCGCCATGACCGCGATGGTGCCGATGTCCGGCCACGGCGCACCGGAGTTGACGGAAAGTCCCACTGCGGCGCGCGCGAAGATCGTGCTGGAACCGCCGCCGACTCGGTCCTGCCGAGCCTGCAAACGACAGACGAGCTATTCCCGATAACAGCCATATCTCGGGATCTTTCAAGATGTGCATGATGTCCCGTGCGAGCGTGAAGACCCTGCTACACTAGGGCGGACGGCATCTAGAGGATTGTTCTCCGGCGCGGCCGTCGCGTTCCGGAACGGGAGAGCGGAGGATGAACGAGGCGATGCGCAGATTCGGGCGTGTCGCGGTGGCGGTAGCAATGGCTTCGGCACAGCTCGTTGCGCACGCGCAGGAGGCCTACCCCACCCGGCCGGTGCGCATCATCGTCGCTTACGCCGCCGGTGGCGGCGATGACGCGATCGCGCGAGTCTTCGCCGAGCGGCTCACGCAGGAGTTCGGTCGCCAGTTCATCGTCGACAATCGTCCGAGTGCGGGAGGGATCATCGGCTTCGAAACGCTCTCCAAAGCACCGCCGGACGGCTACATGATCGGCGTCGCCGGCGCCAATATCACCGTGCTGCCGAGCGTGCGCAAGTCTCTGCCGTTCGACGCGCCTGGCGGGTTCACGCCGATATCTCAGCTCACGGTAACGCAGCTCGTGTTGGTCGTGCATCCCTCCGTGCCGGCGAGAACAGTGAAGGAGCTTATCGCGCTCGGCAAACGCAAGCCCGGGCAGCTCGCCTATGCGTCGTCCGGCATCGGCGCGACCCCGCATCTTTCGGCCGAGCTGTTCCGATCGATGACGGGCCTCGAGATGGTCCACGTGCCTTATAGGTCAGGCGTGATCGCGATGACCGACCTCGCCGCTGGCCGCGTCGACCTCTATTTCGGCTTGATCGGCGGCATCACGACGAGCCTGATCGAGGCAGGCCGAGTGCGTGCGATCGCCGTGACTGGAACGGCCCGCCATTCTCACTTCCCGCAAGTGCCCACCCTGGCCGAGGCCGGACTGCCGGGCTATGAAATGACCACGTGGTACAGCATGATCGGACCCGCCGGCATGGCGGCCGGGCCGGTGACGGCCTTGAACGCGGCACTGCGCAAGGCGGTCGCCTCCCCCGAGGTATCGAAAACGCTGCGCGCCCGTGGAATGGAGCCGAAGTCGTCGCTGCCCGAGGAGCTACGCGATCTGATGCAATCGAGCCAGCGCCGCTTTGCCGAGATCGCCCGCAAGGCCGGCATCCAGCCCGAGTGAGGGGGCTCGACCGATATGGCGATCGTCGACACTATCTTTCTTGGCGGCAGCGTGCTCACCATGGACGAGCGCTGCCCGCGTGCCGAAGCACTTGCAGTGGGGGATGGTCGTATTCTCGCGGTCGGCACGCGCGCGCAGATCGAACGCCTGAGTCAGGCAGCAACGCCGGTGGTGGATCTGGAAGGCGGCGTGCTCATGCCCGGTTTCATCGAAGCCCACGGCCACCCGCTCACCGAGTCGCTGTTCGGCTACCCGCCCGCAACCGATGTGCGCCCGTTCTTCTGTCCGAGGTACGAGGATGTGGTCGAGCGCATCCGCGCCCGGGTCGCGCAAGCGCAGCCGGGCGAGCTCCTGTTCTTCCGCGGCCTCGACCTTGTCTTGCACCGCGTACCGCATGATCCGACGTTCCGCGATCTCGACGCGTGGTCGCCGCAGGTGCCGATCATCGTGCAGGCCAATCCTGGCCATGCAGCCTGGGCCAATAGTGCGGCGCTCACCCGGCTGGGCCTCACCCGTGACACACCTGATCCGCCGGCCGGCCATTACGTGCGGGATGCATACGGTGAACTCACTGGCAAGGCAACCGAAAGCGCGGTGCACGAATTCCTCGCGCCGGTGCTCACCTCGAGCGTCGAGGACTTCCGCCGCCGCAACTTGCGCGAACTGTTGCGGGCATACGCGCGGCGTGGTCTGACGATGGCGAGCGATCAAGCCATGCCGCCCCCGACTGCCGCCCTCTATCGCGCCGTGGCCGCCGCCGGCGACGCCTGCATCCGCATTCGCGCTTATGTTCGCGGGACGCACGCAAACGCGCCATTCGTGCCGAACGAAGGCGATGATACCTTTCGCATCATCGGTGTGAAGTTCACCGCGGATGGCTCGCCTTGGGTCGGCAACATTGCCGTCTCGGATCCGTATCTCAACTCGGAAGTCACGCTCGGCCAGATGGGTCTGCCCCCGGACAACCGCGGCGAGCTCAATTGGACCGACGAGCTTCTCGGCGAGCGGATCGACCGGTACGCCCGCGACGGCTGGCAGGTATCCGTACACGCCCATGGCGATCGCGCCATCGCCCAGGTCCTGCGCATCTACGCCGCGGTGATCCCGCGGCTCGGGCGCTGCGACCATCGCCTGCGAATCGAGCATTGCGGTGCGATCACTGACGAGCAGCTTGTTGAGGCGGCGCGACTCGGCGTCGCGGTGAGCTTCTTTCCGGCGCACGTCTACTGGTGGGGCGAAGCGATGCGTAAGGACCTCTTCAACCTGCGGGTGGCCGAGCGATGGATGGCGATGGGCTCAGCGCTGCGGGCCGGCATGCGCATTTCGCTGCATAACGACGGCATGGTGACGCCGACCGATCCACTGCTCAATATCCGCACCGCCGCCACGCGCCTGACCCGCGCTGGCAACGTGCTCGGCCCCGATCAGTGCATCACGGTCGCGCAGGCGCTGCGTGCTCACACGATCGACGCAGCGTGGCAGCTGTTCATGGAGCACGAGACCGGCAGCCTCGTCGCTGGCAAGAGTGCCGACCTCGTCTGGCTTGACGCCGACCCGCTCGCCGCCGCGCCAGAGCGCGTCCACGAGATCGGCGTGCGCGGCACGTGGCTGCGCGGCGTGCTGACGTTCACCGCCTAGTCGGCCTCGCGCGCTCCAACGATGCGGATGCCCGCTGCTCCCACGCCGGTCACCCTCGTCACCGGTTTCCTCGGCGCCGGCAAGACCACGCTGCTCAAGCACCTGCTCGAGGGCCGCCACGGACGCCGGCTCGGGGTCGTGGTCAACGATTTCGGCGCCATCGCCATCGACGCCGAGTTGATCCGTGAAGTGCGCGGCCAGGCGCACACCGTGCGGCTCACCAACGGCTGCATTTGCTGCACCATTCGAGGCGACCTTCTAGAGACCGTGGTGCAGCTCGGCGCACAACCCGAGCCCCCCGACGCGGTGATCGTCGAGGCGAGCGGTGTTTCCGATCCGCACCAGATCGCCGCGACCTTCGCACTGGCCGAGCTTGCTCCGATCACGCGCCTCGACAGCATCATTGCGGTGCTGGATTCCGACGGCTATGAGCGCGTTCCTCCAGCCTCGCGCATGCTCGCTCGACGCCAGATCGAAGCCGCCGACCTCGTGCTAATGAACAAGCGGGATCTCGCCACTGCGGCGCAGCTCTCGGTCCTGCGCGAAGAGGTTCGCCGGCTCTCGCCGCTCGCGCGAAGCTTCGAGTGCGACCACTGCCGTGTGCCCTGGGACCTTCTGCTCGGCCCGGACGGCACTGCGAGCCGAGCCGCTCACCGCCAGCGTGCCGGCCCTCATGACCACACCGACCATGCTGCGCAATACACGAGCTTCGCGTGGGAGAGCGCTGTTCCCTTGGACGCCGAGCGGCTGCGCGACGCGATCCAGGCTTTTCCGCGCTCGATCCTGCGCGGCAAGGGATTCGTGCAGACGGTGCAGGCACCGGAGGAGGAAGGCGAATTCCACCTGGTCGGGGGGCGCGCCTCACTCGCGCGCGGCAGGCGCTGGCCAGGAGCGCCGCGTACGCGACTGGTTTTCATTGCCGAGCATGATGCGGCGGCCGGGGCGAGCGTGCGTGAGCTGCTTGCCGCAGCTCAAGTTCACGAGGTGAACTTGTAGTCCTGCCAGAAGGCACTCTTCGTCCTGGCGAGTTCCACGCGCTCGTGCACGAATTCCTTGCCGTCAACATCCTTCAGGTCGATCAGCATTTTCCCGATCATCTTTTCGTTCGCTCCGTGCGCCATGACCATGCCGTCGAGCCGATAGACAACGAGGTAAAGGTCGCGGTCGACAAACTGGCCTTTGGTATCGCTGATTTCCACGTAGCCCTTCTCTTTGCCGCTCGCCTTGATGGAGCCGATACCCTTTCGGACCATGGCCTCGGCGTCCTTGGTCGTTGCCTTGGTCGCGGCCCACGCGGTGCCCGCTCCCGCAACGATGGCGATTACCTACACAACGGTCGAACCCTTTCCGGCATACCCCGAAGCGAATGACATGGCTCTGCTCATCTGTACGGACGTACTATCCCCCGGGGCGCGCACCCATTGCGCGGTCCCAGCCGGTTAGGACTCTTCCCATTGGTCGTCTGACTTGGTACCCGCCACCTTGAAGCTCTTTCCCTTCGCGATCGGAGCCGGCGCGTTCTTTGCCGCCTTCGGCGCGGACGCCGGTTTGACGGGGAGGCGGGTAACGCTCGCACCGATCGTACGCTCCAGGTGATCGTCGAGCTTGAATACCGCGACGGCATTGGCAAGCGCGTGCGCCTGTTCTTCCAATGCTTCGGCCGCCGCGGCCGCCTGCTCCACCAGCGCCGCGTTCTGCTGCGTCACCTCGTCCATCTGCGAGATCGCCTGGTTGACTTGCTCGATGCCCGCGCTCTGTTCCTGCGAGGCTGCCGTGATCTCTCCCATGATGTCGGTCACCCGCCTTACCGCCACCACGATCTCTTCCATCGTCTTGCCGGCCGCGTCCACCAGCTTCGTCCCGGCATCCACCTTCACGACCGAGTCCTCGATCAGGGTCTTGATCTCCTTGGCCGCCGCGGCACTCCTCTGCGCGAGGTTCCTCACCTCGGTCGCCACCACTGCGAAGCCGCGTCCCTGCTCGCCGGCACGCGCGGCTTCCACCGCCGCGTTCAGCGCCAGGATGTTGGTCTGGAAGGCGATCCCATCGATGACACTGATGATGTCCACGATCTTGTTCGAGGACTCGTTGATCGAAGACATCGTCTCCACCACCTGGCTCACTACCTCACCACCTCTCACTGCCACTTCGCTCGCGCCGATGGCCAGTTGGTTCGCCTGGCGCGCGTTTTCGGCGTTCTGCTTCACCGTGGGGGTGAGTTCCTCCATCGACGAGGAAGTCTCCTCGAGACTGGAGGCCTGTTCCTCGGTACGCTGGGACAAGTCGGCGTTGCCGGAGGCGATTTCCTTGGCCGCCGTGTTGATCGAATCGGTCGCCTCGCGCAGTTGGCGCACGATCTCGACGAGCTTCTCCACCGTGGTGTTCGAATCGTCTTTCAGTTGTCCGAAGGCCCCCGAATACTCATTGGTGATCTTCTCCGTCAAGTCGCCGCTGGCAACGGCGCCAAGGACGCGCGCGACTTCGTTCAATCCGGTGTCGCTCACCTCCATCAGCCGGTTGAGCCCCTCCACCATCTTGCGGAAGTCATACTGGAACTTGTCGGCCTCGCCGCGAACCTTGAAGTCCCCCGCGGCAGCAGCCTGCACCAGCATCGCGATCTGACTGCTGATCGCCTGCAGGCTTCGCTTCACGCCGACGATCGCCTCGGTGATCTGAGCCTTCTCCCCGGGCAACTGTTCCATGTCAATCGACAGATCGCCGTCCGCATAGCGCTTGACCACATCCACCACGTGCATCTTCACCGCGATGTGCGCGGCCACCAAGTCGTTGGCCATGCGGGCCATCTCCGCATAACTGCCCGAGAACCGGCTTGCATCGATTCGGTAACTGATCTTCCCCGCGTCGTGCTGCCGCTTCATCTCCGACTGGGCTTCTACGAACTCCTTGATAATCGACTGCATTCGGGACATGGCCGCAAGGACGCTTTGCGTATCACCCGCCTTGAGGCTGATTTCCCGTGATAGGTCTCCCCTGGCCACCTGGTTCACCACTTCCAGCGCGTCCACGGGCTCGCCGCCGAGCTGCCTGAGAATGGAGCGTGTGACAGACAGTCCGAGGAACAGCGAGCCGAGCACGAGCACCAGAATGCCAAGCAGCATGAAGACCTGAGAACGGCGCAGCCCGTCTGCTCGGTCGCGCAGAACGCTGTTGAGCTGGTCGAGTGCGGCGGCGCTCAACGCATACTGTGCATCGATCGCCTCGGTCAGCCTGCCGACATACTCCGTTCCGGAGTAGCTGAGCCGGTCTGCGGTCACGATCTGTTCCCGTGCCAGGCTTACCGCCTTGGCCACCTGCACCTTGCTTGTTTCCGCGAGCGGTCCGAGTTTCTGCTTCACGGCCGCACTTAACTCCGTGGTCTTTCCCAGCTCGTGCAGCATGTTCGCGTCATGTATCACCGAAAGATTCGACAGCGCCTCGATGGTCGTGCGCTCTTCGACGGCGATGTTCTGCTTGCCCAGAACGAGCGCACCCCGTGCCCGTAGTTGTCCCAGAGTCTCGGTCAGTTGCGGCAGATGGCTGATGGCTGCCATGACCAGGTGATATCCATCGGCGGCCGGGTCGAGCGGAAGGCGGTACTGGTCGGATAGCGCATCGAGAACCAGCAGCAGACTTGCGACGAGCTGAGTGTGCCTGGTAAAACTGATGGTGCCATCGATCGCCTTCGGGCGCGCGATGTCCTGGGAAAGGCCTCGCCAGTCGCTGGTCGCCGTGGCCCATGCCGCGGTGACTTTTGGGTCGGGGTGCTCCACAGCGAGCTTTCCGAATGCCTCGATGGCGGAATTGACTTCCCGCGCCTTGTCCGCCCGGCGTGGTTCGACATCGTTGCTGCCGCCCAGCACGTTGGCGGAGAGGGCCCGGTGCTGCTGGATCAGTTGCACCACCAGGAGGAGCGCTTTGACCGGTTCGATCCCCGCCTGCTCGGTGCGAGCGGTTGCAATGCCCTCCTGGCTGGTTCGTACATACATGCCGAGCGGCACCGCGAGCAACATGAGTCCGATCAATCCGAGGATGCCGAACTTCCAGCCGATACTCACGTTTTCAATGCGCGACATCATCAACGATCCCTTTCCCTTTCGCCCATACGAATCCACCCCGCGTCCGGAACGGCCCTGGCGCCTCGGACACGTAGGCCTTTTTCATGCTCTGGAACATCGTGCCTCCCGAGATTCCTACTAACTAAGCCCGGGCACTTCGAAGTCTCGCTCAGGTTCTTTCACGTGAGTGAACAGCCTGCTGAGTGTCAGCATTCCAGCCTCCGTTGATGAGTTCGCGGCGCGAGCCGCAAGCTTCGTTTCGATCAACGGGGTCTGGGAGAGCGAAGGACCTGCAATTCCGAATATCGGTACAGTGACCAAGGACTTTAGCGGGGCTTCTTCAAGTCGAGCGCCGCGCGAACCGTGCAGGAACGACATTCCCGCAGTTCGTCATATTTCTATTTGCCGCCTGGTATGCCTGTGGCAGAAGCTTATGGGAACTTCAAACGACGCTTTCACGTAACCCGCCCCTCTATCGCCAGCGCTCCGAGCGGTCAATCGCACGGTGTTCGGTGAAAACTTCGGTCTCTCGACGACTTGTCGAACCCGACATCGCCTCGCGTTGCATCGATTCGACGCATTTCGAGCACGACGCGCAGCGGCGGGTCGAGTGGGATCGTCGGCCCGAGTTGAATGACCGTTGTTGCGCTTTTGCGTCAGGCCGCCTCGATGAGCTGCGGCAGCCGCGCCGGTGAGCGTGGTGGCGTCCGCGTGGGCGGGCCCAGATGAAGCAGCCGTGCGACAATCGGTCGACGAGGTGTTCCGTTGGCGCTCAACATTTCCATCGTCATGCAGCGTACGACGCTCGCGAATCCCTGGGCGGCCGAACGCTGGGAGCCGGTTGCGGTCGCGATCGAACCGACAGGCGAAAACGGCGGGCACGCTATTTTCTTGCACGACGATGCCGAGGCCGGGACGCGCTGGCGTTGCACGGGGTTTGCCCTGGAACTGCACCGTTCCGAGGCCGAGGGATACCATCTCAATCTGACGGCTCCGGCGCCCATGGTTTTCGTCATGTGGCGGATGCTCGAACCCGAGGCGATGGAGGAGGGCGGCCCGGCCGCCCGACCGGTATTGGCTACTGTGAGCTACAACGAAGCCGCCCGCATGCTCGACGGCGGCGAGCAGGTCGACGGCGTGCCGATGCCGGCTTCGATCCGCGAGTGGATGGGGCCGTTCGTCGCCGCGCACTACAAGCCTGAACCCAAGCGCAAGGTCCGCCGCCGCGATCCGTTGCGCGACGAAGCGTCCGAGCGCACGCCTGGACCGTCGAGCAGTGCCGATGAGCCTCGACGCGAATGACGCCCGACGCTGATCAGCCGGCTGCCATGGCGCCGAAGGACGAAACGTTCCTGCAGCGGTGGTCGCGGCGGAAATTGGCCGCTGCACGCGATGATGGTGCGGAGCCGACGGGGCCTGCGATCGAACCGCCGGTTGCGCCGTCAGCCTCGTCGATCGAGGATCGCACGCCATCCGAGGATGCGCCGTCAGCTAGCCTCATTACTGCGGCGCAGTTGCCGCCACTGCCTGCGGTCGAATCGCTCACGTTCGAGTCCGATTTCCGCGCCTTCCTGCAACCGCACGTAGCCGAGGACCTGAAGCGCCAGGCGCTCAAGAAGCTGCTGCATGATCCCCGCTTCAACGTGATGGATGGCCTCGACGTGTATATCGACGACTATTCGGTGCCGAGCCCGCTCGAGCCCGCTCTTGCGCGCGCCTTGGCTCACTCGCGCTATGTCTTCGAGCCGCCGCAAACGCGCGTGAGCGCGCAGGGGTATGTCGAGGACGTTCCCGCGGCCAAGGGCGACACGCCGGCCGAGGGCCAGGGCTGCGTCGGCCAAGCGATCGAGGTGCGCGCAGCCGAAGACCAAACCGTCGAACAACGCGAGGTGGCGAACGAGACAGTCGAAAAGCACCTCGACCAATCCGCCACACCCCCCCTGAGCACGCCACCGGATGCGAAGCGCGATGAGGGAGAAGCGTCCCGATGACCAGCCTGCGCGGCAAGCAGTTGCACGTGTGCTCGTGCAACGCCACCATCCCGCTCGATGCGCAGGCGCTCGGCCGGGTGCTTGGGCTGGAGCAGGCGCCCGAGGTGGCAACGGCGCTGTGCCAGCGCGAGCTGGCGAAATTCGCCGACGCGGTGAGCGGCGATGCGCTGGTCGCCTGCACACAGGAGTCGAAGCTGCTCGGCGATATCGCAGAGGAGCGTGGTCGCACCCAGACCATTCGCTTCGTGAATATCCGCGAAGCGGGCGGCTGGTCGGCGCAGGCGAGAGCGGCCACGCCCAAGATCGCGGCGTTGCTGGCTGCGGCGGGTTTGCCCGATCCGGATCCGGTTCCCGCCGTCTCGTACAACTCGGAAGGTCAGCTCCTGATCGTGGGACCGCTGGACGCAGCGCTGCACTGGGCGAACGTGCTCGCTGCCCAGCTCGGTGTCACGGTGTTGGCGACCGGCAGCAGCTCAACGTCCGAACTGCCGGC
Source organism: Burkholderiales bacterium (assembly GCA_020848435.1). Taxonomy (GTDB): domain Bacteria; phylum Pseudomonadota; class Gammaproteobacteria; order Burkholderiales; family WYBJ01; genus WYBJ01. The sequence continues at coordinate 14,307 of JADLAC010000077.1, read as the reverse complement.
CGAGCGCAACTTCGCCATCTTCTCGGGCAAGCTCGTGCGCATCAGCGGCTGGCTCGGCGCCTTCGAAGTCCAGTGGGCGCAGCAAAACCCCATCGACCTCGACCTGTGCACGCGCTGCAACGCCTGCATCCACGCCTGCCCGGAGAACGCGATCGACTGGAGCTACCAAGTCGATCTCGAGCGCTGCCACTCGCACCGGGCTTGTGTCTCGGCTTGCGGCGTTGTCGGCGCCATCGACTTCGAACGTCGCGAGCTGCAGCGCAAGGAGCGCTTCGATCTGGTGCTCGACCTGCAGCGCGCGCCGCAGCTACGAATGCATCAGCCGCCGCAAGGTTATTTCGCGCCGGGTGCGGACCCGATCGCGCAGGCGCAGGCCGTGGCGCAGCTCCCCACGCTGACCGGTGAGTTCGATAAGCCGAAGTACTTCGCGTACAACGCCGCGACCTGCGCACACAGTCGGTCGAAGAAACCGGGGTGTTCGCGCTGCACCGACGTGTGCTCGACCGAAGCGATCCGAGCGCACGGCGATCACGTCGAGGTCGAGCCGCATCTGTGCATGGGCTGCGGCGCCTGTGCCACCGTATGCCCGTCGGGTGCCATGACATACGCCTATCCGTCCGTCGCCGACACGGCGCGACGCATGCGCACGCTGCTTGAGACGTATGCCGCCGCCGGTGGCCGCGACGCATGCCTGCTGCTGCACGCGGAAGCGGGACGGCCGGCGCTCTCGCGCCTTGCGCGACGCCATCGCGGCCTGCCCGCGCGTTGCATCCCGCTGGAACTGCACCACGTCGCCTCGGCGGGGCTCGATATCTGGCTCGTGGCATTGGCATACGGTGCGAGCCAGGTCGCTTGCCTTCTCACCGGTGACGAAGCGCCCGCCTACCGGGAGGCGCTCCAGGCGCAGATGGCAATCGCGGAAACGATCTTGCAAGGCCTGGGCTACGACGGGCCGCACCTGCGCATGTTCGAAGGCGGCGATCCGGCGGCGCTCGATCGCGCGCTATGGGATTGGCCGCCCGCACGCTGCGTTGCCACGCCTGCCACATTCGCCGCCGGCAGCGACAAGCGCACGAGCGTATTCATGGCGATCGAGCATCTTGCGAAGCATGCGCCGGACGCGCCCGAACGAATCGCGTTGCCGGCCGGCTCCCCGTTCGGCTCGATCGAGGTCGAGCGCGATGCGTGCACGCTGTGCCTCGCCTGCATGGGCAGTTGCCCGTCGAGCGCGTTGCTCGACAACGCGCAGAAGCCGCAACTGCGATTCATCGAGCGCAATTGCGTGCAATGCGGGCTGTGCGTTGCGACCTGTCCGGAGAATGCGATCCGGCTCGAGCCGCGGCTTGCGCTCGGTGCGCAAGCCAAACAGGCCCGCGTCTTGCACGAGGCGGCGATCTTCAACTGCATCGCGTGCGGCAAGGCGCTCGGCACCGAGAAGCTGATCGGCACGATGCTATCGAGGCTCGCCGGTCACGCCATGTTCGCCGAGCCGGGCGCCCTGGAGCGGCTCAAGATGTGCGCCGACTGCCGCGTCATCGACATGATGAAGCAAGGAGGCGGGATGGATATCCGCGATGTCTGAGATCGCCCACATTTCCGGCAACCGGCAAGTCTTACCGCATGCGCTGCTGCCGGAAGATCAAACGCGAGCCGACTTCTACGCGCTGCTGGCGCGTCTCTACGCCGATGGACCCGATCGGGGGTTGCTACAGGCGATTGCGGCGGCAGCGCCGCTCGGGCCGCCGATGTTCCTGGATAGAGCCGGCAGCAAGGCGCTCCGGCTCGGCGATACGTGGGACAACCTACGCGCCGCGAGCAGCCTCGTGGAGGCCGAAGCAGCGCGGCAGGAATACATCGACCTCTTCATCGGTGTCGGCAAGTCCGAAGTCAACCTGCACGCCTCGCACTGGCTCAGCGGGTTCATGATGGAAAAGCCGTTGGCGGAATTGCGCAAGGCGCTTGCCTTGCTCGGGCTGCAGCGCGCAGCACACGTCAGCGTGCTGGAGGATCACCTCTGCGCGCTGTGCGAGACGATGCGCCTGCTGATCGCGGGAGCTCCCGAGCGCGCACCGGGGGAGCTCGGCGAGCAGCGGCGTTTTTTTGGCGCCTACATCGACTCTTGGTTCGAACGCTGCACGGGTGCGATATGTGCTCACGTCGGGGCGAATTACTATCGCCCTGTGGCGGAGTTTACGGCATCGTTCTTGGCGCTCGAACGCGAATCGTTCGATATCGAGTAATACCCAGGCCACTGCGCCTGGGTGCGCAACCTACACGTGCAACGGAGGTGACCATGGGCGAGCCAAGCTCAGCAACGAGCCCGATTCCCGCCAAGGCCGAGCGCGCCGCCGCCGAACCGGACCGCAAGCGACGCCGCTTCCTGCTTTCGCTCGGAGCCAGCAGCGCCGCTGTGGCGGCTGCCGGTGTGCCTGCCGCGAGCGGCACGGTGGCGCTCGCCGAGACAGCGCCGGGGGAGAAGTCATCGGGCTATCGCGAAACCCAGCACGTGCGCGATTACTATCGCAGCGCCAAATTCTGAGGAAGGCCAAGCCATGCTGACCAGGAAGAACGCGGGTGCAGCCGGTGCGAGCCCGCGGCTGCGCCGGCTGAGCACGGCGAAAGTCCCGACCATGGATCGGCGGATGTTTCTCAAGCGCTCGGGCCTCGTTGCCGGCGCGGGCGCGTTCGCGAGCCAGCTTCCGTACGGCACGATGCAGACGGCCCCGGTCGCCAATGCCGCCGAGGCCGTCAAGCGCGAGGTGCACCGCACGGTCTGCACCCACTGCTCGGTCGGCTGCTCGATCGACGCGGTGGTCGAGAACGGGGTCTGGGTGCGGCACGAGCCGGTGTTCGATTCGCCGCTGAACCTCGGCGCTCATTGCGTGAAGGGCGCATCCGTGCGTGAGCACGGTCATGGCGAGTTTCGCCTGAAGTCCCCGATGAAGCTGGTCGGCGGCAAGTACCAGAAGATCACATGGGACCAGGCGATCAACGAGGTCGGCGACAAGATCCTCGCGCTGAAGAAGGAAGCCGGCCCCGATTCCATCTACTGGGTGGGCAGCTCCAAGCACAGCAACGAGCAGTCGTATCTGCTGCGCAAGTTCGTCTCGTTCTTCGGCAGCAACAACTGCGACCACCAGGCGCGCATCTGCCACTCGACCACCGTCGCCGGGGTGGCCAATACCTGGGGCTACGGCGCGATGACCAACTCGTACAACGACATGAACAACACCAAGTGCGCGTTGTATATCGGCTCCAATGCCGCCGAGGCGCATCCGGTTTCGATGCTGCACATGCTGCACGCCAAGGAAACGGGCGCCAAGATGATCGTGGTCGACCCGCGCTTCACCCGCACCGCGGCGCACGCCGATGTCTACGTGCGCCTGCGCTCCGGGACCGACGTCGCCTTCCTGTTCGGCGTGCTGTATCACATCTTCGACAACGGCTGGGAAGACAAGCAGTACATCAACGACCGCGTCTACGGGATGGACAAGGTGCGCGAGGACGTGATGGCAAAATGGACGCCCGACAAGGTCACCGAGGTCTGCGGCGTGCCCGAAGCCCAGGTGCGTCAGGTCGCCGAGATGATGGCGAAGAACCGTCCTTCGACGCTGGTGTGGTGCATGGGCCAGACGCAGCATACGATCGGCAACGCCATGGTGCGCGCGTCCTGCATCGTGCAACTCGCACTGGGCAACATCGGCGTCTCGGGCGGGGGCGCCAATATCTTCCGCGGCCACGACAACGTGCAGGGCGCAACCGACGTTGGACCGAACCCGGATTCGCTGCCGGGGTACTACGGCGTTTCGGCCGGTTCGTGGAAACACTACGCGGCGGTCTGGAACGTTCCCTACGAGTGGATGCAGCAGCAGTTCGCGCCGGGCATGATGGAAAAGCCGGGCCTTACGGTTTCGCGCTGGATCGACGGGGTGCTGGAACAAAACGAACATATCGATCAGCCGTCCAACCTGCGCGCGATCGTGTTCTGGGGCCATGCCCCCAACAGCCAGAGCCGCGGCAAGGAAATGGTCGAGGCGATGAAGAAGCTCGACATGATCGTCGTCATCGATCCGTATCCGTCGGCGACCGCGGCGATGGCTGCCATGGTGCGCAAGGACGGCGTCTACCTGCTGCCGGCCTGCACCCAGTTCGAGACCTCCGGGTCGGTGACTGCGTCCAACCGCTCGCTACAGTGGCGCGAGCGCGTGATCCGGCCGCTGTTCGAATCCCAGACCGATCAGGCGCTGATGGCCGCGTTCGCGAGAAAGCTCGGCTTCGGCGAGCAGATGCTGAAGAACTATGACATGGTAAAGCCCGACGGCGACGCCAAGATGGAAGAGCCTTCGCCCGAGTCGATCCTAAAGGAGTTGAATCGCGCCAACTGGACGATCGGCTATACCGGACAGTCGCCCGAACGGCTCAAGCTGCACATGAAGAACCAGCACACGTTCGACGTGAAGACTCTGCGCGCGAACGGCGGTCCCTGCGACGGCGATTACTACGGCCTGCCGTGGCCCTGCTACGGCACGCCGGAGCTGAAGCACCCGGGCTCGCCCAATCTGTACGACCAATCGAAATCGGTCATGCAGGGCGGCGGCTGCTTCCGCGCCAATTTCGGCGTCGAGCGCGACGGCGTCAACCTGCTCGCCGAGGACGGCTCGTATCCAAAGGGCAGCGAGCTCACGACCGGTTACCCGGAGTTCGACCACGTGCTGCTGAAGAAGCTCGGCTGGTGGGAGGATCTTACCGAGGCGGAAAAGAAGGCGGCCGAGGGCAAGAACTGGAAGACCGATCTCTCCGGCGGCATCCAGCGCGTGGCGATGATCCACGGCTGCCATCCGTTCGGCAATGCGAAGGCGCGCGCGCTGGTATGGAACTTCCCCGATGCCATACCGCAGCATCGCGAGCCGCTGTACTCTCCGCGTCCGGATCTGATCGAGAAATATCCGACCCACGACGACAAGAAGGCGTTCTGGCGCCTGCCGACGCTGTACAAGTCGGTGCAGGAGAAGAACAAGAACATCTCGCAGCAATTCCCGCTCGTGCTCACCAGCGGACGGCTGGTGGAGTACGAGGGCGGGGGCGAGGAGACGCGATCGAACCCGTGGCTCGCCGAGCTCAAGCAGGAATGCTTCGTCGAGATCAACCCGAAGGACGCGAACGATCGCGGCGTGCGCCACGACGAATACGTATGGGTGACGACGCCGACCGGGGCACAGCTCAAAGTGAAAGCGCAGGTGACCGACCGGGTGGGCGCCGGTACGACTTTCATGCCATTCCACTTCTCGGGTTGGTGGATGGGTAAGGACATGCTGGAGTACTACCCCGAGGGTGCGCACCCGATCGTGCGCGGCGAGGCCGTGAACACCGCCACCACCTATGGCTACGACTCGGTGACGATGATGCAGGAGACCAAGACGACGCTTTGCCAGATCGAAAAGATGAGCGCCTAGGAGAACGTCATGGCCCGCATGAAGTTCATCTGTGATGCGGAGCGTTGCATCGAATGCAACAGCTGCGTCGTCGCCTGCAAGCAGGAACACAATATCCCGTGGGGCGTCAACCGGCGCCGGGTGGTGACGCTGAACGACGGTGTTCCGGGCGAGCGCTCGATCTCGGCCGCGTGCATGCACTGCTCCGATGCGCCCTGCATGGCCGTGTGCCCGGTCGACTGCTTCTACAAGACCGCCGATGGCGTGGTGCTGCACGACAAGGATTTGTGCATCGGCTGCGGCTATTGCTTCTACGCCTGTCCGTTCGGCGCGCCGCAATTTCCGCAGGACGGTGCTTTCGGTTTGCGCGGCAAGATGGACAAGTGCACGTTCTGCGCCGGCGGGCCGGAGCCCGACGGCTCGGAAGCCGAGTTCCAGAAGTACGGCCGCAACCGCTTGGCCGAGGGCAAGCTTCCGGCCTGCGCCGAGATGTGCTCCACCAAGGCGCTGCTCGGCGGCGATGGCGACGTGCTCGCGGACATCTATCGCCAGCGGGCCATGGCGCGCGGCAAGGGCTCCGAAGTCTGGGGCTGGGCGACCGCGTACGGCCGGCCGGAAGGCAAGCCCAGTGCGCCCCGGCCGCAGGACAAGCCCGGACCGAAGGCGCCGGCGAACGGCAACGGAGGCAAGTCATGATGCGCCGGATCCTGACGTCACTGCTGATCGCCAGCACGGGTGCCGGCCTGCTCGGCCTTGCGGGATGCGGCGAGCGTGAGCAGACCGCACATTACGAGGATGGCCGCTATCGTGGCAAGCCGGACACGCCGCCGTACATGGCCGCGCCGTTCGGCGGCGACGTCATGAAATACGAAAACGCAATGCGAACGCGGGCGCAGAACCAGAACGAGTACAACCGGATCGACTGACGGCAAGTGCGGAGGGCCCCCATGCGAAACAGCTCGATCCTGTCCGCGGCCGCAGTATGGGTTGCGACGCTCTCGCTTGCAGGCGCCGCGGTCGCACAGACCCCTGCGCTGAATCCCGAGGACGCGCAGCGCGCACGCGCGCAGCAGCAGCGCCAGCGCACACAACCGGGCAACGACGCGCCGGTATGGCGCGACGTGCGCTACGGCGAGCCCAAGGTGAGCGCCGTGCGCGGCCGCGAGACCGATGTGCTCATCCAGTCCGAAGGCCAGACCTGGCGCGCGGCCCGGGTGCCGATGGCAACCACCGGCGGGTTCGTGTTCGCGCTCGCACTGCTCGGCATCCTTGGCTTCTATCTATGGCGCGGACCGATCGAGCTGACCGAGCCGCCGACGGGGCGGCGCATCGAGCGCTTTACCCGGGCGCAGCGCATCATGCACTGGACGCTCGCGATCGCTTTCACGACCCTGGGTGTCACCGGCTTGATCATCACGTTCGGCAAGAACGTGCTGCTGCCCGTGTTCGGCTACAGCGTGTTCTCCGTGGTCGCGATGGCGGCGAAGATCCTGCACAACTTCGTCGGCCCGGTGTTCGTCGTGTTGCTGCCGATAATGATCGTGATGTTCCTGAAGAGCAATCTGTTCAAGTCCTACGACTGGCCCTGGATCAAGCGCTTCGGCGGCATGATGGACCGCACGGGGCGCTCCGAGGTGCCGTCGGGCAAAGCCAATGCCGGGCAGAAGATCCTATTCTGGCTGATGCTCGTGGCGGTCGGCATCACCGCGGCGATCACGGGGCTCATCCTGGATTTTCCGAATTTCGACCAGACCCGCCAGACGATGCAGATCGCAAACGGGATTCACATGGTCGCCGGTATCGGCGGTGTCATCCTGCTCGCCTTCCACATCTATCTCGGCACCGTGGGCATGCGTGGTGCATATGACGCGATGCGCCACGGTTACGTCGACGAGTCGTGGGCGAAACAGCATCACCGCATCTGGTATGAAGACGTGATGAGCGGCAAGGCTTCGCATGGCGACAGACCCGTGAAGGTCGTCGAGCCTGGGCGCGGCGCGGCCTGATCGAACCGCAGAAGGAGTCGCGATGAGCTCTGTTCGCATGACGATCGCAGCCGCATTGCTGATGGCCGCGAGCGGCATCACCGTGGCCAAGCTGCCGCCGCCGACGCCGGAAGAGGCAGCGAAGGCGGCGCAGGCGAAGGAGAGGGCGAAGCAGGCTGCAGCCGCGCACGAGGCCGCGACCCGTCGCGCGCAAGACCGGGTCGCCGAGCGCTACATCGCCGCGATGAAGGCGAAGGGCGTGACCGTCAAGGCAACGCCACTGGATGAGCAGCCCACCGCGGCGGTCACCACCGCACCCGGCAAGACACCCGCGGAATCGGATACCGGCGAGGCGCCCGAGCGCAAGAGCGCGGACAAGGGCGGCAAGTCGTCGGGCGATGCGACTCACGCCGATGCCGGCAAGGACTCCGACAAGCGACCCGCAACCGGACATGCAGGACTATGACCTCGAGCCGGATCCAAGCGACCGACTGCTGCTCGATGTCCTGGTGCGCCTCGAGGCTGTAGATGATCCGCTCACCTTGCGTCGATCGTGCCGCGAAGGGGCGTGCGGCTCCGACGCGATGGATATCAACGGCCGCAACGGATTGGCCTGCGTCACGCCGATAAGCGGCTTGAACGACCCTTTTCGACTGTTCGGTTGCCGGACGATCATGAGCTGCACTGAGGTTTGCCCGCGTGGCCTGAGCCCTTCGCGAGCGATCGAGAAAATCAGGCTGACGATGAACCAAGGCCGCGATGTGATCGCTGAATCCGCCGAGCTCTGTCATGACCAGAACACGCCCTGAGCCCGATCCCACGACGAGCTGCGAGCTTCACCCCGGCGCGCGATTGTCTCAACACGCTGTCGACACTTTGATCGAATGCGGAGCGTGCGGCGCCCAGGTTCCGGCCAGCACTGCGACAGCGCTCGAAGGTGCCGACTATCTATGGCATTTCTGCGGGCATGATTGTCTTTCGCGCTGGTGCGAGAAGGTCGAGCAAGAGGAACTCGCGATACGAGACCTGCCGTATGCAATGGCGGCGAGCCGCTCGATGACCCACGAAGGGCTTCGCATCGAGTTTCTGCTTCGTCGCGACGGTCTCGCCCCGACGCTCGCCTGGGTGCGTCGCACCCTGCGCATCTATCGCGCCGCAGCGCTCAACAAAGGCCATTTCGCGAGCACCGACGCCTACCGTCGGCGCTTCATCGGTTCCTACTGCGACTTCAAGCGATGGCTGACGCGAATGCGCGCAGACGCTGCTTCGCATGAGCTCATGCGGGGATGACCGACGTGCACCGCCGCAGCTCGCCAAACGCGCATCGGATGCCGTCAGGAAGACAGACCGGCAAGCCGCATGACCAGCCGCAGCAGCAGGGCGATCAGCCCCATCGCCGCGACCCCCGTGATCCACAGGCCCGCCAGCCACGCGAAGCGCCACCCCCAGCTGCGGTACGACCGTCGGTCCGGCCCCGTATCGTCTCCCCTCTGCCTCCGGGGTGAGGCTGTGGATTCGCGGATCATGGTCCGCGCCGGCCCAACGGCATCGGCCGGCATGCCGGTGCGCGCCCTGCGAGGGCGGCGGCGGGGGTGAGGGTGAGGGAGGGCGCGGTCAGGCACGCGATGCAGCCTCGCTAATGATAGCCCCCGCCGGAGCGCACCTTGCCGCGGAACACCCAATAGCTCCAGCCGGTGTAGAAGAGAACGATCGGCACGATGAAGAGTGTCCCAACCAGGGCGAAGCCCATGCTGGGCGCAGGTCCCGCGGCATCCCAGATCGACACCTGGTAGGGGACCACGTTGGGCCAGATGCTGATGCCGAGGCCGAGGTAGCCGAGGAAGACCATGGCGAGCGTCAGTACAAACGGGCTTGCGTGGGCATTGCGGCCCAGCTCGCGCAGCAGCAGGTGCGTCGTCGCTGCAACCAGCAGGGGCACGGGCGACAACCACAGCAGGTTCGGGAAGCTGAACCAGCGCCGTGCAATCGACGCCTCGACGAGCGGCGTCCAGACGCTGATGCCGACGATGAAAGCGAGCAGCGCCCAGACGAGACGGCGCGCAATCGCTCGCATCTGCACCTGCAGCGGGCCCTCGGTCTTCATCACGAGCCAGGTGCTCCCGAGCAGCGCATACGCGACGCAAACGCCGAAGCCGGAGAATATGGCGAACGGCGTGAACCAGTCGAGCGCACCTCCGGCGTAGGCGTTGTCGCGCACGGGCACGCCCTGCACGAAACCGCCCAGCGTCACGCCCTGAAAGAACGCGGCGACGAACGAGCCGGCCGCGAATGACTTGTCCCAAAGCCGCCGCCGGCCAGGCTCGGCCTTGAAGCGGAACTCGAACGCCACGCCGCGGAAGACGAGCCCGATCAGCATGAGGATGAGGGGCAGGTAGAACGCGCTCAGGATCACTGAATAGGCGAGCGGAAAGGCGGCGATCAGCCCCGCGCCGCCCAGCACGAGCCAGGTCTCGTTGCCGTCCCAGATGGGCGCGACCGTGTTCATCATCACGTCGCGATCGTCCCTCGCCGAAAAGAAGGGAAAGAGAATGCCGATGCCGAGGTCGAATCCGTCCATCACGACGTACATCATGATGCCGAACAGGATGACGATGGCCCAGGCGAGTGGCAGGTCCATCACCTAGCCTCCATGCGGTTGTGGTGCGGTGGCGGCGCATCCGGTTCTTCGCTCGCGGCCGAGAGCGGCCGCATCGCCTGGCGCGGCTGGCCCGGGCCACCCAGCACGGGCACCTCGCCTTCGTGCAGGGCGGGCGCGCGACGCATGAGCCGCAGCGCGTAGACCGTACCCGCGCCGAATACCACGAAATAGACGACGACGAACAGGACGAGCGTGAGACCGACTTGCGCGGCGCTGTGCGCCGATACGCCCTCGGCTGTTCGCATCAAGCCATGCACGAGCCAGGGCTGGCGCCCGATCTCGGTGGTGAACCAGCCGGCGAGGATTGCGATGAGCCCGGCGCTGCCCATCCAGCTCGCGAAGCGCAGCAGGGCGCGCGATCGGTACAGCCGCTCGCCCCGGCGCAGGATCGCGCCCCAGATCCCGAGCGCGATCATGAGCAGCCCCAAGCCCACCATTAGACGGAAGGTCCAGAACACGATGGTCGAGTTGGGTCGATCCTCGGGCGGAAAATCCTTCAGCCCAGGAAACTGACCATCCCAGCTATGCGTGAGGATGAGGCTTCCGAGCCGGGGAATCTCCAACGCGAAGCGTGTCTGCTCGCGCGCCATGTCCGGCCAGCCGACCAGGATGAGGGGCACGCCCTCTCGCGGCCGATTCTCCCAATGGCCTTCCATGGCAGCGAGCTTGGCCGGCTGATGCTGGAGGGTATTGATGCCATGGAAGTCGCCGATCAAGGCCTGGATGGGCGCGGTGAAGAAGATCATCCACATCGCCATGGAGAACATCTTGCGCACCGGTGCGGTATCGTCGCCGCGGAGAAGATGCCCCGCTGCGGCAGCGCCCACGACCAGCGCCGTGGCGAGATACGCGGCAGTCACCATGTGCGCGAACCGGTAGGGGAAGGAAGGATTGAAGATGACCTGCAGCCAATCGACCGGAACGACCACCCCGTTCACGACCTCGTGGCCCTGCGGCGTATGCATCCAGCTGTTCGAGGCGAGGATCCAGAACGCCGAAACCACCGTTCCCAACGCCACCATGAGGGTCGACAGAAAGTGCAGGCCCGGGCCCACACGGTTCCAGCCGAACAGCATCACGCCGAGGAAGCCGGCTTCGAGAAAGAATGCGGTCAGAACCTCGTAGGCGAGCAGCGGACCGACGATGCCGCCGCCCACGCGCGAGAACTCGCTCCAGTTGGTTCCGAACTGGTATGCCATCACGATGCCCGACACGACACCCATGCCGAAGGCGACCGCGAAGACCTTCAACCAGAAGTGGTAGAGATCGCGATAGACGTCGTTCCTGGTTGCGAGCCAGGCGCCTTCGAGCACGGCTAGATAGCTCGCCAGGCCGATCGTCAGCGCCGGGAAGACGATATGGAAAGCGATCGTGAAGGCGAACTGGATACGCGCCAAGAGAAGCGCATCGAAATCTGGCATGGATCGATTCAGAACCTTTACACGGAGCGCGCAATCGATGATAACCAAACGCGCGCGCATCGACCGCGGGTGTCGTCGGGCATGGCATGTGCCTGTTCCGGCGCGCTGCTGCGCATTCACTGCAGGATGGCAAGCCATGGACCGACGACCCCCAGCTACACCGGAACCGGAATCGCCGCGCTCGTCCTGGAGCCATGAGACACCCTGTGTCAACCTCCCTGTGCGTTGAGAGCGATCGCGCCGCGATGCAGGGCGGGGTCGTGGGGTTTGTGGTCCTGCCAAGCTCGCCAGATTATGCGCACCCAGGCACGAGCGAGGATACGGATGGCATGGGGGTGGTCGCAGCCGCGAGCCCTGGCGCGGGCGTAGTGCTGTGCGGCCCAGGGGTTGGCGTGGCGGGCGTTGTCGGCCAGGCAGGTGCGAGGAGAGTCTCGATCTCTTCCTGCGCCGCCCGATACAGCCGACGCTCGAGGGTATGAACGCTACGACGAGGATACCCGCAAGTTCGTTGCTGCTGTCCTGCGCGGGCTTTCCCCGTCGGTCGTCGACGTCGTGATCGAGCGTCTGGCGCAGCCAAAGTCCGAGCTCGCGCGGCTCGTGCTTCCTTGACGCTGAACACGCCGCCTCGCGAGGCCGACGATAAGCGGATTCAGCGCGTGAGCCAGCCGCGGGCTCTCGCCGTCAGCATGGCGTAGGGAAAGATCCACCACAAGGCGAAGAAGGCGAAATACGAATACACGATGCCGTGAACGAAGCGCATCGACCGCTCGCTGTAGAGGTAATACAGCATGTAAAACGACGAGCCGATACCGATGGCGACCAGCACGCGCACCAGGCTCAAGGGGTTCGCGAATACTCGCGTGACCAGCAGAATGCTGGCGAGCCACGCCACGGGATAGCGCAGATTGGTGATGGTTTTTTCCATGAGCGCAAGCAGCATCGGCACGAGCGGTCGCTTCCAGACGATGCGGGCGAAGCGCAGCTCCTCGCGCACGTAGCTGCGATCCCAGCGCAGGTACATCTTGCACAGCTTCGAGTACGTTTCAGGCACGACCGTGTGGACCACCGCGTTCGCCTGGTAAACGGTGTCGAAACCGCGCTCGATGATGGCGTTGGTAAGCGCGCGGTCCTCGCCGAACGTGCAGCGCGCACCGAGGAAGCGCTGGTTCAGCCAGCCGTCGAGCAGCTCGCGCACGACCCCGGCGCGATAACCGGCGAGCGCCCCCGGGCAGCAGTAAACGGTGCCATAGGTCGATTGCACACTGCGCTGAAAGTCGAACGAGAGGATGAAGCGCACATGCAGCATGCGCGGCAGCCAGCCCTTATCCCGGTTGTATGCCGCCACTTTGCCCGCGACTGCGCCGATCTTGGGATCGCGAAACGGCCCGGCCAGCGCCAGCAGGGTATCGGCTTCGATGACGCTGTCGGAATCGATCGTGACCAGCACCGAGCCGCGGGCGCGCCGGAAGCCTTCGGCCAAGGCGGCGCGCTTGCCCTGATTGTGCGTCAGTCGAAGCGTCGTGACGAGGCCGCGGTGGCGGGCTGCCGCGCGTTGGATGTAGCTCCAGGTATCGTCGGTGCTGCCGTCGTCCACCACGAGGATCTCCAGGCGCTCGCGCGGATAGCGCGCGCGGGCGACGGATTCGATCGAGTGCTCGACCATGGCGCCTTCGTTGTACGCCGGGATAATCACGGTGAGCTGCGGCGCTTCGTCGAAGGAAGCCGCGGCGCGCGGCCGGTACCAGAACCAGAGCAGGGTGCGCACCGTGAGCATCAGCAAGCCCATCGTTGCCCACAGCAGGCTCGGCTTGAGGATGGAGGCGAAGAAGTCGCCCGCCTCCAAAGCCTCGCGCGCGGGACGGAACAGCTCGCCGTTCAGCGTCAGATAAAGCACGAGCGTGAGACCGAGCAGGATCGTGCTGCCGATCAGCACGCGGTACCCGCGCCCGGGCACCGGTATGCGCATCGGCGGGGCCGATGGCAGCGCAATCGCCGATTGAAGCGCTGTGGACATCCGAGCTCCTCTTCCTCACGAGCGGAGCGGACCTGATCGGCCTGCCTATGCGCATATCGTAGGTGAAGAAGCTTGCAGGCAACTGACAGACCGAGCGCCATCAGACGATGGCCCCAGGTCGGGGGATCGCCGCGATAGGCGATGGCGTTGTCCCAGCAGCGGGCCTTGTGCACATATTGTCCGGTCGCGACGGCGGCACGCCCCGGAACGCAGATCGGGCAGTTGGTGTAAGCGGAGGTAAATCGTGTGCCGCCGGCGGCCAAGGCGTCGGCTGGCCACGGTGCGCAGGCTCAGCATCGTCTGTGCGGCGCGCGGGCCAAAGGGGGATGCGATGAGTGCACGCGCGGCCACTTGCAGCGACGCCGGCGTCGATATCCGCCAGGTAGCTCATCTCTTGCTCTTCGATGAGATAGCCCTTTCGGGTGAGCAGCTCCATCAGCCGCGCGATGGTCCGATCGAGCAAGCCCGCTACTACAAGTGCACCAGCCGGATCAACCGGAACGTCGAGGGATGCTCTTGGTCGATGAGATCAAGCTCGACGGGAACGAGCTGGTCGTCCGCGGCAGCCACGGGCGGCTCGCGGACGCAATCGGCTTCATGCGAGAAAAGAAGCTGGGTGAAGTGCCCAGCTTCGTGAATGACTGGCGCGCCCGGCAGGATTCGAACCCACGACCCCCTGGTTCGTAGCCAGAGGTAGTGGGGTTAACCGAGGTAGTTGTAGCTTATTGTGGCATTGAAAATAAAAGAAGAATATTTTTTCAAGTTCTCTGAGATCGATTGATTTTGATCTATTCTG
>JADLAC010000076.1 GCA_020848435.1 Burkholderiales bacterium | reverse complement strand
GCGGGCTGCGGGCTGCGGGCTGCGGGCTGCGGGCTGCGGGCTGCGGGTCGCGGGTCGCGGGTCGCGGGAGCAAGGCAGGCGTGCGGGGGATCGCCGAGCGGCGCAGCGCGGCATATGCGGGAGGTCAGGGAACTGAATGGAACTGGTGTGTCCGGCCGGCACTTTGCAGGCGCTCAAGGTCGCGGTCGATAACGGCGCCGATTGTGTCTACACCGGCCTGCGCGATCAAACCAACGCGCGCAATTTCGCCGGCTTGAATTTCGGCCCGGAGGACTTGGTCTCCGGGGTGCGCTATGCGCATTCGAAGGGCGCCAAGGTCTTCGTGGCGGTGAATACCTACCCGCAGCCCGATAACTGGGAGCGTTGGTGCGCGGCCATCGACCAGGCCGCCGCGCTGGGCGTCGATGCGGTGATCGTCGCCGATCTCGGTCTCATGGCCTACGCCGCGCGCGAGCACCCGCGGCTGCGCATACACTTGTCGGTACAGGGCTCGGCCACGAGCTACGAGGCCATCAACTTCTACGTGCGGCGGTTCAACGTCGCGCGTGCTGTGCTGCCGCGCGTCTTGACGTTATCGCAGGTGCAGCGGCTGATCGAGCGCTGCGATGCCGAGGTCGAGGTGTTCGGCTTCGGCAGCCTGTGCGTGATGGCGGAGGGCCGCTGCTCATTGTCGTCCTATGTGACCGGCGAGGGTCCCAACCTCCACGGTGCGTGTTCGCCGGCCAAGGCAGTGCGTTGGCAGCAGACCCCCGCGGGCCTGGAATCGCGCTTGAACGGCGTCTTGGTGGATCGCTACGGCGATGGCGAGAAGGCCGCGTATCCGACCTTGTGCAAGGGCCGTTACCGGGTGGGCGGGGAGCCTTATTACGCGATCGAGGCGCCCTCCAGTCTCAATACGCTCGAGCTCCTGCCGCAGCTCCAACGCATCGGTGTGGCGGCGATCAAGATCGAGGGGCGGCAACGCGGTCCCGCTTACGTCGCCGCGGTGACGCGCGTGTTCCGTCAGGCCATGGACGCCTGCGAGCGCGATCCCGGCCATTTCCGCGTCGCCGGTGAATGGCGCGTCCCGCTCGATCGCTGCTCCGAGGGCCAGCAGGTCACGCTCGGCCCGTATGATCGGCCGTGGCGATGACCATGAAGCTCGCGCTCGGTCCCCTGCTCTACTACTGGCCGAAAGCGCGGGTCGAGGCGTTCTACGCCGAGGTCGCGCAGTGGCCCGTGGATACGGTGTACCTCGGCGAGGTCGTCTGCTCGCGCCGGCACGAGCTTCGCCTGTCCGATTGGATGGAGATGGCCGCACGGTTGAGCGCCGCCGGCAAGGAAGTCGTCCTGTCGACGCTCGCGCTGCCCGAATCGGAAACCGACCTGCGGCTGCTACGGCGAATCGCGGCCGACGCGCGTTTTCCGCTGGAAGCCAACGACATGAGCGGTGTGCATGTCGCGAGCGCCGCCGGGGTGCCGTTCGTCATCGGGCCGCATCTGAATGTCTACAACGCGGCGGCCCTGGGCATCTTGCACGAGAGCGGCGGCTTCCGCTGGGTAGCGCCTGTCGACACCTCGAGCGCGCTGCTCGCCCAGATGCAGCAGACGCGTCCGCGCGGCTTGCAAACCGAGATCTTCATCTACGGCCGCTTGCCGCTCGCCTTCTCCGCGCGCTGCTTCACCGCGCGGGCGCACAACCTGCCGAAAGACGACTGCCGTTTCCGCTGCCTGGATGACGCCGATGGCCTGCCGGCGCGTACCCTGGAGGACGCCCCGCTGTTCGCGTTCAACGGCGTGCAGACGCAGTCGGCGCGCACGTACAACCTCATCGCGGCGTTGCCGCAGCTCGCCGACTTGAAAGTCGACATGGTGCGCATCAGTCCGCAGGCGCACGCCACCGGCGATGTCGTCACGCTGTGTCGCGGCGTGCTGGACGGGACGCTGGACGCGCGCGATCCGCGCCTGCAACCGATCGCGCCGGCCGATCGGCAATTCTCCGACGGCTACTGGCACGGCCGCGCGGGGGCCGATCGCGTATTCGAAGCTCTCCCGTCATGACTAGCGCCGCTGTCTGGACGCGCCTCATCGAGCCGGTGGGCAGACTGGTCGGCAGGCTGCCGCAGTTTCCTCACTCGACCGCCCTGGCCGCCGCGCTCAATGTCGGTATCCGCGCCCGCCTGGGTGGCGAAGTCCCGCCGGAATTGCGCGGCAAGGTGGTTCGCATTGTGGTTCGCGACGCCGGTCTTCGCTTCACGCTGCTGTACGACGGCAGCGTTTTCCGCCCCAGGTTCTCGCACGATGCCGCCGATGTGACCATCAGCGCGAGCCTGCACGATTTCGGCCTGTTGGCCACGCGCAAGGAAGATCCCGACAGTCTGTTCTTCGCTCGCCGGCTGCTCATCGAAGGCGATACGGAGCTCGGGCTGACGGTAAAGAACGCGCTCGATGCGCTGGATACCTCGCGCCTTTCCGACGTGCTCGATCGCCTGGCGTCGTTGCGCCGGCCGCGTGAAGCAACCAACGCCGACGGCAGTAGCGGAAACCGGGCTCGGTTTCTTCCGTAAGCTGGTCGCTGCGTACGCGAGTCTTCCCGCTGCGAGCGTGACCCCGCGCCCGCCGGATCGGTATCGATATCTGCCACTCCTCGCGCGCCTGGATCGGCCAGTGCAAGCGCCTCTCGACGCGGGCCAAGCGATGATCGCCGTTCCGAGGTAACCTAGCCACCGCAGGCTCGCTGCTTCGGTTCTCGGACAGGAAAGGAACATTCGCAATGAGCACGAGATGGTGTCGGTTCCAGGCGGGAGACAAGGTGTCTTATGGCAGGATCGAGGATGATTCGGTCATTGCCGTGGACGGCACACCGTGGGGGGCGCATAGCGTCGTGTCGGCGCGCCATGCGCTTTCTTCGGTGAAGCTGCTGGTGCCGGTGGTGCCGCCGACCTTCTATTGCGTCGGCATCAACTATCGCGAGCACATCATCGCCTCGGCCAAGCGCCGCGGCGTCGAGCCCGTCTTTCCGCAGAAACCGGACATCGGCTATCGCGCCAACAACGCGCTGTGCGCGCACGACGATCCGATCATCAAGCCCAAGGATTCAGGCGAGATGTTCCAGTACGAGGGCGAGCTGGTCGCCGTCATCGGCAAACAAGGCAAGAACATCGCTCGCGACCAGGCGCTCGACCACGTGTTCGGCTGGACCATCGGCAACGACGTGAGCGAACGCACCTGGCAGCGCGGCGACCGCACCATGTGGCGGGCGAAGAACTCCGATACCTTCAAGCCGATGGGACCATGGATCGTCACCGGGCTCGACTATCGCCCGATGACCACCGTGATCCGCCTCAACGGCGAAGAGGTCGACCGCTTCGCCACGGCGAACATGATCCACGACGTCGAGACTTACATCGCCGAGGTCAGCAGGTACTGCACCCTCGTCCCGGGTGACGTGATCTGGATGGGCACCGACGGCTCGCCGCGCAACATGAAGCCCGGCGATGTGTGCGAAATCGACATCACCGGTCTCGGCACGCTGCGCAACAAGGTGGTGGCAGAGGCGTAGACGGGCGAGCGCCTCGCGCGCGCTACGCTCTCGGCCACGGCCGCGGCGCTCACGAAGCGATTCGCGGTGTGGAAGACCACGCCGCAAGTCGCGGGCGAGAAGCGCAGCGATCGCCGCAGCGGCTGCGTCGCTCGCTGCGCTTCAAGCTACTACAGCCAATGCGGCCGGCTCGATCCCAGGACCGGCGAGGGCTTGTCCCAATAGGGCTTGGTCTCGGTCATCTTCAGCACCGGGGCGAGATGCTTGAGCACGCCGTGGCCGCCTTGCGATTCGATCATGATGGCATCCAGCTCGGCCTTTTCGAGCCCCATGTCCGGACGCGGGTAGTCGACGTGACCTTGCTTGTAGATGTACATGCCCGAACGGCATAGCGACACGCGAACGTGGTACGAACCGCCTTCGCGCGCACGCCGCGCGAGGGCCAACAAGACGCCGTAGGCGCCGTTGTAACCGGTCGTGTAGTCGCAGGCCGAGGCCGGCAGCAGCTTGGGGCGTTCGTCGCCGTTGTCGAGGCAGATACCGGTGGCGCACTGGGCGATCTGCTCCCAGCCGCCGCGGTTCGAGAACGGACCGCCATGGCCATAGCAGCTTATCGACAGGTAGATGATGCCGGGACGTTCCGCGGCCAGTTGCTCGGGGCTGAGCCCGTACTTGTCCATGATGCCGGGACGATATCCCTGGCTGAAGACATCGGCATCGCGGACCAGCCGCTTGATCGTCGCCACGTCTTCGGTCCGGTTGAAGTCGAGAAAGCAGCTTCGCTTGCCGTGGCTCGTATCCATCACGTGCTCCGGCACCTGCGGCAGGTGCGCGGCAGTGACCATCAGCACGTCGGCACCGTTCTCGGCCAGGGTACGCGCCGCAACCGGGCCCGCGAGGATGCGCGTCAAGTCGAGCGCCTTGATGCCGGCAAGCGGCCGTTCGCCGGCGGGAAAAGGCGTGGGCTCGCCCTCGCCGATCTTGGTGATCTCGACCAGCGGCCTGCCCGCGAGCATCCTGCCGTGCGGGTGCTCCAGCCATTCCGCGTTGGAACGCACGATGGAGCCGCAGGCGCGCGCGGCCGCGACCGCGTCTTCGAGGTCGTGCGAATTCCATTGCGCGATCGCCTTGGCGACGGCATCCGCGCTCGATTCGCAGCCGAGCACGCCGATCACGCGGTCGTGCAAATGCGGTAAGTTGAAATGCGGCAGGTACCAGCGGCCATCCTTGCAGCGCCAGGGTTGGGTGATGGAACGCATATGCAGCATGGACGGCGACTGGGGCACGGGTTTCCAACCGCCTTGCGCCGCAGGCTGCGTCAAGTAGCGCGAGCTCTGGCAGGTCGCGGCGGCGTGACGCACGTCGATCGCGATCTTCTGGCGCCGGCCGGTCTTGAGCTCGTGAATGTCGGTTACCGCGACGCCGATGCCGGCGAGAATATTCGCGGTCGCTTCGCCGATCCTGAAGCGCGCGGAAAAGACCGGATCGCGTCCCGTGATCGTCACTTCGCCGTGCGCGGGCATGCCGCGCCCGCGCACGGCCATGACCTCTTCGAATCCCGGATTCATCGCTTGGCAACCTCCAGCTCGTTATGGAAAGAATGAGCGGTGATGCCGCATGTAACCATGCCGCTCGAGCGATGACAACGACGGTACGCAAAAACGGCAGGAAAGGGCGTCGTCACGCTCACGAATCACCTACGAACGCTTCTCACCGTGCTCCGGGTCTCGATTCTGATGGCGTACAACGAGAACCCGAATCTCGGCGTTCACGTACCGATAAATAACGGAATAAGGAAAACCCGTGAGCGGAAAAGACCGGCGGTGTTCTCCTGTTGGTTTGCCAATGTCAGGAAACTCTTCGAGTAGCTTGATAACGCGCTCGAATTCATCCAGGAATCGGCGAGCAAGCCCGTTGCCGGCTTCGCGCCTATAGAACCGGAAGGCTTTCGTGAGGTCTTGTTCCGCGCCCCTATGAAGGGAGTAACTCACTTCAACTCAGCTCTCAGGCGCGCAACCACCTCCGGCCCTGGGACAACGGTATCCTGTCCGGACTCAATCTCCGCATCGCGACGAGCAGCTAGCGCGTCCCATGTTTCGTCGCGCCTGCGATCGGCATCAAGGCTAGCAACGACTCGATCGAGCAACTTCGATCGAGCGTCGGTGGGCAATTGCAGCACTTCCTCTGCCAAGGCTTCGAGCGGGCGGGACATAGCTGACTCCAAAAGCTACAAGAGACGCGATAGCTTGCCACAACACGGACTACGGGTCGACGCAAGCCCATCCACGACGCCGGACGTTCGAGCTGAGCCGCCCGCGGAGGCAGGCGGCGTAAGCCCGGGTTGAGAGGATGCACCGTGCTGCAACGGTTTTGGTGCCTACATCGAAACCCCGTGCTGCTGTTCCCGAACCGCCACGCCGGGCTGCGCGGTGCCGCCACTGCCACCACGCCCCTGGATCGGGGCGGGGTGCAGGATGCGCTGC